>NZ_CEEDOV010000007.1:151589-917902 GCF_979256585.1 Luteimonas sp. AC640a | reverse complement strand
AAACTCGCTGCGCTCAGACATGGGCTGCTCTTCGGCCACGCCAGGCTCCGGTGCTCGGCTCGCTCTACGGCTCGATTCAGATCAAGAGCTGGAAGCGAAAGCCAGAGCGGAAGCGGAAGCCGGTGGGCGAGGCGCGGGGACGCCGTCGGCTGCAAGAACTCGACACCCACTCCCACCAACAGCAATCCAACCTCCCCGATTTACAATGGCCCCATGAACACATCCCCCCTCGATTTCGACCGCTACGACCACATCCGCCCGATCCTCTGGACCGGTGACACGCTCGATCTGCTCGACCAGCGCAAGCTGCCGTTCGTGGTGGAGCATGTGTCGTGCACCACCAGCGACGAGGTCGCCCAGGCGATCCATGACCTCACCGTGCGCGGGGCGCCGGCGATCGGGATCGCGGCGGCGTGGGGTGCCGTGCTGGGCGCGCGCGATATCGAGGCCGAGGACGGGACGGCTGCGCTGGCGAAACTCGAACCGGCGTTGCAGCGGCTCAATGCCGCGCGGCCGACGGCGGTGAATCTGGCGTGGGCGCTGGCGCGGATGCGCCGCGTGCTGGCGACGTCGGGTGCCGACTGGCGTGAGGTGCTGGCGCGTGAGGCGCAGGCGATCGCCGAGGAAGATCTCGCGGCGAACCGGCATATGGGCGCGCTCGGCGCCGAACTGATTGCGCCCGGCAGTGGCGTACTGACCCACTGCAACACCGGCTCGCTGGCGACGGCAGGCTTCGGCACCGCGCTGGGCGTGATCCGCGCCGGCATGGCGCAGGGGCGCATCGGCAAAGTGTTCGCCGGCGAGACGCGGCCGTGGCTGCAGGGCGCGCGCCTGACGGTGTGGGAGCTGCAGCAGGACGGCATCGACGCGACGCTGATCGCCGACTCGGCCGCCGCGCATCTGATGAAGACCGGCGCCGTGCAGTGGATCGTCGTCGGCGCGGATCGCATCTGCGCCAACGGCGATACGGCGAACAAGATCGGCACCTACCAGCTGGCGATCGCCGCGCGGCACCACGGCGTCAAGTTCATGGTCGTCGCGCCGTCGTCGACGGTCGACATGGACACCGCGTCGGGCGATCTGATCGAGATCGAGCAGCGCGATCCGGGCGAACTGTTCGGCGTCGGCGGCACGCGCACCGTTGCCGATGGCATCCAGGCCTGGAACCCGGTCTTTGACGTGACGCCGGGTGAGCTGATCGATGCGATCGTGACCGAGCAGGGCGTCGTCGAGCGGCCGTCCACGGCGTCGATGCAGGCGCTGTTCAACGTCTGATGCCTGCTAACAGTGGAGCATGCGCGCGCGCATCTCTCGCTGCCCGCGCAGCATTCGCTGGGAATCCGAGGCCCAGAACTGCATAAGTGTTTGTTTTTGCGTCGGAAAGGCGGCCTGCGAGGGCCGCTTTTGTGCTAAGATTTCCTGTCGTTTTGATCGCGTTGCCGGCGGCCGGTACGCGCCGCGTTGGTGCCTTGCGCCCAATGCCGGAAATCCGGACCGCGTAGACAGGATGCAAACCCTCTAGATGGTCGATTCCGCGCAAGAAATCATCCCCGTCAACCTCGAAGACGAGATGCGTCGCAGTTACCTCGATTACGCGATGAGCGTGATCGTGGGACGCGCGCTCCCCGACGTCCGCGATGGCCTCAAGCCGGTCCACCGTCGCGTGCTGTTCGCGATGCACGAACTCGGCGCGCACAGCAACAAGGCGTATTTCAAGTCGGCGCGTATCGTCGGTGACGTCATCGGTAAGTACCACCCGCACGGCGACCAGTCGGTGTACGACACGCTGGTGCGCATGGCCCAGCCGTTCTCGTTGCGCTACATGCTGGTCGACGGTCAGGGCAACTTCGGTTCGGTCGACGGCGATTCCGCCGCGGCGATGCGTTACACCGAGTCGCGTATGGCGCGCCTCAGCCACGAGCTGATGGCCGATATCGACAAGGAAACGGTCAATTTCCAGCTTAATTACGACGAGAAGGAAAGCGAGCCGACGGTCATGCCGACCCGGTTCCCGAATCTGCTGGTCAATGGTTCGGCCGGTATCGCAGTCGGCATGGCGACCAATATCCCGCCGCACAATCTCGGCGAAGTCATCGATGCGCTGATCGCGCTGATCGACAATCCCGAGATCGATATCGACGGATTGATGGAGTACATCCCCGGCCCCGATTTCCCGACCGCGGGCATCATCAACGGCGTTGGCGGCATCCATCTGGCGTACCGCACCGGTCGGGGCCGCGTACGCATGCGTGCGCGTGCCGACATCGAGGTCGCGGACAACGGGCGCGAGGCGATCGCGGTCACCGAGATTCCGTACCAGGTCAACAAGGCGCGGCTGATCGAGAAGATCGCCGAGCTCGTGAAGGAAAAGAAGCTCGAAGGCATCAGCGAGCTGCGCGACGAGTCCGACAAGGACGGCATGCGCATCTACATCGAGATCAAGCGCGGCGATTCTGCCGATGTGGTGCTCAACAACCTCTATTCGCAAACGCAGATGGAGTCGGTGTTCGGCATCAACATGGTGGCGCTGGTCGATGGCCGCCCGCAGTTGCTGAACCTCAAGCAGATCCTCGAAGCCTTCGTCCGTCACCGCCGCGAAGTGGTCACGCGCCGGACGATCTTCGAGCTGCGCAAGGCGCGTAACCGCGCGCACATCCTCGAAGGTTTGACGGTCGCGCTCGCGAACATCGACGAGATGATCGAGCTGATCAAGACGTCTGAGAATCCGCAGGTCGCCAAGGAGCGGATGCTCGCCCAGCGCTGGGCGGCGGGTCTGGTCGGCGCGTTGCTCGGTGCGGCCGGTGCGGAGGCCTCGCGTCCGGAGGACCTGCCCGATGGCGTCGGCCTCATCGATGGTCACTACCAGCTGACCGACGTCCAGGCGCAGCAGATCCTCGAGATGCGTCTGCACCGCCTGACCGGGCTGGAGCAGGACCGCCTCACCGACGAATACAAAGTGCTGCTGGAAACGATCCGTGGCCTGATCGAAATTCTCGAGAACCCCGACGTGCTGCTGGACGTCATCCGCACCGAGCTGCGCAACGTCAAGGAAGAATTCGGCGACGCGCGTCGCAGCGAAATCCGCGCCAGCGAAGAGGATCTCGACATCCTCGACCTCATCGCGCCCGAGGACGTGGTGGTCACGCTGTCGCATTCCGGTTACGCCAAGCGCCAGCCGGTCAGTGCCTATCGCGCGCAGAAGCGCGGTGGTCGCGGTCGCAATGCGGCAGCGACGAAGGACGAGGATTTCATCGAGCAGCTGTGGCTGGTCAACACGCATGACACGCTGCTGACGTTCACCAGCGCCGGACGTGTGTTCTGGCTGCCGGTGCACCAGTTGCCCGACGCCGGCCCGAATGCGCGCGGCCGTCCGATCATCAACTGGATTCCGCTGGAAGCGAACGAGAAAGTGCAGGCCGTCGTGCCGGTGCGCGAGTATCTCGAAAGCCAGTACGTGTTCTTTGCCACGCGCGCGGGCACGGTCAAAAAGACCCCGCTCACCGAGTTCGCCTATCGCCTTGCGCGCGGCAAGATCGCGATCCGTCTCGACGAGGGCGATGCGCTGATCGGCGTGGCGCTGACGGATGGCGACAAGGACGTGCTGCTGTTCGCGTCGAACGGCAAGACGGTGCGCTTCGGCGAAGACCGTGTGCGTTCGATGGGCCGCACTGCCGGTGGCGTGCGCGGTATCCGCCTGACGAAGGGCGAGCAGGTGGTGAGCCTGATCGTATCCGAGAGCGCGGGCGGCATCGAGGACGAGGCCGAGGACACCGCCGAAGACACGACGATCGAAGCGACGGCCGGCGACGTGGAGGTCGAAACCGGTGCGGGCGACGACATTCCGTACATCCTCACCGCGACCGAGAACGGCTACGGCAAGCGCACGCCGCTGTCGGAATACCCGCGCAAGGGTCGTGGCACGCAGGGCGTCATCGGCATCCAGACCACCGAGCGCAATGGTCCGCTGGTCGGCGCGGTGCTACTGCGCAACCACGACGAAGTGCTGCTGATCTCCAACGGCGGCACGCTGGTGCGCACCCGCGCCTCGGAGATCGCACGCGTCGGCCGCAACACGCAGGGCGTGACCCTGATGCGCGTGTCCAAGGACGAGCGCCTGCAGGGCATCGAGCGCGTCGACGGCTCGATCGTCGACAGCAGCGAAGACGACATCGATGCACTGCCGCCGGGCGAGACGCCGACGGTGGACGCACCGACGGCATCGCCTGACGCCTGATGCGTTTCGCGTGATGGAAAAGGGCCGGCATTGCCGGCCCTTTTTCGTTTTCAGGGCCCCCTGCGAACCCTGACGCGACGCCGCGCCGAAACGCGGCCCGATCCGCCCATCGACTGCGCCCGGAACGCCACACCCGCAGCCTATACTCGCGGCCAACGCCCAGCGGAGTACAGCGGATGTCCTTCGGAACCGAACGCGCATCGCTGCGCATGCGTCATTTGCTTGCAGGCCTCACGGTCCTGCTCCTCGCCTTTGGACTGGCGGCCTGCAAACGCGACACGGCCGGTCAGACGCCTGGCGTCAGCGGCGAGGCGATCCAGACCGATCGCGAGACGATCGTAGGGTTCGGTCTGGTGCGCGCATTTCCCGACCAGCGCGACGGGTCGCTCGCACTGGCGCTCGAGTTCTCCGAACCCCTGGTTGGCACCCAGGACTTCGATGCGCTGGTGACCTTTACCGACGGCGCCGCTCGCGAAGGCAGCTGGACGCTCGACGACGACGGCAAGGTGCTGCGTTTCCCGCACGTCGAGGCGAACCGCGACTACACGGTGCGCCTGTCCGGCAAGCTGGCCTCGGCAGGCGGTGACACCCTGGGCGCCGACGTCGAACGCAAGGTGTTCACTGGCGAACTCGACCCGGTCGTGGGTTTCGCTTCGCAGGGCAGCGTGTTGCCTGCCAAGGAATCGCGCGGCCTGCCGATCGTCTCGATCAACGTCGCCGAGGTCGACGTCGAATTCCTGCGCGTCGATGACGAATCGCTGCCCGCGTTCCTCACGCAGTACCAGCGCGGCGGCCGCCGCGGCAGCTGGGAACTCGACAACCGCTGGGGCGAGAACACGCCGCTGTCGAAGCTGGCCAAGCCGGTCTACGTGAACCGCTTCGCGATCGACGGCGCGCGCAACGAGCGCGTGCTGACCTATCTGCCGTTACAGGAGATCCGCGAGCTGCAGCAGCCGGGCCTGTACTTCGCGGTGATGAAGCGCGCGGGCGCGTTCGAGGACCAGTACGAAACCGCGTTTTTCACCGTCAGCGACATCGGCCTGCACGCGCGCGCTTATGGCGAAAAGCTGTTCGTGCACACCGCATCGCTGCAGAACGGCGCGCCGATCGGCAGCGCCGAGCTGAAGGTGCTCGATGCCAAGGGCGCCACCGTCTATCGCGCGAGCACCGATGCCAAGGGCAATGCGATGCTCGATTACACGCTGGACGCCGGCCATGTGCTGGTCGCCAGCCGCGCCAGCGATGTCTCGCTGCTGCCGTTCAACCAGCCGGCGCTGGACCTGTCGGAGTTCGCGGTCAGCGGCCGCGAGCAGGCCTGGTTCGACGTGTTCGCGTGGTCGGGTCGTGATCTGTATCGCCCGGGTGAGACCGTGCGCGTGTCGGCGCTGCTGCGCGATCAGGACGGACGACCGGTCGCGGCCAAGGACGGTCGCTCGCAGTCGCTGTTCGCGCGCCTGCGTCAGCCCGACGGCAAGACCTTCTTCGAAACCCGTGTCGAGCCGGGCGAGAGCGGCTACTTCCGTTTCGAGCGCGAGATTCCGGTCGATGCGCCCACCGGCAGCTGGCGCGTCGAATTCCGCACCGATCCTGCTGCGCGCGAAGCGGTGCAGGGCATGACGCTGCGGATCGAGGAATTCCTGCCCGAGCGCATGAAGCTCGATCTCGACGCGCAAGCGGTGCTGCGTCCCGGTGAGCCGCTGAAGCTGCAGGCGACCGGCGCGTATCTCTACGGCGCGCCCGCGAGCGGCAACCGGTTCACTGCGCGCCTGGCGCTCGCGGTGGAGCGGTCGCCGGTCGAAGGGCTGCCGGGTTTCGTGTTCGGTGATGCGACCGTCGACCTGCCGCGCGAGGCCAAGGATGTCGTCGAGGGCACGTTCGATGCGCAGGGACGACTGACCGCGGACATCCCGCTGCCGGAAGAAGCGAAGCCGACGACGCCGATCGCCGCGATCGTGTCCGGCAGCCTGTACGAGACCGGCGGCCGCAGCGTCAATCGCACGCTCAAGCGCGTGCTGTGGCCGGCCGATGCGCTGGTCGGCGTGCGTCCGCTGTTCGAAGCCGATGACGGCGCGGACCCCAACACCAATGCGCGCTTCGAACTGACGCGCGTCGGTGCGGATGGCAAGCCGCGTCCGCAGGCCGGACTCAAGGTCTCGCTGATCCGCGAGCATCGCGACTACCACTGGCGCAACGACGATGCCGGCTGGCGCTACGAATTCACGCGCCGCTTCGAGACGGTGGAGACGCGCACGCTCGATGCCGGCAGCGATGCCACGCGCTTCGATTTTCCGGTGGAGTGGGGCGAGTACCGCATCGATGTCGAGGATCCGGCGACGAAACTGGTGTCGCGCTATCCGTTCCGCGCGGGCTGGAGCTGGGACGACGGCAACCGCGGTCTCGATGCACGCCCCGACAAGGTGAAGGTCGCGCTCGACAAGGCCGGCTATCGCGCCGGCGACACGATGCGCGTGACGGTGACGCCGCCGCATCCGGGCAAAGGCCTGCTGATGGTCGAAAGCGACCGCATGCTCTATCTGCAGGAAATCGACGCCAAGCCGGGCAGCACGTTCGACATCCCGGTCACCGAGGACTGGGAGCGTCACGATGTCTACGTGACCGCGCTGGTGTTCCGCGGCGGCAGCGCGACCAGCACGGTCACCCCGGCGCGCGCGGTCGGCGTGGCGCACGTACCGATGGAACGGCGCGAGCGAAGAGTCGCCGTCGGCCTCAAGGCACCTGCGCTCATCCGGCCCGAAGGCCCGATGCAGGTCACCGTCAGCGCGCCGCAGCTTGCCGGTCAGGCGGCGTGGGTCACGGTGTCGGCGGTCGATGTCGGCATTCTCAACATCACCCGTTTCCCGGTGCCCGATGCGTGGAAGCACTTCTTCGCGCAGCGCCGGTTCGGCGTGGATGCCTACGATCTCTACGGCCGCGTGATCGAAAGTTTCGAAGGTGGCACCGCGCGTTTGCGCTTCGGTGGCGATGCGCCGCTGGCCGCGTTGCCGCAGGCGCGGCGTCCGACCGCGCGCGTGCAGACGGTCGATCTGTTCGCAGGCCCGGTGAAGCTCGATGCGCGCGGCAATGCGCGCGTGCCGCTTCAGTTGCCGGATTTCAACGGCACGCTGCGGGTGTCTGCGCTCGTATGGTCGGCGGATCGCTATGGCAGCCGCGATGTTGAAACCGTCGTACGCGCGCCGCTGGTCGCCGAGGCCAGCATGCCGCGGGTCATGGCGCCGGGCGACACCAGCACGGTGACGCTGGATCTGAGCAATTTCAGCGGGCGTGCCGGCAGCTTCGACGTACGCGTCGACGGCCTCGGTCCGCTGGCGATCGGCGAGGGCAGCCGCAAGGTGGAACTGGGCGTCGACGGCAAGACCACGCTGAGCTTTCCGCTGACCGCGCAGGAGGGCTATACCGTCGCCAAGGTGCGGGTGCGGGTGAACGGCACCGGTGTCCGCGTCGACCGCAGTTACGATCTGCCGGTGCGACCCGCCTGGCCGGCGGTGCTGCGGTCGAACACGCGGGTGCTCGACGGCGCCACGCCGTTAACGCTCGACACGAGCTTGATGGACGGGTTGATGGCCGGGTCGGTCAATGCGCGTTTCACGGTCAGCGCCCTGCCGCCGATTCCGTTCGCGGCCGCGATCACCGGCGCGCTGTCGTATCCCTACGGCTGCGCAGAACAGACAACGAGCCGCGGCTACGCGGCGTTGCAGCTCGACGACGCCACGGTGTCGATGCTCGGCATCCAGGGCGTCGATGCGGCCAAGCGCCGGCAGTTCGTCGAGGCAGCGTTCGGTCGGCTGGCATCGATGCAGGTCGGTACCGGGCACTTCTCGATGTGGGGCAGCGACGGCTACGTCAATCCGATGCTGACCCCGTACATCGTCGAGTTTCTGCTCGACGCGCGCGATGCCGGCTTCGCGGTGCCCGATGCGGTGCTGCAGAAATCGCTGGAGCGTCTTGGCGAGGATCTGCTGTCGGGCGGCAACGAGTTCTATGGTCAGGACCATCGCGAGCATCTGCGCTTCGCGTATCGCGCCTACGCCGGCTACGTGCTGGCACGCGTGAACCGCGCGCCGCTGGGCACGCTGCGCGCGCTCTACGACAACGACCGCGGCCGCACGCTCAGCGGCCTGCCGCTGGTGCATCTGGGCCTCGCGCTGTCGCTGCAGGGCGACAAGGCGCGCGGCGAACGCGCGGTGCAGGCCGGGTTCGATTTCAAAGGCGACCGTCCCGGCTATCTGTGGGATTACGGCACGCCACTGCGTGACGCCTCGCTGATGATCGCGCTGACCCACGAACGCGGCGTCGCGAAGCCTGCGTTCGACGCGCGCGCAGTCGACATCGGTCGCGAGGTCGACGTGCGTCGCAACCGTGGCTGGATGTACCTCAGCACGCAGGAACAGATCGCGCTCGCCCGCCTCGGCCGTGCGCTGTCGTCCGATCAGCGCAAGCGCGTCGGTGGCACGCTGCGCGAAGGCGATGTCGACGAGGCCGTGGCGGCTGCGACCATCGTCGGCCGCGCCTACGACGAGGCCGGCCTGCGTCGTGGCGTACGCTTCAACCCGCAGGGCGAACCGCCGATGTACGCGAACATCGACGTCGCCGGCGTGCCGCGTCAGGCGCCGGCCGCCGATGCCAGCGTTATCAAGGTCGAGCGCCGGCTCTACGGCACCGACGGCAAGCCGTGGACGCCGGGGCCGCTGAAGGAGGGCGAGGCGCTGATCGTCGCAGTCTCGGTCGTCGCCGACCGCGACATGCCCGATGCGCTGCTGACGGATCTGTTGCCGGCGGGTCTGGAAGTCGAGAACTTCAATCTGGGCGATGCGAAGCAGTGGGCGGATGTCGTCGTCGACGGCATTCAGATCACCGAGCGCGGCAGCGCGGCGACGGTGCAGCACGAGGAGTACCGTGACGACCGCTACGTCGCCGCGCTCAAGCTCGACAGCGGCCGCACCGCGCGCGTGTTCTACCTTGTACGCGCCGTCAGCCCCGGCACCTACACCGCGCCGCCGCCGCTGGTCGAGGACATGTACCGGCCGCAGTTGCGTGGGGTCGGTACGTCGGTGCCCGCGCGGATCACGGTGGTGCAGCCTTGATCTCTTCGGTCACGCGTTCGGCCACTCGGCAGGCCGCGTGGCTGATCGCGCTTGCCGTTCCAGCGAGTGCGGTGCCCCCATCGGACGTCGCCTGCACCGCGATGGATCCCGAACTTCTGTATTGTCCGGCGCCCGAAGCGCCACGCATCACCGAACTCCGGGAGGGCGCGCTCACGCTCGAACTGGAGATCGGCCCCGATGGCGCCGTCCAGACGTCGCGGGTTGTGGCGGCATCCGGGCATCCGGCCTGGCAGGCCTCTGCCCGGTCCGCCGTCGCCAGCTGGCGCTACGTGGCAGGTCCGGCGTTGCGTGTCAGGCGCGTGCCGTTCGCCTTCCGTCCTGCCCGGCCTTGAGGCGTGGCGAGACCACGTCGGTGCGGTTCTCCACGATCAGACCGGGCGGTGCCCGCATCGGTGCGCGACGCGCGAGCCAGTGCATCGGATGCCGTCCCGGAATCCGGGCGCTGCTGATGCATGACGATGCGTCGGGCGGTGCGGATATGCTGCGTCTGTCATCGGCCGATGCGCGCGCAACCGATGCGGGGCGGGCGTCTGGCGACTGAGCGCGCCACGCGTCTGCGTTCCGGTGCGCTCGCGCTCCTGCGCTGGGGCACGGTTGCCGTGTTGCTGACACTGCTGGCACTCGACCTCGCATTCCCACCCCAGTTGCCGACACGCGCCGACACCAGCGTCATCGTCGTCGCGCGCGACGGCACGCCGCTGCGCGCGTTCGCCGATGCCGACGGCGTATGGCGGCACCCCGCGACGCCGGACAGGGTGTCGCCGCTGTACTTGCAGGCGTTGCTCGGCTACGAGGACCGCTGGTTCCGTCGCCATCCGGGCATCAATCCCTGGGCGCTCGCACGCGCGGCGGGGCAGTGGACGCGAGGCGGGCGCATCGTCTCGGGTGGTTCGACGCTGACGATGCAGGTTGCGCGCATCCTCGATCCGACACCGCGTGGCCGCACCGTGGGCGGCAAGCTTGTGCAGGTGCTGCGCGCGGTGCAGTTGGAAGTGCATCTATCCAAGGACGAGATCCTCGCGCTGTATCTGACGCGCGCACCGTTCGGCGGCACGATCGAAGGCGTCGAGGCCGCGAGCTGGGCTTATCTCGGTAAACCGGCGTCGCAGCTCTCGCACGCCGAGGCCGCGCTGCTCGCAGTGTTGCCGCAGGCGCCGAGCCGGCTGCGCCCGGACCGCGAACCCGAGGCCGCACGCATGGCGCGCGACAAGGTGCTCGAACGCATGGCGACGCTGGGTGTGTGGTCGCGCGCCGAGGTCGACGATGCCAAGGTCGAAGGAGTCGTCGCGCGCAGCCTGCGTCAGCCGATGCACGCGGCATTGCTCGCGCAGCGTCTACGCGAATCCGCACCGCGACAGGCGCGCATCGTGTCGACGATCGACATCGGCCTGCAGCGCGTGCTGGAACAGCGCGTGTCGAGTTACTTCTCGCAATTGCCCGAGCGCACCTCGGCCGCGCTGCTCGTCGTCGACAACCGCACGTTGGAGGCACAGGCATATGTCGGTTCGGTCGCGTTCGGCGACCGCGCGCGGTTGGGACACGTGGACATGGTCCGCGCGTGGCGCTCGCCGGGTTCCACGCTCAAACCGTTCCTCTACGGCATGGCGCTCGATGACGGCCTGATCCATTCCGGCAGCCTGATGAGCGATGCGCCGCAGTCCTTCGACGGGTACCGCCCCGGCAACTTCGACGCCGCGTTCAACGGACCGGTCGCGGCGGACGACGCATTGCGGCTGTCGCTCAACGTGCCCGCGGTCGATCTGCTCGATCGCGTCGGCCCTGCGCGTTTCGCGGCGCGGCTGGAGAATGCCGGCGTGACCCTGCGCTTTCCGCGTGGCGCGGTGCCGAACCTGTCGCTGATCCTCGGCGGCACGGGCGCGACGCTGGAACAGCTGGTCGGGGCGCATGCCGCATTGCATCGCGAAGGCATCGCCGGCCGTGTGCGGCTGACGCCCGATGCGCCGCTGGTCGAACGCCGACTGATGTCGCCGGGCGCGGCGTGGATCGTGCGCGAGATCCTCGAATCGAATCCGCGGCCCGGCGAGCGCATCGAGACCTTCGACACAGGCGGTCGTCCACGCGTGTCGTGGAAGACCGGCACCAGCTATGGCTATCGCGACGCCTGGGCGATCGGTGGGACGCATCGCTACACGGTCGGTGTGTGGGTGGGGCGGCCCGACGGCACGCCGCTGCCGGGCCAGTACGGCGCGGTGACTGCACTGCCATTGCTGTTCGAGACCGTTGACAGCCTGCCGCGCGATCGCGCCGACGCAGTACGCACGCCGCCGCCGCGCAACGTGCGCGAAGTCGAGATCTGCTGGCCACTCGGTACGGCTGCGGACACGCAGATCGCTGCGTTGTGCCAGCGCCGCCGCGATGCCTGGACGCTCGACGGCAACGTGCCGCCGACGCTGCCGGAACGCGATGCACGTCGCTGGGGCGCGGGCGTCGTGCGTTTCGATGTCGATGCGACCAGCGGCTTGCGTCTGTCCGCCGAGTGCAGCGCGACGCACGTGCGTCGCAGCACTGAAGTCGCCCGCTGGCCCGCTCTTGTAGCGCCGTGGTTGCCGGCGACGGCGCGCCAGGCATCGAGACTGCCCGCGTTGTCGCCGGACTGCGCGCCCGACGGCCGCGACGCGTCAGAGGCCCTGCACATCGAAGGCCTGACCCCCGGCACCCTGCTGGCACGGCCACCGAACAGCACGCATGGCGTGCGCCTGCAGTTGCGCGCGCTCGGCAGCGAGGGACGCGTGCAGTGGCTGCTCGACGGCCGCTGGATCGGCGAGACGCGCGGCACGCAGTGGCTGCGGCACGAGTTCGACACGCCGGGCGCGCATACGCTAACGGTGCTCGCGGATGACGGGGCGTGGCGGAGCGTGGAGTTTCGGGTGGCGGAGTGAGGCTTCTGACCGAAACCCTCGAGGGCGTATTGACCGTCATCCCAGCGAAGGCTGGGATCCATTTTTGATCCTGATTTCCGACGTTGAAACCGAGATCAAAATGGGCCCCAGCGTGCGCTGGGGCGACGCGAGGAATGTTTCTGGGTTGCAGAAGATGCGCGCGCTTTAAAGCGCAACGCTCACCCCAGATTCGCCAGCACATGCTCCGCCGACGAGACCTTGAACTCGCCCGGCGCTTCGACGAACAACTGCTTGACCACGCCATCTTCGGCATACAGCGCGAAGCGCTTCGCGCGCAGGCCCATGCCGTAGGCGCTGGCGTCCATCTCCAGGCCCATCGCCTTGACCAGATCGCCGTTGCCATCGGACACCATCTGCAGGCCGTCCGGCACGCCGACGCTTTCGCCCCAGGCCTGCATCACGAAGGGATCGTTGACGGCGATGCAGATCACGTCGATGCCGCGCTTGCGGAAGGTCTCGAAGTGTTCGACGAAGCCGGGCAGGTGATGTTCCGAGCAGGTCGGCGTGAACGCGCCGGGCACTGCGAATAGCACGACCTGCTTGCCGGTGAACAGCGTCGGGGTGTCGATGACGCGGACGCCGTCGTGGATGTGCTTGAGCGCGACTTCGGGAATCGTGTCGCCGATCTGGATCGTCATGGGGGCGTTCCGGGGGAGGGTGAACGGAAGTCTAGCCGCTCATGGCGTGAGCTCACGGCGATGCTTGAAAGCCCCGCGCCGGCACCCAGATCGGGGACATCGCGGCCACCGGTGCCGCCCAAGTTCGGAGTCATTCCATGCGCCATGAAGCGTTTCGCGCCGTCGCCCGTCTCTCGGCCCGCGACACCTCGCCGCGTCTGCACGACGAGATGCGCCAGTTCCTGCAGCAATTCGTTCACGGTGATGCCGATGCATCGTCGGTCGTCACCAGCGAGTGGACGCCGCGCGTCGACATCCGCGAGGAGCGCTCGCGTTTCGTGATCCTCGCCGACCTGCCGGGCATCGATCCGGCGCAGGTCGAGATCTGGATGGACAGGGGTGTGCTGAGCCTCAAGGGCGAACGTGCGCCTGCGAGCCAGGACGCCATCGACAGCGACGCCAACGAAGTGCGGTTCTCGCGCGTCGAGCGCAACACCGGTCGCTTCCATCGTCGCTTCACCCTGCCCGACAGCGCCGACGCCGATGCGATCACCGCCAGCGGCCATCACGGCGTGCTCGAGATCAGCATTCCCAAGCGCGCCGAGTCCACGCCGCGTCGCATCCAGGTCGGTGCGGCGCCGGAGGCAGGCACGCGCCAGTAAGGGCTGATCGGCCGCGGCTGCGTCATCTGCAGCTTCGGCATCCACGACGTGGCGACGGCCTGCAGGTATCCTGCGGGCCGTCGCCGATCGTGGCGTTCCATTCCTGACGGGCACGCGCCCGCACCGGACGCAAAACAGATGCAGTTCAAGGATTACTACGAGATTCTCGGCGTCGAGCCGAACGCGGGCGATGCGGAGATCAAGACCGCGTACCGCCGGCTCGCGCGCAAGTACCACCCGGACGTCAGCAAGGAGCCGGGCGCGGAAGACACCTTCAAGTCGGTCAACGAGGCCTACGAGGCGCTGCGCGACCCGGAGAAGCGCAAGGCCTACGACGGCCTGCGTGCACGCGGCTACCGGCCGGGCGACGACGTGCAGCCGCCACCGGGCGGATTCGGTGGTGGACCGGGCGGTGTGGATTTCGACGAGATCTTCGCCGGCGGTGGCGCGGGCGGGGGATTCAGCGATTTCTTCGAACAGATGTTCGGCCGGCGCGCGGGCGGCTATGCCGGTCCGCAACAGCCCGGTCGCGGCGGTCCGCAGCCGCGCGGCGACACGCGCGCGCGTCTGGCGGTGACGCTGGAGACGATCCACCGCGGCGACAGCGTGCGCGTGCCGGTGATGGGCAAGACCTTCGAGGTGAAGATTCCGCGCGGCATCCGGCCGGGGCAGGTCGTGCGCCTGCCGCGACAGGGCCAGCACGGCGGCGACCTGCTGCTGGAAATCGAATACGCCGCGCATCCGGATTTCGAAGTCGACGGCCGCAACATCATCCACACCTTGCCGATCGCGCCGTGGGATGCGGCGCTGGGAGCAACGATCAGCGTTGCGACACTCGGCGGGCATGTGGATC
Organism: Luteimonas sp. AC640a; assembly: GCF_979256585.1. Taxonomy (NCBI): domain Bacteria; kingdom Pseudomonadati; phylum Pseudomonadota; class Gammaproteobacteria; order Lysobacterales; family Lysobacteraceae; genus Luteimonas; species Luteimonas sp. AC640a. Next base: position 903,492 of record NZ_CEEDOV010000007.1, on the reverse strand, counting down.
TGAAGATCCCGGCGAGTTCGGAAGCCGGACGCAAACTGCGTCTGCGCGGGCGTGGATTACCGGGTGCCGGCGGTGCGCCGGATGGCGACCAGATCGTCGAACTCGAGATCCAGGCACCGGTCGCGAACGACATGCTGCAGGTCGCGGCGTACGAGGCCCTGCGCGATTCGTTTGCGGTCGGGAAGAAGTAGGCGGCGACTGTCCAGCCTGTGCTGAGGCGGAAGTCGGACAATCAGAGACTGCCGGCTCTAGTTCGTCATCCCAGCGGCTTTCAACAGACGTATGTCCAGTCACGCTGGAACGCTTTTCTCAACAGCCGGATGACTGGTCATCCGGTTTGATTCTTGGGGCTGGGCGAGGGCGCGCAAAGATCAACATGGGCGCCAGCTTGTCCAGACAAGCGTCAGTCGAATGCCGCTGGTACGGCAGTGACACGCCGCGAAGCGCCGTCGCATCAGCGCAAACTCAAGCAGCCGGCGCCGCACCGCCTCCGATCGTTTTGAGAATCGCGTCCGATAGCTCGACTTCGCTGAAGGGCTTGGTGAGGTAGGCCTTCGCACCTTGGCGCATACCCCAGACGCGATCGGTGTCCTGGTCCTTCGTGGTCACCAGGATCACCGGGATGTGCGCGGTCGTCGGCTCGCGCGTGATCGAACGCGTGGCCTGGAAACCGTTGAGGTTCGGCATCACCACATCCATCAGAATGAGGTCCGGCAGCTCACGTTTGGCCGCGTCCACGCCGGCCTGGCCGTCCTCTGCGGTCAGTGCCTCATGGCCGAGCTTTTCGACGATGCGCCGGATGCCCATCAACTGGGACGGCGAGTCGTCCACGATCAGAATGCGTGCCATCGATTCCCCCTCGATATATCGATTGCGATTCTATCCGCGCATTCAGCGCTCGCGCGCACAACTGACATCAAAGCGTGACGAGCGTCCGCCCAAATGAGCCGCCACCGAGCATCGTGTCGAACACATTCGGCAATTCCGACAATCCGACGTCGCGGGTGCAGATCGCATCGAGATGCCGCGGCTTCCAGTCGCTGGCGAGATGCTGCCAGACCGCGTCGCGCACATCGCGCAGCGTACCCGCCGATGCCACGCCCAGCAGCGATACGCCGCGGATGATGAAGGGCATGACTGTGGCACCGAGGTCCGCGCTCGCAGCGAGCCCGGCGCTGGCGACGTTGCCGTAGGGCACCGTCTGCGCGAGCAGGCTGACCAGCATCGGACCACCGACATTGTCGAGCCCGCCACCGAAGCGTGCGGATTCCATCGGGCGCGTGGTGCCGAGTGCATCGCGTCCGAGCACCTCCGATGCGCCAATCGTTTTCAGATAATCCGCATGCTCGGGCTTGCCGCTGACCGCGTGCACTTCGAAGCCCGCGCTGCTGAAGATGTCGACCGCGAGCGAACCCACGCCGCCGGTCGCGCCGGTGACGGCGAGCGGCCCGAGTTCCGGTGTCTGCCGGTTCTCGTGCATGCGCAGCAAGGCGAGCGCCGCAGTGAATCCGGCGGTGCCGAGGATCATGCTTTCGCGCAGGCTCAACCCGGCGGGCAGGGGCACGGCCCATTTCGATTCGACGCGCGCGTAGCGCGTGTAGCCGCCGTCGCGCGTCTCGGACAGGCCGCTGCCGGTGACGAGCACTGCGTCGCCTTCCTTGAACGCCGGATCTCGCGAGGCGAGCACATGCCCGGCGACATCGATGCCGCCGACCAGGGGAAAGCGCCGCAGGATCTTGCCCTTGCCGGTGCCCGCCAGCGCGTCCTTGAAGTTCACAGACGAATGCGCGACCGCGATGTCGATCTCGCCGTCGGCGAGGTCATCGATGGCGATCTGCTCGATGCCGCTGCGGTAACCGGCGTCGTCGTTGTGGATACGGAAGGCGTCGAAACGGGCGGGAATGGGCATCCGGAAACCTCGGGGTGTCAGATGAGGTCAGGATACAGGTCGTGCCAATCGGGATTGGTCGACTCGATCAGCTGGAGCTTCCACAGGCGCCGCCAGGCCTTCATGCGCTTCTCGTGGACGATCGCGGCCTCCATCGTGTCGTGCGTTTCGAACCACACGAGATGATGGATACAGTGCTTCGAGGTAAAGCCTGCTGTCAGATTGTGGCGGTGTTGCCAGACGCGCTGCGGGAGATTCGATGTCACGCCGATGTAGAGCGTGCCGCGTGGTGCGCTGGCGAGGATGTAGGTGCAAGGGAGGCGGTCGCGCATGGTGGCGGCTACAAGGTCGGAGCTCCGATCGTTGCAGGCAGGTGTATGGCGGGTTGTCGGACTGGGCCGCGAGCCAATGTCGCATGAAGATCAAAATGGGCCCCAGCTTTCGCTGGGGCGACGGGCGTGACATTACCGGACACGGGAAGTGACAGATCCCGGGAACGTCATCCCAGCGAAAGCTGGGATCCATTTTCGCGATCGAAATGATCCAAGCGAATATGGTGAGCTCTTAAGCATTCGCAGTGGATTGCCTTGGTGCAGCACCCCCACTGCGAATCAGCTCACTTCACAACACTGCGCCGCTTCTCGTCGATCCACTTGCTCGCCTGCGCCGGCTCATACGCCCGCATCCACGCCAGCATCTCGTCGATGTCGCTGCCATACCAGAGGTCGGCGCGCTGATCCGGGTGCAGGAACCGCTCTTCGACCATGCGGTCGATCATGCCGATCAGCGGGGCGTAGAAGCCGTCGATGTCGAGGAAGGCGCAGGGCTTGTTGCCGATGCCGAGCTGGCGCCAGGTCAGCATCTCGAAGATCTCTTCCATCGTGCCGAAGCCGCCGGGCAGGGCGACGAAGCCGTCGGAGAGTTCGAACATGCGCATCTTGCGGGCGTGCATCGAATCGACGATCTCGAGTTCCGTCAGGCCGCGGTGCGCGACTTCCCAGTCGGCGAGCTGCTGCGGGATCACGCCAGTCACTTCGCCGCCGGCTTCGAGCACGGCGTTGGCGACGGTGCCCATCAGGCCGACGTTGCCGCCGCCGTAGACCAAACGCAGGCCGTCTTTCGCGAGCCGATCGCCCAGCGCCATCGCGCGTTCGGCGTAGACGGGTTTGTTGCCGGCGTTGGAGCCGCAGTAGACACAGATCGATTTCATCAGGGATGTCCTTGTAGTCGGAGGTGATCGCCCGGTGGCGTGCAGACGGTTCGCCGGGCCGGAAAGCAGGAAGGCTCCGCCTGGGCGGAGCCTTCTTGGGTCAAGGCGATGGAACTCAGTTCGCCTTGTGGATCGACCGCTTGTCGACCGCCATGGCCGCGTCGTGCACCACTTCCGACAGCGAAGGATGCGCGTGGCAGATGCGGGCGAGGTCGTCGGCAGAGCCGCTGAACTCCATCGTCAGCACGCCTTCGTGCACGAGCTCGGAGACGTTGACGCCGACGAGATGCATGCCGAGCACGCGATCGGTTTCGGCGTGCGCGAGTACCTTGACGAAGCCCGTGGCCTCGATCATCGCAACCGCGCGACCGTTGGCGGCGAACGGGAAGCTGCCCGCCTTGTACGGGATGCCTTCGTCCTTGAGCTGCTGCTCAGTCTTGCCGACCCAGGCCAGCTCCGGCTCGGTGTAGATGACCCACGGAATCGTGTCGAAATTGACGTGGCCCGGCAGGCCGGCGATGAGTTCAGCGACCGCGATGCCTTCCTCGAAGCCCTTGTGCGCCAGCATCGGGCCGCGCACGCAGTCACCGACCGCCCACACGCCATCGACGCCGGTGTGGCAGTGGTCGTCGACTTCGATCTGGCCACGATCGGTCAGCTTCACGCCGCTGTCGTCGGCCAGCAGGCCCTTGCTCGCCGCCTTGCGGCCCACGGCGACCAGCAGCTTGTCGACGGTGATCGTCTGCTCGCCGCTGCCGTCGGTGTAGCTGACGACGACTTCCTTCTTCTTGCCCTTGCCGGTGATCTCGGTCTTGGAGACCTTGGCGCCCAGCTTGATGTCGAGGCCCTGCTTCTTGAATTCCTTCAGCGCGGTCTTCGCCACTTCGGCGTCGGCCAGTGCGAGGAAGTCGGGCAGTGCTTCGAGGATCGTGACCTCGGCGCCGAGACGCTTCCACACGCTGCCGAGCTCCAGACCGATCACGCCGGCGCCGATGACGGCCAGGCGCTTCGGCACTTCGGTGAAGTCCAGGCCGCCGACGTTGTCGACGATGGTGTCGCCATCGAACTTCGCGAACGGCAATTCGATCGAATCCGAACCCGCGGCGATGATGACGTTGGCGCCGGTCAACTCGACTTCGGTGCCGTCGTGCTGCGCGACCTTGACCAGACGATCGGCGTGCAGCGTGGCGAAGCCGTAGTACGGCGTGACCTTGTTCGCCTTGAACAGCATCGCGATGCCGCCGGTGAACTGCTTCACGATCTTGTCCTTGCGACCGATCATCGCTTCGACATCGATCTTCGGATCCTTGAAGCTGATGCCGTGGTCGCCAAAGATGTGGCCCATGTTCCAGAACTGGCGCGAGGAATCGAGCAGCGCCTTCGACGGAATGCAGCCCACGCGCAGGCAGGTGCCACCGAGGGCAGGCTTGCCGTCCTTGCCCAGCGCGGCGTCGATGCAGGCGACGGTCTTGCCGAGCTGCGCGGCGCGGATGGCGGCGTGGTAACCGGCCGGGCCGGCACCGATGACGACGACGTCGAATTGTTCAGCCATGGGGGAATTCCTTCTTTCGATGCCTGCGGTAGAGGGCAGGGTGCCGATGCGGCGAATTTGGGGGTGCGGCGCGGGCGCCACACGTGCGAACCCCCTCCGTGGAGGGGGTCGCGGCGCATCACATGCCGAGCAGCATGCGGTGCGGGTTTTCCAGCTGGTTCTTGATGTCCACCAGGAACAGCACCGCGTCCTTGCCGTCGATGATGCGGTGGTCGTAGGACAGCGCCAGGTACATCATCGGCGCGGCGATCACCTGGCCGTTCTCGACGATCGCGCGCTCCTTGATGGCGTGCATGCCCAGGATCGCCGACTGCGGCGGGTTGACGATCGGCGTCGACATCAGCGAGCCGAAGGTGCCGCCGTTGGTGATCGTGAACGTACCGCCCTGCAGGTCATCCAGGCCCAGCTTGCCGTCGCGCGCCTTCTTGGCGTAATCGGCGATGCCCTGCTCGATTTCGGCAAAGCCCTGGCGCTCGACATTGCGCAGCACTGGCGTCACCAGACCGCGATCGGTCGAGATGGCGACCGAGATGTCGGCGTAGCCGTGATAGATGATGTCGGTGCCGTCGACCGAGGCGTTAACCACCGGGTACTTGGCCAGCGCGTTGGCCGCGGCCTTGGCGAAGAAGCTCATGAAGCCGAGCTTGATGCCGTAGTCCTTCTGGAACTGCTCGCCGAGTTCCTTGCGCAGCGCCATCACCTTGCCGAGGTTGACCTCGTTGAACGAGGTCAGCATCGCGATCGATTCCTTCGACTGCATCAGGCGTGCAGCGATGGTCTTGCGGATGCGGGTCATCGGCACGCGCTCTTCCGGACGTGCGCCACCCGACACGCCGGGGGTCTTGCCCGAGGCGTAGTTCAGCAGGTCTTCCTTGGTCACCGCACCGCGGCGCCCCGTGCCTTCGACCTGCGAGGCGTCGATGCCCTTGGTCTCGGCAGTGAAACGTGCGCCCGGCGGCAGGCCATCGTTCTTGCCCGACGATGTCTGCGGCTTGGTCGAGGCGGGCGCCTTCTCGTCGGCCTTCTTGGCGTCCGACTTCGGCTGCACTTCCTCGGCGCCGGCGGCCGGCGCTTCCTTGTCCTTGGCGCCCGATTCGGCGGCCGGCGCTTCTGCTGCGGCGCCTTCCTCGATGATCGCGATGACCTGCGCGCTGTTGACCGTCGCACCTTCTTCGAACTTGATTTCCTTCAGCACGCCGTCGACGGTCGAAGGCACTTCGAGGACGACCTTGTCGGTCTCCAGGTCGACGAGATTCTCGTCGCGCTTGACCGCATCGCCGGCCTTTTTGTGCCAGGTGGCGATGGTCGCGTCGGAGACGGATTCGGGCAGGACCGGGACTTTGATTTCAGTGGCCATGTGGCTTCCTGGAAAAGCGTTGAATGTGGGGAATGGATGAGCGGAGTGCGCGCCGGATTATTCGGCGAGCACCTTGCCGGCGAGATCGTTGACCAGCGCATCGGCGATCAGCTGCTGCTGCTCGGCGACGTGGTCGTTGAAATGACCTACGGCGGGCGAGGGCGAGCGTGCGCGACCGGCGTAATGCACGGACTGCTTGGCACCCGAGCAGAACTCGAGGTGGTGCTTGATCTGGTACCAGGCGCCCTGGTTCTGCGGCTCTTCCTGACACCACACCAGTTCGGTGGCCTTCGGGAAGCGCTTGAGCTCGGCGGCCAGCAGCTCGCGTGGGAACGGATACAGCTGTTCCACGCGCAGCAGTGCGACGTTGTCGAGGCCCTGCTTGCGAGACTCTTCCAGCAGGTCGTAATAGACCTTGCCCGAACACGCGACCACGCGCGTGACCTTTTTCGGGTCGGCGTCGGCATCGGGAATCAGGTGCTGGAACTCGCCGTTGGCCAGTTCCTCGAGCGAGGACACGGCCAGCTTGTGGCGCAGCAGCGACTTCGGGGTCATGACGACCAGCGGCTTGCGCGTGGTCATGCACAGCTGGCGACGGATCATGTGGAACGCCTGCGCCGGCGTGGTCGGCACGCAGACCATCATGTTCTCGAGCGCGCACAGCTGCAGGAAGCGCTCAAGGCGCGCCGAGCTGTGCTCGGGGCCCTGGCCTTCATAGCCGTGCGGCAGGAACAGCGCCAGACCGCAGAGGCGATCCCACTTGGCTTCACCCGACGACAGGAACTGGTCGATGACCACCTGGGCGCCGTTGGCGAAATCGCCGAACTGGCCTTCCCAGATGCACAGCGTGCCCGGCTCCGATGACGCATAGCCGTATTCGAACGCCATGACCGCTTCTTCGCTGAGCAGCGAGTCGATGATCGTCGCGTCTTCCGGGTTCTGCACGAGTTCGCGCAGCGGCATGTAGTTGTTGCCGGACGTCTGGTCGTGCAGCACCGCATGGCGATGGAAGAACGTGCCGCGGCCGCTGTCTTGACCCACTAGTCGCAGGCGGTGGCCGGCGTCGAGCAGGGTGGCGTAGGCGAGGTTCTCGGCAAAGCCCCAGTCGCCGGCCTGTTCGCCGCGCGCCATCTTGCGGCGGTCGTCGTAGATCTTGGCGACGCGCGCCTGCAGCGTGACGGACTCGGGTAGCGTGGTGATCTGCGTCGCCAGGGCCTTCAACTTGTCGACCGACACCGTGGTGTCGAGCGTGTCGGTCAGACGGCCGGCGAGATAGGGATCCCAGTCGATCGTCAGCTCGTAGTCGCTCGGCTTGGCATCGGCGAGTTCGACGGTGACTTCGCCCGCGTCGAGCTTGTTGCGGTAGCCGTCGACGATCGCCTTGGCATCGGCCTCGGCCATCACGCCTTCGGCGACCAGCTTCGCGGTGTAGAGCTCGCGCGGGGTCTGGTGTTTGCGGATGACCTGGTACATCAGCGGCTGCGTCGCCGCCGGCTCGTCGGCTTCGTTGTGGCCGTGACGGCGGTAGCAGACGAGATCGATGACCACGTCCTTGCCGAACTGCTGACGGAAGTCGTACGCGAGCTCGGCGCAGTACACGACCGCTTCCGGATCATCGGCATTCACGTGCAGGATGGGCGCGCCGACCATCTTGGCGACGTCGGTGCAGTACAGCGTGGAACGCGCGTCCTGCAGATCGCTGGTGGTGAAGCCGACCTGGTTGTTGATGACCACGTGCACCGTGCCGCCGACCGCGAAACCGCGGGCCTGCGACATCTGGAACAGCTCCATGTTGACGCCCTGGCCGGCGAAGGCCGCGTCGCCGTGCAGCAGCACCGGCAGCACGAGCTTGCGCTCGGTGTCGCGACGACGGTGCTGGCGCGAGCGCACGCTGCCGGCGACCACAGGGTTGACGATTTCCAGGTGCGACGGATTGAACGCCAGCGCCAGATGGACCGGACCGCCGGGCGTGGCCAGATCGGCCGAGAAGCCCATGTGGTACTTCACGTCGCCGGTGTGGGCGCGATCGGTGTCGTGGTGGTCGAACTTGCCTTCGAACTCGTCGAACAGCTTGCGCGGGTTCTTGCCGAGCGTGTTGACCAGCACGTTGAGACGGCCGCGATGGGCCATGCCGATCACGATGTCCTTGACGCCTTCCTTGCCCGCGCGCTGGATCACGCTGTCGAGCAGCGGAATCAGCGCATCGCCGCCTTCGAGCGAGAAGCGCTTCTGGCCGACGTATTTGGTATGCAGATAGCGCTCGAGACCTTCGGCCGCGGTCAGGCGTTCGAGGATGCGCTTCTTCTCCGATTCGCTGCGTGCGAAGCGGCCACCGGCTGCTTCCAGGCGCTGGTAGAGCCAGCTGCGCTGTTCGAAGTCGGGGATGTGCATGAACTCCGCGCCGATCTGGCTGGAGTAGGTGGTCTTGAGCAGCGCGAGCAGATCGCGAAGCTTCATCCGCGGCTGGCCAGCCACGCCGCCGGTGCTGAACTCGTCGTCGAGGTCGGCATCGGTCAACTGATGGAAAGGCAGGCCCAGATCCGGCGGATTGAGCGGCGGCGCCAGATCCAGCGGATCGAGCTTGGCACCCAGATGACCGCGCGAGCGGTACGCCGTGATCAGTCGACCGACATGGCGCTCGCGCTCGTCACCGGCAATGCCAGGCGACGCATCGGCAAGTCCGCGGACCGCCTTGCGACCGGCCTCGGCCACGGCCGAGACCACTGCGGAATGGGGCACGTCGCCGGCTTCACGACCTTTGAAAGCGTCGAACCACCGCTTCCAGTCCGAACCGACGCTGTCGGGATCGACGAGGTACTGCTCGTACAGGTCTTCGATAAAGGCGGCATTGGCGCCGAACTGGGAGGACTGCGCAAACTGCTTCAGGAGACTGTCCACGTCGGGGAATTCGGGCTCGTTTGGAGGGGGCAGGGCCGGACCCGGAGCGATCTCCGGAAAACAGGCGGGATCTGGCGCGAAACGACGCCGCACAGTATACGCGCGTCGTTCGCCGCGATGCACCATCGGGACGCCCCGGAGCGCGCGCAACGCTGCATCCGCAACGCGTTTCCGGCACGTCGAAAACGACGTAAACGGCTCAGATGCCCAGTGCGCGGAACTCGCTGCAGGCGCGTGAACGTTCCCACACCGGCGCGAACTGCTGCGCCAGCTGACGGGCGCGGCCGGGCAGATCCGTCGCCGCTTCCCCGTCGACGCGATGTCCGAGCGAGCGAACGTGGAAGCCGTCGGCATCGTTGACCAGAAACGCACCGGCGTACTCGCGGTCCACCGGATCGTCGACCGCGCGGAAGGCGAACGCGCTGCTGAGCCGTTGCGACAACGCCAGCAATGCCGAGCCGCGTCGCTGCACGGTGGTGGGATCGTGCAGCAGCACCTGGATCTGCACGCCGCGGCCGCCGGTCGCGAAGCGACGCAGGGCGGCGAGCACGTCGGGATGATCGTAGAGGCCGGGGTCGAGATCGCGGGTGCGCAGCCACAGCGCGCGGCGCGCGGCGGACACGAGGGTGACGGTCGCATCAACGGCCGCGGAGAGATCGTCGACCGGGAACGTCGCGCCGGCGATGCGGCGCATCGTGCGATGCGCGATGCCGGCCTCCTCGTAACGCGCCCCTTCGGCGACGAAGCCCGCGCGTGCGTACAGCGCCATCGCCTGCAGTTGCGCGTGCAGATAGGTCTCGCGCAGGCCGGCGTCGCGTGCGGCGTCGAGCAGTGCACGCAGCATCGCATCGCCGACACCGCGACCGCGCCAGTCGCTGCGCACCGCGAGCCGGCCGATGCGGCCGTCGGGTGCGATGCGACCGGCACCGATCGGGGTGCCATCGGCAGCGGTCGCGAGGACGTGCCGGCTCAGGGCATCGAGCGCGTCGCGTTCGAGCGCCGCGGGCACGCCCTGTTCGGCGACGAAGACCGCAGTGCGCACCGCGTGCGCCGCTGTCAGGTCACTGGCACCGGTGACGATGGCGACCCGGAACGGCGCCGCCGCGCTCATTCGGAATCCGCGTCCAGCAGCGTGTAGTGCCCTTCGGCCAACAGTTCGAGCACCGTTTCGCGACCGGTGCCCGACAACGCCGTATACGCGCGGCCGTCGATCTGCGCTTCCGCGGCCAGGGTGCGCGCATCGCGCAGCGCCAACGGCCACGCGGTGCCCGACACGAACAGGCGTGCGCCATTCCCGGCCCGACGCCAGGCCATCCGGCTGAAGGGATTGCGGTGCAGCACTGCCTGGCCCTGCGACAACAGCCATTCGAGTTCAATCCGTGGCGGCGCTGCGCCGCCGGCGACCACCTGCTGCGCATTGCGGTAGCCGGTGATGAAGCTGCCGAACCAGTCGCCGAGGCGATCGGGGTCCTTCATGCGCATCACGTTGAGCGCTTCGACGACGCGCACCATCGCATCGGCATCGATCTCGTTCGGATCGGCCGGCGGCTGCAGCGTCTCGTCGTGATAGCGGATCGATTCGTCGGCGTCCGCGGCCAGCGTGTCGATGTAGTCGCCCATCAGCTCGCTGACCGACGGCGCGCGCATGCCGACCGAGAACGTCAGGCAGGGATCCTCGGCCACGCCGTGGTGCGGCACCATCGGCGGCAGATAGAGCATGTCGCCGGGGCCGAGCACCCATTCGTGGGTCGGTGTGAATTCACGCAGCAACCGCAGTTCGACATCGTCGCGGAAATCCTGCGGCGGCACGCCGCGGCCCATCGCATCGGACGCATCGATCTGCCAGCGCCGATGGCCCTGGCCCTGCAGCAGGAACACGTCGTACTGGTCGACGTGCGCCCCGACCGAGCCACCGGTCGCGGCGAAGCTGACCATGACGTCGTCGATGCGCCAGCGTGGCAGGAACCCGAAATGCGGCAGCAGCGCGGCGACATCGGCATCCCATTTGTCGACGTCCTGCACCAGTAGCGTCCAGTCGCGGTCGCCGAGGCCGGGAAACAGATCCTCGTCGAACGGTCCGGTCTCGACCTGCCAGCCATCGCGCGCACGGTCGTGGCGGATCAGCCGCGACAGCGCCACTTCCTCGCAGGCCAGACCGGCGAGATCCTCGGGCTGCAGCGGGCTTTCGAGGTCCGGAAACGCGTTGCGGATCAAGAGCGGACGCTTCTGCCAGTAGTGGCGCAGGAACTGCTCGGCAGGCATGCCGAGCGGGCCATCGCCGGCGAAGCTGCGGGCGTCGATTTCGAAGGGAAGGGGGGCTCTGCTCATGGGCGGGGAGCCTACGCGAAAACGGGATCGGGCTCGATGGGTTCAGCGGTACGCGCAGTGCTTCTTCAAGCACTTCTATCCCGGTTCCCTGACGAGGTTGGATTCGTCAGAAGCCTGAATCCCCGTCATTCCGGCGCAGGCCGGAATCCAGTGACTTCGGCGCGTTGATAGAGACAAGTCACGGGATCCCGGCCTTCGACGGGATGACGACCAGAGCGTAGCCAGCTATCTCGCATCCCATCGCGTCATGTCGCAATCGCGTCATACCCGCGCGCACTGAACGCCAGCAGACACCAGCCATGCCCGAACGGATCGGCCAGTTGCACGATCCGCCCGTAGGCCTCGTCGCGGATGGCGCCTTCCTGCACCGCGCCTGCGGCAAGCGCCTGGGCCAACGCGACATCCAGATCGTCGACGACCACATCGATGTGCAGCGGCATCCAGTGCCGCGTGTACGCGCGCGGCGTCGTGCCCGCGCCGGTGCTGCCGGCCGCCTTGAGCAGCAGATACAGCGGTGCGCCCGCGCCGAGCAGTTCGACCACGTCGTCGCCAAAGCGCCGTGCCGGTGTCAGCCCTAACGCGGCGACGTAGAACGTCAGCGCGCGCTCGAGATCGTCGACATCGAGGTTGAGCAGGATGCGCATTTGCCGGCGTGCCGCGTCACATCACGCGATTGCCGGTGCCCCTGTCTTCGAGCGCCGGCGTGTTGTCGGGATTGACGACGTTCGAGGCGCCGGTGAACGTCACCCGGTCGATTCGCCGCGCGAGCACTGTGTTGCGATCGCCGGAGATCTCCAGCGCGTCGACCTCGGTCAGGTTCAAGGTGTTGTCAGCGCCGCGGACCTCGACGTTGCCGACGCGACTGTTGAGCACGGTCACCTGGCTGCCTTCCACCCGCACCGAGGTCGCATGTTCGACATTGACCGCACCATCGGATGCGGTGATGACCACGGCGCCGCAGTCGCCGTTCAGGACGAGATCGAAGCCGTCGCGGGTGATCGCGACATCCTGGCCGTTGCACTGCGCGCCGCTGGCCGGATCGGTCAACACGCCGGACACTGCCGCGGACGCGACCCGTGATGCCGCCTCCGTCGGCGATGCGCCCGTCGAGGCATCGGCGGGCGACGCCTGTCGATCGCAGGCGGTCAACGACAAGGCGGTGAGGCAGAGCAGCAGCGAAAGGTGTCGCATGGCGGTCCCGTCGGCGAGTGAAGTCGCCGCGAGCCTAGCGACGCAGATGTTCAGTCCGCGTCGCGCTGTCGGACGGTCAGATTTCGCGGGCGAGCTGTTCGGCCAGGCCGGTGTAGCCGCCCGGCAGCAGATCGCGCAGGCGCGCCTTGTCCTCGGTCGGCAGATCGAGCCCGTCGACGAAGCTGCGCATCGACTCGGCCGTGATGCCCTGGCCGCGGGTCAGTGCCTTGAGCTGCTCGTATGGATTGGGCAGGCCGTGGCGGCGCATCACCGTCTGCACGGCTTCGGCCAGCACCTCCCACGAGGCGTCGAGATCGGCGGCCAGGCGCTCGGGGTTGACGCTGAGCTTGCCCAGGCCACGCTGCAGCGCGTCGAGCGCGATCAGCGTGTGGCCGAATGCGGTGCCCAGCGCGCGCAGCACGGTGGAGTCGGTCAGGTCGCGTTGCCAGCGGCTGATCGGCAGCTTGGCGGCAAAATGTTCGAACAGCGCATTGGCGATGCCGAAGTTGCCTTCGGCGTTTTCGAAGTCGATCGGGTTGACCTTGTGCGGCATCGTCGAGCTGCCGACTTCGCCTTCCTTCAATGCCTGCTTGAAGTAGCCCAGCGAGATGTAGCCCCAGATGTCGCGGCACAGATCGACGCCGATCGTATTGATGCGCTTGTGCACGTCGCTGATCTCGGCCACGCAGTCGTGCGGTTCGATCTGGGTGGTGTAGGGATTGAACTCGATGCCCAGCGATTCGACGAAGCGCTGTGCGAACGCCGGCCAGTCGACATCGGGGTACGACACGACGTGCGCGTTGTAGTTGCCGACCGCGCCATTGATCTTGCCGGTCAGTGCGACGTCCCACAGCAGCTCGCTCTGGCGCTGCAGACGTGCGACGACGTTGGCCAGTTCCTTTCCGACCGTTGACGGTGATGCCGTCTGGCCGTGGGTACGCGACAGCAGCGGCAGCGCCGCGTGGTCGTGGGACATCGTGCGCAGCGTCTGGATCAGTGTGTCGAGCGTCGGCAGCAGCACAACCCGGCGCGCTTCGGCCAGCATCAGGGCGTAGGACAGATTGTTGATGTCCTCGCTGGTGCAGGCGAAATGCACGAACTCGAGCGACGGCGCCAGCGAGGCATTGTCCTTCAGCTGTTCTTTGATGAAGTATTCGACCGCCTTGACGTCGTGGTTGGTGGTGCGTTCGATCGCCTTGACGCGCGCGGCATCACTGACCGAGAAATCCTCCGCCAGCGACTTCAAGCGCGCGCGTTGCGCGTCGTCGAACGCGGGCAACTCCACGATGCCCGGCTCGTCGCCCAGTGCCAGCAGCCATTCGATCTCCACCCGCACGCGGGCGCGTATCAGGCCGTATTCCGAGAAGATCGGACGCAGCGCATCGACCTTGGTGGCGTAGCGGCCGTCGAGCGGCGACAGGGCGAGCAGGGCAGCTTCGGTCTTCTGGGTGTCGGACATGGGAGGCGTGGGGCGCAGCGGGCGAAGCCGTCATTTTAGCCTGTACGGCCCTCGCGTATCCTGCGGACACGACGCCAGCGACCGTGCCAGCCGAGTCATTCCCCCTCCTGGAGCCGAATCGATGCGCAAGACCCAAGACGCGACTGAGTTCCGTACCGAACACGACAGCATGGGCGCACTGCAGGTGCCTGCCGACGCCCTGTGGGGCGCGCAGACTCAGCGCGCGGTGCAGAACTTCCCGATTTCCGGCCGGCCGATGCCGCGCGGTTTCATCCGTGCGCTGGGCCTGGTCAAGGCCGCGGCCGCCGAGGTCAACGCAGGCCTGGGCCTGTTGCCGGAAAAATCCGGCAAGGCGATCCGCGCCGCGGCGCTCGAAGTCGCCGAAGGCAAGCACGACGCCCATTTTCCGGTCGACATCTACCAGACCGGTTCGGGCACCTCATCGAACATGAATGCCAACGAGGTCATCGCGACGCTGGCCTCGACCGCCACGCGCAAGGTGCATCCCAACGATCACGTCAATCTGGGCCAGAGTTCGAACGACGTGGTGCCCACCGCGATCCGGGTATCGGCGCAGCTCGCCGTCGTTGAAGACCTGCTGCCGGCGCTCAAGCACCTGCGCCGCACGATCGACAAGCGCGGCCGGTCGCTCGGCAAGGTGGTCAAGACCGGCCGCACGCATCTGATGGACGCGATGCCGCTGACCTTCGCGCAGGAATTCGGCGCGTGGTCGTCGCAACTGACGTCCGCCGAAGCGCGCCTGAGCGATGCGCTCAAGCGTCTGCGCCGCCTGCCGATCGGCGGCACCGCGATCGGCACTGGCATCAACGCGCATCCGCAGTTCGGCAAGAAGGTCGCGCGTGTGCTGTCGACGCTGACCCGCACCAGCTTCGATTCGGCCGAGGACAAGTTCGAAGGCATCGCCACCCAGGACGACGCGGTCGAACTGTCGGGCCAGCTCAATGCGCTCGCGGTCGCGCTGATCAAGATCGCCAACGATCTGCGCTGGATGAATTCCGGACCACTCGGGGGCCTCGGCGAAATCGAACTGCCGGCGCTGCAGCCGGGCAGCTCGATCATGCCGGGCAAGGTCAATCCGGTGATTCCAGAGGCGACGGTCATGGTCGCCGCGCAGGTGATCGGTCACCACGCCGCGATCACCGTGGCCGGGCAGACCGGCAACTTCCAGCTTAACGTCGCACTGCCGCTGATCGCGGCGAATCTGCTCGAATCGATCCAGCTGCTGTCGAACGTCACCCGGCTGCTGGCCGACGACGCGATCGCCGGCCTCAAGGTGCGCCGCGAGAACGTCGACGCCGCGCTCGCGCGCAACCCGATTCTGGTCACCGCGCTCAACCCGATCATCGGCTACGAGAAGGCCGCGGCGATTGCCAAGCGCGCCTACAAGGAACAGCGCCCCGTGCTCGACATCGCCCGCGAGGACAGCGGCCTGTCGGATGCCGAACTCGAAACCCTGCTCGATCCGGCCGAACTGACCAAGGGCGGCATCCACGAGGGCGCCAGCGGCGGCGGCTGAGTCGCTGCGCACTCCCAAAAAAAAGACCGGCCAATAGCCGGTCTTTTCTGTTTCGAGGCAGCGGGCGCCTGATGCCAGCGTCAGTTCGACGCCGGCGCTGCCGCGGCATCCGCTTCCGCGGCTTCGTTGTCGCGATGGACCACGGTGTCCTTGCGGCAGTCCTCGACGTCGGTCGCGTCCATCGTGGCGTAGGGCTCGAAGGCGGGCAGCGCGGCTGCGAGCGCCTGCTGCGAGGCGAGCAGCGGCGGCAGGTTGTCGCACAGCTTGTCGGCTTCGGCTTCGATCTTCGCGCCCTCGGCTTCCATGCGCTTCTCGAAGTCCGCGGACTGGCCCGACAGCGCGCTGGCGATCGCGCCCTTCGCGGCTTCGGCACCGAGCTGGGCGCCCTGGATACCGATCGTGATGCCGGCTTCGGCGATCGAGATGATGTTGGCACGATGTGCCAGCAACAGCTCGCGTTGCGCGGCGTCGATCTCGACCGTCTTGCCATCGACCAGAAAGTCGCCGGCCGGGCTGATTTCGGCCTTCGGCAGGCTGGACGTGCGGGTGTCGTCGCCGCCGAAACGGAAGCCGTTGATGTTCAGTCCACCGCCACCGCTGCCGCCGACGCTGATGTTCTTCTCGACCAGATCCTTGCGCGCCGTTTCCAGCGCGCGGCGGGTGGTACGGGCGACGAAACCTTCCTCGGCCGGCGCCGTGGTGGCGTCACCGCTCGCGGGTGCGGGTGCTTCGTCACGCCCGCACGCGGTCAGCGTGCCCACGCAGGCGAGCAGCAGGGCCAGGGGCAGGGCGCGGGATGGGAAGGTCTGCATGGTCGGACTCCGGATCTGTCTCGTTAAGAAGGTCAACGTTTGCGCGGCACGCTGACGGTGCCGCGCACATCGCGGTGCGAGACTTCGCCGCTGCCCTTGGCAGCCACTTCGAGATCGCCGCCGATGCCGCGGGCATCGACATCGCCCGAGCCGATCGAGCCGACATGCACGCTGCCCTGCACATCGCGCAGGTCGATGTCGCCCGAGCCCACGCTGCCGATACGGACGTCGCCGCCGGCGCCTTCGATCTTGAAATCGCCCGAGCCGACGCTGCCGACTTCGACCGCGCCGCGGATGCGGCGCGCTTCGACATCGCCCGAACCGATCGACAGCACCTTGAGTGCGCCGGCCTCGTCGACTGTGATGTCGCCGGAGCCGACCTTGGCGGTCGCGCGGCCCTCGATGCGGCGCAGTTCGGCATCGCCGGAGCCGACATCGGCGCTCGCGGCTGACACGCCGGTCACCCAGACATCGCCGGAGCCGACGACGGTCTGCACCAGCACGTTCGCCGGCACCTGGCCTGAAAGATCCATGTAGGCGTACTGGTTGCCCATCCAGCCGGTCGAATTGGACGTGCGGCGTGCGATGACGGTCAGGGTGTCGCCCGAGCGCTGCTGCTCGAGCACCAGCGAGGCCAGCATGGCTTCGCTCGATGCGCAAGCGCGGCCGCGCAAGGTTGCGTCCGGACGCGCAGCGCCGTCGACACGCAGCTTGCTGTTGCCGATCTCGAACCGCACCGTGCGCACGCCATCGAGCTGCAGCGCCAGATCGCGCGGCTGGCTGTGCCGGCACTGCGGGGTGTCTTCGGCCTGCGCGGCGAACGGCAGTGCGAGCGATGCGGCAATGAGCGTGGCGAGCAGCGGGCGAGCGGTGTGGGCTGGCGTCATGTCATGGACTCCCTGGCGAGATGACCGGCCTGCGTCAGTGCAGGGGCGGTGTGCGTGGTGGCTGACGCTAACCTGAATCGATGCGGTCGCGCGAGTGGCGCCGCCGCCTCGCTTCAGCGCCCTGCGAACTCGCGCCGGACTTCGTTGCGGCAGCTGTCCGCGTCCCGGGCTTCCAGTCGCGCGTACGGACGGAAGGCCGGCAGGTCGCTGGCGAGCTGTTGCTGCGCGTCGCGCAGCGCGGGCATGCGGTCGCAGATCAGCAGCACGCCGGGGCCGACGGTGTTGCGTACGGTCCGTTCGATGCGCCGCTCCAGACTGCCGGTCATCGCACCGACCATCAGCGAGAACACGCCGCGGTCGACCGAGTCCACGGCGGCCAGTGCACTGACCTCGCCGATGTCGATTCCGGCCTTGGCGACCTCGATGACCATGCCGCGATAGCCGAGCAGCTGGCGGCGCTGCGCGGCGTCGATGGCGACGGCCTCGCCTTCGATCAGGAAGTCGCCCTGCGGCGTGATCTCGGCCTTCGGCAGCGCCGGTTCCGTCTTCGCCTTGCGGTTGCGGCGCGCATCGCCATTGGCCTGCAGGCTGTTGGTCACGTCGAGATTCTCGGTGTCGAGTTCGGCGCGGGCCTTGGCGAGATCGGTGCGGATGTCACGCCGGGCGTCTTCCAGATCCCGACGGATCTCCTCGCGCACACCGCCGGTTTCGGGCGGCGCCGACCAGGCGGCCAGCGGCAGACACAGGGCAAGGGCGAATGCGGTGACGGTTGCAGCTTTCATGGGTGGTCTCCGGAATCAGGCGATGGCGGGGAGAAGCGGGTTGGCTCAGCCTTCCTCGCGCCAGCGGCGCAGGCGGATGGAGATCGCGATCATCACGGCGCCGGCGATGAGGCCGATCCACATCGAGGGCTCGAGGAAGTTGCCGTACATGCCGGGGATCGAGAACATCTCGTTGGCCGGTCCGGCGCCTGACTGGATGTAGGCCAGATCGCGATGGGTCACCGGCACGGTGCCCAGCAGCATCCGCGAAATCACATTGCCCCAGAGCCAGTGGCGCTCCAGTCCGATCAGCTGCAGCAGGCCGGTCATCGACGTCGCAACGCCCAGGGTCAGCGGGATCAGCAGCGCCCACAGGAAGGGCTTGCTCTTGGCCCAGGCCGAGCACAGGAGCAGCCAGCCGACGGTCGGGAACATCCAGGCCGCGTACACCGGAATCGCCGCCAGGAACTGGCCCGACAACAGGAACACCGAGCCATTGCCCCAGAGCAGCGGGAACGGGTTGGCGCCGTGCGCCGCCGCGGCGATGCTCAGGGCGATCAGGAACGCGAACATGATGACGATCGCGAACAGCGTGGCGAACAGGGGGATCACCAGCGTCACCGTCGCCACCTTGGACAGCACGGTCGCCGTGTCGGACACCGGCAGTGACTTCCAGAACAGGACGCTACGGTCGCGGCGATCGTCGTACAGCGCGCCCAGACAATAGAAGAACGCGACGAAGATCATCACCAGGAACGGCCAGGTCGCCGACAGCGCCAGCGTGATCGTGATGCCTTCCGACAGCTGGTAGAGATCGTCGCTGGTCAGCTGCTGGGCCAATGTGCCCAGATCCAGACCGTTGATGGTCACGCCGTTGTGCTGGACCAGGTTGCCCTCCGCGACCGCCTTGTGGGCGAACACGATGCCGGCGACCAGCAGGCCGAGCGACAGCAGCAGCGACACGCCGCCGGCGATCATCGGCGCCCAGAAGATGCCACCACGGTGCTCCCAGTACTCGCGCCGCAGCAGCAGACGGAAGCGGTGGGTCGGATGGGTCGATGCGAATGTGCGGGACGGAACCGGGGCGTCCACGTGTTCGGCGGCGGCATTCATGCGTAGGCTCCTTTCATCGTGGCCACGAACAGGTCGGCCAGGCCCGGGGTGCGGGTTTCGCCGTACGTCGACAGGGTGGAAACGGGCACGTTGTCGAACAGCATCACGGTCTTGCCGAAGGGCAGGGCGCGTTCGTCGATCGGGCGGTGGGCGCGGGCAGCGTCGAGGTGTTCGGCGTTGACCAGTACTTCGACGAAGCGTTCGCCGACATCATCCATCGGCGCGTCCAGCACGATCTTGCCGTTCTGGATGAAGAGCACGTCGGTGAGGATGTGCTCGATCTCCTCGACCTGGTGCGTGGTGACGATGATCGTCTTCTGCTCGTCGAAGTAGTCTTCGAGCAGGCGCTGGTAGAACTGCTTGCGATACAGGATGTCGAGACCGAGCGTCGGCTCGTCGAGCACCAGCAGCTTGGCGTCGATCGCCATCACCAGGGCCAGATGCAGCTGCACGATCATGCCCTTGGACATTTCGCGCACGCGCTGCTTCGGGCCGAGCTTGGTGTTGGCGAGGAATCGCTCGCAGCGGGCGCGGTCGAAACGGGGATGCACGCCTTCGACGAAATCGATCGCGTCACGCACCCGCATCCAGCGCGGCAGCACCGCGACGTCGGCGATGAAGCAGACATCGTTCATCAGTGCGTCGCGTTCGGTGCGCGGATCGCGGCCCAGCACCGACATCTCGCCGTCGAAGCGGATCAGACCGAGCAGCGCCTTCAGCGCGGTGGTCTTGCCGGCGCCGTTGGGACCGATCAGACCGACGATGCGTCCGGCCGGAATCTGGAAGCTGGTGCCGTCGAGCGCACGCGCGCCCTTGTAGGTCTTGGTGAGGTTGCGCGCGGTGATCACCGGGGTGTCGATGACGGCGTTCATTCGTTGGCTCCATTGCCGATGGACTGCAGCAGGTCCCGGGTCGACAGCCCCAGGCGTTCGATCCGTTCCACCACCTGTGGCCATTCGTCGGTCAGGAACCGTTCGCGTTCGCTGCTGCGCAGCTTCTTCGAGGCTTCCTCGGTAACGAACATGCCCAGGCCGCGGCGCTTCTCCACCAGCGCCTCGTCGGCGAGTTCCTGGTAGGCGCGGGAGACGGTGATCGGGTTGAGCTGGTAGTCGGCGGCCACCTGGCGCACCGAGGGCAGCGCATCGCCGGGCTTCAGGACGCCGTCGAGCATCATGGCGATGACGCGTTCCTTCAGCTGGCGGTAGATGGGAGCGCCGTCGCTCCATTCGATATTGGCCATGGCCTCAGCTCCTTCCACCAGCGCCCCGCGCGAACGAGAAGTACGGCAGGGCGAAGCCGCTGCGTGCACGGCGGGTGCGGGGACGCGGGGTCTCCGCTTCGATGTCGGTCGTCGTCGCAGCGCGCTCGGCCTGGGCACGGGCCTTCGCGGCGACCGCAACGGCGACGGGCGGGGGTGCGAGCTCGCCGGCCGACAGCGCCGGGCCGGCGAACAGCAGGCCGGCCGAGAGCGCCAGGGCGGAGGCGGTGCATGCGATGATCGGGGTGTGGAGCCTGCGGTTCATGAGGACCGTCCTGCTCTAGTGGGTAGGTGTTGTAGGTGACTATAACACCACCGCAGCAGGTGTCAACGCGCCTGACAGAAATTTCTACCCAACTGATGGCACGGTGCGCCGGCCATCCAGGAGATCGCGACATGCGTGGCAATCGGTGGTTCCGGCGCGTGGCGCTGGTAGTGGGTGTGACCCTGGTGGCCGGCGCGGCGTTCGCGCAGGGCGCGGCCGCGCCGCGCGGCGTGCTCGATCACCAGTTCCGCCAGCTCGCGGTCCGCGAGACCGTGGATCTGCGTAGCGCCTACGGCGGTGATGTCGTGCTGATCGTCAACACCGCCAGCAAATGCGGGTTTACCCCGCAATACGAAGCACTCGAATCCATGCATGCGCGCCTGCGTCCGCGCGGATTCGCGGTGCTGGGCTTTCCGTCCGGCGACTTCAAGGAACAGGAATTCGAGGACGAGGCGGCGATCCAGGAGTTCTGCACGCTGACCTATGGCGTGAAGTTCCCGATGTTCCAGAAGGTGCACGTGATCGGTCCCGACGCGACGCCCCTGTTCAAGCAGCTCACCGAGGCCACCGGCCAGGCGCCGCAGTGGAACTTCCACAAGTATCTGGTGGGTCGCGACGGGCGGGTGCTGGGTCAGTGGGGCAGTCGCACCAAGCCGGATGATCCGCAGATCCTCGCGGCGATCGAGCGCGCGCTGGCCGCGCCCAGGCCCGCCGCCCGCTGAAGGCCGCGGCGGGCCTGATTGCTCCGCCGCCGCGCGCCCGCGACAATAGCCGGCTGCATCGCCCCGCATCCGGGGCAGGAGAACCATGCGGATGTTGAATCAGATGCGTGCCGCAGCCCTTGCGGTGCTGCTGGCACCGGTCGCCACGCTGGCCGTGGCCGCCGAAGGCACCGATCGCGACAAGAGCAGTTACGTGGTCGGCATGGATATGGCCGCGCAGCTGGCCCAGGTGACGCCCGATCTCGATCTGGCCGCGTTCGAAGCCGCGGTAACGGCCGCGCTCGCCGGCAAGCCGCCGACGCTCGACCAGGCGGAAACCCAGCGCATCGGCCAGGCGCTGGCGCAGCGCGTGGCCTCGCGCAGCGGTCGTCCGGTGCCGGGCCTGCCGCCTGGCAGCGAGCCGCCTGCAGTGGATCGCGCTAAGGTCGGCCAGATGCTCGGCGCCGATGTCGGTCGCTCGCTGACGCCGATGCGCGACGAGATCGCCATCGCGCCGTTGATGCGCGGCGTCCGCGACGCGGTCGACGGCAAGCCGCCGACGCTGTCGGCTGACGAGATCACCAAGGTGCGTCAGGGCATGATCACGCGCGGCCAGATGCGCACTGCGCGCGCCGCAGACGACAACCGCCAGGCCGGCATCGCCTTCATGACCGCCAATCGCGGTAAGCCGGGCGTGTTCGCGACCGCGTCGGGCATCCAGTACAGCGTCGAGAAGCAGGGCCAGGGCCCGCGCCCGCGCGCCAGCGATCGCGTGCGTGTGCATTACAAGGGCACGCTGCTCGACGGCACCGAGTTCGACAGTTCCTACAGCCGCGGCGAACCGGCCGTGTTCGGCCTCGACCAGGTCATCGCCGGCTGGACCGAAGGTCTGCAGCTGATGCCGATCGGCGGCAAGTACCGCTTCTGGATTCCCGGCGAGTTGGCCTACGGTGTGCGCGGCAGTCCGCCGAACATTCCCGCGAACTCGACGCTCATCTTCGATGTCGAACTCATCGACATTCTTTGACCTTTCGTTCTTTGATTCATTGTTCACATCCCGTCGTCCGCCATCTGCGGCCGTCCGTTCCAGATCCCTCATCCCGGAGTTTTGACCGCATGAAGAACACCAAGCGCCTCGCCATCGCCGGCCTCGCCGCCGTCCTGCCGCTGGCGATGATCGCCTGCAAGCCGATCGACAAGGAGACCGGCAAGCCCGTCGAAGGCGCCGCTGCCGAAACGCCGGCCGAAGGCGGCGAGATCGCCGGCCTCAAGGGCGAGCGCGAGCAGATCAGCTACATCATCGGCAACCAGATGGGCGAACAGCTCAAGCAGATCAAGGACGAGGTCGACATCAAGACGCTGCAGCGCGCGATCAGCGAAACGCTCGACGACAAGGCGATCGAGATCACCGACGAGCAGGCCATGGGCATCATGCAGAAGTTCGGTGAGCGCATGCAGGCCAAGCAGGTCGCGGAGATGGAAGAGAAGTCGAAGACCAATGCCGCCGAGGCCGAGAAGTTCCTCGCCGAAAACGGCAAGCGTGACGGCGTGCAGACCACGGCATCGGGCCTGCAGTACCGCGTGATCACCGAAGGCACCGGCGCCAAGCCGGGCCCGAACGACACTGTGCGCGTGCACTACAAGGGCACGCTGCTCAACGGCGAAACCTTCGACAGCTCGATCGATCGCGGCGAGCCGGCGCAGTTCGCGCTCAACCAGGTCGTTCCGGGATGGCAGGAAGGCCTGCAGCTGATGCCGGTCGGCAGCAAGTACGAGCTGTGGATCCCGGCGGCGCTGGGTTACGGCGAAATGGGCTCGGGTCCGATCGGTCCGAACCAGGCGCTGGTGTTCGAAGTCGAGCTGCAGGACATCGTCAAGTAAGACCCTGGCCGGTGCGCTGCCCCGTGCGGCGCGCCGGTCCATCGAGAATGCAATGAATGACACCGGACACGACGCGCTGGAATCGCGCGTCACCGAACTGGAAACGCGACTCGCGTTCCAGGAGCAGACCATCGGCGAGCTCAACGATGCGCTGAGCCAGGCGCGACTCGAGCTGAGCGCCCAGACCGGGCTGCTGCGCCGGATGATGGACGACCTGCGCCAGGCGCGCACCGTGCAGTTCCCCGATGCGTCGGAAGAACCGCCACCCCCGCATTACTGAGTACGACAGCGATGACCGATTCCCTCCGCGACCAACTGCTCGGCCTCGGATTCAAGGCGCCGGCTCCGGCTGCGCCCAAGCCCAATCCGCGCCGCGACGAGCGTCGTCCGCGGCCCGACGACCGTCGCGGCCCTCGGCCTGTCGGCCGCAGCGCCGATGGCAAGCCTGGCGCGCCGCGTGGCGACACTCCCGCGCGTCCGCAGGCCCGCCACAGCGGCGCACCGCGCAGCGACGGCAAGCCGCGCCCGAACACCGATCGCCGCGCCGCGCCGCAGGGCAAGCGCCCGCCGCGCGAAGACATCGATCTGGCCAAGGCCTTCGCCATCCGCGCCCAGCGCGAGAAGGACGAGCGCATCGAAGCCGAGCGCGTGAAGCAGGAAGACGCCCGACTGCGCCGCGAGGCGCGCGCGAAGCTGGAGGTGTTCCTGGCCGACAAGTCGCTCAACATCAAAGAGGCCGAGATCGCCCGCCACTTCGAGTACGGCGGCAAGATCAAGCGCATCCACGTCGACGAGGCCCAGCTCAAGGCGCTCAATGCCGGCGAACTCGGCGTCGTGCAGCTCAACGGCCGCTACATGCTGGTGACCGCCGCGGTGCTGGCGGAAGCCGGTGCGATCTTCGCGCCGTCGGTGGCGCTGCGGATCGATCCCGATGCACCTGCCACGGACGATCCCTACAGCGATCCGATGTACCAGGTGCCGGATGATCTCGTCTGGTGATCACGTCCGCGCCCATGCGGTTCGCGATGCGTGCAGGCGCGATCGGCCTGCTGGCGTTGGCCTGCGCGGCCGCGCAGGCCCAGGATGCGTCCGACGTCGAATTCGACCGGCCCGGCATCGGCTTTTCGCCGTCGGTGCTGGCGCCTGGGCGGATCGCCTGGGAGCAGGGCCTGCCCGACATCGGTCATGACGACAGCGACGGCGTGCGCACCACGCGCTACGCCGCCGCGAGTCTGTTGCGCGTGGGTCTTGCCGAAGATATCGAGCTGCAGATCGGCAGCGACAGCCGGGTGTGGGAACGCACGCGCAGCGTCGATGCGCGCCAGCGCGTGCACGGCGGTGGCGACAGCAGCGTCGCATTGAAGTGGGTGTTGCCGGGTTCGAACGACACCACGCAGTGGGCGCTGCTTGCGCGGCAGGGCGTGCTGACCGGCGCGTCCGACATCCGCGCCGAGCGTGCGCAGCAGGATCTCGGCGTCAGCGTCGCCACTGGCGATCTCGCGTTCTACGTCAACGGCACGCGCGACGAAAACGGCACCGGCTGGACCGTCTCACCGAGTTACACGTTCCTGTCGACCGAGACCGTCGGTGCGTACGTCGAAGCCGGTCTCGGTACCGGCGCGCAGCGTTCGCGCGCGCTGGGCACCGGCATCACCTGGCGCGTCGCGTCTGCGGTGCAGCTGGATCTGTCGGTGCTGCGCGGATTCGCCGATGACGAGGACGACTGGACCGGCGGCTTCGGCGTGTCCTTCCTGTTGCCCTGACGTTCCTCGACGAATCGCGACCCGCGTCGACGCACGGATCGCGGCGGTGTTGTGATCAGTCCCGCGCCTGCGCGTCGTATTCGGCGATCGGCCCGGCGACCTTGCGACCGGCCTGCCACACGGCTTCGATACTGCGCGTGTTGCGGATGTCGGTCAGCGGGTCGGCCGACAGCACGACGAAATCGGCGCGCTTGCCCGGCTGCAGCAGACCGCGATCGTCGAAGCGCAGCAGCTGCGCGGCCGCGCTCGTGGCGACGACCAAGGCCTGCTCGGGGCTGAAACCGGCCTGGTCGACCATCAGTTCCAGTTCGCGATGCTCGGCGAAGCCCGGTACGCGATGGGGCAGTGCGCCGGCATCAGTGCCGAAGCCGATGCGTACGCCGGCCTCGCGCAGCGTCGACAGGTTGTCGAGATTCACCGCCAGTGCGTCGCGGTGGGTCTGCGTCGCCGGATCGGCCAGCTTGTTCTCCCGCCATGCCGCATCCGACCACTGCGCGCGCACCGACGCGGGCAGGGCGTTGCGCAGGAACGGCGTGTCCAGCCAGTCCGGCTGCTCGGCGTAGATGTAGTTCGCCTCGTCGATCTGCAGCGTGGCGATGTAGCCGGTGCCCGCCGCCCTCATCGCGTCGACGAGCGGTGCACCGATCGCCTGGTCACGGATGCCGTGGGCGATGATGTCGACGCCGCTGGCGACGAGATCGGCAGCCGGCGCCAGATCGTGGATGTGCGCGGCCACCAGCAAGTCGTGGCGATGCGCTTCCTCGATTGCGGCGGTGTAGACCTCGGGCGTCATCTGCGGCGACTTGCCGCCGAGGTCGTCGACCCAGAGCTTGATCAGATCGACGCCGGATTCCGCCTGCGCGCGCACAGCCGCGCGAGCGCTCGCTGCGTCGGCAGGGCGGGCGACGGGATCGTCCGCGAGTCCCATGTTCGCGGCCGGCGGCGCGCCATCGGGCGTACCGACACCGCCGCCTGCGCCGTAGAGCTGGGCGCCGAGCATCGGGTCTG
The DNA here is from genome assembly GCF_979256585.1 of Luteimonas sp. AC640a. Classification (NCBI taxonomy): domain Bacteria; kingdom Pseudomonadati; phylum Pseudomonadota; class Gammaproteobacteria; order Lysobacterales; family Lysobacteraceae; genus Luteimonas; species Luteimonas sp. AC640a. Next base: position 877,623 of record NZ_CEEDOV010000007.1, on the reverse strand, counting down.
CATTGATCGCGGTGCGGATCTCGCCGAACGCACTGCCGTTCATGCCCAAGGATGCGACCGTGGTGATGCCGTAGGCCTGGAACTGGCGCAGGTCGGCCGACACCTGGTCCTGCGTGTAGAAACGATCGCCGTGCTCGGTGCCGCGGGTGTTGCCGACGTGCGCGTGATCGTTGACCAGGCCCGGCATGACGAAGCGTCCTCGATGGTCGATGCGTTCGGCGCCTTCGGGCAGATCGCTTGCGCCGGACTCGGCGATACGTTCGATCAGTCCATCGCGGATCACCAACGAGACTTCGCCCAGATCGCGTGTGCCGTCGAACACGCGCGCGTTGTCGATAACGATCACGCCGCTGTATGCGTCGGGCGCAGTGCTGGAGGCGCCAGTGTTCGCTGCATCCTGTGCGTGGCCGCTGCAGGCGGCGAGGCAGGCGGTGGCGGCGAGCGAAACGAATGCGCCGGGGCGTCGGGACATGCGGGCGTCCTTGTTCGATGAAAGGACGGGCCAGCCTAACGACCGCCGGGTGGCGGTCGTGTGTCCATGCCTGCGCGCGGCGCTATTCCGGGTCGTAATCGAGGTTCGACGCGAGCCAGCGTTCGACCTGCGCGAGTGTCGCGTGCTTGCGCTTGGCGTAGTCCTGCGCCTGTTCCTTGGAGACGCGGCCGACGACGAAATACTGGCTCTTCGGATGACTGAAGTAGTAACCCGAGACCGCCGCGGTCGGCAGCATCGCGAAGCTTTCGGTCAGCGTCATGCTGGTGTGCGCGGTCGCATCCAGCAGTTCGAACAGCCGGCCTTTTTCGCTGTGTTCCGGGCACGCCGGATAGCCGGGCGCCGGCCGGATGCCGCGGTACTTTTCGGCGATCAGCGCATCGGTGTCGAGGCTTTCGTCGGTCGCATAGCCCCAGTAATCGGTGCGCACGCGCTGGTGCAGCCGCTCGGCCAGCGCTTCGGCCAGACGATCGGCCAGCGCCTTGAGCAGGATCGCGTTGTAGTCGTCGTGCGCGGCTTCGAAGCGGGCGACGTGCGGCTCGATGCCGATGCCGGCGGTGACCGCGAACGCGCCGATCCAGTCCTGCTTGCCGCTGTCCTGCGGCGCGATGAAATCGGCGAGGCAGAAGTCCGGCCGTTCGACCGGCTTGTCGACCTGCTGGCGCAGGAAGTGCAGCGTCGCTTCGCCGCTATCGTGCTGCAGCACCACGTCGTCGCCGATGCTGTTGGCCGGCCACAGGCCGAATACGGCTTTCGCGGTCAGCCACTTCTCGTCCACGATCCGGCGCAACATCGCCTGCGCATCGTCGAACAGCTCGGTCGCCTGCGGGCCGACGATGTCGTCGCTGAGGATCGCCGGGTACTTGCCGAACAGTTCCCAGGCGTTGAAGAACGGCGTCCAGTCGATGATCTGGACCAGATCGTCGAGCGGATAGTCGTCGAACACATGCACGCCCGGCCTGTTGGGCGTGGGTGGCGTGTACTGGCTCCAGTCGCCGTCGAAGCGCTGCGCGCGGGCTTTCGCCAGCGACACCAGCCGCTTGGCGTCGCCACGATTCGCGTGGCGCTGGCGAATCTCGGCGTAGTCGGCATCGTTGGCGGCGACGAACGCGCCGCGCAGCTCCGGACTGATCAGCGACTGCACCACGCCGACCGCGCGCGAGGCGTCCTTGACCCAGACCGTCGGCGACGCGTAATGCGGCGCGATCTTCAGCGCGGTGTGCGCGCGTGAGGTCGTCGCGCCGCCGATCAGCAGCGGTGTCTCGAAACCCTGGCGCTTCATTTCGCGGGCCACGTGGCTCATCTCTTCGAGCGATGGCGTGATCAGGCCCGACAGGCCGATCACGTCCGCCTGCACCTCGCGCGCCTTGTCGAGGATGGTCTGGGTGGCGACCATGACGCCGAGGTCGACGACCTCGAAGTTGTTGCAGGCCAGCACCACGCCGACGATGTTCTTGCCGATGTCGTGCACATCGCCCTTGACCGTCGCCATCAGCACACGGCCGTTGTTCTTGCCCACGTCGCCAGTGCGCAGCTTCTCGGCCTCGATGTAGGGCAGCAGATAGGCCACGGCCTTCTTCATCACACGCGCCGACTTGACCACCTGCGGCAGGAACATCTTGCCCGCGCCGAACAGATCGCCGACGACGTTCATGCCGGTCATCAGCGGCCCTTCGATGACATCCAGCGGGCGCGTGAACGACTGCCGTGCTTCCTCGGTGTCCTCGACCACGTACTGGTCGATGCCGTGCACCAGCGCATGGGTGAGCCGCTGCTGCACCGGCGCCTCCCGCCAGGCGGTGTTCTCGACGTGGGCCGCGCCTTTCTTGCCCTTGTAGCGCTCGGCGAGATCGAGCAGGCGCTCGGTCGAGTCGCTGCGGCGGTTGAGCACCACGTCCTCGACGCAGTCGCGCAGTTCGGGATCGAGGTCATCGACGATCGGCATCGCGCCGGCATTGACGATGCCGAAATCCATGCCGGCCCGGATCGCGTGGAACAGGAACACCGCATGGATCGCCTGGCGTACGACCTCGTTGCCGCGAAACGAGAACGAGACGTTGGAGACGCCGCCCGAGACGTGGCAGTGCGGCAGCGTCGCCTTGATCTCGCGGGTCGCCTCGATGAAGTCGACGGCGTAGTTGTCGTGCTCGGCGATGCCGGTGGCGATCGCGAAGATGTTGGGGTCGAAGATGATGTCTTCGGGCGGAAACCCGACGACTTCGGTCAACAGCTTGTAGGCGCGCGTGCAGATCTCGACCTTGCGGTCCTTCGTATCGGCCTGGCCGACCTCGTCGAAGGCCATGACCACGACCGCCGCACCGTAGCGCAGCACCTTGCGCGCCTGTTCAAGGAATGCGGCTTCGCCTTCCTTGAGCGAGATTGAGTTGACCACGCCCTTGCCCTGGAGGCATTTCAGGCCGGCCTCGATGACGGTCCACTTCGAGGAGTCGACCATCACCGGGATGCGCGCGATGTCGGGCTCGGCGGCGATCAGGTTGAGGAAGGTCGTCATCGCATGCTCGGAATCGAGCATGCCTTCGTCCATGTTGACGTCGAGGATCTGCGCGCCGCCTTCGACCTGCTGGCGGGCGACCTCGACCGCCTCGGGATAGCGGTTTTCCTTGATCAGCTTGCGGAACGCCGCCGAGCCGGTGACGTTGGTGCGCTCGCCGACATTGATGAAGAGCAGTTCCGGCGTGACGATCAGCGGCTCGAGGCCGGACAGGCGGGTGTGGCGGGGACGCGTCATGCGGCGACGTCCAGCGTCGCCGGCGGTCGACGCGGCGCCACGTCGGCGACGGCTTCGGCGATCGCGCGGATGTGTTCGGGCGACGTGCCACAACAACCGCCGACGATGTTCAACAGGCCGGCGGTCGCGAACTCATGCAGCACCTCGGCCATGTCTTCGGGCGTTTCGTCGTAGCCGCCGAATGCATTCGGCAGGCCGGCGTTCGGATGACACGACACGTACGTCTGCGCAATCTGCGACAGCGTTTCGACATGCGGACGCAGGTCTTTCGCGCCGAGCGCGCAGTTGAGGCCTACCGCATGCGGACGCGCGTGCTGCAGCGAATACCAGAACGCCTCGGCGGTCTGGCCCGAGAGCGTGCGACCCGAGGCGTCGGTGATCGTGCCGGAGATCATCACCGGCAGACGCCCGCCGCGATCGTCGAACACGGTCTCGATCGCGTACAGCGCAGCCTTCGCGTTGAGCGTGTCGAACACGGTTTCGACCATGAGGATGTCGGCGCCGCCGTCGATCAGTCCGTGGGCCGCGTCGCGGTAGATCGACACCAGTTCGTCGAAGGTCACCGCGCGGTAGCCGGGATCGTTGACGTCGGGACTGATCGACGCGGTGCGGCTTGTCGGCCCGAGAATGCCGGCGACGAAACGCGGGCGATCCGGCGTTTGCGCCTGCGCGGCGTCGCAGGCTGCGCGCGCGAGCGCCGCGCCGGTCTCGTTGAGTTCGTGGACCAGGTGCTGCAAGCGGTAGTCGGCCAGCGAGACTGCGGTCGAATTGAAGGTGTTGGTCTCGACGATGTCCGCGCCAGCGGCGAGATAGTCCGCGTGGATGCCCTGGATGATGTCGGGGCGCGTGAGCGTCAGCAGATCGTTGTTGCCGCGCTGGTCATGGCTTTCGCAACCACAGCCGGCGCCATGCGCGTGGCCTTGCGCCGCATAGAGCGCGTCGTAGCCTTGCGCGAAACGCTCGCCGCGATAGTCGGCCTCGGTCAGTTCGAAGCGCTGGATCATCGTGCCCATCGCGCCGTCGAGCACGAGGATGCGCCGGGCCAGCGCGGCATCGAGCGCCGCGACGCGTTCGGGGTGCAGCCAGGTGGTCATGGCTTTCTCGCGATGATCGAGATCACCTGGAAATGCGGCGGACGCTTCTCGCGGGTCACGGTTTCGGCGCTGTGGATCTCCAGCCCGGCCTTGGTGACGAAACGGCGCAGTTCTTTGTCCGGGAAGCCGAGATTCGCGTGGCCGTAGGCCTGCACCGCGGTTTCGTGGCCGTGGCGATCGAGGCTCGACAGCAGCAGCCGGCCGCCGGGCCGCAGCACACGCGCGGCCTCTATGACCGCCTGCGCGGGCTTGGTGGCGTAGGTCAGGGCGTGCATCAGCACGACCAGATCGAAGCTGCCGGCCTCGAAGGGCAGGGCATGCATGTCGCCCTCGCGCACTTCGACGTTGGTGAAGCGCTTGAGCCGCTCGGCCGAGGCGGCGACGACGCGCCGGCTGGCATCCAGACACACGTAGCGATTCGCGTGCGGCGCCAGCAGTTCGGCCAGCACGCCATCGCCCGAGGCGATGTCGAGTACGTCGCCGGTCTCCAGCAGCGGCAGCGCGGAACGCGCCAACGCCTCCCAGGTCCGGCCGGGCGAGTAATGCCGCTCCATGTCGCCGGCCACGGTGTCGGCCCAGCTCTGGTCGGCGGCGCGCGTCGCCAGCACCGCGGGGGTGCGTTCGGCATCCTGGCGCAGCAGCGGATCGTCGCTGCCGGTCGACAACGCCTGCCACAGGGCGCGCTGCGCGTGGTCGAGCGCTGCATCGTCGAAGCGGTAGTAGGCGGACACGCCGGCGCGACGGTCGCGCACGAGGTTGGCTTCCTTCAGTCGCGCGAGATGGGTGGAGACGCGCGGCTGCGCGAGGCGGGTGATTGAGGACAGCTCGGCCACCGTGAGCTCTTCGACTTCGAGCAGGGCGAGCAGGCGGACACGCGTGGGGTCGGCGAGCACTTTCAGGCGCGCGGACCAAGCCTCCAGATCCATCAATATCTCCATATCGCGATATAGAGATAATTGTCGGCGCGCAGGTCGCTGGGGTCAAGGTTGCGCGGACGCGACGTCATGCGAGGGTCACACGCTGGGACGCGGATATACACCGTTTGCAGCGCGTTTGACTGCACGCGTCAACCGGTGTTTCCGGGCGATTCATGCTGCACTGCGCAACCGGTTTGTCGGGTGTTTTACCGGGCTGGAACGTTACAATCACCGAATCGTTTTCGAGCAGGAGTTGCATGCCGTGGAGTTCGGTTTCAGCGAAGAGCAGTTGATGATCCAGGACATCGCGCGACGGATCGCCCAGGAGCGCATCGCGCCCAGCGCCGAGCACCACGACCGGACCGGTGACTTTCCCGTCGAGAACATGAAGGTGCTCGGCGAGAACGGCCTGATGGGCATCGAAGTGCCCGATGAGTACGGCGGCGCGGGCATGGACCCGATCTCCTACGTGCTGGCGATGGTCGAGGTCGCCGCGGCCGATGCCGCGCATTCGACGATCATGTCGGTCAACAACTCGCTGTTCTGCAACGGCATCCTGACCCACGGCAACGAGGCGCAGAAGCAGGAGTACGTGCGTGCGATCGCTGAAGGTCGCGAGATCGGCGCGTTCGCGCTGACCGAACCCCAGTCGGGCTCCGACGCGACGGCGATGAAGTGCCGCGCGGTCAAGCAGGCCGACGGCACGTACGTGATCAACGGCAAGAAGAGCTGGATCACCTCCGGTCCCGTGGCGAAGTACTTCGTGCTGTTCGCGGTGACCGAGCCCGACAAGGGCGCGCGCGGCATCACCGCATTCCTCGTCGACGGCAGCCGCGACGGGTTCCACCGCGGCAAGACCGAGCCCAAGCTCGGCATCCGCGCCTCGGCGACCTGCGAGATCGAGTTTCAGGACTACGTGGCCCAGGCCGGTGACGTGCTCGGCGAGGAAGGCCAGGGCTTCAAGATTGCGATGGGCGTCCTCGATGCCGGCCGTATCGGTATCGCATCGCAGGCGATCGGTATCGCCCGCGCCGCGTACGAGGCGACGATCGCCTACGTCAAGGAGCGCAAGGCCTTCGGTCAGCCGATCGGCGCGTTCCAGATGACCCAGGCGAAGATCGCCGACATGAAGTGCAAGCTCGATGCGTCGCTGCTGCTCACCCTGCGCGCGGCCTGGCTCAAGGGCGAGGGCAAGCGCTTCAGCAATGAGGCTGCGATCGCCAAGCTCACCGCATCGGAAGCCGCGATGTGGATCACCCACCAGGCACTGCAGATCCACGGCGGCATGGGCTATTCGAAGGAAATGCCGATCGAACGGTATTTCCGCGACGCCAAGATCACCGAGATCTACGAAGGCACCAGCGAGATCCAGCGTCTGGTGATCGCCCGCAACGAGACCGGTCTGCGCTGATCCGCATGCCGCTTCTCCACGCCAGCATCGCGTGTGTCCGTCGCCTGCGCCGCCCTCGTGGCCGCGCGGCGTCGGTGGTTCCCGACCCGGTCGCACACGCGACCGCGTTGTATTGAGAGATTCCTTCCCGTCGGCCCGCGTGAGAACGCGGGCCTCATTGCATCGGAACGTTTGTCGTCATGACCTCATCCCGCAAGACAGGTAAATCCGCCGCGGCCGCCGCGCCCGTGAAATCCAGCAAGACCACCGCGCCCGCGAAGCAGCGGGATACCCGCGTGGCCCCAGCGTCGCCGCGTCGCGCCGGCATCGGACTGCTGGACCCGATTTTCGACGCCGTGCGCCGCCGCGCGGGCAAGGCCGCGCATGCGGACGCCAGCGCCTTCGCGCAGGCCTTCTATCGCCGCATGACCGAGGACGAGCTCCCGCTGCACAATGCCGACGGCTGGGCCGCGCTCGCGGCGGATCTGTTCGACTTCGCCGGCAGGCGCAAGCCTGGCACCGCGAACGTGCGGCTGTTCAATCCGGTGATGAAGACCCACGGCTGGGAGTCGCCACACACCGTGCTGCAGGTCGTCAACGACGACATGCCGTTCCTCGTCGACTCGGTGACGATGGCGCTGGCCGAGCAGGGCATCGGCGTGCACGTGCTGGGCCACCCGGTGCTGTCGATCGCGCGCGACCGCGCTGGCCGGCTGACCGGTGTGGGCGAGGGCGATTCGGAATCGGTGATGCATCTGGAGATCGACCGGCAGACGCCTGACGAGAATGCGCGCATCGAGGCCCTGGTGCGCGGTGTGCTCGACGACGTGCGGGTGATCGTCGCCGACTGGCCGGCGATGCGCGAGAAGATGCTGCAGATGGCGACCGATCTGGATTCGCAGAAGATTCCGGTGTCTGAATCCAGCCGCGAGGAAGCGCAGGAATTCCTGCGCTGGGCCGCAAGCGACCACTTCACGTTCTTCGGGTATCGCGCCTACAAGGTGCGCCGCAAGGGCGACGATGCGCGCCTCGAAGCCGTGCCCGACAGCGGCATGGGCCTGCTGCGCACGCCCGGCGCGGTGAAGTCGCGTCCGATTAGCGAGCTGGGCGCCGATGCGCTGCGCCGCGAGGGCCTGATCGATGCGCTGATCCTGACCAAGACCAGTGCGCGTTCGACCGTGCACCGTCCCGGATATATGGATTACATCGGCATCCTCGGCTACGACGACGCCGGCAATGTCGTCAGCGAGCAGCGCTTCCTCGGTCTCTACACCTCGAGCGCCTACACGCGTCGTCCGTGGGACATCCCGCTGGTGCGCGAGCGCTTCGAACACGTGATGACCGAATCCGGCCTCAAGCCGACCGGTCACAGCGGCAAGGCGCTCAAGCATCTGCTCGAGACGCTGCCGCGCGACGAACTCTTCCAGTCGACGCCCGACGAACTGTTCCGCCTCGGCACCGGCATCCTGGGCCTGCAGGAGCGTGTGCGCAGCCGCCTGTTCCTGCGCAAGGACCGCTATGGCCGCTTCTATTCGGTGCTGGTCTACATTCCGCGCGACCGCTTCAATACCGACGTGCGTCATCGCATCGAGCAGCTGCTGCGCGAAGTCATGCAGGCCGACCACGTGGACGCGAGCGTCGTGCTGGGCGAATCGCCGCTGGCGCAGCTGCATCTGATCGTGCGTCCGCGCGCGGGCGTCGCATCCGATATCGATCAGGGTGCGCTGGAGCAGGCGCTGCAGGCGATCGTGCGCAACTGGCAGGACGATCTGCGCGACGAACTCGTGCGCCGTCACGGTGAGGCCGATGGTCTGCGCCTGTCGGGCCGGTTCGGGCGGGCGTTGTCGCCGTCCTATATCGAATTCGCTTCGCCGGCCGCGGCCGCGACCGATGTCGAGAAGCTGGCCGCGACCCTGGAGACCGACGCGCTGCAGCTGAGCTTCTACAGCCAGCCACTGCCGACCTCCGGCGAATCGGTGCTGCACTTCAAGCTCTACCGTCGCGATGCGCACATCCCGCTGTCGGATGTGCTGCCGGTCATGGAGAACCTCGGCCTGCGCGTGATCGCCGAGCACCCCAATCGCATCGAAGTCGACGGCACCACGCTGTTCCTGCAGGACTTCTATGTCGAGGCCACCGCCGGTGCGATCGATGTCGATGCGCGCGCGCAGGCGTTCACCGAAGCGTTCGACCGCGCGTGGCGCGGCGATGCCGAGAACGACGGCTTCAACCGTCTGGTGCTGGGCGCCGATCTGGACTGGCGCCAGATCGCGATGCTGCGCGGCTACTGCAAATATCTGCTGCAGGTCGGCGTGCCGTTCTCGCAGGCCTATGTCGAAGACACGCTGGTCCGGTATCCGCTGCTCGCGCGTCTGCTGGTGGAGGTGTTCGAATCGCGCTTCGATCCGGCCACGGGCACCGAGAGCCGCGCGCAGATCGAGGGCGGCCGGAAGGCGTTCGCCGCCCAGCTGCAGGCGCTGACCGGCAACGACGACGCGACGCTGGCGACGCTCCAGCCGCTGCTCGATGCGCGCGGTAGCGACCGCGACGCACAGTACGAAGCGTCGCGCGCCGCGCTCAAGGGTCTGCTCGATCGCGTCTCCAGTCTCGACGAGGACCGCATCCTGCGCAGCTACCTTGCCGTCGTCGACGCGACGCTGCGTACGAGCTACTACCAGAAGAATCGAGACGGCGGTCTGCTCGACACGATCAGCTTCAAGTTCGATTCGTCGCGCGTGCCCGAGCTGCCCAAGCCGCGCCCGTACCGCGAGATCTTCGTCTACGGTCCGCGCGTGGAAGGTATCCACCTGCGTTTCGGCCCGGTGGCGCGTGGCGGCCTGCGCTGGTCCGATCGCCGCGAGGACTTCCGCACCGAGGTGCTGGGCCTGGTCAAGGCGCAGATGGTCAAGAACACGGTCATCGTGCCGGTCGGGTCGAAGGGCGGCTTCATCGTCAAGCGTCCGCCGGTCGGCGGTGACCGCGATGCGCAGTTCGCCGAAGGCGTCGCCTGCTACACGCTCTTCATCAACGGCCTGCTGCAGATCACCGACAACATCGTCGAAGGCGAGATCGTGGCGCCGGTGGATGTCGTGCGCCACGACGACAACGATCCCTATCTCGTCGTCGCTGCCGACAAGGGTACCGCGACGTTCTCCGACATCGCCAACGGCATCGCCCGCGAGCACGGCTTCTGGCTCGACGATGCGTTCGCGTCCGGCGGTTCGGTCGGCTACGACCACAAGGGCATGGGCATCACCGCGCGCGGCGCGTGGGAGTCGGTCAAGCGCCATTTCCGCGCGATGAATCGCAACTCGCAGACCGAAGATTTCACCACCGTGGGCGTCGGCGACATGTCCGGCGACGTGTTCGGCAACGGGATGCTGCTGTCGGAACACATCCGCCTGGTCGCTGCGTTCGACCACCGCCATATCTTCATTGACCCGGATCCGGATGCCGCGCGTTCGTTCGCCGAGCGCCAGCGCATGTTCGCGATTCCGCGTTCGAGCTGGGAGGACTACGACAAGTCGCTGATCGCCAAGGGCGGCGGTGTGTGGCCGCGCAGCGCGAAGTCGATCCCGCTGTCGGCCGAAGCACGCGAAGTGCTGGGCATCGAGGGCGATGCGACGTCGATCAGCCCGAACGAGCTGATGTCGGCAATCCTGCGCGCGCCGGTCGATCTGCTGTGGAATGGCGGCATCGGCACGTACGTGAAGTCCTCCAGCGAAACGCATGCCGATGTCGGTGACCGCGCCAACAACCCGCTGCGCGTCGATGGTCGCGACCTGCGCTGCAAGGTGGTGGGCGAGGGCGGCAATCTCGGCCTGACGCAGCTCGGTCGCATCGAGGCCGCGCTGCACGGCGTGCTGCTCAATACCGACTTCATCGACAACTCGGCCGGCGTGGACACGTCCGATCACGAGGTCAACATCAAGATCCTGCTCAATGCACTGGTGCAGGACGGCAAGATGAAGCTGCCTGCGCGCAACAAGCTGCTGGCATCGATGACGGACGAGGTCGCGGGTCTAGTGCTGTGGGACAACTACCGCCAGAACCAGGCACTGAGCCTGATGGAGCGCATGAGCGTCTCGCGTCTGGGGTCCAAACAGCACTTCATCCGCACGCTGGAATCGCAGGGTCTGCTGGACCGCCAGATCGAGTTCCTGCCGTCAGACATCGAGATTTCCGAGCGCAAGACCAAGGGTCTGGGCCTGACGCGTCCGGAGCTGTCGGTGTTGCTGTCGTACTCGAAGCTGGTCGCGTTCGACCAGATGCTCGACTCCGACATTCCGGAAGATCCGTATCTCTCGCGCGAGCTGCAGCGCTACTTCCCGCAGCCGCTGCAGAAGAAGTACGCAGAGCTGATGGAGGGCCATCGCCTCAAGCGCGAGATCATCGCGACCGCGGTGACCAACACGATGATCAACCGCATGGGCGCGACGTTCCTGCTGCGCATGCAGGAAGACAGCGGCCGTGGGCCGGGCGAGGTCGCCAAGGCGTTTACGATCACGCGCGAAACGATCGAGGCGCGTGCGCTGTGGGGCCAGATCGATGCGCTCGACGGCCAGGTGCCGGAATCGGTGCAGGTCGATGCGCTGCAGGTGATCTGGAACCTGCAGCGTGCGTTCACGCGCTGGCTGCTGGCGCGCCCGGGCGCGATTCCGGACATCACCACCGCGGTCGAGCGCTACCACGACGGGTTCCATGCGATCCGCGACGGCAGCAAGATCATCGCCGACGTCCAGCGCGCCGAACACGACGCGAGCCTGCAGACGTGGATCGAGAAGGGCGTGCCGAAATCGCTCGCGATCGAGCTGGCGGCCCTGCCGTATCTCGAAGCGGCCTGGGACATCATCGAGGTCGCCAGCGAGCGCAAGCAGAAGCCGGTGGACGTAGCGCGTCTGCACTTCCGTCTCGGTGAAGCCTTGAACCTGCCGTGGCTCACCGCGCAGATCGATGCGCTGCAGGTCGACGGCCGCTGGCACGCGGTGGCGCGTGGCGTGCTGCGCGAGGAACTCGGCCAGCAGCACCGCGCCCTCGTGTCGCAGGTGCTGTCGATGCCGGGCGCCACGCCGGAGGCCAAGGTGCAGGCATGGCTCGAACGCGACGATTCCGCGTTGCGCTTCACCCTGGCGATGCTCGGCGAACTCGCGGCGCAGAAGTCGCTGGACTATCCGACCGCCTCGGTCGCGGTGCAGCGCGTGTCGCAGCTGGTGCAGCGCAGCTGACGCTGCATTCCGCAGGCGGACATCCGCTACTCCGATTCCGCCCGCATGCTGGGCGGGATCGGATGCGCATTCCCCCACGCGCGACATCCTGATACAGCGCCTGCGCTAAGCTGCGCGCCGACGTTCACGCACCGGCCTGCCGATGACCGCAACGCCCCGTATCGCTTTCATTGCCAGCCAGGCCGACGAGGCGCAACGCGCCCTGTCGGTGCTGACGGGCCTGCACGGGCAGTGCGATCCCGAAGCCGCCGACGTGCTGGTGCCGCTCGGCGGCGACGGTTTCATGCTGCAAACGCTGCATCGCCATGGACAGCTCGGCAAACCGGTCTACGGCATGAAGCTGGGGACCGTGGGTTTCCTGATGAATCACTACCGGCAGGACGATCCCGCGTCAGGCTCCGATCTGCTGGCGCGTATCGCGGCGGCCGAACCGGCCGTGCTGCGTCCGCTGGAAATGCGCACCGAAACCGAATCGGGTGCGACGGTCACCTCGCTCGCCTACAACGAGGTCGCGCTGCTCCGGCAGACGCGCCAGGCGGCGCATCTGCAGATCGATCTCAACGGCGTGACCCGCCTCGAGGAACTCGTCGCTGACGGCGTGATCCTGTCGACCGCGGCCGGCAGCACCGCCTACAACTTTTCTGCGCACGGGCCGATCCTGCCGCTCGGCGCGGGCGTGGTGGCATTGACGCCGATCGCGCCGTTCCGGCCACGTCGCTGGCGCGGCGCGATCCTGCGCGCGGAGACCGAAGTGCGCTTCCGCGTGCTCGACCCCTACAAGCGTCCGGTCAGCGTGACCGCCGATTCGCACGAAGTGCGCGATGTCGTCGAAGTCACGATCCGAGAATCCCGCGAGCGCACTGTGACCCTGCTGTTCGACGCCGAACACAACCTCGAAGAACGCATTCTCAGCGAACAGTTCGTGGTCTGAGCGGCGTCAGTCGACCAGCGCCGTGCCATCGCCCGCCGCCACCGCGAGCGGACGCACGCGCTGCACCAGCGTCATCAACGTGCGACCCGGTTCCTCGATCGGCGCGAAGTGCGCAGAGTGCTCGAACCACGCCGCATGTTTGAACGGCGCGTCCACGGCGGCGATCCAGTCGGCGACTGGTTGCGAGGGCGTGGTGAAGTCGTGCCGGCCGAGTAGCATCATCACCGGCGCCTGCACGCGCCGCAGCCCGCGGAAATCCACGCTGCGCCACTGGCCGAGAATGCGGTCGAGCGTCAGCGCGCTGCCGGCAGCAATCGCGCGTCGGTCCTCGGGCGTGTAATCGGGCGACAGCCGCTGCGCGCGGAAGTAGTAGTCGGAGTTGTCGCGATAGGCGCTGTGGCCGCCGTAATGGATGACCCATTTGCGCTGGGCGTCGATGCGACCGTTGCGCAGATCGGTGCCGGGGTAGGGCGCCAGCGTCTGAAGTTCGCGTACGGCGGTGTCGTTGCCTTCGGCGCGTGCGGCCTTGAGGACATGCGCGTAGCCGATGGTCTCGTCGGTCCAGGGATGAATGATCTGGCCGATGCCGACATAGGCGTGCAGCCATTCGGGTTTTTCCGCCAGCACGCGCATGCCGATCACGCTGCCCCAGCTGTGACCGACCAGGATCACCTTGCGCTTGCCGTAGGTCGTGCGCAGCCAGTCGATCAGTTCGATCGCGTCAGCGACATATCGATCGATCGCGATCGTCGGCGCGACCGCATCCGCGTCGTTCGCGCGCAGCGTGCGCCCGGCCGCGCGCTGGTCCCATTGCACCACGGTGAAATAATCCTCCCAGGGCTTCTGGAAGGTCCACGAGGCCGGCATCATCGGCGCCGCGGGGCCGCCATGGACGTAGAGCAGAATCGGATTCGCGCGATCCATGCCGCGCACCGTGATCACCTGGTCGATGCCGCCGATCCGCACGGTGTGCGTTTCCTGCACGCCGGTCGGCGCGACGATGCGCTGCAGCTCGCCGACGATGCCTCGGGCTTCCGCGTTGGGATCGTCATCCGGCGGAACGGCGCCCGCATACAGCGGCAACGCGAACAGGGCGAGGGCACACAGGCGGACGAGGGACATGGCGCATTCCTTGTAATGCGGACTGCGATCCACGCTGCGCCTGCGCATGGATGCGGCCCAGTGCCGTTGGTCAGGGCCCGTACGCCGGGATCGCGCATAATTCACGCAGGCTCTTCCGGCCGCTTCACGGTTTACGCACCCTCGACGCGTCGCCGGATACCGCCGCCCCCATCGACCTGCGATCCGCCATGCCCGATCTGTCCGTCCCCACGCTCACCGTCGCGATCACCACGCGCGCCCTGTTCGATCTCGAGGACAGCCATGCCGTGTTCGAGGCCGAAGGTATCGAGGCCTACGCCGAGCACCAGCGTGCCCACGAGGACGATGTCCTCGAGCCGGGCATCGCGTTTCCGCTGGTGCGCAAGCTGCTGGCCCTGAACATCGACGCGCCGCCCGACGCGCCGCACGTCGAAGTCATCCTGCTGTCGCGCAATTCGGCCGATAGCGGGTTGCGGATCTTCAACTCGATCCAGCACCACAACCTGGGCATCACCCGCGCGACGTTCACCTCCGGCGAGCCCACCTGGCCTTACATCAAGCCGTTCGGTACCCAGCTGTTCCTGTCCGCCAATCCCGACTCGGTGCGGCGCGCACTGGAGAATGGCATCGCTGCCGCGACGATCATCCCGGCGCGCGCACCGGCGCATCGCAACGACCAGTTGCGGATCGCATTCGACGGCGACGCGGTGATCTTCGGCGACGAAGGCGAACGTCTCTCCCAGGAGAGTGGCCTCGACGCATTCCACAAGCACGAGCGCGACCGCGCGCGTGAGGAAATGACCGGTGGCCCGTTCCGCGGCTTCCTCGCTGCGCTGCACGACCTGCAGGCCGCGTATCCGGCCGGCAAGGACGCACCGATCCGCACCGCGCTGGTCACTGCACGCTCGGCGCCTGCGCACGAACGCGTGATCCGCACGCTCCGCGCCTGGGGCGTGCGTCTGGACGAAGCGCTGTTCCTCGGCGGACGGCCGAAGGGCCCGTTCCTCGACGCATTCGGCGCCGACATCTTCTTCGACGACTCACAGCACAATATCGATTCCGCACGCCCGCACGTCGCCGCCGGCCATGTGCCGCACGGCTGGTCGAACCGCTGAGCACGATGACGGATACGAAGGGACGCGGCCTGCTCGGTCGCTGGATGGACCGCTTGCGCGGCGGCGGCTCCGGCCCACGCAAGCCCTACGTGCGCGAGCACGAGGGCTTCGTGTCGCTGCAGTTCGTGCGCCGGCAGACCCAGAGTCGCATGGTCGGCAACGATCCCGACCGGCTGCTGATCGACTACACCCGCACCATGTTTGCCGCGCTGCTGTGGCGGCCTGCGCCGGCGGTGCTCGGCATGGTCGGCCTGGGGGGCGGCTCGCAGGCGAAGTTCGCCTACCGGCAGCTGCCGGGCACACGCATCGAAGCGGTCGAGAACAATCCGCACGTGGTCGCCTTGCGCGGCGCGTTCGGCATTCCGGACGACGATGCGCGGCTGTCGGTGGTCGTCGATGACGGCGTGCGTTTCGTTGCCGAGTGCCGCGGCCGTTTCGATGTGCTGCTGGTCGACGGCTACGACGAACACGGCATTCCTGCGGAATTGTCCACGCAGGCGTTCTACGACGCCTGCCGCGATGCGCTGACTGCATCCGGCGTCATGGCCTGCAACCTCTATGTGCGTGATCCTGAAACGCACCTAGAGAAACTGCGCGCTGCGTTCGGTGCCGATCACGTGCTGGTCGTCGACGAACCGAAGATGAGCAATCGAGTCGCATTCGCCTGGCGTGGTGCGTTGCCCGCACTCGATGCCGAGGCGCTGACGACGCGCGTGCCGATTCCGGTGCGGTCGTTGTTGCCAGAAGTGTTCCCGCGGATCGCGGTGCGGATGGTGCGGCATCGGACGGTAACGGGGCGGTAGAACAAGGCGCGTGGCACCTGCAGTCACTGGTGTCCAACTGGAAGTGCACGCACGGTTGGCGCGCGAATATGGGTCCCAGCTTTCGCTGGGACGACGAGCTTGGAGCGATTACCCCAGCATCGTCGCCCCAGCGAAAGCTGAGGCCTATTTTGATTTCAGCTCTGTTCTCAGCGATGTCGTGAGTCGAAAGGTAGGCGGCTTGTCGGATGCCGTCAGCGCGCCCGCGACATTGCACCCCTGTCCATTCCCCTGCAAAGTCGCCCGTCGACTGCAATCGTTCACGGGGAACACCGAATGCACACATGGATCAGGACACTCGCCTGCGCGCTCGTGCTGGCCACCGGCGCGCCGCTCGCGGGCGCGGCCACGACGACGGGCGGCATGACGCTCGAACAGGTCGCGCAGACGCGCGCGGTCACCCAGGCGCAGATCAGTCCGGACGGTCAGGAGGTCGCGTACATCCTGTCGGTGCCGCGCACGCTGGGCGTCGATCCCGATGGTCCGGCGCGGACCGAGCTGCACGTCGTCGATCGCAACCACAACAGCCGCGGCTTCATCACCGGCAAGGTGGATGTGGCATCGCCGCGCTGGCTGCCCGATGGTCAGCGCGTGGCGTATCTGTCCAAGCGCGAGGGTGACGAGACCCGCGGCCTGTATACGATTCCGCTGCGTGGCGGCGAGTCGACCCGCGTGGCGAAGCTCGCTGGCGACATCTCCAGCTACGACCTCTCGCCTGACGGTCGCCGCGCCGCGTTGCTGTCCGCGCAGCGCGAGAGCGACGCGCGCAAGGCGCTGCGCGACCAGGGCTTCTCGCAGAAGGTGTACGAGGAAGACTGGCGCCCGGTCGAGCTGTGGGTCGCCGAGCTTGGCAGCGAGGCCGAGCCACGCCGCATCGCCATCGAAGGCAGTGTGCAGGCGGTGCGATGGAGCCCCGCCGGCGATCGCCTGGCCGTGGTGGTCACACCGCGCCAGCTGACCGACGACACCATGGTCGAAGCGCGCGTGCGCATCTATTCGGTCGAAGGACGCGAGCTGGGCCGTGTCGACAATCCCGGCAAGCTCGGCGACATGGCCTGGAGCCCGGACGGCGCGCATCTGGCGATCATTTCCGCCGAAGACAAGAACGATCCCAGCGAAGGCCGCCTGACCGTGGTCGGTCGCGACGGCGGTGTGCAGCGCGATCTGCTGCCCGGCCTCGAAGGCCACGTGCGTGGCGTCGCCTGGCGCGACGCGACGACGCTGGTGTTCCTCAGCCACGAAGGTGTGCAGAGCCGGATCGGCGAGATCCAGGTCGATGGCGGCAATCCGCGCACCGTGCTGGCTGCAGGCGGTGCGGTGCACATGGGCCTGAGCGTGTCGCCACGCGGCGACATCGCCCTGGTCGGTAGCGATCCCACCCATCCGTCCGAAGTGTTCCATCTGGCGTCGGGCGCGAGCGAAGCGCGCCGGCTGACCGACAGCAATCCGTGGCTCAAGGATGTGCGTCTCGCGCGTCAGGAAGTCGTGCGCTACACCGCGCGTGACGGGCTCGAACTCGAAGGACTGCTCGTGCATCCATTGGAGCGCCGCGGCAACGCGCGCGTGCCGTTGATCCTGGTCGTGCACGGCGGTCCGGAGTCACATTTCTCCAACGCCTGGCTCAACGGCTATTCGCAGCCGGCGCAGGTCGCGGCCGCACAGGGTTTCGCGTCGTTTTTTCCGAACTACCGCTCGAGCACCGGCCGCGGCGTCGCGTTCTCCAAGCTCGGTCATGGACGTCCGGGCATGGAGGAGTTCGATGATGTCGTCGACGGCGTCGATCATCTGGTCGAGACCGGCCTGGTGGATCGCGACAAGGTGGGCATCACCGGCGGCTCCTATGGTGGCTACGCGAGTGCCTGGGGCGCGACGTATTACAGCGAACGCTTCGCGGCCTCGGTGATGTTCGTCGGCATCTCCGACCAGGCGAGCCTGGTCACCACCGGCGACATCCCGTACGAGCAGTACAACGTGCACATGCAGACCTGGCCGTGGGAAAGCCCGGAGATGTACCGCCAGACCAGCCCGATCACGCATGCGCAGAAATCGCGCACGCCGACGCTGATCCTGCATGGCGAAGCCGATCCGCGCGTGCCGGTGATGCAGTCCTACATGATGTACCGCTACCTGCAGCTGGCGGGGCAGGCGCCGGTGCGGCTGGTGCTGTATCCGGGCGAGGGCCACGGCAACAGCCGCGGCGCATCGCGGTACGACTATTCGCTGCGCCTGATGCAGTGGATGACGCACTACCTCACGGGTCCGGGCGGCGAGCCGCCCGCATACGAGATCGACTACGCATTGCCGGAGCAGGGCGCCAAGCGCTGAGTTCCGATCGAATCGATGCGCACGAAGCCGCGCCGGTCTCCGGCGCAGGTTTTTTTTTTCGCCAACTTGGTAGGCCACAAACGCTAGACCCGTCATCCCGACAGCTTTCAACAGACGCACATCTGGTCAAGTTGGGACCCATTTTGATCGTCAGATCCCGGGGGCTCGTTGGACAGGCAGCGCGTAGCGACACTCAACATCGCGGTCCGAAGCCCGTAGGCGAACGGATCAGCGAGAGCTCCGCGCGGAATCGCCTGTATCACGTGACTCGGAGCATTCAGCATCACCGGCTTCACCGCGTGGAGTACGCCCTGCATTCACGCCACCGTCGCCCGCGCGTCACGCCTCTTTGCCCACCGCGTCGATACCTTGCATCCCATCGATCCGCGCTACCGCTCCCCGGTCGCGCACCGCGACACCGGCCTTGTCCGGCAGGCGCATGGACGATGCGGCAGCAATACGCCGTCCCCTGATTCCCCAATGGAGAACCCCATGTCCAACAAGACCGCGCACACGCTCAACGACCTCATCGCCATTGCCCGCGACGGCAAGGACTTCTACGAAGAAGCCGCGCAGAAGGTCGACGATGCCGAGCTGAAGACGCTGTTCGCGCGCATCGCCACCACCAAGTCGCAGATCGTCAGCGAGCTCAGCGCCGCCGTGCAGGCCGCGGGCGGCAAGCCGGAAGATTCCGGTACGTTTGTCGGCAGCATGCAGCAGATGTACGGCAAGGTCCGTGCGACGTTGGGTGACAAGGAATACGGCTACGTGGCCGAGCTCGAAGAGTCTGAAGACCGTCTGCTCGAAGCGTTCGACGAAGCTTCGCGCGATGCCGACACACCGCCGGCCGCCCGCGACGTCGTCGTGCGTCTGCTTCCGGAAGTGCGTGCCTGTCACGACGTGATGCGCACCCGCAAGCTCGCGATGAAGAACGCGCACTGATCCAGCCGTACGTTCTCGTGTGATCCGAAGGGCCGGTCGATGACCGGCCCTTTTTTCGGTTGTTCTCTCTCGAGGGTGCGTGCGTGTCCTGCGTTTGGGCGTTGGAATTCTCGCGCTTCGAAGATCCGGACCCGCGGATAAATACGACAGGTTGCGCACGCAACGGTCGAGGAACCGCTGCCCGACTGGCAGAATCGCAGTTCCCCCGTTTCGCGCATTCCGATGACCGCATCCGTCGCCACCGCGCCCGCCAAGGGCCGCGTGTTGTTCGCCAGCCTGATCGGCACGACGATCGAGTTCTTCGATTTCTACATCTACGCGACCGCCGCGGTGCTGGTCTTTCCGAAGCTGTTCTTCCCGTCCGCCGATCCCGCATCGGCCACGCTGCAGTCGCTGGCGACGTTCGCGCTTGCGTTCTTCGCGCGCCCGATCGGTTCGGCGGTGTTCGGCCATTACGGCGATCGCGTCGGCCGCAAGGCGACGCTGGTCGCGGCCCTGCTGACGATGGGCATCTCGACGGTTCTGATCGGCCTGCTGCCGACCCACGCGCAGATCGGTGTCGCCGCGCCGCTGTTGCTCGCGCTGTGCCGGTTCGGGCAAGGACTGGGTCTGGGCGGCGAGTGGGGCGGGGCGGTGCTGTTGGCGACGGAGAACGCACCGCCCGGCAAGCGCGCCTGGTACGGCATGTTTCCGCAACTCGGCGCGCCGCTCGGCTTCTTCCTGTCGACGGCGATCTTCCTCGCGCTGACCGAGGTCATGACCGATGACGCGTTCTTCGCCTGGGGCTGGCGCATTCCATTTCTGGCCAGCGCGGTGCTTGTGCTCGTCGGCCTCTGGGTGCGGCTGCGCATCACGGAGACCCCGGATTTCCAGAAAGTGCTCGACAAGGGCGCGCGGGTGCGTCTGCCGATGCAGGAGGTACTGGTCAACCAGTGGCGCGGTGTCGTCGCCGGCACGCTGCTGGCGCTGGCGACGTTCGTGCTGTTCTATCTGATGACGGTGTTCGCGCTGAGCTGGGGCACCTCGCAACTCGGCTATTCGCGCGAGCACTTCCTGATGCTGCAGCTCGCCGGCGTGGTCTGCTTCGCGGCGACGATTCCGATTTCCGCGCTGTACGCCGACCGCTTCGGCCGCCGCCGCGCGATGTTGATCGCCAGCGCCGGCATCGTGGTGTTCGGTCTGTGCTTCGCACCACTGTTCGTCGCCGACAGCCATGTCGCCACGCTCGCGTTCCTGATGATCGGGCTTGGACTGATGGGCCTGACCTACGGCCCGGTCGGCACGCTGCTGGCCGAACAGTTCCCCACCGCCGTGCGCTACACCGGCGCATCGCTCGCGTTCAATCTGGCCGGCATCTTCGGCGCATCGCTGGCGCCGTATATCGCGACGTGGCTGGGTGAGCGGCACGGCCTGGCATCCGTGGGCTGGTATCTCGCGGGCGCCGCTGTCATCAGCTTCATCGCGCTGTGGACGCTGCCCCGCGACGGCACGCCGGGCGTTCCGCCGGCCCGGCGCTAGACTGTTGCGCCAACCGCCGTGGAGTCGCGCATGCATCACTGGCTGCTGCTGAGCATCGTCGTCGCCGTTCTGGTGGGGATGCTGTTGCCGCTGCAGGCGCTGCTCAATGCGCGCGTCGGCGCGCTGACGCAGGGCGCGTTGTTCGCGTCGTTCCTGTCGTTCGCGGTAGGCACGCTGGCGCTCGGTCTCGTGCTGCTGGTCACGCGCACGCCGTTGCCGTCGATGCGCACGCTGACGACCTTTCCGCCGTGGCTCTGGTGCGGTGGGCTGATCGGCGCGGTGTTCGTGTTCTGCGGCACGCTGCTGGTGCCGCGGCTCGGCGCGGCCGGGATGATCTGCCTGATCGTGGCAGGGCAACTGGTGGGCTCGCTGTTGCTCGATCACCACGGCGTACTCGCGCAGCCGCGCCCGGTCGATGCGGTGCGTCTGTGCGGCGCTGTGCTGGTCGGCATCGGCGCGCTGCTGGTCGTGCGCCCCTGGCAGGCGGGGTGAGTCATGTCGAATCCAGAGACCACCGTGTTTCCACTGCCGTCAGAGATGCAGGCCTCGCTTGAATCCGCCTACGCCACACCGCCGAGGGCGTATCACAACTTCGGTCACATCGAGACCCTGCTGCGGCATTTCGACGAAGTCGCGGCGCGTGACGGCTGGGCGCGGCCGGTTGAAGTGCGGCTGGCGATCCTCTATCACGATGCGATCTACGACGCGCGCGCGGGCGACAACGAAGCGCGTTCGGCGGAGCTGGCGGTCGAGTCCATCGCCCGTTGGCTGCCCGATGCCGGCATCGACGCCGGGCGTGTGGCCGACCTGATCCGTCTGACCGCGCGTCACGGCCAGCTGTCGGCGGACGACTTCGCCGACGATCCGCAGCCCGATGACGCGCGCCGGTTCCTCGACTGCGACATGGCGATCCTGGCCGCCGACGATGTCGCGTTCGATGCGTACGATCGCGGCATCGCGGCCGAGTACCGGCATGTGCCGCGCTGGCTGTATGCGGTGAACCGCCGGCGATTCCTGAAATCGCTGCTCGCCCGACCGCGGATCTATCTCGATGACGGCTTCCACGCGCGGCTCGACGCGCAGGCACGTCACAACCTGCGGCGCGCAGTGACGACCAAGCGCTGAGCGCCGCGTTCTCTGGGATGTCGCGCGCGACGGGCGCGACGGGCTCGACGGCCCGACCATCGCGCGCAAGCGCGCTCACACGGGGCCATGCCGCTATCATCGGCACATGGCAAAGCTCCTCCTTAATCTGCGTTACGTCCCCGACGACGAAGCGGCCGATGTGTGCGCGTTCCTCGACGAGGCCGGCATCCCCTGGTACCAGTCCCGTCCGAGCCCGTTCGGCATCTCGCTCGGCGGGATCTGGCTGCGCGAGAACGACGATCTGCCGCGCGCGAAAGCGCTGATGGCCGAGTACCAGACCGAACGCCAGAAGAAGGCGAAAGCGGCGCAATCGCAGGCCGAGCGTGACGGCACCGCCGAGACGTTTGGCGACGTCGTGCGCAACGATCCGAAGCGCGTTGTGCTGATCGTGATCGCGATTGTGTGTCTGATCGGCCTGATGGCAGTGCCTGGCTACATGCTGTCGCGCTGAGTCGCGTTGGCCGTCTGCGTCCGCGTCACTACGAAGCAACGATTGCCACGCGAGACTGCGTGCCTGTCCGTTACCGATCGCGTCGGCCTCATGTCGCCGGGCGAGAGCGGGCAACCGGAGTCGAGCCTATGACCACGCCCAACGACCGCGCGCACCCCAAGCCGAAGACAAAACCGTGGACCCGGCCGAACCCGAAGCCGCGCGCCGCACGTGAACCGCTGACCGACGCGCAAAAGGCACGCGCACATCAGCGCGCCGACGAAGCCGGCCGCCGCTATCCGAATCTGGTCGACAACATGTGGGCCAGCAGCCACCTCGCGAAAGACGGGTCGCCGAAGGCGTAGCGGCTGAACGTTCGTGCGCGATTGCGCGCAGACGCGCGCGACCGCCGCCAGGACGGAGGATGGGCCGCAGATCAGAAGCAGACTCCGCACCACGCAATGTCGGCGCGGGGATGTGGGGATCGACATTCGGCGGCCGAGGCGAATCGTCACGAGAGCGCGTGAAGCGCGCCCGCGCATGACCATCGGCACAGCCCGCGTGGGCTGACACCCTTGCTCAGGTCGACGGTTCCCCGCGCCGATGCGCCGCAGTCCCCGCCATCGCCCGCAGAGTCCATGCGCTCGCGCCGCACACCATCGCAGACCCTGTTCGCCGCGCTGACCGTCTTGATTGCCGCATTCGCTGCACTCGCCGCGGTGCCAGCGTTTGCCTAGCGCGAGATCCGCTTCGAGGCTGCTGAGGCAAGCGTGAGCAGAACCCTGGTGCTGGCGAAGTGGCTAAAGGTGGCACACGCGGGGGCGCGTTCGCGCGCATCAATGCCGGCAGCCAGGGTGCGCTGACGCGTGCGATCATCGCGGTCGGTGTGATGCCTCGACCCGAAGGTTCGCCCCCCACCCAACCTTCCCCGCATGCAAGGGAAAGCCTGGAAGTGGGGCCGAGGGGAGCCCCCCGCTACAATGCGCGCCATGATCGACAACCTCGCCGCCTACCACTTCGTCGCTATCGACGATCCCGCCGCCGTCGCGATGTGGCTGCACGCGTCGGCGGAAGCGGGAGGCCTGCGCGGCACGGTGCTGGTCGCGCCGGAGGGCATCAATCTGTTTCTCGCCGGCAGCGTCGATGCCATCGACACGCTGGTCGCGACCGTGCGCGGCGATGCGCGGTTCGCGATGCTGCAGGTCAAGCGCAGCCGCAGTGACGTGGTGCCGTTTGCGCGGCTCAAGGTCAAGGTCAAGCCGGAGATCATCAGCTTCCGAAAGCCGGAAGCGATGCCGCTCGGCGCACCGGCGCGCGCGCCCGAGGTGTTGCCCGGGACGCTGGCGCGCTGGATCGCGCAGGGTCATGACGATGTCGGCAGGCGTCTGGTGCTGCTGGACACGCGCAATCGTGAGGAGTTCGGCTTCGGCACGTTCACCGATGCGCTGACGTTGCCTATCGACAACTTCACCGAACTGCCCGACGCGCTGGCGCCGCACCGTGAGGCGCTGCGCGATGCGACCGTCGTGAGCTTCTGTACCGGCGGCATCCGTTGCGAGAAGGCCGCGCTGTGGATGCGCGCCGACGGCATGGACAACGTGCTGCAGCTCGACGGCGGCATCCTGGGTTACTTCGAACACGTCGGCGGGTTCGGATACGACGGACGCTGCTTCGTCTTCGACGACCGCGTCGCACTCGATCCGCAGCTGCGCCCGCTGCAGGGCGGCGTGCCCGCATGACCTGGTTCGGTTTCGTCCTCGTGATCCTCGGCATCTGGCTGGCCTTCAAGGTCGCCGGCGTGGTGCTGCGGCTGATCGTCACGGTACTGATCGTCATCGCTGCCTACTGGTGGCTCGCGCCCGTGTTCGGCTGGCCGACGCTGGGCGAGCTATTCCATGTGCTGGGGCCTGAAGTGCGCCTGCCGGACATGCCGATGCCGGAACTCAAGCTCCGGTAGTCCGTCCCGGAATTGCGCGCCGTGCGCCTCAGCCGAACTCGCGCGACGGCAGCACGAAGCGCCGGTCGGGACGGCCGACGAGATCGAGGAAATTGTTGAACACCGCCTCGGCCTGCGCCTGCATCGGGGCGATGTGCGTCTGCGTGAGGGCGCGGATCGCCGCGTCGTCGTGCGGCAGGCCGGAGGACGCGAGTTCGTCGCGATACGCGGGCGTCGCCAGCCAACGTTCGATCAGCGGCGGGTCCATTTCCAGATGGAACTGAAAGCCGTAGGCGTTGTCGCCGTAGCGAAAGGCCTGCTGTTCGCAGCTGTCGGTGCGTGCGAGATGCACCGCGGTCGAGGGCACTTCGAAATGCCGGCCGTGCCACTGGAACACCGGTGACGTGGCGCCTAGTGGGGCGAGTACGGGGTCGGCCTGGCCTGCCTCTGTCGTCAGCAGCGGATACCAGCCGATCTCTGGGCGCTCGATGCGCCGCACCGGCGCACCGAGGACATGCGCGAGCAGTTGCGCGCCCAGGCAGATACCGAGCACTGGCCGGCCGAGCTCGAGCATGCGTTCGATCGCACGCAACTCGGTGAGCAGATGCGGTCGCGACTCACGTTCCTCGACATTCATCGGCCCGCCCAGCACGACGAGGCCGCGATAGCGATCCACGCTCGGCTGCGCGCCTGGTTCGCGTTCGAAATTGACGAAGCGGATGCGATGCCCGCGCCGACGGATCAGCGGATCGAGCGTGCCCAGCGGTTCGGCGGCGACGTGCTGGAAGACGAGGATGCGGGACATGGGTCGATTCTAGTGGGCACGCTCGAGCGACGCCTCTACCGACTCGATAATCCAGCCGCCGCTTCGATGATCCAGCCGTCGCCTCGACAAGCCGGCCGTCGCCGGGCAATGGGCACCGTCATCCCAGCGGCTTTCAACAGACGCATGTCTGGTCGCGCCGGGATCCACTTTGATTTTGAGCTTCGTCGTGGAAGATCAAAATGGGCCCCAGCGTTCGCTGGGGCGACGAGCGTGAGGCAACCCGCACGTGCTCACGCTTCACAACTCACATTCTGAAACGTCTCAGCGCGGATCGCGACGCGGCGGCGGACCCTTGCGCGGGCCGCCCGGCTTGAAGCCGCCCGGCTTGTGACCCGCCGGCTTCGCACCGAAGGGACGCTTGGCGCGCGGCGGGGCCGCGGTCATGTCGGCGTCTTCGGCGCGGCGGATGCGGATCGGCTGGCCGCCGACACGCACCTTCTTCAGATGCTCCAGCAGCTCGCGCGGCATGCCTTCCGGCAGGTCGACCAGGCTGTAGTCGTCACGGATGTCGATGCGGCCGATGAACTTGCTCTCGAGGTCCGCTTCGTTGGCGATTGCGCCGACGATGTTGCCCGGCTGCACGCCGTGCACGTAGCCGACTTCGATGCGGAAGGTCTCCATGCCGACGTCCGGATCGCGCGGACCGGTGTCGGGACGCGGCGGACGCGCTTCGCGCGGCTCGCGGGCTTCACGCGGTTCGCGCGCAGTACGCGAGGCTTCGCGGCCACCCGGACGCTCGACGAACTCGCGCTCGAACGCGGGCTTGTCCGGCTTGCGCGGCGGCTCGAGCAGCAGCGGCGTGTCGCCCTGGACCACCTTGGCCAGCGCGGCGGCGATTTCGGCCGCCGGCACGTTGTGCTCGCGCTCGTAGCGTTCGATCAGCTCGCGGAACATGCCCAACTCGCTGCTGCCCAGCGCGGTGGTGATCTTCTCGAGGAACTTCGCGACGCGCGCTTCGTTGACGATGTCGACGCTCGGCAGCTGCATCTGCTCGATCTTCTGGCGCGTCGCGCGTTCGATCGCGCCGAGCATGCCGCGCTCGCGCGGGGCGACGAACAGGATCGCCTCGCCGCTGCGACCGGCGCGGCCGGTGCGGCCGATGCGGTGCACGTAGCTTTCGGTGTCGTAGGGAATGTCGTAATTCAGTACGTGGCTGATGCGGTCGACGTCCAGGCCGCGCGCGGCGACGTCGGTCGCCACCAGCACGTCGAGACGGCCGTCCTTGAGGTTCTGGATCGCACGCTCGCGCTGCTTCTGGTCGAGGTCACCGTTGATCGCGGCGGCCGACAGGCCCCGCGCCGACAGCTTCTGCGCCAGTTCCTCGGTCGCCAGCTTGGTGCGCGCGAAGATGATCATCGCGTCGAAGGGCTCGGCCTCGAGGATGCGGGTCAGCGCGTCGAGCTTGTTGACGCCGCTGACCATCCAGTAGCGCTGGCGGATGTTGGCGGCCGTCGTCGTGGTCGCCTTGATCGCGATCTCGACGGGATTCTTCAGATAGGTCTGGGCGATGCGCTTGATCTGGCTCGGCATCGTCGCGGAGAACAGCGCGACCTGACGCGTTTCCGGCGTCTTCTTCAGCACGGCCTCGACGTCGTCGATGAAGCCCATGCGCAGCATCTCGTCGGCTTCGTCGAGCACCAGGGCGCGCAGTTCGGACAGATCCAGCGAGCCGCGCTCGAGGTGGTCGATCACGCGGCCGGGCGTACCGACGATCACCTGCACGCCGCGCTTCAGCGCGCTCAGCTGTTGGGCATAGCCCTGGCCGCCGTAGATCGGCAGCACGTGGAAGCCGGGCATGAAGGCCGCGTACTTCTGGAACGCTTCAGCAACCTGGATCGCCAGTTCGCGCGTCGGCGCGAGCACCAGCGCCTGCGGCTTGCGCTGCGCGGGATCGATGCGCGCCAGCACGGGCAGCGCGAATGCGGCCGTCTTGCCGGTACCGGTCTGCGCCTGGCCCAGCAGATCGCGGCCTTCGAGCAGTGGCGGAATGGTCGCGGCCTGGATGGGCGAGGGCGACTCGTAACCGACCGCGGTCAGTGCGCGCAGCAGGGTCTCGGGCAGAGCGAGATCGGTGAACTTGGGGGTCTCGGCAGCGGTGATGGGCGACTCGGCGCTCATGATTCGGTCTCTTAGCGCCGGCGCAGCCGGACGGGGAACCGCATAGTGTAGCGGGCGGGTCGCGATGCCGCAGTCGCGTGGCCAGGGATTCTGAAGCGCCGATGGCTGGCGTTCACCTGCGGGAACGCCAGCGGAAGATCGTGCGCCCCGGTGCTTCGGTCCAGGCGATGCCGCCCCCATCATGGCGGGATTCCGCACCGAGTCGTCTCCATGATCCGCGTACACCACTTGAACAACTCGCGCTCGCAGCGTGTGCTCTGGTTGCTGGAAGAACTCGGCCAACCTTATGAAGTGGTGCGCTACGCCCGCGATCCCAGGACCATGCTGGCGCCGCAGGCGCTGCGTGACGTGCATCCGCTGGGCAAGTCGCCGGTGGTCGAGATGGACGGGCGTCGCCTGGTCGAGTCGGGCGCGATCATCGAGGCGCTGGTGGAGCGCTTCGATCCCGATCACGCGCTGTCGCCGGCCCCGGACGACGAGGACGAGCGCCTGCGCTATCGCCAGTGGCTGCACTACGCCGAAGGCTCCGCGATGCCGCCGCTGCTGCTGTCGCTGGTGTTCGGGCGTCTGCGCTCCGCGCCGATGCCGTTTTTCGTGAAGCCCATCGCCCGCGGCATCGCCGACAAGGCGATGCAGAGCTTTATCGGTCCGCAGCTGCAGACGCATCTGGAATACGTCGAGCGCGAGCTCGGTGCCTACCAGTGGTTCGCCAGCGACCGTTTCACCGCGGCCGACATCCAGATGAGCTTTCCGCTGGAGGCTGCCGTGGTGCGTGCGGCCGATCGCGTCGGGCCGAACATCCGACGCTTCGTGGAGCGCATCCATGCGCGGCCGGCCTATCAGCGTGCGCTGGAAGCAGGCGGTCCGTTCGAGCTGGGACGATGACCGAGGCCGCCCCGGCGTCCGTGCCGCTCGCGCATTCGCTGACGTTCGACAACCGATTCGTCCGCTCGCTGCCGGGTGATGCCGAAACCGGCGCACGGCGGCGGCAGGTCGAGGGCGCGCTGTGGTCGCCGGTGCTGCCGACGGCGGTTGCGTCGCCCCGCGTGCTGGCGTATTCCGCGGAAATGGCGGACGCGCTCGGTTTCGATGCGGACACGGTCGCGTCGCCGGAATTCGCTGCGGTGTTCGGCGGCAACGCGCTGACGCCCGGCATGACGCCGTATGCCTCGAATTACGGTGGTCATCAGTTCGGCCACTGGGCCGGGCAGCTCGGCGACGGCCGCGCGATCACACTGGGTGAGGGCGTCGCCACCGACGGCCGACGCTGGGAGCTGCAGCTCAAGGGCGCCGGCCCGACGCCGTATTCGCGCACCGCCGACGGCCGTGCGGTGCTGCGTTCTTCCGTGCGCGAATTCCTGTGCAGCGAGGCCATGCATCATCTGGGCGTGCCGACGACGCGGGCGCTTTCACTGGTCGGTACCGGCGATGCCGTGGCCCGCGACATGTTTTATGACGGCAACGCCGCGCCCGAACCGGGCGCGATCGTGTGCCGGGTCGCGCCTTCCTTCATTCGCTTCGGTCACTTCGAACTGCCGTCCGCGCGTGGCGATACCGCGCTGTTGCGGCAGCTGGTGGAGTTCACCATCGCCCGCGATTTCCCGCATCTGACAGGCGGGGGCGAGGCGCTGTACGGCGACTGGTTCGCCGAAGTCTGCACGCGCACCGCGGCGATGATTGCCGGCTGGATGCGCGTCGGCTTCGTGCACGGCGTCATGAACACCGACAACATGTCGATTCTCGGATTGACGATCGACTACGGCCCCTACGGCTGGGTCGACGATTACGATCCGGACTGGACGCCGAACACTACCGATGCCCAGGGCCGACGCTACCGCTTCGGCTGGCAGCCGCGCGTGGCGCACTGGAATCTCGGGCGTCTGGCGCAGGCGCTGGCGCCGCTGTTCGGCGATGTCGCGCCGCTGCAGGCCGGTCTGGATGCCTACGCGGCGACGTATGCGCAGCTCGATCGCGAGACCATCGCCGCGAAACTCGGCCTGCCCGAATGCCGCGACGACGATGTCGAACGCATGCAGCGGCTGCATGGGCTGTTGCAGGCGGGTGAGGTCGACATGACGCTGTTCTTCCGCGGATTGGCGGATCTCGACGCCGAGGCACCGTCGTTGAAAATCGTGGCGAATGCGTTCTACGACGATGCGAAGCGCGCGCAGGTGCAGGACGAGTTCGACGCCTGGCTGGCTGCCTACGCTGCGCGCTTGCAGGAAGTAGGCGAGTCCAGCGACACGCGCCGTGCCCGGATGCACGCGGCCAATCCGCGCTTCGTGATGCGCAACTATCTCGCGCAGCAGGCGATCGACCGCGCCGAGGCCGGCGATCCGTCCGGCATCGTCGAACTGCTGGACGTCATGCGTCGGCCGTATGACCAACAACCCGGCCGCGAAGCGTTCGCCGGTAAGCGCCCGGACTGGGCGCGGACGAAGGCAGGGTGTTCGATGCTGTCGTGCAGTTCCTGAGAACGATTGGTTTCACCGAAGGTGGAACGCCTACGCCCCTCTCCTGGGGGAGAGGGGAGGGCCATCGGCGGATGCCGATGGCGGGGTGAGGGTCGGGCTTTCTCAGGGGGCCGCCTTTTTTCCGGTCGGCGAATTGCGCGTGCCCTCACCCCAACCCCTCTCCCGAAGGGAGAGGGGCTCGAAACACCGCGCGAGTTGAAGCGCAACACCGCGCAAGTCCACAGCCGTGGCTCCGAACCCGCATCCAAACCACGCCGACCCGCTAGAATGGCGGGATGCCTTTGATGACCTTGAATGACGTCGACTACAGCGTCGGCGGACCCTTGCTGCTGGACGGTGTCGAGCTTTCGATCGAACGCGGTGAGCGCATCGCGCTGATCGGCCGCAACGGCGCCGGCAAGTCCACCCTGATGCGCCTGATCGATGGCGAGCTCAAACCCGACGACGGCGAGATCCGCCGCGAGCAGGGCGTGCGCGTCACTCGGCTCGAGCAGGAAGTGCCTGCGGGCGCAGACGGCAGCGTGTACGACGTCGTCGCAGGCGGGCTTGGCGATGCCGGCGCGGCGCTGGCCGAATACCACCGCCTGTTGCACGCGGAGGATTACGACGCGCTCGCGGATGTACAGGCGCGGGTCGAGGCGCTCGATGGCTGGCGGATCGACCAGCGCGTGACCGAGGTGCTGGAGCGTCTGCAGCTCGACGGCGATGCGGCGTTCACCAAGCTCTCGGGCGGCATGAAACGTCGCGTGCTGCTGGCGCGCGCGGTCGTGTCGGCCCCCGACATCCTGCTGCTCGACGAGCCGACCAACCACCTCGACATCGCCGCGATCGACTGGCTCGAAGGCTTCCTCAAGCAGTGGCCCGGTGCGCTGGTGTTCGTGACCCATGACCGTCGCTTCCTGCGCGCACTCGCCACGCGGATCGTCGAGATCGAGCGCGGTGGGCTGACCAGCTGGCCCGGCGACTGGGACAACTACGTGCGTCGTCGCGAGGAGCGCCTGCACGCCGAAGCCCAGGAGCAACAGCGCTTCGACAAGATGCTGGCGCAGGAGGAAGTCTGGATCCGTCAGGGCATCAAGGCGCGCCGTGTCCGCGACGAAGGTCGCGTGCGGCGGCTCAAGGCGATGCGCCTGGAGCGCAGTCAGCGTCGTGACCTGACGGGCAACGTCCGCATGGCCGCCGCGTCAGCGAATGCGTCGGGCAAGAAGGTCGTCGAGATGCAGGACGTCTCGTTCTCGTTCGGCGAACGCACGCTGATCGAGAACTTCTCGACGACGATCTTCCGCGGCGACCGCATCGGCCTGATCGGCGCCAACGGCACCGGCAAGACCACGCTGCTGAAACTGCTGCTCGGTGAACTGCAGCCGCAGGCGGGCGAGGTCAAGACCGGCACCCAGCTGCAGATCGCCTACTTCGACCAGTACCGCGCGACATTGCGCGAGGACTGGAACGCGCTGGAGAACGTCGCCGAAGGCCAGGATTTCGTCGAGATCAATGGCACGCGCAAACACGTGATCGGCTATCTGCAGGATTTTCTGTTCACCCCCGAACGTGCGCGCGCGCCGATCACCCGGCTGTCGGGCGGCGAGCGCAACCGTCTGCTGCTGGCCAAGCTGTTCGCGCAACCGTCGAACCTGCTGGTGATGGACGAACCGACCAACGATCTCGACGTCGAGACGCTGGAACTGCTCGAAGAGCTGCTGGGCGACTATCCCGGCACGCTGCTGCTGGTTAGTCATGACCGCGACTTCCTCGACAACGTGGTGACCTCGACGCTGGTGATGGAAGGCGAGGGCCGCGTCGGCGAGTACATCGGCGGCTATGAGGACTGGCTGCGCCAGCGTCCGCAGCCGGGCGCTGCATTGCCGGGCACGACGCTCGCGCCGAAGGCCGCCGTCACCGCCGCGGCAACGGCTGCGCCGTTGACGCCGGCCCCGGTCGCCAAGCGCAAGCTCAGCTACAAGGATCAGCGCGAACTCGAACAGCTGCCGCTGCGCATCGAGCAGCTTGAGGGCGATATCGCGCGCATGACTGGTGAGATGAACACGCCCGCCTTCTACCAGCGCGACGCCGAGGCCATCGCCGCGCACGGGCAGCAGCTGCAGGACACGCAGACCGCACTCGATGCGGCCTACCTGCGCTGGACCGAACTCGACGCCTGATCGCTGCCGCCGCATCCGCGGCCCACTGGAAAAGTCGCCGTGCTGATCACCTGTCCGCTGCCTGCCGAGACCGACCTGCTGGCGCTGCAACGCGCGGCGCCCGCGCGTCACCCGCTACTGCTGCAATCGGTGGCGCACGGCACTGCGCATGCGCGCTGGGATCTGCTGCTGGCGACGGATGGCACGCGCCTGCAGCTGGATGTCGATGGCGTCACCCGGGATTCGGCGGGCACCAGCGTCGATGGCGATTTCCTAGCTGCGCTGGATGCCGCGTGGTCCGGCCTGCGCACGCCCCGCGAAGAACCGCGCTGGCCATTCCGAGGCGGCTGGGCGCTGTATCTGGGTTACGAACTGGCGGGGCAGGTCGAGCCGGTGCTGGATCTGCCGGCCGCGGTCGGTAGCTTGCCGGTCGCAGTGGCCTGGCGTTGCCCGGCTGCGGTATTGCGGGATCACGCGACCGGCGAATGCATCGCCGTTGCCGAGGCCGGCGCCGATGCGTTGCTCGCCGAGCTCGTCGCGGCTGCAGGCGCCACGGTCGCGTCCCCGCCGTCGTGGCATCCGCCGGAAACGCTCGATGAAGACGCGCCTGCGCGTTTCACCGACGGCGTGCGCCGGGTGCTCGACTACCTCGCGGCCGGCGATGTGTTCCAGGCGAATCTGTCGCGCGGCTGGGCGGCTCGTTTCGATGGCGCGCTTGCTCCTGCCGACCTGTACGCACGCCTGCGCGAACACAATCCCGCGCCGTTCGCCGGCCTGCTGCAGGGCGACGGCTGGGCGGTGGCGAGTGCGTCGCCGGAACGGCTGGTGTCCGTGCGCGGCGATCTGGTGGAAACGCGCCCGATCGCCGGCACCCGCGCACGCTTTGACGGCGACGACGATGTCGCGCGCGTGCAGGAGCTCGTCGGGCATCCGAAGGAACGCGCCGAGCACGTGATGCTGGTCGATCTCGAACGCAATGACCTGGGGCGCGTCTGCGTGCCCGGCAGTGTGGAAGTCGACGAACTGATGTGCGTGGAGAGCTACGCGCACGTGCACCACATCGTCAGCAACGTCCGCGGTCGCCTGCGCGCCGACGCGACGCCAGGCCGCACGATCGCCGCGGTGTTCCCCGGCGGCACGATCACCGGCTGTCCCAAGGTGCGCTGCATGCAGATCATCGCCGAGCTCGAAGGGCAGGGCCGCGGCGCCTATACCGGCGCGATGGGCTGGCTCAATCGCGACGGCGATCTCGATCTCAATATCCTGATCCGCAGCGCGGAAGTCGAAGGCGATGTCGCACGCTTCCGGACCGGCGCGGGCATCGTCGCCGACTCCGATCCGGACCGCGAACTCGAAGAGACACGGGCCAAGGCCCGCGGCACGCTGCGGGCGCTCGGTTTCTCCGGCTGATCCGCGCGCAGACGGCGTCAGTCGATCCGCGCCATCGCGCGCAGCCGCGGTTCGCCTTGGCCGACGCCTTCCGGGTCGGTCCGCAGGCCGTTTTCGTAACCGCCGCCGCTGCCCGAATACAGCAGCCACACCGGGCTCTCGTTGCGCAGCACGTCGAGCGCGTTGTGGAAATCGTCGAGGTGGTAATGCAGTGACGGCGCGGTGGCCTGGATGGCGTCATCGGGCAGCGCCTCGCCGTTGGCGTGGAAGACCAACTGGCCGATCGAGCCGCTGTCGCCGTGCAGCCAGATGCGCGGCGGGTAACGGTTGGCCGAATACATCACCTGGTAGCCGGTGATCCGGGTCTGCTGCATGGCGTGCTCCGCATGGATGTGCCGTGTCTCTCACTGACGGTGTACGCCGCACGCACCGGCCATGCCTTGCATGGTCTTCCGCCGGCCACGGTATCCTGCACCCCCCTCCCGCATCGACGGCCTACGCCGCCCATGACCGAATCCGCACCGCCACGTCCCCGTCGCCGCATCGGCAAGATCCTGCTGGGCGGGCTCGTGATCGTCGCGCTGCTGGCCGCTCTCACCGCCTGGTTCCTGCATGCGCGCTACAGCCGCTTCGCGGATGCGCCGCTGGCCGGCCTGTCGTCCGACGGCACGCTGGTGGTCGCACGTGGCGATTCGTTCCAGCGCGTGCTCGGTCGCCTGCGCGAGGCCGGCGCGGTGGAGGGACACGAACTCGAATGGCGCCTGCTGGCGCGCGAGCTGGGCGCCGATGCACGGATACAGGTCGGCGAATATCCGCTCGACCCGGCCACCACGCCGCGTGATCTGCTGGTACGCATGCGCGACGGCAAGGTCATCCATCACCGCTTCACCATCGTCGAAGGCTGGAACATCCGCGAGCTGCGCGCCGCGCTCGGTCGCGCGACGCCGCTGGTGCAGACGCTGCAGGACATCGACGACGCCGCGCTGATGGAGGCGCTCGGCAAGGCCGGCGTGCATCCCGAAGGCCGCTTCCTGCCCGAGACCTATCTCTACACCACCGGCGACAGCGACGTGGACCTGTTGCGCCGCGCGAACACCGCGCTGGAACTCGCGGTCGATCGCGCCTGGGAATCGCGCGCGGACGGTCTGGAACTGCAGGACCGTGAGCAGGTGCTGGTACTGGCCTCGATCATCGAGAAGGAAACCGGCATCGCCGAAGAGCGCCCTGCAATCTCGGGGGTGTTCAATCGTCGCCTGAAGGTCGGCATGCGAATGCAGACCGATCCCACCGTGATCTACGGCATGGGGATGGCCTACGACGGCAACATCCGCCGCAGCGATCTGCAGACCGACACGCCCTACAACACCTACACCCGCGACGGCCTACCGCCGACGCCGATCGCGATGGCCGGTGCCGCCGCGATCCAGGCCGCCACGCATCCCGAAGACGGCGATGCGCTGTATTTCGTCGCAGTCGGCGACGGCAGCGGCCGTCATGTGTTCTCGCCGACCTACGCGGCGCACAACGTCGCGGTACGCGAGTACGTGCGCCGCTACCGTTCGAAGTTCGGCACCGGCGACGCCAGCAGCGGCAACGCGGCGGAAGCGGCCGCGGGCGGTGAAGCCGCGCCGCCGAACGAAGTGGAAGTCGAAGCCGCCACCGGCGCAGCGGAAGGCGACGAGTGAGCGCACTCCGTACGTTTCCGCGCTTCGTGACCATCGAAGGCGGCGAGGGCGCCGGCAAGACCACGGTGCTGCGCGCCCTGCGCGATGCGCTGGCGGCAGACGGCGATGAGGTGGTGTGCACGCGCGAGCCCGGCGGCACGCCGCTGGCGGAGCTGATCCGCGGGCTGTTGCTCGATCCCGGCCACGAACCCGCACGCCCGGACACCGAGCTGCTGCTGATGTTTGCCGCGCGTACCCAGCATGTGCAAGAGACGATCCTGCCCGCGCTCGAACGCGGCGCCTGGGTGATCAGCGACCGCTTCACCGATTCCAGCTACGCCTACCAGGGCGGCGGGCGCGGTATCGATCCGGCGCGCATCGCCGCGCTCGAAACCGTGCACGTCGGTATCGCACCTGCGATCACGTTGCTGCTCGATCTCGGCGTGGCCCAGGGGCGCGAACGCGCGCGTGGACGCGATGCGTTTCCCGATCGTATCGAGGCCGAACAGGATGCATTCTTCGAACGCGTGCGCAGCGCATTTCTGGCGCGCGCGCAGGCCGAGCCGCAACGCATCCGCATCATCGATGCGACGCGTAGCGCCGATGTCGTCGCCGCCGACGCGGTGCACGCGCTGCATGCGGCGCGGGCTGCGGCATGAGCGCGCAACCCGCATTCGCGCCGTGGCAGGCGCGCATCCATGACCAGGTGCGCAGCGCGCTTGACAGCGGTCGGCTCGGCCATGCGCTGCTGTTATGCGGACCGGCGCGCCTCGGCAAGCGCGCGGTCGCCGATGCACTGGCCGCGCACGTGCTCGGCCTCGATCGCGAAGTCCGCAGCGCGCAACTGCTTGCGGCCGGCACGCATCCCGATTTCCACAGCGTCTCGTTCGTGCCGACCAAGGACGGCACCAAGCTGCGCACCGAGATCGTCATCGACCAGATCCGCGAGCTGTCGGCCAAACTGTCGCTGACGCCGCAGTACGGCAGCGCGCAGGTCGCGATCGTCGATCCGGCCGACTCGGTCAACACGTCCGCCTGCAATGCATTGCTCAAGACGCTGGAAGAACCGCAGCCGGGGCGTCACCTGTGGCTGGTCGCGGCCAATCCGCTGCGCTTGCCGGCAACGATCCGCAGCCGCTGCCAGCGCATCGAGTTCCGCCTGCCGCCGCGCGAGGAAGCGCTGGCCTGGCTCGCAGGGCGTGGCCATCGCGAGACCGACGCGGTCGAAGCGCTGGACGCCGCGCGCGGTCATCCCGGCCTCGCCGCCGAATGGCTCGACGGTGGCGGCATGGCGTTGCGTCGCGAGGTCGCCAAGGATCTCGCCGGTGTGGCGAAGGGCGATCTGCCGGTCGTCGCCACCGCGCAGCGCTGGGCCAATGGCGACGATGCGGCCGAACGCGTTGCGCACGCCGCCGATCTCGCGCTCGCGCGCGCATCCGGCTTGACCGATGTCACGGGAATCGGGAAGCTGGCCGCGTGGTTCGACGCTGCCAACCGCACGCGTGATCTTCTGAGAGCCACAGTACGCGCCGATCTCGCCATTGCCGAGCTGCTGCTGGCCTGGCGTGGCACCGTCGCCCGCAACTGACTTCTTCGCTGGAAACCGATCCATGAGCGCAACCGCTGCTGGGGCACGTCAGGGCATCCTGTCGCTCGCCGTCAAGGACAAGGCCGCGCTGTACAACGCGTACATGTCGTATCTCAAGCACGGCGGCATCTTCGTGCCGACGCCGAAGCGCTACTTCCTCGGCGACGAGGTCTTCCTGCTGCTGACGCTGCCCGAGTCCAGCGATCGCCTGCCGACGGCCGGCAAGGTGGTTTGGGTGACGCCAGCCGGCGCGCAGGGCAACCGCACGGCGGGTGTGGGCGTGCAGTTCGCCGATACGCCGGAAGGCGAGGCGGTCAAGAACCGGATCGAGACATTGCTCGCCGGTACGCTGCAATCCGAGAAGTCGACCCACACGATGTGAGTCCGTCGCCCGCATCGCGCGGGCGACCTGTCGCGACCGATGTGCTCAGCGTGCGTCGTCGAGCATCGCGCGCAAGGCGGGATGCCGGATGTCCATGACATCGAACAGACCCGCTGCGCGCAGATACACGGCGCGTCGCAGCAGTTCGTCTTCGTAACCGCGACGCAAGAGTTCGTCGTCCTCTTCATCAATCGCCAGGCGCGCGAGCTCGGTGAATTCCTCG
Organism: Luteimonas sp. AC640a; assembly: GCF_979256585.1. Taxonomy (NCBI): domain Bacteria; kingdom Pseudomonadati; phylum Pseudomonadota; class Gammaproteobacteria; order Lysobacterales; family Lysobacteraceae; genus Luteimonas; species Luteimonas sp. AC640a. Next base: position 840,688 of record NZ_CEEDOV010000007.1, on the reverse strand, counting down.
ATCCAGCCCATCGCCGCGTACGCATCCGGAGCGGCCGGCTGCACCCGCGGCGGCGCGTGTCTCGACGGATTCGGGAGGGCATGCATGCGGGAATCCTTCGGGTCAACTAAACCGGCTGGACGGTATAGTCTAGAATCTCCGCTCCTTCGTCAAGACGCGTGCCCATGACCACCCGCAAGCCCCGCAGCGACGCCCGCGCACGCATTCTCGATGCGGCGCTCGCCGTGTCCGATCGCGTCGGTGCCGCGCACCTGACCCTCGACGCGGTAGCAGCGGAGGCGGGCGTCAGCAAGGGCGGCCTGCTGTACCACTTCGCGAGCAAGGACCTGCTGCTCAAGGGTGTGGTCGAGCACCACATGGACCAGCACCATCGCGATCTGGAGATGGCCGAGACGATGTTCCCGCCCAATCCGGGCGGCTATCTGCAGGCCTTCGTGCACGCCCAGCGGCAGGGGCTGGAGGCCAAGCGGCTGCACGGCCCGAAGGCGACGCAGTCCTTCATCGCGGCGGCGGTCAATACGCCCGACCTGATGGATTCGCCGCGGGAGTACGCGGCCAAGCATGCGGCGCGCCTGCGCGAACTGGGACCGGATTTCGTCGAAGCGCTGCTGGTCACGCTCGCATTCGACGGCCTGTTCTTCGGGGACGCGTTCGAGATGCTCGACCTGACGGCGTCGGAGCGCAGCGCGCTGATCGCCGCGCTGGAATCGCGCGCCGCGGGCTTGGCGACTCGGCACTCGGGCTGAGCTTTTTTCTTAGGCGGATCGCCGCTGAAACGCGCGAACGCTACGAAACCTGACGCGCAGCAGGCGGGATTCTTCAGACGCTGCGTAGCCAACGACGCGAACGCATAAGCGCATCCCTGCAGACGATCTACCCGCACACAGGCGCGACTTCCGTCGCGCCTGCGGGATGCATCAGGCCGTCCGCGGCACCGGCTGCAGCGCCGGATTGTCCCAGCCCGGACGCGGTGCGAAGCGGTCGCCGTGGCGTGCCTGCAAGGTGCGCAGGCGTTCGACGATGACGTCGGCGCCGGTCTCGCGGATGTACTGGATCGGACCACCGCGGAACGGCGCGAAGCCGGTGCCGAAGATGACGCCCGCATCGAGCAGATCCGCGTCGGCGACCACGCCGTCATGCAGCGCAGCGACGGCCTCGTTGAGCAGCGGCAGGATCAGACGGTCCTGCAGATCCTCCGGCGCCTTGTAATCCTTCGGCAGCTCCGGCTTCTGCGCTTTGCCTTCGACCCAGCTGTAGAGACCCTGGCCGTCCTTCTTGCCGCGCTGGCCCGGTTCGGGCGGCGTGGCCAGAGAGGCGGGAATGCGCAGGCCGAGGAACGGTGCGAGTTCCTGGCCGACGCCGGAGGCGACATCCAGACCCACGGTGTCGATCAGCTCGATCGGTCCCATCGGCATGCCGAAGTCGACCGCGGCCTTGTCGATCGCCTTGCCCGGAATGCCTTCGGCGTAGGCGCTCGCGGCTTCGAGCATGTACGGAAACAGCAGACGGTTGACCAGGAAACCCGGCGTGCCGGCGACAGGCACGGGCAGCTTGTCGATGGCCTTGCAGAACGCGGCCAACCGCTGCGCGGTGCCCTCGTCGACACCGTCGTGGTGGACGATCTCGACCAGCGGCATTGAGGCGACCGGATTGAAGTAATGCAGGCCGGCGAACTGGCCCGGACGCTGCACGCCGCTGCGCAGTTCGTCGAGCGGAATCGACGAGGTGTTCGTCGTCAGCAGCGCATCGGCCGGCAAACGCGGTTCGACATCGGCATACAGGCTGCGCTTGGCCTCGGCATTCTCGATGATCGCCTCGATCACCAGATCGGCATCGGCAATGCCGTCGCCGGCGAGATCGGAGCGCAAGCGCGCGGCGACTTCGGGGCGCTTGGCGGGATCCTTGACCTTCTTCTCGAATAGCGTCGCGGCGCGTGCCTGCGCCTTGTCGATGAATTGCTGCTCGCGGTCCTGCAGCGTGACATCGAAGCCCTTGTATGCCGACCACGCGGCGATGTCGCCACCCATGACGCCAGCGCCGACCACGTGCACGCGCCGGATCGGCGCTTGGCCGCTCGCGGCCTTGCCGCCGAGGCCCTTGAGGCGCTCCATCAGGAAGAACACGCGGGTGAGGTTGCGCGCCGTCGGTGTGCCGGCGAGCTTGACCACCGATTTGCGCTCCGCGTCCAGCAGGCCACGCGTATCCCCCGACGCTCGGCGCCAGGTCTCGATCATGGCGTACGGGGCAGGGTAGTGCTGCTTCTTCGCCTTGCGCGCGACCTGCTTGACCAGCACCGGCGCCAGCGCCTGGCGGACCGGCCAGAGATTGGTCGCCCAGCCCATGAAGCGCTGCTTGAACGGACGCGGCGCGCCCTTGAGCGCGAGTGCGATGGCGGCATCGACGAGCAGTGCAGGCTCGACCACCTTGTCGACCAGACCGATGCCGCGCGCGGCCCTCGCCGACAGCGCGCGACCGGTCAGCATCATGTCGAACGCGGCCGGTGCCCCGACCAGTCGCGGCAGGCGCACGCTGCCGCCCCAGCCCGGATAGATGCCTAGCTTGACCTCGGGCAGGCCGATCTTCGTCGACGGATCATCGCTGGCGACACGGTAGTCGCAGGCCAGCGAGATCTCGGTGCCGCCTCCCATGCAGAAGCCGTGGATCGCGGCGACCGTCGGGCAGCGCAGTTCCGCCAGCCGCTGGAACGTCATCTGGCCGCGGCGGATCGAATCGCCGATCGTGCCCTTGGCATCAAACGCCTGGAATTCGCGGATATCGGCACCGGCGATGAAGCCCTTGGCTTTCGCCGAGCGGATCACCAGCGCCTTCGGCGGATCGAGCGCGAGGCGCTCGAGCAGGGCGTCGAGCTCAATCAGCACGTCCTGCGCAAACGTGTTGACCGATTCGTTGGCGCGGTCGAAGGACAGCACCAGCACGCCGTCTTCGCGCGGCTCGGCTTGCCAATGACTGAAGCGAAGCCCGTCGAGGCCTGCAAACATACGGCACCATTCTTGAAGGTATGGGGGATCGGCCTATGATCCCGAGGTTGCTTGAGCGTCGTCAAATCGGCGCTTGAAAGCAGCGTTTGAATCGGTTCACCGGCTGATGGGTCGAACGAGGGCGCCTTCGCGGCTTGCAGGGCGCCCGCGCCGCCCCAAGACATGCAGCACGGTGACGTGGCGACGATGCCACACCGACTGTGACGGAACTTTTCGCGCAGCGCCCTGTCCTAATGACCCGAGCCAGGCCGGGTGTCCCAAGGAGATCCGGCCCGATGATCGAGGAACACCACAGCCAGGAGCGGATTCAACTGGACGAGGAACTGATCAAGCGGGTGCAGGCGGGCGACACCGCGGCGTTCGACCTGTTGGTGCGCAAGCACCAGCATCGGATTGCGGCTTTGATTGGGCGCTACGTGTCCGACTGGAGTGAAGTGCAGGACGTCGCCCAGGAAACCTTCATCCGCGCGTATCGCGCGTTGGGGAACTTCCGCGGCGATGCGCAGTTCTATACCTGGCTGCACCGGATCGCGGTCAATACCGCGAAGAACCATCTGGTGGCGCACAACCGCCGGCCGCCGACGGATGACATCGACATCGAGGACGCCGAGCATTTCGACAGCGGCATCCGTTTGCGCGACAGCGATACGCCCGAGCGTGAACTGATGCGCCAGCAGCTGGAACAAACGGTGATGCGCGCGGTCGAAGCATTGCCCGAGGAACTCCGGGTCGCGATCAACCTGCGCGAAGTGGACGGTCTGAGCTACGACGAGATCGCCGAACGGATGGGCTGCCCGATCGGCACCGTCCGCTCCCGGATCTTTCGGGCGCGCGAAGCGATCGATCGCGAACTGCGGCCTTTGATGGACAACGAAACACAAGTGGAGCGCGTGACCCGATGAACACTGCCGACGACATCGATACCCTGCAGATCGGCCCCGATCCCGACAAGCTGGAGCGGTTCCACCGTCAGCAGCTGTCGACGATGCTCGATGGCGAGCTGTCTCAGGACCAGGCGCGCTTCCTGCGCCGCCGCCTCGAACACGACGCCGAACTCTCCGGTTGCTTCGAGCGCTGGCAGGTCTGCGGTGACGTGCTGCGGGGCCGCCAGGTCTCGCTGTTGCCGCCCGATTTCGCCGATCGCGTCGCGCGCGGTATCGCTGCAGGCGATGTGGTGATCGCGCCGGTTGCGTCGGCGAAGCGTCCGCGTCTGCTGCGTTGGGGCGGGGGTGCCGCGCTGGCGGCATCGGTCGCACTGGTGGCGCTGTTCGTCGGCCGTCCGGGCGCTTTCTTTGACGATGCGGACGACGTGCTGCCGATGGTCGCCGACGCCGCGCCCGTCGCGCCGGCGATTCCCAGCGCTCATGACGCCACCGCTGATGCGACCGCGCTCGTGGCGGCGTCTCCTCTCGAAGCCACCGCTGCGGTCGCCGGCGCCGCCGCACTGGCAGTAGCTGAAGTGCCGCGTCGCGGCAACGGCGATCGCGCCTCGCGCGGCCAGTCGCAGCGCGCCGCACTCCGCAACACGCAGACGCGTCAGGCATCGGCGTCGCGCATGGTCGCGTCCGCGGCGCCGCCGCGGTTTGCGGTGTCCAATGCCGTCCCGCCGCGTGCGCTGGCGTCCACATCGGCGATTGCGACCGGCCTGCCGGAAGCGCCTGCCGTGTCGCGGCCGTGGCCGAAGGCCTCATCGCTGTCGGCCAACAGCAGCTTCTCGGTGCGCTATGGCGATGCGTTCGCCGCGCCGTCCTGGGATGCGCCGCAGGCGTCGGGCAGCAATGTGCTGCCGAGCTTCCCGGTCGATCCCGCCGATGCCGCGCGCCCGCAGCTGCGCGCGGTGCCCTGAGTCGTATCGGCACGCCTTCTGACGCCCTGCGCGTCGACGACGTGGTCGCTGCCCCGTTTCGCATCGCATATCCCCCTCAGAGTCCGTCATGTCCTCGATGAAGAAATCCATGCTCGCGGTGTCGCTCGTCGCCGTGCTTTCGGCCGGCACCACCGCCTTCCTGCTGCCCAACGCCACCGCCCAATCCGGCGCGCAGACGCCGGCCGATGCCGCGGCCAGCGTGTCGTCGACCCCAGAAGCGCCGCTGGTCTCGGGTCTGCCCGATTTCACCCGTCTGGTCGAGCGTGTGGCGCCGGCCGTGGTCAGCATCGAATCGACGATCGGCGCGCGGCAAACGCGTGGCCAGCAGATGCCCGACGACGCGCAGATCCCCGAGATATTCCGCCGCTTCTTCGGCCCCGGTTTCGAAATGCCGGGCGGTCCGGGCGGTCCCGGTCGTGGCGGCAGCGCGCCGCGCGGCACTTCGATGGGCACCGGTTTCATCATTTCGGCCGATGGCTATCTGCTGACCAACCATCACGTCGTCGACGGCGCGGAAGAGGTCAAGGTGCGGCTGTCGGACCGGCGCGAGTTCACCGCCAAGGTCGTCGGCAGCGATGCCGAATCGGACGTCGCGGTGCTCAAGATCGACGCGACCGGTTTGCCGACGCTGCGCTTCGGTAACGGTGCAAGTGTCAAGCCGGGACAGTGGGCGGTCGCAATTGGTTCGCCGTTCGGCTTCGAGCAGTCGGTCACTGCAGGCATTGTCAGCGCCGTGGCGCGCTCCAACCAGTACGCCGACCAGCGCTACGTGCCGTTCATCCAGACCGACGTGCCGATCAATCAGGGCAACTCGGGCGGTCCGCTGCTCAACGTGGCGGGCGAGGTGATCGGTATCAACTCGCAGATCTTCAGCAACTCCGGCGGCTACATGGGCGTGAGTTTCGCGATTCCGATCGACATCGCCGCCAACGTGGCGGAGCAGATCAAGAAAACCGGTTCGGTGCAGCGTGGTCAGGTCGGCGTCATCGTCGAAATGCTGACCGCCGACAAGGCATCGGCTGTCGGCCTCACTGATACGCGTGGCGCGTTGGTCAACAGCGTGCAGCCGGGCAGCCCGGCGGAGCGGGCCGGTATCGAACCGCTGGACGTGATCCTTTCGGTCGACGGTACCCGCATCAACACGTCGAGCGATCTGCCTCCGTTGATCGGCAACAAGGCGCCGGGCACACGGGTGAAGCTGTCGGTGTTCCGGGAAGGTCGCACGCGTGATGTGGATTTGACGCTCAGCCAACTTGATGAGAGCGCGACGGCAGGTTCGAGTGCGGGTCAGGCGCCAAGCGCTGGCTCCCAGACGCAGTCGGGTGGAAATCCGCTCGGCTTCACCGGCCGCGATCTCGACGCCGCCCAGCGTCGCCAGTTCGGCCTCACCGGCGACGAGGGCGTGCTCGTGGCCAGTGCCGGCCGTGGCGCGGCGGCGAATGCCGGCATTGCGCAGGGCGACGTGATCCTGCGCGTCGGTCGCACGCCGGTGGGCAGTGCGGCGGCGCTCGACCGGGCACTGCAGAGCGTCCAGCCGGGCGATACGGTGATGCTGCTGGTCCGCGGACGCGGCGGCGCCACCCAGTACCGCGCGGTGACGGTGTCGGAGACCGCCGAGCGCTGATCGGACGCGCCATGGTGCAACGCCGACGGCCCGCGCATTCGCGGGCCGTTTTCGTATGCGCGTCGGCACGTGCTGTGAACGGCGTACCCGGCCCAATTCGCCGGCCGCGTGCGACGCGGGCGCTGTGCGATAATCGCCCGTTACCTTTTCGACGACGGCCCGGCCGCCGCCCAATGACCCACGATCCGATGCGGAACATCCGCAACTTCTCCATCATCGCCCACGTCGACCACGGCAAGTCGACGCTCGCCGATCGCATCATCCAGCTCTGCGGCGGCCTCCAGGCGCGCGAGATGGAGGCGCAGGTGCTCGACTCGAATCCGATCGAACGCGAGCGCGGCATCACGATCAAGGCGCAGTCGGTCTCGCTGCCGTACAAGGCGCGCGACGGTCAGATCTACCATCTGAACTTCATCGACACCCCCGGCCACGTCGACTTCTCCTACGAGGTCAGCCGTTCGCTGGCCGCGTGCGAAGGCGCGCTGCTGGTCGTCGATGCAGCGCAGGGCGTGGAAGCGCAGTCGGTCGCCAACTGCTACACGGCGATCGAGCAGGGTCTGGAAGTGATTCCGGTGCTCAACAAGATCGATCTGCCGACGGCCGATATCGAAAAGGCCAAGGCCGAGATCGAAGCGGTGATCGGCATCGATGCCGAAGACGCGGTCGCGGTGAGCGCCAAGACGGGTCTCAACGTGGAAGAGGTGCTCGAGGCGATCGTGCATCGCATCCCGCCGCCGAAGCCGCGCGACACCGATCGTCTGCAGGCGCTGATCATCGACTCCTGGTTCGACAATTATCTGGGCGTGGTGTCGCTGGTACGCGTGATGCAGGGCGAGATCACGCCCAAGACCAAGATCCTGGTGATGTCGACCGGGCGCACGCACGACGTCGACAAGGTCGGTGTGTTCACGCCCAAGCGCAAGGAACTGCCGGCGCTGCGCGCGGGCGAAGTGGGCTGGATCACCGCGTCGATCAAGGATGTGCATGGCGCGCCGGTCGGCGACACGCTGACCCTGGCCGCGAAGCCCGCCGAAAAGCCGCTGGCCGGCTTCCAGGAGATGCAGCCGCGCGTGTTCGCGGGTCTGTTTCCGATCAACGCCGAGGACTACCCGGACCTGCGCGAAGCGCTCGACAAGCTGCGCCTCAACGATGCCGCGCTGCGCTTCGAGCCGGAAAGCTCGGAAGCCATGGGCTTCGGTTTCCGCTGCGGCTTTCTCGGCATGCTGCACATGGAAATCGTGCAGGAGCGTCTGGAACGCGAGTACAACCTCGACCTGATCAGCACCGCGCCGACGGTGATCTACGAGATCCTCAAGACGGACGGCGAGGTGATGCCGCTCGACAATCCGGCCAAGCTGCCGCCGGCGAATCTGATCCAGGAAGTGCGCGAGCCCATCATTCGCGCCAATATCCTCACGCCCGAGGCTTACATCGGCGCGATCATCAAACTGTGCGAAGACAAGCGCGGCGCGCAGGTCGGGATCCAGTATCTCGCCAGCCAGGTGCAGATCAGCTACGAGCTGCCGATGGCGGAAGTGGTGCTCGACTTCTTCGACAAGCTGAAGTCCGCCAGCCGCGGTTACGCCTCGCTGGACTATCACTTCGTGCGTTTTGACGCCGGCCCATTCGTGCGCGTGGACACGCTGATCAACGGTGACAAGGTCGATGCGCTGTCGCTGATCGTGCATCGCAGCCACGCCGATCGCCGTGGTCGCGAGCTGACCGAGAAGATGAAGGAGCTGATTCCGCGCCAGCAGTTCGACGTGGCGATCCAGGCTGCGATCGGCGCGCAGGTCATCGCCCGCACGACGGTCAAGGCGCTGCGCAAGAACGTGCTGGCCAAGTGCTACGGCGGCGACATCTCGCGCAAGAAGAAGCTTCTGGAAAAGCAGAAAGAAGGCAAGAAGCGCATGAAGCAGGTCGGTCGCGTGGAGATCCCGCAGGAAGCGTTCCTGGCGGTGCTGAGCACGTCGCGCGAGTCCTGATTCGTGTTTTCATAGCGGCGGCCCAGCGCGGCCGCCCGATCCCGTGTCCGAGGATGCTGCATGAAATGGTTTGAGACCGCTCTGGTCGTGCTGACGTTGCTCACCGGCGTCATCTGGCTGCTCGACAAGCTGGTGCTGGCCAAGGCGCGCGCGCGCCGCGCCGGACTGATCGAGGAAAAGGAACCGATCGTCGTCGATTACGCGAAGGCGTTCTTCCCGGTGCTGTTCGTCGTGTTGATCCTGCGCAGCTTCGTCTCCGAGCCGTTCCGCATTCCGTCCAGTTCGATGATGCCGACGCTGCTGATCGGCGACTTCATCCTGGTCAACAAGTTCGCCTACGGCATCCGTCTGCCGATCACCAACAAGAAGATCATCGACATCGGTGAGCCGGTGCGGGGTGACGTGGTGGTGTTCCGCCCGCCGCAGCATCCCGACCAGGACTGGATCAAGCGCGTGATCGGCCTGCCGGGCGACACGGTCGAGTTCCGTGACAACACGGTCTTCGTCAACGGCACGCCGTTCGAATACCAGCGCGTAGGCACCTACGAGGGCGTGGGCCGTGGCGCGGAGATGACCGGCGCCTCGCTCATGACCGAACAGATGCCGGACCGCAGCCACCAGATCCTGCACATCGACCAGGCGGCGCCGTTCCACCTGGGCGAGGGCACGTTCCACGTGCCGCAGGGCCATTATTTCGTCATGGGTGACAACCGCGACCGCAGCGATGACGGCCGCTTCTGGGGTACGCTTCCCGAGACCCAGCTGCGCGGCAAGGCGTTCCTGATCTGGATGAACGTCGATAGCGCCGCGCCGGGCTGGGTCGATTGGGGAAGGATCGGTCAAAGCATCAAGTGACCAACGGCATCGGCTCTAGGGGACGTCCATGAAACGCACGCAACGCGGCATCACCCTGCTGGGATTCATCATCGTCCTGGCAGTCGTCGGCTTCTTCGCCTATGTCGGCATGAAGCTGTTTCCGATGTATTCGGAGTACTACAGCGTCAAGACCGCGCTCAAGGGGCTGGCCAGCGAGCCGGGCACCGCAGCGTCCGATCCTGCACGTATCCAGGACCTGTTCTTCCGCCGGCTGTACATCAGCTATTCGGAGAATGTAAAGCCCGAAAACGTGAAGATCCGCCGCGCCGACAACGGCTGGCAGATGGATGTGCAATACGAAGTGCGCCGTCCGCTGGTGTTCAACCTCGACGTCGTGGGCAAGTTCCACGCGACGCAGATGCTGACCCGCGGTGGCGACGGAGTTTGACCGGCAGCAGGGTCGGTTCGCCGGGCACGTCTTCCGTGATCCCGACCTGCTGACCCAGGCGCTGACGCATCGCAGCGCCGGCGCCCCGCACAACGAACGCCTGGAATTCCTCGGCGACGCCGTGCTCGGCGCACTGGTCGCCGAGTCGTTGTATGCCCGCTGGCCGACGGCCGACGAAGGCACGCTGACCCGGGCGCGCGCGGAACTGGTCCGCGAGTCCTCGCTGGCCGCAGCCGCGCGCGAACTCGATCTCGGCGCGCGGCTGGTGCTGGGGCCGGGTGAGCTCAAGTCGGGTGGGCATCGCCGCGACTCCATCCTGTCCGATGCGCTTGAAGCCGTGATCGCGGCGATTTATCTCGACGCGGGCCTCGACACCTGCCGCGATGTGGTGCTGCCGCTGTTCGAGAAGACCATGGTCGCGCTGGCCAGCGGCCGCGTCGCCAAGGACGCCAAGACCCGCCTGCAGGAATGGCTGCAGGGGCGCCAGAAGGCGCTGCCGGTCTATGAACTGCTGTCGGAAAGCGGCGAGGAACATGCCAAGACCTTCCTCGTACGCTGCGCGCTCAATGATGCCGGTGTCGCCGCCGAGGGCCAAGGTAGCTCGCGCCGGGCGGCCGAGCAGCAGGCCGCCGAAGCGGTGATGGGCCTGCTCGAAGGTCCGGGCTGACCGCCCGCGAGACGCCCGACGCTGTTTCCGCGTCGCGCCATCGGCATTTCCGTAGAATGCCGGCATGACCGAACCCCACACCACGCCCCACCATGCCGGCTACGTCGCCGTCATCGGCCGACCGAACGTCGGCAAATCCACCCTGGTCAACGCCCTCGTCGGCGCCAAGGTGAGCATCGTCTCCAACCGACCGCAGACCACGCGCCATCGTCTGCTCGGCATCGCGACATTTCCGGAAGGCCAGTTGCTGCTGGTCGACACACCCGGCATCCATCACGAGCAGAAGCGCGCGATGAACCGCATCATGAATCGCGCGGCGCGCGGCGCACTGGAGGGCGTCGATGCGGCGCTGCTCGTCGTCGTCGCCGGCCGCTGGGACGACGAGGACAGCCTGGCGTTCGATGCGCTGCACGAGGCGGGTGTGCCGGTAGTGCTGGTGGTCAACCAGGTCGACCGGATCAAGGACAAGACGGCGCTCCTGCCGTATCTGCAGAAGGTCACCGAGGGCCGCGATTTCGCTGGCGTCGTGCCCTTGTCCGCGCTCAAGCGCAAGGGACTGGAACAGCTGAAGTCGACCGTGTTTCCGCTGATACCGGCGCAGGACGCGCTGTTCGGCGAGGACGAGATCACCGACAAGAGCCAGCGATTCCTGGCCGGTGAACTTGTGCGCGAACAGTTGATGCGCCAGCTCGGCAACGAACTGCCGTATGCGACCACGGTCGAGATCGAAAGCTTTGCGCTGGACGGCAGGATGCTGCGCATCGGCGCGGTGATCTGGGTCGAGCGCGAAGGCCAGAAGGCGATCGTCATCGGCAAGGCCGGGACCCGGCTCAAGGACATCAGCACCAAGGCGCGAATGGGCATGGAGCGCCTGTTCGATGCCAAAGTGTTCCTGGAGACCTGGGTGCGCGTGCGCGAAGGCTGGTCCGATGACGAAGCCGCGCTCAAAGCGCTCGGCTACGGCGAATAAGGAACTGCGCATGCGTGAGACTTCCCCGAATGCTGACCGTCTGCACGGGCATTGCCTGTGCGGCGGCGTGACGCTGAGCGTGTCGGGCGATGCGAAGAGTGTGCATGCCTGCCACTGCGCCGCCTGCCGTCGCTGGACCGGCGGTCCAGCGATGGTGTTGCTGGCTGGCGCGGATCTGTGCATCGAAGCCGGCGACACGTTGGTGCGCCGGTTTGCATCCTCGGACTGGGCCGAGCGCGCGTTCTGCAGCGCCTGCGGCAGCAGCCTGTTCTTCCGCAGCACCGGCGATGGCCAGCACTTTGTGGCGGCCGGTCTGTTCGATGCGATTCCAGGTGCGGACTTCGAATCCGAAATCTTCATTGACGCCAAGCCGGACTGGTACGCGCTCCACGGCCCCGCTGAGCACCTGACCGGCGAGGCGTTCTTCGCCCGTATCGGCGCCGGCTGACGCAGCCGCGGGCCGGCCGTGCGCATCGAGGATCAGCCCGCATTCGTGCTGCATGCACGGCCGTGGCGTGAGACCAGCCTGTTGGTCGAAGTCCTGAGCCTCGATCATGGCCGTCTCGGCCTGGTCGCGCGTGGCGTGCAGGGGCCGAAGAAGCATGTGCTGCGCGCCGCGTTGCAGCCGTTGCAGCACATCCGACTGACCGCCGTCCTGCGCGGCGAACTTGCCCAGCTGCATTCGGCCGAAGCGCTCGATGCCGCGCCCCGGCTTAGCGGCGACGCCATGCTCGCCGGCTTCTACATCAGCGAGCTGGTGCTCCGGCTCGCGCCGCGACAGGACCCGGCACCCGAACTTTTCGAAGCGTTCGCGAACGTCCGACAGCGGCTGGCGCTCGACGGACTCGCGTGGACCCTGCGCCGGTTCGAGCGGGACCTGCTCGACGCGATCGGCCTGGGATTCGCCTACGACACTGACGGCGACGGCGAGGAGATCGAGCCGGCGGCGCGCTATCGACTCGATCCCGAGCATGGTCCGCGTCGCCTGCAACGCGATGGCCAGGCGGCAGATCGCAGCGCCGCGGCAACCGGGCACGCGCTGCTGGCACTGGCGGCCGACACCGCGCCCGAAGCCGCCGACATGGCCAGTCTGCGACGGGCCTTGCGTGCGGTGTTGTCGCATCACCTGGGCCCGCGCGGACTGAAGTCCTGGGAGCTCGCTGCGAATCTGTCGCGGCGCTGAGGCTCAGGCGTTCGTCAGTGCATTCGCACTCGTGCGCGTGGCATCGAGCGCCTCGAGAAACGTCTGCAACGCGCGCTCTGATGTCGGATCGACATGCAGCACACGCGCCGCCAGTCCGAGCCGCTCGGCGCCGACGAAGCCACAGCCTGCGCGCAGGCGGTGCAGATCGCCGCGGACCGCGGTGTCGTCGCCTGCAGTGGCGGCAGCGACGATGCGCGCACGGGTGCCGTCGAGTTCGCTGACGAACAGCTCGCGCAGGCCGCGCACATTGCGGCCGTCGCCGCCGACTGCGGCCAACGCGGTTTCGCCATTCCACAGTAACGCCGCACCGTGACGGCGCGCGTCGGGCAATGGCGTCAGCAGCGGCGTGGGACGCACACCGCCGCGCCGCGCCAGCACGCGACGGATCGCGCCCAGCCATGCCTCGGCAGCCACCGGCTTGCTGACCGCGATCACGAAGCCCTCGGCGCGCAGGGCGTCGAGTTCGCGACGCTCCCGCGCAGCGGTGTGGGCGATCGCAGGGGTGGTCCGCCCGGCCGCGCGCAGGCGGGCGAGCAGGGCGCCGCCGGTGCCGTCGGGCAGGTTGGCATCGATCAGCCAGGCGTCGTAGGCGTTCGCTGTGGCCAGCGCGTAGGCGGCTTCGACCGAGTCGGCAATGTCGACTTCGGCGGGAAGTGCAGCACTTGCGGCTTGCAGAAAACTGCGGCTTGTGGGGTCGTCCTCGACCAGCAGCAATCGATTCATCGCGTCCTCGATGTCACGGGTATCCTGCGGCCATGCCGCGCCCCGTTCTGACGATCCTACCCCTGTTTCTCGCCTGCGTGCCGATTGCGGTGCAGGCGCAGTCGATGCAGGCCCGGATCTCGAAGGTCGAAGCCGCCGGCGCCACCTTGCAGGATGTACGCCTGACGCTGGACTGGCCGGCCGAGGCCCCGGAAGGGCAGCTGCGTCTGCAGGCGGGCGCTCTCGACGCCAATGCGCTGGGCTGGCGTTTCAGGAATGTCGATTGGCGCTGCCCCCTGCGCCGCGAAACGGTCCGCGACGACACTCGGTGGCACTGCGACGGCCCCTTGCGCAGCGGGCCGGGCGCGCCGGTGCAACTGTCGTTGGTGCTGGACGCGGCGACCACGACCGCAACGCTGTCCGGTGGCGGCGCGCGCGTCGGCCTGTTGCGCAACGCGGCCTCGCCTGATGCCACCCGAATCGATCTGCGGCGCGTCCCCGCGGCCTGGGTGGAAGCACTGGTCCGCGCGGGCTGGAGCTCGGCACGGCTGACCGGGGGGACGTTGGACGGCGAGGTCCGGATCGCGACGCCCACCGGTCGTGCGATGCGTGTGGATGCGGATCTCGCGATCGCCGGACTGGCCGTGGAAACCGAAGACGGCAGCATTGCCGCGGGCGATGTCGAGGGTGATCTCGAGGTGCGTCTGACGTTGCCCGACGATGCGTTGGACGCACGCGTCGGCGGCACCCTGCGCGGCGGCGAACTGCTGTTCGGTAATGCCTATGTGTCGTTGCCGAAGACGCCGATCGGCTTTGGCGTCGACATGTCGCGCATCGGCGATGGCGCGTGGACGCTGCCGCGGCTGCAGTGGCGCGACGGCGACACCTTGCGCATCGACGGCAGCGCGCGCCTGACGGCTGATTTCGACATCGATGCGCTCGCGCTCACGCTGGACAGCGACGAGGCTTCGGCGCTTCCGCAGCGCTATCTGTCCGGATGGCTGGGTCTGGCCGGTGTGCCGGGACTGTCGCTCTCGGGTGGTTTCCGCGCCGGACTGGCACTGGATGACGGGACGCTGCGCAGCGCCGACATCGCGTTGCGCCGGCTCGATATCGATGATGCCGGCGGGCGCTTCCGCCTCGACCGGCTCGACGGCACCGTCCGCTACTCGGCTGCAGCGCCTGTGCGCAGCGCCTTCGCCTGGCGAGGCGGCGCCCTCTATGGCATGCCCTTCGATGCGGCGGCCTGGAGCCTGGAGAGCGGCGCCGGCATGTTGCGCCTGCGCGAGCCGGTCGCGTTCTCGTTCCTGGGCGGCGAGATCGGGTTCGAATCGCTGCAACTGCAACCGCCTGCGGGTGGGGCGGGACTGCGCATGCAGACCGGACTGCGGCTGGATGCGCTGGACATCGGCGTGCTGGCGAAGTCGCTCGACTGGCCCGCGTTCGAAGGCACGCTCGCCGGAAGCATCCCGACCGTGCGCTACGCCGACAACCGCATCGATTTCGACGGCGGCCTGTCGATGACCTTGTTCGACGGCCGCGTCGACGTGTCCTCGCTGGCGATCGAGCGGCCGTTCGGCGTGCTCCCGACGGTGACCGGCGATCTCGCGCTGTCGGCGCTCGACCTGCATGCGCTGACCGGCGTGTTCGGCTTCGGCAGCATCGATGGGCGTCTGCACGGACGCATCGACGGGTTACGTCTTGTGGACTGGAACGCGACCGCGTTCGATGCGGAACTGCATACCGAGGCCGCCCCTGGCGTGCGCCAGCGCATCAGCCAGCGCGCAGTGCAGGACATCTCCAGCGTCGGCGACGCCTCGTTCGTGACCACCTTGCAGGGCAGGGCGATCGCCCTGTTTGACGACTTCGGGTATCGCGGTATCGGGATATCGTGTCGCTTGCGCAACGCGGTCTGCCGGATGGGCGGCCTGCGTTCAGAGGGCAACACCTTTACTATCGTCGAAGGTGCAGGCCTGCCGCGTCTGGACGTCGTGGGTTTCAATCGCGACGTCGACTGGCCGCTGCTGGTGAAGCGTCTCGCGGATGCTGCAGCTGGCGACATCGCGCCGGTCATCGAATGATCGACGCCCCAAATCTTTGACAGGAGAACGTAGATGGCACGTTGGATGGGTTTGCCGGCCGTGGCCGCACTGGCGTTGACCGCCTGCGTGACGATCAATGTCTATTTTCCCGCTGCCGAAGCGAAGGAAGCGGCGCGCGAGTTCGTGGAGAACGTGATCGGCGACCAGGCGCCGGCCAGCGAGACGCCGCCCGCGAGCGTTCCCGGTGGCGGCATGGCGCAGGCCGCGCCGCGATTCGATCCCTGGATGCTGCTCGGCATCGGCAGCGCGCAGGCGCAGACACCCGACATCAGCATCCGGACGCCCGCGATCCAGGCGATCCAGACGCGGATGGAGCAGCGCTTCAACGGCACGTTGCGTCCGCATTTCGATTCCGGCGCGCTGGGCTTCAGTGGAAACGGAACGGTCGTCGTGCGCGATGCCTCGCAGTTGCCGATCAAGGACCGTGTCGCCGTGAATTCGGCCGTGGCCGACGACAACCGCGACCGCCAGGCCGTGTACCGCGAAATCGCTGTCGCCAACGGGCACCCCGAGTGGGAATCTCAGATTCGCGACGTGTTCGCGCGCCAGTGGATTTCGAGTGCCCGTGCCGGCTGGTGGTATCAGCAGGGCGGGAGCTGGACGCAGAAGTAAGCGTCTTCGCCGCGTGCATCGCGCGCGGACGCACGGACACTGCAGAGACCGCAGGTGCTCATGGATCGTCACCCGGGCGCAGTCTGTGGCCCGGCTTGATCTTCGGATTCTCCGTGCAGACGGACGACCGGTCACTCGGCCGGCTGGATCACACGTTCGTCTGTCGAGAGCCGCCGGGATGACAAACCGAATGCTGCGCTGATCGTCCGCAAGGCAGCACCGGTCGCGTGCCTCGCTGACCGCTTCTGCGACAATACGCGGCCCTTTTGCCCGCAGCCTTCGCCACGTGGCCCGTAAACGTCTCGATCAAACTCCCTTCGAGGTCGATGTCCTCAACCTCACCCACGACGGCCGCGGCGTCGCGCGACTGCCCGATGGCAAGGCGCTGTTCGTCACCGGCGCGCTGCCGGGTGAGCAGGTCGTCGCCCAGCGTTTCGCGCGTTCGCGCAGTTTCGACGAGGCGGTGACGCTCGACGTCCTGCGCGCCTCTGAACATCGCATCACGCCGCGCTGCCCGCATTTCGGCACCTGTGGTGGTTGCGTGCTGCAGCATCTCGATGCCGAACAGCAGATCCTCGCCAAGGACCGCGTGCTGCGCGAGAACTTCGAGCGCATCGGCCACGTCACCCCGAAGCGCTGGATGGCGCCGATGGTCGATCGCGCCTGGGGGTACCGCCGCAAGGGGCGGTTCTCGGTGAAGCGGGTGGACAAGAAGGACAAGACGCTGGTGGGCTTCCGCGAGCGCGACCCGCGCTTCGTCGCCGAGCTGCAGGAATGCCATACGGTGATCGAACCGATCGCTGCGATCATTCCGGCGCTGGCGCAACTCATCGACGGCATGGACGCGCGCAGCACGATCCCGCAGATCGAATTCATCGCCGGTGATCCGCGTCCCGAGTTCGACGGTATCGCGCTGGTGTTCCGCCACCTGCAGCCGCTGATCGAATCCGATGTGGCCGCGCTGCTCGCGTTCGGCCAGCAGCACCGGATGGCAGTCTTCCTGCAGCCCGGCGGCAACGACAGCGTGCATGCGCTGTGGCCCGAATCGCCGGCGCTGTCGTTCCGGCTCGAGGACTGGGACATCGAACTGAGGTTCCGGCCGCTGGATTTCATCCAGGTCAACGCCGGACTCAACCGCACGATGATCGCGCGCACGCTCGAACTGCTCGACGTGCAGCCCGAGGACCGCGTGCTCGATCTGTTCTGCGGACTCGGCAATTTCACGCTGCCGCTGGCACGCCGCGTGCGCGAGGTGGTCGGCGTGGAAGGCGAGGCCGGGCTGGTGGCGCGGGCAAAGGAAAACGCTGCGCACAATGAACTGGCGAACGCGCAGTTCCATGCCGCCGATCTGACCCAGGATCAGCGCAGCGCATCCTGGATGCGTCAGGGTTTCGACAAATTGCTGCTCGATCCGCCGCGCTCTGGCGCGATCGACGTGCTGCGTCAGCTGCCACTCGAACGCTTCAAGCGCATCGTCTACGTCAGTTGCCATCCGGCGTCGCTGGCGCGGGATGCGGGCTATCTGGTCAACGAGCGCGGCTGGACGCTGGCCGATGCCGGGGTCATGGACATGTTCCCGCAGACCGCACACGTCGAATCCATCGCGCTGTTCGAGAAGCGCTGAGGACCCTATGGGCATCGAGATCGAACGCAAGTTTCTGGTCGCATCCGACGCGTGGCGCGCCGTTGCGCACGCGGTCGTGCCGATGGCGCAGGGCTATCTCAACGATGCCGCGTCGATCGCCAGCGGTGCGCAGAACGCCTCGGTGCGGGTGCGCATCGAGGGCGATGTCGCGTTCCTCAACATCAAGTCGCGCGAAGCAGGCACCACGCGGCAGGAGTTCGAACTGCCGTTACCGCTCGAGAATGCGCACGCGCTGCTGAAGCTCTGCGTCGGCGGTCTTGTCGAGAAGCGCCGGCACCTCGTGCGTCATGGCGCGCATCTGTGGGAAGTCGACGAGTTTCTCGGCGACAACGCCGGTCTGATCGTGGCGGAAATCGAACTCGACGATGCCGACGAACCCTTCGATCGCCCGGACTGGCTCGGCGCCGAGGTCACCACGCACCAGCGCTACTTCAACCTCGCGCTCGCCGCGCGGCCGTTCTCGCGCTGGGATGCTGCCGAACGCGAATAGGGAATGCGTCTGCACCGGTCGCTGCATAAGCGCCGTGGGCATCGATATCGGGCCGGATGTGGCTTCGGGCGCTTGATTGGGCGTTACGGAAGGCATGCCGAAGGCTGCGCCGGCTGGCGCCTCCGCGCCTGCATGTGATCGGTAGGCTGCGACTGAACACGCTGCGCCGCCTGACGGCACGCGCGTCCGCATCTGCGACAATGCCCGTCCGCGCCATGGGGCGTGTTCGATGGAGAGGTCCGCAATGCTCGTGATCGGCGTCGCCGGCACCGAACTCACCGCGCAGGAACGCGACTGGCTGCAGCACGATGCCTGCGCCGGCGTGATCCTATTCAAGCGCAACTTCGCCTCGCGCGCGCAGATCGCCGAGCTGTCGGCCGCGATCCGCGCCGCCGCGCCGCGTCCGCAGCTGGTCTGCGTGGACCAGGAAGGCGGCCGTGTGCAGCGCTTCCAGGACGGCTATTCCGAACTGCCGTCGCTCGCCGGTTTCGGTGCGCAGTATCTTGCCGATCCTGACGCTGCGATGGCCGCGTCGCGTGCGCATGCGCGTTTGATGGCGCAGGAGGTGCGCGCCAGCGGCGTCGATCTGAGCTTTGCGCCGGTGGTGGATGTGGGCCACGGCAATCTCGCGATCGGGGATCGCTCCTTTTCTGAGGATCCAAATGTCGTCGCCGCGCTCACGCGTGCCTATGTCGAAGGCATGCACGAGGCCGGCATGGCCGCGACGCTCAAACATTTCCCGGGGCACGGCTCGGTGCGCGAGGACACGCATTTCGACGACGCCGTCGACAACCGCAGTCTCGAATCGATCCGTGCGCATGATCTGGTGCCGTTCGTGGCCGGCATCGATGCCGGCGCCGACGCGGTGATGCTGGCGCACGTGGTCTACCCGCAGGTCGCGCCGGAGCCGGCAGGCTATTCGCCGCTCTGGATCAACACGATCCTGCGCGAGCAGATGGGCTTCCGCGGCGTGGTGTTCTCTGACGACATCGGCATGGCCGCCGCGTTCTCCGCCGGTGGCATCAAGTCGCGCGTCGACGCGCACCTCGACGCCGGCTGTGACGTCGTGCTTGTCTGCCATCCCGAACTGGTCGCCGAATCGCTGACTGCCGTCGAAGGCCGCACGCTCAACACCATGGCGCTGACCGGCCTGATCGGACGCGGTCCGCTCGGCTGGGATGGTGCGCTTGCCGGTGACGTGTCCAACCCCCGCACCGGAGACATCGCATGAACGTTCCACGCCTCGACGACGTGATCGACACTGCCGACTTGCTGTTCGACCGCGACGCGCTCGAAGACGTCATCGAAACGATGGCCGAGGAAATCGCCGACGAATACGGCGATGACGATGTGCCGCCGGTGTACATCACGATCATGCACGGCGGCATGCCGTTCGCGACGCAGCTCGCGTTCGCGATCGGCGAGAACGAAGTCGACCTCGAGTTCGACTATCTGCACGCCACCCGCTATCGCGGTAACACCACCGGCTCGGGTCTCGCCTGGTTGCATCGCCCGGCAACGCCGCTGCAGGGACGCCGCGTGCTGCTGGTCGACGACATCCTCGACGAAGGCCACACCCTCAAGGCCGTGCGCCAGTGGGTCGAAGACCAGGGCGCGGCCGACGTCCGTGTCGCCGTGCTCGCAGTCAAGGTCCACGACCGCGGCGTGGACGGCGTCGAGGCCGATTACGTCGGCGTCGAAGTGCCGGACCGGTATGTGTTCGGCTACGGCATGGATTTCCATGAGCAGGGCCGGAATCTGCCCGGGATCTACGCGCTCGCGGAGTGATTCCGTTCCCGGTATTGCCTGCCGTGACGCTGTGGGCGCATCGGCGGGTTTCCGGTCGAATGTTGCGGCGCGGTGCAGGCGGCTTCAGAAGCGTGTCGCCCCAATCGGCCCACCTGCGCGTCCGGCTGCCGTTTCAAGGCGCGTCATCGGACAATAGCGACCCGCTCCCGTCCCCATCGCGAGAACTCCCTATGCACCTCGACATCGATCTCGCCGTCATCGGCGGCACCGGCCTTTATCAGCTGGCCGACCTGCAAGACGTGGAGCCGCATCAGCCGGTGACGCGCTATGGCGCGCTGTCGGGACCGGTGCGGGTGGGCACGCTCGACGGCAAGCGCGTCGCGTTTCTGGCGCGGCATGGCGAGGGGCATTCGGTGCCGCCGCACCGGGTGAACTACCGGGCCAACCTCTCGGCGCTGCAGGCGCTGGGCGCGACGCGGGTGCTGGCGCTCAATACCGTGGGCGGCATCACCGAATGCTTCGGGCCGCGGGTGCTGGCATGTCCGGACCAGTTGATCGACTACACCTGGGGCCGGGTGTCGACGTATTGCGAGGAGGAGGGCACCGATGTGCTGCACGTCGACTTCGGCGATCCCTACACCCCGACGCTGCGCAGGCGCGTGCTCGATGCGGCGGGTGCCGCCGGTGTCGCATTGGTCGATGGCGGTTGCTACGGCGCGACGCAGGGTCCGCGGCTGGAGACGCGCGCCGAGATCGCACGCATGCGCCGTGACGGTTGCGATCTGGTTGGGATGACCGGGATGCCGGAGGCGGGTCTGGCGCGCGAACTGGGGCTCGATTACGCGTGCCTGGCGATCGTCGCCAACTGGGCGGCGGGTGCAGGCCCGCAGGTCGACGAGGTGATCACGTTCGAGGACGTGCTCGACAATGTCGCCGCGGCATCGTCGGGCATTCCGGCGTTGCTGCGCGCGATGCTCGCGAGCTAGTCGTCAGGCCCGCGCGGGCAAAGGCCTGTGCAGCACGCGGCTGTTTTCGCCGCGACTTGCACGATGTCTGTGCGCCACTGGAAAGCCCCGCATGAGCGGGGCTTTTTCATGGTGGGCGTTCGGCTTCGATGAAGCGCAGGCCGACGCCGGGTTCGGTGGCGATGTAGCGGGGCTGTGCAGCGTCGTCGCCGAGTTTCTGGCGCAGTTTGCCGACCAGGATGCGCACGTAATGTGCGTCGTCGGCGTGCGTCGGGCCCCAGATCTCGCGCAGCAGCTGAGGCTGCGTGATCACGCGGCCCGCGTTGCGCAACAGAAGTGAAAGCAGGGCGAATTCCTTGCGCGACAGCGCGAGCGCGACGCCATCGAGACTCGCCTCGCGACGGGCGAGATCGATGCGCAGATGGCCGTCATCGAACACGGGAGATGCGCCCGGTGCCTGCGCCTGCAGCCGCAGTAGGGCGCGCACGCGGGCCATCAGTTCCTGCGTGCCGAAGGGTTTGGTCACGTAGTCGTTCGCGCCGGCATCGAGGGCGGCGACTTTGCCGCCTTCGTCGCTGCGCACCGAGAGCATCACCACGGGCACCTGCGACCAGTCGCGAATCGCGCGCAATACCGCGTGGCCATCCATGTCGGGCAGGCCGATGTCCAGCACCACGAGGTCGGCGCCATCGCGCGCGAGTGCATCCAGCGCCTGCGCGCCGGTCTCGGCCAACGCGACGCGCCAGCCCTGCGCACGCAGGCTGATGTCGAGGAAGCGCCGGATCTGTGGCTCGTCGTCGACGACGAGAATGCGCGCGGCGCTGGCGGGTGTCGACTCAGTCATCGGTGTCGTCGCGCTCCGGTCCGGTCGGGTGCTGCATCGGCAGCTCGATACGGATCAGCGTACCCGTGCCGCCGGGGCCGCGCAGCGCCGACACCGCGCCGCCGTGTGCGCCGATCATGCCCTGGCAGATTGTCAGTCCCAGACCGGTTCCCTTGCGGCCGCGATCGCCGCGTTCGACGCTGTAGAACATGTCGAAGATCCGGCTGCGCTCGTCCTCGGGGATTCCGGGCCCGGCGTCGACGACATCGATGCGAAGCCAGTCGCGTGCATCGCCCGGTTCGGGCGATGCAATACGACGCGCCTCGATCCGCACCGGTGCGCCGGGCGGCGAGAACTTCGCCGCGTTCTCCAGCACGTTGAACAGCGCCTGTTCGACCAGCGCCGGATGCACCCACAGCGGTGCCAGGCTCGCGGGCACGTCGCTCTTCACCACGATCGCGGGTTGATAGCGACGCAGGCGGCCGACGGCCGCACCGACGAGTTCGTCGACGCCGATCCAGTCGCGGTTGAGCGCCAGACCCTCGTGACCGAGACGGGTCATGTCGAGCAGGTTCTGGATGTAGCGGTCGAGCCGTTCGCCCTCGAGCACGATGGTGTCGAGCAGGGCCCGGCGATCCGTCGCGTCCATCGTGTCGCTGTAGCCGACCAGGCTGCTGGCCGAGCCGATCATCGAAGCCAGCGGCGAGCGCAGATCATGCGAGACCGAGGACAGCAGCGCCGAGCGCAGGCGTTCGGTTTCGTTCGAGACACGCGCGCCTTCGAGATCGGCAACCAGTCGCGTGCGCAGCGCGGCCTGGGCGATGTCGTCGGCCATCGCCTGGGCCAGCCGGTGCTGCTCGAGGCCGAGGCGCGTGCGCGACTCCGGGAAGCGCAGCGCCGCGACGCCAAGTGTCTCGCTTCCCGCGTGCAGCGGCAGCAGCCACCAGCGTGACGCCGACAGCGTATCGGTGAAGCGGCCGGCCGGCTGTCCGTGGCGCAGTGTCCAGTCGACCGCCGCCGGGTCGAGGCCGTCTGGCCACGGGTCCGTCGCATCGGCGTTGCCGATGCGCAGCCATGCCTCCGCATCGAGCGCGCGCGCGAGCGCGTTGCGTCCGGCAGCCACCACTTCGCCGAGATCGGCCGCGCCCGCGAGCTGCCGGCCCAGCGCCTGCAGGCCGTTCGCATGGGTGTTGGCGGCGCGCAATGCCAGCACCTGTTCGCGCAATCGCGCAGCGAGCCGCCCGGCGACCAGCGCCGCGGCCAGGAACAGCACGACCGTGACCACGCCGCGATGCGCACTGATCTGGAACGTGAAGCGCGGCTCGATGAAGAAGAAGTTGTAGCTGACGAAGCACAGCAACGTGGTGGTCATCGCCGCGGCCATGCGCGCCTGCGCGGCGACGACGACGACGGCGACGATGAACACCATCGACAGATCGTCCAGGCCGGCGACGCGCTGCGCCAGCCAGCCGAAGCCAATCGCCAGCGCGGTGGCGATCACCGGCAGGCCGATGTCGCGCGCGCCGAATG
This sequence comes from Luteimonas sp. AC640a, assembly GCF_979256585.1. Lineage (NCBI taxonomy): Bacteria > Pseudomonadati > Pseudomonadota > Gammaproteobacteria > Lysobacterales > Lysobacteraceae > Luteimonas > Luteimonas sp. AC640a. Next base: position 817,490 of record NZ_CEEDOV010000007.1, on the reverse strand, counting down.
CCGCCTCGCCGATGCGTCGGCGTCGACGCGCCTTCGCCCGCGCGTCCGGCGTGCCGATGATCACCAGTTCATGGCGTGCGCCTTGCTGCAGCAGCCGCTGTGTCAGCGTGCGGTTGACCATGCGCGCGAACGGCCGCTCGCGAGTGCGACCGACGACGATCGTCGACGCACCGATGCGCTCGGCGTGTTCGAGCAGCGCATCGGCGATGCGGCTGCCGTGCAGTACGTCGGTCTCGGCGCCAAGGCTACGCGCGAGCGCGAACGCCTGGTCGAGTTCGAGCTGACGCGCCGCGTCGCTGCGACCGCCGGCATCGACGGTGACCACGCGCCACGGCGCATCGCGCCGCTCGGCGATCCGCCGCCCGGCGCGCACCAGATACTCGGAGGTACCGAGGCCATCGATCGCAACCAGCACCGTGCGTCGCAGCGCAAAGCCCGGCAATCCAAGTGCCGCCTGGCTGCCCCGCAGATCGGCATCGACGCGGTCTGCCGCGGTCTGCATCGCCAGTTCGCGCAGCGCGGCAAGATTCGACGGAGAGAAGAACGCCTGCAGCGCACGCGTCGCCTGGTCGGGCAGGTAGACCTTGCCGGCCTTGAGCCGTTCGATCAGTTCCGCCGGCGGCAGGTCGACCAGCCGGATGTCGCGCAGCCGGTCGAACAGCGCGTCCGGCACGGTCTCGGTGACGCGCACGCCGGTGATGCGGTGGACGACATCGTTGAGGCTTTCCAGGTGCTGGATGTTGACCGTGGTGCAGACGTCGATGCCGGCATCGAGCAGGTCGACGACGTCCTGCCAGCGGCGTTCGTGGCGGCTGCCGGGTACGTTGCGGTGGGCGAGTTCATCGACCAGCACCAGCGCCGGGCGACGCGCGAGCACGGCGTCGACATCCAGATCGTCCAGCGTGCGGCCCTGGTAGGTGATCTGGCGCCGCGGCAGTTGTTCGAGCCCGTCGAGCAGCGCCGCGGTGTCCGCGCGTCCGTGGGTTTCCAAAAGGCCGACCACGACGTCGATGCCCGAGGCGCGCAGCTCGCGCGCGCGCGACAGCATCGCGTAAGTCTTGCCGACACCGGGCGCCGCGCCTAGAAAGACGGTCAGTCGTCCGCCCGCTTCGCGACGGCGGGTGTCGGCCAGCAGGGCATCGGCCCGGGCGTCGCGGTTGTCGATCATGGACTTATTCTGCGCCGCGTCCGTCCGCTCGTGCATCCAGTGCGAGGTTGAGCGCCAGCACGTCGACGCGCGCCGCGCCGAGCAGACCGAACTGCGGTGCGATGGTGTGCACCGCGACCAGCCGCTCGACGTCCGCAACCGCAACGCCGCGTGCACGCGCCACGCGCGCGATCTGTACGCGCGCGGCGTCGGGGCTGATGTGCGGATCGATGCCGCTGCCCGAGCGAGTGGCGAGATCGCCGGGCACCTGGCCTGCGGCGATGCCTTCGCGTACCGCGACCGCATCGATCTCGGCTGCGATTGTCGCGCGCAGCTCGGGATTGCTGCGCGCCTGGTTGCTGCCGGCCAGCGCCATTGGGTCGTACCCGGCGGCCGACGGCCGCGGCATGAAATAGCGGGCATCAGCGAATGGCTGGGCCACCAGCGCCGAGCCGACGATGCGCCCGTCGCGTTCGACCAGACTGCCGCGCGCCTGCGTGGGGAACAGTGCGCCGCCGAGCGTGGTCGCGGCGAGCGAATAGGCGAAGCCGAAGCCGATCAGTGTGACCGCGGCCAGACCACAGGATGCGCGGAGCAGGCCGCGCGGATGCGACGGGGAGAGCGGAGAAGACGGGGCGGACATGACGGGCTCCTCAGGAACCGAAGATGGCGGCGAGCGCGAGATCGATGAGCTTGATCGCGGCAAACGGCAGCAGCACGCCGCCAAGACCGAAGACCAGCATGTTCCGGCGCAACAGGGCCGTCGCGCTGCCGGCGCGGAAACGCACGCCGCGCAATGCCAACGGAATCAGCATCGGGATCACCAGCGCGTTGAAAATCAGCGCGGCCAGCACGGCGTTGGCCGGGCTCGACAGGCGCATGACATCCAGCGTCGCCATTTGCGGAATCGCCGCGGCGAACAGCGCCGGCAGGATCGCGAAGTATTTCGACACGTCGTTCGCCAGCGAGAACGTGGTCAATGCGCCGCGGGTGATCAGCTGCTGCTTGCCGACCTCGACGACGCGCAGCAGCTTGGCCGGGTCGGAATCGAGGTCGACCATGTTGCCGGCTTCCTTGGCGGCCTGGGTGCCGGAGTTCATTGCCAGGCCGACATCGGCCTGCGCGAGCGCGGGCGCGTCGTTGGTGCCGTCGCCGACCATCGCCACCAGCCGCCCGGCGGCCTGTTCGCTGCGGATGCGCGCGAGCTTGTCCTCGGGCCGCGCCTCGGCGATGTAATCGTCGACGCCGGCCTCGGCGGCGATCGCCGCGGCGGTGAGCGGGTTGTCGCCGGTGATCATCACCGTGCGGATGCCCATCGCCCGCAGCTGCGCGAACTTCTCGCGGATGCCGGTCTTGACCACGTCCGACAGTTCCACAACGCCGAGCACGTGCGCGCCGTCGGCGACGACCAGCGGCGTGGCGCCGCCGCGCGCGACCTGTTCGACCCGCGCGCGCAGTTCGTGCGACGGCTGCCCGCCGAGCGCCTGGACGTGCGCGGCAATCGCGTCGAGCGCGCCCTTGCGGATCTGCCGCGGGCGGTTGGCTTCACCGAGATCGACACCGGACATGCGCGTCTGCGCGGTGAACGCGATGAAGCGCGCGTCCGATGGCGCCTCGATCGCCTCGCCGGGTCGCCGCGCGAGCGCGACGATCGACTTGCCCTCCGGGGTCGGGTCGGCCAGCGACGACAGCAGCGCGGCCTCGCGCAGCGCGTCGGGATCGATGCCGGCCAGCGCATGGAACGCGGTCGCCTGCCGATCGCCGTAAGTGATGGTGCCGGTCTTGTCGAGCAGCAGCACGTCGACGTCGCCGGCCAGTTCGACCGCCTTGCCGGACTTCGCCAGCACGTTCGCCGACAGCGCACGGTTCATGCCGGCAATGCCGATGGCCGGCAGCAGGGCGCCGATCGTCGTCGGAATCAGGCAGACCAGCAACGCGATCAACAGCACCGGGTCGAGGCGCACGCCCACGAAGCCTGCGATCGCCGGCAGCGTCAGCACGACAACGAGGAAGGTCAGCGTCATCGTGGTCAGCAGCAGGCCGAGCGCGATCTCGTTCGGCGTCTTCTGTCGGTTGGCACCCTCGACCAGCGCGATCATGCGATCGAGAAAGCTGTGGCCCGGCTCGACCGTCACCCGTATGACGATGGCATCCGACAGCACCTTGGTGCCGCCGATCACGCCGGACCGGTCGGTGCCGGCCTCACGCAGTACCGGCGCGGATTCGCCGGTGACCGCGGCTTCGTTGATCGTGGCAAGGCCGCGGACGATCTCGCCGTCGGCGGGGATCAGTTCGCCTGCCGACACGGCGACCAGATCGCCCGGCTTCAATTCGGCGGCCGGCACCCGGGTTTCGGCGGCACCTTCGGCGTCTCCCGCCAGCCGGCGTGCGACGAGGTCCTGGCGGGCACGCCGCAGCGACGCCGCCTGGCCGCGACCACGTGCTTCGGCCATGGCTTCGGCGAAGTTCGCGAACAGCACCGTCAATGCCAGCACCACGGAGACACTGCCGCCCAGCGCCGGCGCGGCGTGGCCGAGCATGGTCAGCAAGGCGGTGAGCACGGTGCCCAGCCAGACCACGGCCATCACCGGGTTGCGCAGCGCGTGCCGCGGCGACAGCTTGCGGAACGCGTCGCGACCGGCGGCGCGCAGGATGGCCCCGTCGAACAGGCGGGGATTGGTGCCGCGCGTCGGCGCGGCGGTGTCAGCGACAGGAGGCATCGGAATCATCCGGCATTGGCGGCCAGTGCGAGGTGGTCGGCCACAGGGCCGAGCACCAGGACAGGCATGAACTGGAGGAGGGTGAGGATCACGACGATGGCAACGAGCGTCAGCGCGAACGTCGGCGTCTCGATTCGCAGGGTGCCGGCACTTTCCGGTGCGGCGCGCTTGGCGCCGAGCATCGCAGCGATCGCCAGCGGTACCAGCAAGGCCGGGTAGCGGCCCAGCGCGAGCACGGCGCTCGTCGACAGGTTCCACCACAAGGTCGCGTCGCCCAGGCCCTCGAAACCGGAGCCGTTGTTGGCGAACGCCGATACGTATTCGTAGAACACCTGGCTGATGCCGTGGAAGCCAGGATTGCTGTTGCCGGTCCACGCCGGCACCGCGAGGGTCAGCGCGGTGAGTCCGAGCAGCACCACCGGCTGCAGCAGCACCAGCGCGGCGAGCAGACGCACCTCGGGCGCCTCGATCTTGCGACCGAACAATTCGGGCGTGCGTCCGGTCATCAGCCCTGCGACGAACACCGCCAGCAGCAGATAGACCAGGAACTGCTGCAAGCCGCAGCCAATGCCGCCCCAGATCGCGTTGATCAGCATGTTGGACAGGGTGACGAGACCGGTCAGGGGCGCCAGCGAGTCGTGCATCGCGTTGACCGAGCCGTTCGAGGTCTGCGTGGTCAGCGCAGCCCACAGCGCCGAAGGCGCGGCACCGTTGCGGACTTCCTTGCCCTCCATCAGCGCGACATCGGTGGATGTGGGCGACGCGGATTCCGACCACATCGCGAGCCCGGTAGAGGCCATCGACATCGCCAGCATCGTGCCGAGCACCAGCGGCGTCAGTCGCCGACGCCCGGTGAACGGCCCGATCATGCAGGCGACAGCGATCGGCAGCAGGATCAGCGCCAGCGTCTCCAGCCAGTTGGAGAACGGCGTCGGATTTTCCAGCGGGACGCTGCTGTTGGGGCCGTACCAGCCGCCACCATTGGTGCCGAGCTGTTTGACCGCGACCATCGCCGCGACCGGGCCGAGCGGAATCTTCTGCGTCTCCATGCCGGCGCTCGCATCGACCGGCGTCGCCTCCGGCCCGCCCGACAGCGTCGCTGGCACGCCCTGACCTGTCAGCAGCACGCTCCACAGCACGGCCAGCGGCAGCAGCACGCGTACCGCGGGACGCACAACGTCGGCCCAGTAGTTGCCCACGTCCGCAACGCCGCCGCGTGCGACGCCGGCCTCGTCGCGGTCGCGGCCCCCGAAGAACGCGCGCAGCGTCGCCGCGACGAGTGCCAGGCCCATCATCGGCGTGACCACCTGCAGGCCCACGATGCCCGCCATGTGCGCGAGATACGACAGCTGTGCCTGGCCCGAGTAATGCTGCTGGTTGGTGTTGGTCAGGAACGACACCGTGGTGTGCAGGGCCAGGTCCCAGGACATGTTGGGCGCTGCATTGGGGTTGAGCGGCAGCCAGGCCTGGGTCATCAGCAACGCCCACACCAGCGCGCCCAGCACGGCGTTGCTGGCGAGAAACGCCAGCGCGTAGTGTTTCCAGTCCATGCCGCGCGCCGGGTCGACACCGAGGACGCGATAGATCGGCCGTTCGATCAGGCCGAACGCCCGGTCGCCTGGCAGGGGACCGCCGCGCATCACCGCGGCGAGATAGCGGCCCAGCGGCCAGCCGAGCGCGAGCGCGAGTCCGAGCACGGTAATGAATTCGATCATGGCGGAGATCCGTCAGTGAGAAGGCAGAAGCGCCGCGGCGCTCAGAACGAAGCCTGCAGCGCGGCTTCGATGCGTGATCCGGCGAGCCCAGGAAACACGCGCACGGCCGTCGAGTCGGTGTCGTGGACGGTCAACCGCAGCTCGAGCGGCGCGGCGAACATCCACACCGCACCGAGCTGCGCGTGGGCGTAGTCGTCGTAGCCGCTGTCGCGTGCGAGCCAGTAGCGGCCGGCGGCGGCTTCGACGCGGAACGTGTCCGTCAGCGGCCAGCGCGCACCGAGCTGGGAATAGGTGCCGGCGGTGTCGCTGGCCAGCGCGTCGCGCGAGTGGCCGACCTGCAGCCAGACGCGTTCCTGCCAGGTCACCGTCGCGTTGGCCTCCGTCCAATCGAGATCGACGGTCGTCGATGGATAGACGTAGCGCGTCAGGTTGACGTCGAGTGCCAGCGCGTCCGACAGGTCGCCCGACCAGCCGGCGATGAGATCAAACTCGCTGGAAGCGCGTGTGTCCGGCGCGAACTCGACGCTCGAGCCCCAGATCTGGCCATAGAGGCCCGAAGCGCCTGCGAACTTGAAGCCAGCCTGGACGGCGGGGTCTTCATTGCTCTGCGACGTGCCGCGCCAGACGTAGTCGGAGGTCAACGCGGCGCTGCCGCTGGTCTCGACAGCTTGGGCGGCCGTCATCGGCAGCAGCAGGGAGAGCGTTGCGGCGACGCGAGCGCGGCGTCGGCGGCACAGGGTGACGTGCATGGAAGCATCCGTGGCGGAACCGTTCCGCCGATGCCGCGCATGGTCCGCCCCACGCGCATAAAGTCTCCATGCGCCCGGCAGCCCTGCGGCATAAATTCGCCGTAAAACCTGCCCCCTGAAACGCACACGGCCGTCATGCGACGGCCGTGTGGATTGACGCGAAGTGCGGCGTGCGCCGCGAATGGATCAGCGCGTGACCGGCGACCAGCGCAGCGCCAGGCCGTACTCGCGACCGGGCTGGTAGTACCAGTTCACGGTCTCGTAGTTCTTGTCGAGCACGTTGGTCGCGCGGGCTTCCAGCGTCCAGTCCGGGTTGAACGCCCACGCGGCGCGCAGGTCCAGCGTGCCGTGTCCGGCGACGCGCACCGTGTTGGCCGCGTTGTCGTAGCGGCTGCTGCTGGCGCGCAGCGTGGTGCCGATGCGGAAATCGCCGAAGCTGCGGTCGATGTCGAGACGGCCGCTGTTGCGCGCACGACGGGCGAGCAGGTTGCCGTTGTTGGCGTTATCGCTGCGGTCGCGCGGATCGACGTGGCTCAGTTCGGTCGACAGGTCGAAGCCGGCGAGTGTGGTCGCGAACGTCAGCTCGGCGCCGCGGATGCGCGCTTCCTGGATGTTCTGCGGGACGAAATTGCTGTCGAGGAAGATCAGATCGTCGACGCGGCTTTCGAACGCGTTGATCGACCAGTTCCAGGTGTCGCCGTACTGCGCGAGGCCGAGGTTGGCGGTCTTCGCGCGCTCCGGCTCAAGATCCGGATTGCCGCTGCCGAACGGGAAGTAGAGATCGTTGAACGTCGGCGCCTTGAAGCTGGTCGCGGCGCTGGCGTTAAGGCGCAGGCCGTGTGCGAGATCGAGGCCCCAGCCGAGGCTGCCCGTGGTGTGGCCGCCGAACTGCTCGTTGTCGTCGTGACGCACGCCGGCCTGCACGCGGTGCGCGCCGAAACGCGCCGTGTAATCGGAGAACACGGCGAAGTTGTTGCGCGAGGTCAACGCATAGTCGGTGTCGCTCTCGACGTTGTCGGACATCCAATCGAAGCCGAGCGAGAAGCGCTGGGTCGGCGCCAGACCGAAATCGGCCTGCACCGATGCGGTGTCGCGACGGGTGTCGATCTGGCCGACATCGACGCGCGTACCCGCATCGATGTCGCGGAAGTAGGTCGTGGACTCGTCGTCGTTGCGGCCGGCCTGCGCGGTCAGCGTGACGACGTCAGAGGGTGCGTAGGTGAGCTTGCCACCGGCGACCTGCTGGACGTTGTCGGCCTCGTTGCCGCCGAACACGCTGCCGTCGTACTCGTTGAACGCTTCGGCGCGCAGGGCGTTGGCTTCGAACGTCAGGCCTTCCGCAAGTTCCACGCCGCCACGCAGGTTGAGCGAACGGTTGCGGTAGCCGTCACGGTCGGGCTCGTCGACGAAGCAGCCCTGGAACAGCGTGCCCGAACCGCGGCAGCTGTCGATGCCGTCGGTGCGCTGGAACGCCGCGTCGACGCCGAACCAGCCACGGCCCGCGCGGCCACCGATGCCGGCGCTGGCTTCGCGCAGGTTGTGGCTGCCGACGCCGATGCGTGCGTGCGGGCGGATCGCGCCGGTGTTGCGGCGGGTGAAGATCTGGATAACGCCGCCGATGGCTTCCGAGCCGTACAGGCTGGAGCGCGGACCGCGGACGATTTCGACGCGCTCGATCTGGTCGACCGGAATGTCCTGGAACGCGGCGAGACCCGCGGTCGCCGAGCCGATGCGCACGCCGTCGACCAGCACCAACACGTGGTCGGATTCGCTGCCGCGCATGAAGATCGAGGTCAGCTTGCCGGGACCGCCGGAGTTGCCGATCTGGATGCCGGCGCGGCCGCGCAGCAGTTCGGGCAGGTCGCGCGCCTGGGTGCGTTCGATCTCGGCGCGGTCGATGACCTGGGCCGGCACGATGGTGTCGCCGAGCGTGCTCTCGCTGCGGTTGGCGGTGACGAGCACGGTGTCGAGATCGCGCGCGTCGGCGGCGGTCGCGGCAGCGGCGAATGGCGAAGCGAGCGCGGCGACGATCGCCACGGTCAGGGTACGGAACGGCATTGCAGTCTCCTTGTCGCGTGCGCCCACGCACGCGGATGTGGTCTGGAGATTGCGAGGACGGACACGGCCGCCGTCCGGGCGCGCGAAAAGCCGCCCGGAACGCCGCCGCAATGCCCGCCGCATCGCAATCGAAGAAGACTTCGTGGCCGGTCTCCGGACTCGCGCGTGGGAGGACTCCCGGGCGTCGCGCCTTCCCGTGCGGAGCACAGTGGCGGATGCGATGCCTTGAACACGCTTACCGTTGCGGGGGCAGTGCCGGGCTGGCGCATACGCGCGTCACCGGCTTCCCGTTTCAACCCGGACGGCAGTACGCCGGCGGGTCACCATGAAGCTGGCGCGGATTGTACGTGAGCGCGGGGCCGCGGGCGCGGACAGGGCGCGCCGGTGTGGCAGTCAGTCGTCTCGGCGGTCGAACAGGCTGTCCAGCGGAGACTCGGACTCGAACGTTTCACTGACGGTCGTCGTAACCGGTCCGGCGGCCTGGCGCGCGCGCGGATCGGGAAGCAGGGCGGTCGCAGCCTCGGCGGCTTCGACCAGTTGCACGCGACGCGCTTCGGGCACGTCCTGCCAATGGCAGTCGAGCAACGCGCCTTCCAGCGAATACAGCAGATTGAGGCTGGGCTTGAAGCCGGCGCGGCGCACTTTGACGAACGCATCCACCGCGCCGGCCGCTTGCAGATCCTCGCGCGTGCGCAGGCCGACCTGACGCAGCCAGGCCGCGGACTTGGGCCCGATGTTGCGCAGCTTCAGCGGCGTCGGTGCGGTCATTGCAGTGATTCGAGATAGAGGGCGGCGAGGGACTCGATGCCTGTCTGGTCTTCAACGTCGAAACGCGCCGGCACCGGACTGTCGATGTCGAACACGCCGATCAGGCGCTCGCCGATGTGCAGCGGCACGACGATTTCCGAACGCGAAGCGCTGTCGCAAGCGATATGCCCGGGGAACGCATGCACGTCGTCGATGCGCTGCGTCGTGCGCGTGCGCGCCGCGGCGCCGCAGACGCCCTTGTCGAGCGGAATGCGCACGCAGGCCGGCAGACCCTGGAACGGGCCGACCACGAGTTCGGTGCCATCGAAGAGATAGAAGCCGACCCAGTTGAGATCCGGCAGCGCGTGATAGACCAGCGCCGAGAGGTTCGCCGCATTGGCGATCGCATCGCGTTCGCCGTGCAGCAGTGCCCGTGCCTGTGCCGCCAGCGCGGCATACTGTTCGGCCTTGGAGCCGGTCAGGGGAGATGAAGTGAACATGCCGCGGAGTGTAGCAGCGGCCCCGCAGGGGCCTGGCGGACTGGACGCGTTGCCGCGTGATGCGGACGGATTCCGCTTGCGCGGTACGCAGGCCTCACAGCCTGGAATGCAGAGGCGCACGGCGCCGGAATCCGCATGAGCGCGCGCAGTTTTCTGGTCACCGGTACGGACACCGGCATCGGCAAGACCTATTCGAGCGTGGCCCTGCTGCATGCGTTGCGCGCGAACGGGCTGCGCGCGGTCGGCATGAAGCCGATCGCCAGCGGATGCGACTGGATCGACGGGCGCTGGCGCAACGAAGATGCGCTCGCCTTGCAGGCCGCCAGTGATCCCCGGCCGGCCTACGCCGACATCAATCCGGTCGCGTTGCCGGAACCGACGGCGCCGACATTGGCGGCGATCGCGGCGGGTGTGACGGTCGACATCGCGGCGCTATATGCGGCGCACGCACGCCTGGCATCGCATGCGGACGTGGTGCTGGTCGAAGGCGCCGGTGGCTGGGACGCGCCGCTGGCCGAAGGACTCGAACACCGGGATCTCGCGCGGCAACTCGGCGGCACCGTCGTACTGGTCGTCGGCTTGAAGCTCGGCTGCCTGAGTCATGCGCGACTGACCGCGCGCGCGATCGAAGCGGACGGCTGCCGGCTGGTCGGGTGGATCGGCAACCGCATCGATCCGGACTTCGCGCGGGCGGACGATTACGTCGGTCTGCTGACGGACGCCATGCCGGCGCCGTGCCTGGGTGTTCTGCCGTTCGTTGCGAACGGGAGCGATCTGCCTGCGACGTTGTCGCTCGATCCGGCGTGGATCGCGACGCTGTAGCGCATCGCGTCAGGGCATCCGCCAGGCCCAAAAAAGGCGCGACCGAAGTCGCGCCTTTTCCATTTCACCTGTTGGCGAGACTCAACGCCCCTGCGGCGCCGGCGTCAGATCGTCGTCGTCGCGACGTTCCGCCTTCTGTGCTTCGGTCGCTTCACGATCGTGGCTGTGGTCGCGGGCCAGCAGCAGGTAGAACGCCGGCAACACGAACAGGGTGAACGCCGTGCCGATCGACATGCCGGCGGCGATCACCAGACCCATCGAGAAGCGTGCCGCGGCGCCGGGGCCGCTGGCGATCAACAGCGGCACCATCGCGAACACCAGCGCGGCCGTCGTCATCAGCACCGGGCGCAGACGGATCGCGGCGGCGCGTTCGATGGCCTCGGCTTTCGGCACGCCTTCGTTGACCTGCAGCTTGTTCGCGAATTCCACGATCAGGATGCCGTGCTTGGAGATCACGCCGACCAGCGTCACCAGACCCACCTGCGTGTAGATGTTGATCGACATGCCGGGGAAGGCCTCGATGCCGGCGAACTGCAGCACGCCCGACAGCAATGCCAGCGCATTGAGGACCAGCAGCGCGCCACTGATCGCCATCGGCACCGTGGCCAGCATGATCACCGCATCGCGGAAGCTCTCGAACTGCGCGGCCAGTACCAGGAAGATGATCACCAGCGCGAAGGCGAGGGTGATCAGCATCGTCGTGCCTTCCTGCTTGAACTGCCGCGACTCGCCGGCGTAGTCCACGCTGTAGCCCTGCGGCAGCACGTCGGCGGCAATCTCGTCGAGCACGCGCAACGCCTCGCCTTTGGTCACGCCGGGACGCGGCGCGAAGGTGATGCCCACCGCGTTGAGCTGCTGGAAGCGCTTGAGCGATTGCGGCTGCGCGCTCTCCTTGAACGAGATCACCGTCGACAGCGGAATCAGATCGCCGTCGCGCGTGCGGGTGTAGTAGTTGCCCAGCTGTTCGGCGTTGAGCCGGTCGCTGCGCTGCACCTGCGGGATCACGCGGTAGGAGCGGTTCTGCATCGCGAAGCGGTTGACGTAACCGCCGGCCAGCAGCGCGCTCATGTCGGCCGCCAGCGTGCGCATGTCGATGCCGAGTAGCGCCGCCTTGTCGCGATCGATCTGCACTTCCACGCGCGGCTTGTCGATCTTCAGATCCTTGTCGAGGAAGATGAAGCGACTGCTGGCCTGCGCACGTGCGACCACTTCGTCGGCAATCTCCGACAGCTGTTCCAGCGAGCCGATACCGCCGATCAGGAATTCGCCACCCCCATCGCCACCGGCCGACGGCAGCGACGGGGGCACCAGCGCGAAGATGTTCAGACCGGTGATCTCGGCGAGCTTGGGCTGCAGGTCCTGCTGCAGGATCTGGTTGGTCGAGCGCTCGCGCTGGCTCCACGGCTTCATGACGAAGCCGCCCATCGCGCTGTTGCTGCCGCCCATGCCGCCCATGCCGCCGTTGAACAGGAAAAAGTCGTTGATCTCGGGGATCTGCTCGACCACCGCGGTCATCTCCTCGGTGTAGCCCTCGACGTAGTCGAGCGTGCTGGCCGCATCGGCGCTGCCGATCGCGAACACGAAGCCTTCGTCCTCCGGTGGCGCCGGTTCCTTGGGCGCGCCGATGTAGAGGAACACGCACGAGACCAGCACGATGGCACCGAAGGTCAGGATCACCGCGCGCGTCTGCAGCGCGCCGTGCAGCCTGCGCTGGTAACCGCGCTCGACCGAATCGAAGCGACGGTCGAGCCACTTCTCCAGTTTGCTCTTGCTGTGCTCGCCATGCGGCTTGAGGATCTTCGCGCACATCATCGGCGTCAGCGTCAGCGCGATGATGCCCGACAGGAACACCGCGCCCGCCAGGGTGAACGCGAATTCGGTGAACAGCACGCCGGTCAGACCGCCCTGGAAACCGATCGGCAGGTACACCGCGATCAGCGTCGTGGTCATCGCGACCACCGGCCACGCGAGTTCGCGCGCGCCGCGGATCGACGCATCAAAGGGCGTCATGCCTTCTTCGATGTGCCGGTGGATGTTCTCCAGCACGATGATCGCGTCGTCGACCACGATGCCGATCGCCAGCACCATCGCCAGCAGCGTCAACAGGTTGATCGTGAAGCCCATCAGCAGCATGAGAAACAACGCGCCGACCAGCGAGAGCGGCACGGTGACCGCGGGAATCAACACGCTGCGGAACGAGCCGAGGAACAGGTAGATCACCACGATGACGATGATCACCGCCTCGATGATCGTGCGGATGACTTCGTTGATGCCGTCCTGGATCGACTCGGTGCTGTCGTATGGAATCGTCGCTTCGATGCCTTCGGGCAACTGCGGCACGATCTCCTCGTCCCAGGCCTTGCGCACCTCGGCGATCACGTCGAGCGCGTTCGCATCCGGCGAGACGTAGATGCCCATGAACGTCGCCGCGGCGCCGTTGATGCGCACCGACGACCCGTAGTTTTCCGAACCCAGTACCACATCGGCGATGTCGCCGAGCCGCACGATCGCGCCATCAGCCTCGCGCACGACGAGCGCGCGGAATTCCTCGGGCGTGCGCAAATCGGTGCGCGCGGTCAGATCGACCGACACCATCTGGCCCTTGGTCGAGCCCAGCGCGGACAGCACGTTGTTGGACTGCAGCGCGGTCGACACGTCGCTCGCGGTGACGCCGAGCGCGGTCATGCGATCGGGTTTCAGCCACACGCGCATCGCGAACGAGCCCGGGCCCATGATCTCCGCACGCTGCACGCCGGGAATCGTCGCGATCGTCGGTTCGACGGCGCGGGTGAGGTAGTCGGTGATCTGGTTGTCGTTGAGCGCGTCGCTGGCGAACGACACGTACATCGCCGCGACCTGCTGGCCCTGCTGCAGATCGATGACCGGATCTTCCGATTCGGCCGGCAGTTCGCTGCGCAGCTTGTTGACCTTGGCCGCGATCTGCGTGAGCGCTTCGTTCGGGTCGTAATCCAGCCGGATGTAGGCCTGGATCACGCTGACACCGGCCGAGCTGGTCGAGGTCAGATAATCGATGCCCTCGGCACTCGCGACTTCACGTTCCAGCGGCGTCGTGATGAAGCCCTGGATTAGGTCGGCGTCTGCGCCAAAGTAGGTCGTGCTGATGTTGACGACCGCATTCTGCAGCTCGGGGTACTGGCGCACGTTGAGTTCGGAAAACGCGCGCAGGCCGAACAGCAGGATGAAGAGGCTGACGACCATCGCCAGCACGGGTTTGCGGATGAAGATGTCGGTGAATTTCATCTCGGTCTCCCCCGCGCGGTGTCGCGCGGGTCAGGGAGCGGGGCGGGCGCAGGGCGCCCGGACACATCGATCAGGCAGCGGCGATCGCGATCAGCGGTTCTCGGGCGTCGGCGCGGCGTCCGCGCTCGGCTGCACCTTGTTGTTGATCGTCACGACGGCATCGTTGCGCAGCTTGAGCAGACCGCTGGTCGCGACCCGCTCGCCGGGCTTGAGGCCGTCGGTGACCGCGATCAGATCGCCGCGGGTCGCGCCGGTCTTGATGAAACGCTGGCGCACGATCAGGGTCGGGCCCTGCTGCGCGTCTTCGCCTTCGACCTTGGGCGCTTCCGGATCGACCGGCTTTTCCGACACCACGTACACCGCATTGCCGTAGGGATTGAAGGTGACCGCGGTCTGCGGAATCACCACTACGTCCTGCTCGCCGCCGACCGCGAGGCCGACACGCGCGAACGCACCCGGGCGCAGCTTGCCGTCGGGATTGGCCAGCGTGGCCTGCACCATGAAGTTGCGCGTACCGGCATCGACGGACGGTTCGATCGCGGTGATCGTGCCCTCGAACTGCTCACCCGGCAGCGAATCGACGACCGCCTGCAGCGTCGCGCCGGTATTGATCAGCGGCAGCTGCTGCTCGGGCAGGGTGAAGTCGAGGAAGATCGGATCGAGCTGCTGCAGACCGACGATCGGCGTGCCCGGCGAGATGAACTGGCCGAGGTTGACCTTGCGGATGCCCAGCACGCCATCGAACGGTGCGCGGATGGTCTTCTGCGCGATCAGGGCGCGCTGTGCCTCGACCTGCGCGATCGACGTCGCCGCCTGTGTCGCGCGTTCTTCGACTTCGGCTTTCGAGACGAGTTGCGTCTCGCCGAGTTCGCGCCAGCGGTCGCGCTGCACGACGGCGAGCTTCGCGGCCGCTTCGCTCGAGCGCAGCACCGCGAGTTCGTTGTCGGTGTTGAGTTCCACCAGCACGGTGCCGGCCTTGACCGGCTGGCCGGGCTCGAACGACAGCTTGCGGACCACACCGCCGGCTTCGGTCGTGACGTCGGTGCCGTTGACCGCGACCAGCGTGCCGACCGCTTCGAGCGGTGTCGACCACGACTGCTGCGCGGCATCAAAGGTCGTGATCGCGACCGGTGGCTGCGGCATGTTGTCGAAGAAGTCGTTCATGCCCTTGCCCATCAGGGCCTTAGCCAGAAAGACGCCGCCGAAGATCACGGCGACGAGGATCAGCATCACGATCATCCGCAAACGGGGACGCGGTTTGCGTGGCGTGGATGGGGTTTCGGTCCTGGACATGGGCGGTTTCCGTCAGGAAAGAGGAAGGGGAGGCGGCAGGTCGGGCGCGATGCTGGACCAGTCGGTATCGAAAACGTCGCGGCTGACGCAGGCGATCAGCGCATCGAGCGCGGCATCGTCCTCGGCGTCGAAGATCGGTTGCCAGCCGTAGCCGTTGAACAGGTATTGCAGCTGGCGGATCAGCAGGCGATAGGGATCGCCGGTCACGGCGGTGTCGACCAGACCCTGCTGCTGCACCAGCGCATGCATGCCGACGGTCATCGTCCAGGGGCCCATCATCAGGGCACCCACAGGCAGCACCGATGCGGGCAGCTCGCCGCGAGCGCGGCCCTCGGCGGCGATGCCGTCGATCAGCGTGGCCAGCGGCTCGCAGGCCTCGAGCGCACGTCGCCGGCTTTCGTCCGAGGCGGCGCCCCAGACCACGTCCGTCCAGACGAACTGGGCGAGGCGGAAATGTTCGGGCTGTTCGCGGAGGATCAGCATGTCGGCGAGCGCGACGGCGAGCATGCGTTCTCGGGTCGGGCCGTTCCATTTGGCGGCGCGTTCGAACAGTTCCACGCGGTCGAGGCTGTTGCGCGTCGCCAGCGCGACCAGCAGGTCTTCCTTGCTGGCGAAATGCTTGTACAGCGTGCCGATCGCATAGCCGCATTCCTCTGCCACGCGTGCCATCTGCAGCGACAGCAATCCGTCACGCTGGATCTGCGCCTGGGCGGCGTCGAGCAGGGTGCGCTCTCGCGCGACGATTTCGCGCTGGCGACGTGCGACGGCGGCAGAGAGAGGCGGCATGGCAACCTGAATGGACCCGGAGCGGCGCGGATTATGAACTTGATTCATTCGGTGAGCAAGGTTCGTTTTCACCGCTTTCGCATCGCCTGCAACGCAGCATCGCGTCGGCGACCGCGCCAATGACTTCTTTCACGGTGCGAACCGCAATCTGAATTAGCTATACTGGCCGGTATAGTAAATCCCGTCCCACCTCTCCCAGGTCTCTCCCCATGCGCCGACTCCTCTCGATTGCCGTGCTCGCTGCGGCACTTTCCGCCTGCGGTCAACAAGAGGAGCAGGCCGCGCCGCCGCCGCCCGAAGTCGGTGTGATGACGGTGCAGCCGACGAGCGTCGCGCTGGAGCAGGAACTGGTCGGCCGTCTGGCGCCGTTCCGCAGCGCCGATGTGCGCGCCCGGGTGCCGGGTGTGCTGGAGCGTCGCGTGTACCAGGAAGGCAGCGACGTCAAGGAAGGCGACGTGCTGTTCCGCATCGATCCAGCGCAGCTGCAGGCCGCGCTGGGCACGGCCCAGGGCGCGCAGGCGCAGGCGCAGGCCAACTACGCGAATTCGAAGACCGCCGCCGACCGCGCGCGCCAGCTGGCGCCGACCAGTTTCATTTCCAAGTCGGATCTCGACAACGCGATCGCCGCCGAGCGCAGCGCCGAAGCCGCGCTGCAGGCCGCCCGCGCGTCGACGCAGACCGCGCAGATCAATCTCGGCTACGCCACCGTGCGTTCGCCGATCTCCGGCCGCGCCGGCAAGCAGCAGGTCACCGAAGGCGCGCTGGTCGGGCAGGGTGATTCCACGCTGCTGACGACGGTCGACCAGATCGATCCGCTGTACATCAACTTCTCGATGAGCGCCGGCGATTTCAACCGCATCCGCGCGATGCCGCTCGATCGCGAGGCCGGTGCTGGCCGGGTCGAGATCGTCCTCGCCGACGGCTCCGTGCACGACCAGATGGCCACCCTGGACTTCTCCGGTGATGTGGTCGATCCCGCGACCGGCGCCATCCAGCTGCGTGCGACGGTACCCAATCCCGATCGCCGCTTGCTCCCGGGCGTCTACGTGACGCTGCGCGCGAACATGGGCCAGCAGAGCGGCGTGTTCCTGGTGCCGCAGGCCGCGGTGCTGCGCGACGCCAATACCGCCTACGTGCTGATTGCGGGCGAAGGCGACAAGGTGGTCCGCAAGCCGGTTCGCACCGACCGCGCGCAGGACGGCATGTGGGTGATCACCGAAGGCCTGACGGCCGGTGAGCGCGTGATCGTCAGCGGCGTGCCGAAGGCGCGTCCCGACGCCGTGGTCGCGCCCAAGCCCTGGACGCCGGAGCAGGACAAGGCCGCGCCCGCTGCAGGCGCAGCGCCGGCAGGCCAGCCGGCAGGCGAAACCGGCGCGCCTGCGCCGGCGGAAGACGCGACCGCTGCACCGCCGCAGGATGCCGCCGGTCAGGCGCCCGCTGCGAACGACACGCAGGACTGATCCGCCATGCCCAAGTTCTTCATCAACCACCCGGTCTTCGCCTGGGTCGTCTCCATCCTGATTTCGCTCGCGGGCGTGATCTCGCTGCTGAACATGGGCGTGGAGTCGTACCCGAGCGTGGCACCGCCGCAGGTCACCGTCTCGGCGACCTATCCCGGCGCCAGCGCCGACACCACAGAGCGCGCGGTGACGCAGGTCATCGAGCAACAGCTCACCGGCATCGACAACCTGCTGTACTTCAGCTCGACGTCGAGTTCCTCGGGCCGCGCCAGCGTCACCCTGACCTTCGAGACCGGTACCGACGCGGACATCGCGCAGGTGCAGGTGCAGAACAAGGTCTCGCTGGCCACGCCGCGCCTGCCGACCGAGGTCACCCAGCAGGGCGTGGTCGTGGCCAAGGCCAACGCCGGCTTCCTGATGGTCATCGGTCTGCGTTCGGATGACCCGTCGGTCAGCCGCAACCAGCTCAACGACCTGATCGGTTCGCGCGTGCTCGAGCAGATCGCGCGCGTGCCGGGCGTCGGCAGCACCCAGCAGTTCGGTTCCGAGTACGCCATGAACATCTGGCTCAACCCGGACCAGCTGCAGGGCTACGGCATGTCGGCCACGGAAGTCATGGCCGCGGTGCGTGGCCAGAACGTGCAGTTCGCCGCGGGCTCCGTGGGCTCGGATCCCGCGCCGGAAGGCCAGGGCTTCACCGCGACCGTCTCGGCCGAGGGCCGGTTCAGCACGCCGGAACAGTTCGAGAACATCATCCTGCGCGCCGACAGCGAGGGCGCGACCGTGCGTCTGAAGGACGTCGCGCGTGTCGAGATCGGCGCATCCGGCTACGGTTTCGACACCAAGTACAACGGCCAGCCCACCGGCGCATTCGCCATCCAGTTGCTGCCCGGCGCCAACGCGCTGACCGTGGCCACTGCGGTCGAGTCGCGCATGGACGAGTTGCAGCCGTCGTTCCCGCAGGGCATCAACTGGTTCAAGCCCTACGACACCACCACGTTCGTCACCCTGTCGATCAAGGAAGTCATCAAGACCCTGATCGAGGCGGTGATCCTGGTGTTCCTGGTGATGCTGCTGTTCCTGCAGAACCTGCGCGCGACGATCATCCCGACACTGGTCATCCCGATCGCGTTGCTGGGCACCTTCCTCGGCCTGAGCATGCTCGGCTACACGATCAACCAGCTCACCCTGTTCGCGATGGTGCTGGCGATCGGCATCGTGGTCGACGACGCGATCGTGGTGATCGAGAACGTCGAACGCATCATGGCGGAGGAACACCTGCCGCCACGCGAAGCCACGATGAAGGCGATGGACCAGATCACCGGCGCCGTCGTCGCGATCACCGTCGTGCTGGCCGCGGTGTTCATTCCCAGCGCGCTGCAAGGCGGCGCCTCGGGCGAAATCTACAAGCAGTTCGCGATCACGATCGCGGTGGCGATGGGCTTCTCGGCGTTCCTCGCGCTCGGCTTCACGCCGGCGCTGTGCGCGACGTTCCTCAAGCAGCACGCGCCGCCTGGCGAGCGCAAGAGCAACGTGATCGTCCGCACGTTCAACAAGTACTACGACAAGGTCAACGCGACCTATGTCGGCCACATCGGCAGCGCCGTGCGTCATGCACCGCGCTGGATGGCGGTGTTCGCAGTGCTGTGTGTGGTCTGCGGGTTCCTCTACATCAAGCTGCCATCGAGCTTCGTGCCCGAGGAAGACCAGGGCTACGCGCTGGCGATCGTGCAACTGCCCCCGGGCTCGACCCTGCAGCGCACCAATGCGGTGTTCGAGGACGTGCGCGCACGTCTGGAGCAGAACCCGTCCTACGAGGCGATGCTGCAGGTTGCGGGCTTCAGCTTCGTCGGTCAGGGCGAGAACGTCGGCATGGGCTTCATCAAGCTCAAGGACTGGGGCGAGCGCGACGTCGACATCAACGGATTTCTCGGCGAGGCCAACGGCGCGCTGCAGGGCGTGCAGGACGCGACGATCTTCGTCGTGAATCTGCCGACGGTGCAGGGTCTGGGCCAGTTCGGCGGCTTCGACATGTATCTGCAGGACCGGACCGGCGCCGGCAACGCGGCACTGCAGCAGGCCCGCAATCAGCTGCTGGGCGCGGCAGCGCAGAAGACCGACATCCTGCAGGGCGTGCGTCCGAATACGCTCGAGGATGCGCCGCAGCTGCAGTTGCATGTCGACCGGATCCAGGCGCAGTCGATGGGGCTGTCGGTGACCGACATCTACAGCGCGATCCAGCTGATGCTGGCGCCGGTCTACGTCAACGACTATGTGTCCGACGGCCGCATCAAGCGCGTCAACATGCAGGCCGATGCGCAGTACCGCACCGACCCCGGTTCGATCGGCCGGTTCTATACACCCAGCGCGGCGTCGACCAATGCCGACGGCACGCCGACGATGATTCCGCTGAGCACGGTGGTGAATCCGGAGTGGGGTGCCAGCACACCGTCGCTGACCCGCTACAACGGCTATTCGGCCATCAACATCGTCGGTTCGCAGGCACCCGGTCGCAGTACGGGCGAGGCGATGACCGCGATGGAAGAGATCGTCGAGAACGAGTTGCCGGAAGGCTTCGGCTACGACTGGGCGGGCATGTCCTACCAGGAGATCATCGCGGGCAACACGGCGACGCTGCTGTTGCTGCTGTCGGTGGTCGTCGTGTTCCTGTGTCTGGCCGCACTCTACGAGAGCTGGTCGATTCCGGTCGCGGTGCTGTTGGTCGTGCCGCTCGGCATCCTCGGCGCCGTGGTCTTCACGATGCTGCGTCCGGGCCTGTCGAACGACATCTTCTTCAAGATCGGCATGGTGACGGTGATCGGTCTGGCGGCGAAGAACGCCATCCTGATCGTCGAGTTCGCGGTGCAGCAGTACAAGGAAGGCAAGACGCTTCGCGATGCGACGGTGGACGCGGCGAACCTGCGCTTCCGCCCGATCCTGATGACATCGTTCGCTTTCATCATGGGCGTCACGCCGATGGCGCTGTCGAGTGGCGCAGGTTCCAGCGCGCGTCACGCACTGGCCACCGGCGTCATCGGCGGCATGCTGTTCGCCACATTCCTTGGACTGCTGTTGATCCCGGTGTTCTTCATCATCGTGCGGCGCGTGCTGGGCGACAAACTCGACGAGCCGGATCCGCGTCTCGAAGCAGTACGCGAGCGTGATCGCCGGCTGGAAGAAGACGGTGACGAACGACCGACGCACTGATCGCGTCATCGTCTGATCGACAAGGGCCGCCCCGGCAACAGGGCGGCCCTTTGTTTTGGGGTGCGCGATGCCTGTGGCTGCCGGAATCCGCGGCGTGCCGGATATGCTGGCCGCCCTGCTGCGGAGTCGTCATGACGTCATTGCGTATCGCCATCGTTGGTTACGGCACGGCCGGGCAGGCCGCAGCGGTGTTGCTGGCACGCGATGGACATCGCCTCGAGGTCTTCGAACGCGCATCCGAGCCGGGCCCAGTGGGTGCGGGTTTCCTGCTGCAGCCCACCGGCCTGCAGGTGCTGTGGCGCATGGGGCTGCTCGACCAGGTGCTCGCGCATGGCGCACGTGTCGATCGGCTGTACGGCGAAACGCCCTGCGGCCGCGCAGTCATGGACATGCGCTACGCCGGACTCGACGCGGGGCTGTGCGGGATCGGCATGCAGCGCGGTGCGCTGTTCGCCATCCTCGACCAGGCGCGCGACGAGACGGTGCAACTGCATGCCGGCATCACCATCGAAGGTCCGGACGAATCGGATGATCGCTGGCTGCGCGATGCCGAAGGCAGTCGTCACGGCCCCTTCGATCTGGTGCTCGCGGCCGACGGCGCCGCCTCGCGTCTGCGCGGTCGGCTCGATGGCGTGCGGCGCGACGCGGTCTATCCCTGGGGTGCACTGTGGTGCCTGCTCGATGCCGATGATTGGCCGCATTCGAATGAACTCCGCCAACGCTATGTCGCCGCGCGCCGGATGATCGGCCTGCTGCCGGTCGGCACGCGTCCGGGTGATGCGACCCAGCGGCTCAGCTTCTTCTGGAGCCTGCCGATCGCCGCCTTCGACGGCTGGCAGTCCGCTGCGCTCGACGACTGGCGCGACACGGTCACCGCGATCTGGCCCGAAGCCGCGCGCCTGCTCAGTGCTACGACGACGCACGCACACCTTGCCCGCGCGACCTATCGTGACGTCACGCTGACGCAGTGGCATCGCGGCCGCTGGGTGCTGCTCGGCGATGCCGCGCATGCGATGAGTCCGCAGCTGGGGCAGGGCGTCAACATGGCGCTCCTCGATGCCGAAGCCTTGCGTGATGCGTTGCGGAGACAGGCATTGCCCGACGCACTGGCCACGTACGCGCGCGTCAGGCGCAGGCATGTTGCGATCTACCAGTTCTGGAGCCGGTGGCTGACGCCGGTGTTCCAATCCGAGCGCGACATGATCGCGAAGGTGCGCGATGTCGCGTTCCGGCCGATAGGGAATCTGCCGGGGGGACGCGGGCACATGTTGCGGGTGCTCAGTGGCACGCAGCAGGGGGTGTTCGGGTCGATGGCGTTGGCGCCGGCGTTCGTGGGTGCATTGGCGGCGTTTCGGGTGTCCGGGGTTTCTTCGAAGTAGTCGCGACTCTGCCTGGCTTCGTTGTTGCTCAGGCTTCCGCTTTGGCTTTGGCTTTGGCTTTGGCTTTGGCTTTCAGCCTTTGACTTCAATCGAGCCGTAGAGCGAGCCGAGCACCGGAGCCTGGCGTGGCCGAAGAGCAGCCCATGTCTGAGCGCAGCGAGTTTGGGCTGCGTGCCGCGTCAGGCGAGGAGCGGAGGGCACCGATGCGGCCGTATCGCATCGGCTCGCGTCCGGCGAAGGGACTTTTTGGTTCCTTTTGGGTCCATCCAAAAGGGACTCGCACGCGCAGCGGGCGAAAGCCGTGCACTTGCCTCTCGCTTCTCAGCCTTGGCGTTGAGCCTTTCTGTCGCCAAGCGAATCGCTCGCAGAGAGCGAAGATCAAGTACAGGGCTTCCGCGCTGTCGCGCGGCTTACTTTTGTCTTGGCAAAAGTAAGCAAAACCGTCTTCGCCGGACGCGATCCGCCGCGATACAGCCGCGGCGGTCCCCTGCGCTTCTCGGACGACGGGGCACGCAGCCCAAACTCGCTGCGCTCAGACATGGGCTGCTCTTCGACCCCGGCGCCCTGCGATGCTCGGCTCGCTTTACGGCTCGATTGAGATCAAAAGCTCGAAGCCAGAGCCAGAGCCAGAGCCAAGGCCACAGCTAGCGCTACAGCTAGAGCTAAAGCTAAAGCCAGACACTCGCAGCCGTGCCTCGTCCCGCAGCGCGGCCAACGCAGTCAGCAAGCCCGCGCTCGACAGATCGCAGCCTGACGCCGATCACAGCGGTGCTGCCGGCCGCGGACATCGAACAGACTTGACACCACACCATCAACGGCGTAATTAATTAGGTAATTAGTTAACTGGATGCCAACATGGAGCGGGTCTTCGAAGCCCTCGCATCGACGCCACGTCGCCAGATCCTGGCGTATCTCAATGCCGGTGAACTCACCGCGGGCGAGATCGGCACGCGTTTCGAGTTCAGTAAGCCGGCGCTGTCGGGCCATCTGCGTGTGCTGGAAGAGGCCGGTCTGATCGAGCGTGAGAAGCGCGGCCAGTTCGTGTTCTTCCGGCTGGTGCCGGACCGGCTGGCGAACACGATCTTTGCGTGGGCGGCGGAAGTGTGTCCGGTCGCGAGACCGCTCAAGCGCGAGCGTCGCAAGGCGGGCGCGGCTTGAACGCGGTGGCTGGCGATGCGCTGCGCACGGCTTCGGCGCCGCGTGCGGCGTTCACTGCGATCCGTGCGTCGTCGACGTTTCCGTCGGTGCGCCTGCCGTCGTACTGCGGTGGATTGCCGGTCGAAGTCACGCTGATCGCGCAGTTCGCGCCGGGGCAGGGGGATGTCGCAATCGGCGATGCCTTGCGTCGGCAACGGGCGCATCCGGCTTTCGTCGATGCGCTGGACGAGCCGTCGACGCGGCTCGGTGCGATGGATCTCGCGCGTGGCGACCCCTCGTCGCTGTACACCTTCGGCGTCGGCGCGAACGGGCACCCGTTCCATCGCCACGCCGGCAACCGCATGTTCACCGCGGTGTCCGGCAGCGCCGGCGCGCACCTGCGGTTCTCCACTGCGTCGCAGCGGCAGATCGATGCCGATCCGCGCGCGTTCCTCGATGCATTGCACGTGGTCGAAGTGCCACCGGATTGCCTGTTCTCGGTACGCTTCGGCGGCGGCACCTGGCACCAGTTCATCGCCGCGCGTCCGGGCGGTCCGCATCCCACCTTGTTCGCGCTGTCCTGCCATCCCGATGAGACCGCTGGCGGTCTCGATGCGGCGACACAGGCACGCGTGCTCGGCAACACGGCCGACATTCCCGCGCTGACCGAGATATTGCCGCTGCCGGTGCAGGCGCTGCTCGATGCGGCAGGGCGCAATCCGGCATCGATCGCGACCACGGCCCTGTCACTACATGCACCGCCGGCGTCGATCGACGCGCGCTTCTGTGCCGGGGTGCGCGGCGCGATGGGGCGTCTGCGCGCGGGCATCGCGCAGCGCCGCGCTGCTGCGGGCTTCCGCGCGGACAATGGCGGCGGACGCGATGTCGTCGCGAGCGCCGTGGATGCGGATTCGCTGCTGCAATCGCAATTGCCGGGACGTATCGCACACGAGGACCAGGTGGCGCTGCGGTTCGACGCGGCGCAGGTCCACGGCGCGACACCCGCGCGCGTCATGGATCATCTGCTGACCGGCTTCGTCGCGAATCCACCCGATGGCGTGTCGCGCCTGATGGCGATGCGCAATGTACTGGTGCGGCCCGCGGGTCTGCGCACCTCGCCACTCGGCTGTCCTGCATCTTCGCTGCTGACACCCGATGCGCCGCTGAAGTTTGATGGCCGGCATCCGATGCTCTCCGAGCGCCACAGTGACGACGGGCGCCGCGTCGAAGTCATCCTCGGCGCCGACGACAAACATCTGATGTTCCGAACCTGCATCGGCGTGCGCATCCGGCCCGATGGTGCGCTCGTCTGCACGATGGCGACGCGCGTGCGGACCCGCAATACATTCGGGCGTCTCTACATGGCGGCGATCAGCGGCATGCATCGCCGCTACATCGCACCGGCGATGCTGCGGCATGCAGCCGACCACGCGGTGAGATCGCTGCGCGGTGTGGACGCCGTCGGTCCGGAACTGCTGACGCGGGACGGGAAGCGCGCAACGAGACCCGTCGAACGGGCCACGTGTGCGCAAGGTCAGTCGATGAACTGCAGCCGCGCCAGCTCCGCGTAGAGCCCGCCCTGCGCGAGTAGTTCATCGTGCGTGCCCTGGGCGACGATGCGACCGCGGTCCATGACCACGATGCGGTCGGCCTTGAGGATCGTCGCCAGCCGGTGTGCGATGACCAGCGTCGTGCGGCCTTCCATCAGGCGCGCCAGCGCCTCCTGTACGGCGAACTCGCTTTGCGCATCGAGCGCGGAGGTTGCTTCGTCGAGCAGCAGCACCGGCGCGTCGCGCAGCAGGGCGCGGGCGATCGCGATGCGCTGCTGCTGGCCACCGGAGAGGCGTGCGCCACGCTCGCCCAGCTGGGCGTCGTAACCGTCGGGCAGTTCACGGATGAAGGCATCGGCTTCGGCTGCGCGCGCCGCGGCTTCGAGGTCGGCATCGCTGGCATCCAGGCGCCCGTAGCGGATGTTCTCGCGGGCGCTCGTGGCGAAGATCGTCGGCGATTGCGGCACCAGGGCCAGGTGGTCGCGCAGCGCTGCGGGGTCGAGCCCGCGGATGTCGACGCCATCGATCGAGACGGAACCCTCGGCCGGATCATGGAAGCGCAACAGCAGCGACAGCACCGTGCTCTTGCCGGCGCCTGACGGCCCGACCAGCGCGACGGTCTCGCCGGGCGCGATGTGCAGACTGAAATGCTCGAGCGCCGGTGCATCCGGGCGCGACGGATAGTGGAAACGCACGTCGTCGAAGCGCAACTCGCCGCGCACCGGCGTTTGCAACTTCACCGGCGCGTCCGGTGCGCGGATGCCGGGATGTTCGACCAGCAGTTCGCCGATCCGGCCCATGCCACCCGCTGCGCGCTGCAGTTCGTTCCAGACTTCTGCCAGGGCGCCGACCGATCCTGCGCCGAACAGCGCGTACAGCACGAACTGGCCCAGCGTGCCGGCGGTCATGCGGCCTTCGATGACATCGTGCGCGCCCGACCACAGCACCACCGTCACCGCGCCGAAGATCAGCGTGATCGCGACCGCGGTGATGATCGACTGCAGGCCGATGCGCCGGCGCGCGGTGGCAACCGACTGCGCAACCGCGTCGCCGAAGCGCCCGCGCTCCCACGGCTCGCGCGCGTGCGCCTGCACGGTGCGGATCGCAGTCAGCGTCTCGTTGGCGAGCGCGTTGGCATCGGCCACGCGATCCTGGCTCTGGCGCGAGATCTTCGCGAGCTTGCGGCCGCCGAGCACCAGCGGCAGCACGAACAGCGGAATGCCGATCAGGGTGAACGCCGCGAGCCGCGGACTGGTGACGACCAGCATCGCGACGCTGCCGATCACCATCACGGTGCTGCGCAGTGCGACCGACATCGTCGAGCCGACGACCGCGCGCAGCAGTTCGGTGTCCGCGCTCAGGCGCGAGACGAGATCGCCGCTGCGGGTCTGCTCGAAGAAGGTCTGGTCGAGATCAAGCAGATGGCCGTAGAGCCGGTTGCGCAGGTCGGCGACGACGCGCTCGCCCAGAAGCGAGACGAAGAAGAACCGCGCCGCGGTGAACACCGCCAGCGCGATCGCGACGAGGAGCAGCAGCGCGAACGCGCGGTCGATCTGGTCGCCACCGGTGAAGCCGTGGTCGATCATCTGCTTGACCGCCATCGGCAGGCTCAGCGTTGCGGCCGACGACAGCGCCAGCGCGACCATCCAGGCGGCAAACAGCCCGCGCTGGCGCATCACGAACGGCCACAGGGTCTTGAGCGCGCTGATGCGCGACTTGGGTTCGCCGGCGTCAGGCGCGGTGCGTGGGGATCGGAATGCCATCAGCCATTGTCGTCGATGCGGACCCGGTCACGGGTGGCATCGCGCAGACGGATTTTCAAGTCCTCGACGCGATCGGCGGGCAGGTCCAGTACCAGCGATACACCCTGGGTGTCGAAGCGCTCCTCGCGTTTGACTGCCAGCGCGCCCGGCAGCGCGGCGTGCACGCTGCCGATCGCGTCGAACGGCGCATGCAGATGCAACGTCGCCATTTCCACCAGCGCGATGCGTGGCGCGATGCGCAGGCACTCGGCCGCGCAGCCGCCATAGGCACGTACGAGCCCGCCCGCGCCCAGCTTGATGCCGCCATACCAGCGCACGACGACGACCACGATGCGGTCAAAGCCCTGACCATCGATCGCGGCCAGGATCGGCCGCCCTGCGGTGCCTGCGGGCTCGCCATCGTCGCTGGAGCGGTACTGATCGCCGATGCGCCAGGCCCAGCAGTTGTGGGTGGCTTCGGCCACGTGCACCTGCTGCATGAAGGCCGCCGCGCCGCCTGCATCCTCGACCGGCGCCGCATGCGCAATGAAGCGGCTGTGCTTGACCTCGAGCGTGTGGTCGACCGGGCCGGCCAGGGTATCGAGCGGCATCAGTCCAGCAACGCGCGCAGATCCGGCGGCAGTTCGGCCTGCGGATGGCGGCGGTGGAACTCGGCCAGGCTCGCCTTCGCTTCGCCAATGCGGCCGGCGTCGAGCAGCTCGCGCACGCGGGCCAGCCAGGCGGCGCGGACCTCGGGGGCGTCTGCCGACGCGGGCGGATCGCCATCGTCAGGACCGTCGTCGATCGATTCGAGCATCGGTGCTTGCGATTGTGCACGTGTCTGTCGCGCTGCTGCAGGCGCAGGCGCTGTCGGCGCCGCGCGTCTCGCCGATGCATCCGCAGGCGCCTGCATCGGTGCGGGCGGCGAGGGCGGGGCCGGCGGGAGGGCGCGGGCAGGCGCGGGTGCAGGCACAGCCTGGACGGCCGCGGAGATTGCAGGCGGTGGTGGCGGTGCGTCGGCTGGATGCATCTCGGCGCCGAACGCGGTCACCCGCTCCAAAGATTGTTGTTGATTCGCACGCGCAGGCGCTGACGGCGAGACGGTGTCCATGGAATCGGCCGCAACTGTCTCCTTGTGCATCGATGCGGCAGGCTTCACTTCGTCCGCGACCGGGGCTGAAGACGTTGGTGCATCGTCTGCGGCCGCCTCCGGCAACGGCGCGGGCTCGGCGACGGGCGGCGGCGCGGTCTCACGCGACCGCAGCACCTCCGGCGCTGGCGCATTTGCGGGCGCAGACATTTGCGCGGGCATTTCCGATGCGGCACGCATTTCAATGTCGGGCACTGGTCGCACCTGCCAGGCGATGCCGATCGCCAATGCCAGCGATGCGGCGATACCCGCGGCGAACGGCCAGCGTCGACGACGCGGCGACGCAAGACGTTGCTTGGCGTCAACCTGCGGCTGCGCTGGCGCTGTGTCTGCGGCCTCGCGTGCGGCGCCGAGGATCACCGCGTCCAGCGCGGCGGACGGCGACGCGGCGCTGCTGTCACGCGCCAGGCGATCGGCCAGCGTGCGTTCTTCGGGCGTCAGCGGTTCGCGGTCGGATCGGTTCATGGGTTCAGCAGCGTGCGCAGTTTGTCCATCGCGTAGCGCAATCGCGATTTCACGGTTTCGCGGCCGACGCCGGTGATCGTGCCGATCTCCTCCAGCGTCAGTTCCTGTTCCAGCCGCAGCAGCACCACCTCACGCTGCTCGTCCGGCAATGCCGCCAGCGCGAGCTGCAGCTGGCGACGCTGCTCGAACTGCGACAGCTGACGCTCGGGCGAATCGGGATCGACGATGCGCGCGGTACGCAAGTCCGCATCCTCGGGCGGCGGTGGACGATGCTGCGCGGCGCGCCAGTGATCGGCAAGGCGATTGTGGGCGATGCGGTACAGCCACGTCGTGAACAATGCGTCCGGTGTCCAGTCGGCGCGCGCGGCGATCACGCGCTGCCAGATGTCCTGGAACACCTCGTCAGCCAGCGCGCTGTTGCGCAACTGGCGCACGAGAAACCGGTAGAGCTTGTCGCGATGGCGGCGGTAGAGCGTCTCGAACGCGGCGACATCGCCCGCGACCCACGCCTGCATCAAGGCATCGTCGCCGGGCGGCGCCTGCTGGCTGGCGATGTCGGGCATGGTCCCCAGGTTACGTGCTGCGGACGTGGCCGGGAAGACCGGGCGGACTGGAAGCGCGGGCGTGGCGTACGCGTGCATGGATGGGTGAACGTCCGGATGTCGCCGATGGGGTCGGACGCACGGGGTCGGTGTGAGGATTTGGTTATGCTCGCCTCGGAAACACCCAGGCAAGACCACGTGTCCGATCGTCAGTCCCCGGATCCGCCATACCAGCCGCCACCTGGCGCGGCTGCACGCGCGTGGGACATTCTCGCCACTGCGCCAGGCGGTCTGCCGGTGGCGATTGCCTGGCATTGCCCCGATGGCAGCCGCGGCGCGGTGCATGCGCGAGCCGCATCGGCAGCATTGGCGGACGCCGCGACGGCAGCACTCGATGACGATGCGGTCAACGATGCAGCTGTGCGCCTGCATCGATCGGAACGTGGCGGCGCGCGTGTCGCGGTTGCAATAAAGGCGGGGCAGGGTGATGCGGTGTGCGCGGCCTGGATGCGTCTGGCGGCCAACAGCCTGTTCGCCGCGCTCGGTGCGTTGGCCACCGAACGCATCGTCGCGACATTGCGACGCTCCGAACGGCTGCAGCAGGCGCTGTACGAAATCGCCGACCTGGCGGGCTCATCACTGGAGATGAGTGATGTGCTGGCGCGCATCCATGGCGTCGTCGGCGGACTGATGACAGCCGAGAATTTCTACATCGTCCTCTACGACGACCTTAGCGAGACGCTGCGCTTCCTTTACTTCGTCGATGCGCTCGATCCCTGGGTCGCCGACCCCGAGCAGGAGCTGCATGTCGACGACATGCCCAACAGTCTGACCATCGCGCTGCTGCGCGGAGGCCAGCCGATGCTCGGTCCGTCAGCGCAGCTGCGACGTGCCCATGGCGTCGACGACGGCAATCTGCTGCACGGACCCGACAGCGCGGACTGGCTGGGCGTGCCATTGCGGCGCGATGGCCGCGTCTGCGGCGCGATCGTCGTCCAGAGCTATGACCGGCCCGATCGATACAGCCAGGACGACCGGGCGCTGCTCGAATTCGTGGCCCAGCACATCCTCACCGCGCTCGACCGCAAGCAGGCGCATGCGGAACTGGAGCGCCGCGTCGATTCACGCACCCAGGAATTGCAGGAGGCCAACTTCGGTTTGCAGGCGCAGATCGCCGAACGCGCACGTGCCGAGCGGCTGCAGCGGGCGCTGTACCGGATCAGCGAACTGTCGGTGGCCGCCGGTAGCGTCGAACGCTTCTATGCGGACCTGCACGCGATCGTCGGCGAGCTGCTGTACGCGCGGAACTTCTATATCGCGATGCTGAGTCAGGACGGACAGCGCCTCGAGTTCCCGTATTCCGTCGACGAACGCGATGTGGCGCGGCGTCCGCGCGAACGCGCCAACGGTCTCACCGAATATGTCATCGACACTGGTGAGCCTCTGCTCGCGCGGCGCGAGAGCATCGTGCTGCTGGAGGCCAGCGGCGAGCTGCGGAGCCGCGGCACCCACGCGCAGTGCTGGCTGGGCGTGCCGTTGAGTCGCGATGGCCGGCCGGTCGGCGCGATCGCAGTGCAGAGTTACGACCCGCAGATCAGCTTCGCGCACAGCGACCAGGCGCTGCTGACCTTCGTTGCACATCACATCGACAGCGCGCTGGAGCGCAAGCGCGCGCAGGAAGCGCTGAAGGCAGCACACACCGAACTCGAATTCCGCGTCGACGCACGCACCCGTGAACTCGAAGAAGCCAATCGTGAACTGCGTGCGCAGATCGGCGAACGCGTACGTGCGCAACAGCGGCTTGTGCATCAGGCGCGTCACGATCCGCTGACCGGCCTGCCGAACCGCGTGCAGTTGCTCGAACGCCTGAATGCCGCGCTGGCCTCGTCGGAGAGCCGGCAGGAGCCATTCGCCGTGCTGTTCCTTGATCTCGATCGCTTCAAATTGGTCAACGACAGCGTCGGCCACGCGGCGGGCGACGCGATGCTGGTCGAGATCGCGCAGCGTATTTCCGCACTGCTCGGTCCGCAGGACATGGCCGCGCGCCTGGGCGGCGACGAGTTCGCGCTGGTGCTGGGCGGCGTCGACGACGCTTGCGTCGCCGACACGATGGCCGCCGCGCTGCTGGCGACGCTGTCGCGGCCGATGTGGGTGGCGGGGCGCGAGCTGTATCCCTCGGGCAGCATCGGCATCGCGATGTCGCATGCGGGCGCCGATGGCGACGGCCTGCTGCGCGACGCGGACGCGGCGATGTATCGCGCCAAGGCCTGCGGCCGGGACCGCAGCGAACGTTTCGACGAAGCGATGCGTGCCGAGGCGACGCGTCTGCTCGATCTGGAAGCGGATCTGCGCCGGGCGATCCTGCAGGATGCGTTCGAGCCGTTCTTCCAGCCGATCGTAAGGCTGTCCGACGGTGCGGTGATCGGCCACGAGGCGCTGCTGCGCTGGCGCCACGAACTGCACGGCATCCTGCCTCCAGCTGACTTCATCGGCGTGGGCGAGGACAGCGGGCTGATCGAACAGGTCGACTGGCTGATGTACCGCAAGGTCGTCGGTGTGATGGCGAACTCGAACTGCCCGGGTTACGTGTCGATCAATGTCTCGCCGCGGCATTTCCGCTCCGATGATTTCGTCGAACGTCTGTTGGCCCTGCTCGAAAGTGCGGGCGCGGATCCGTCGCGCCTGCGCATCGAGATCACCGAGGTCGCATTGCTCGACGACGCTCCACGAGCGCTGCGCATGCTCAGTCAGCTGCGCGAACGGGGTGTGCTTGTGCTGCTGGATGATTTCGGGACCGGCTTCTCAGCGCTGTCCTACCTGCACCGGTTTCCGATCCACGCGCTGAAGATCGACCAGAGTTTCGTGCAGGGGCTCGGCAGCGATCTGCATGCCGAAAGCCTCGCCCTGGTCCGCGCGATCCTCGCGCTCGCCGGCACGCTCGGCATCGACACGATCGCCGAAGGCGTCGAGACACAGGCGCAACGCGACATGCTCGACGAACTCGGATGCCAGTACGCGCAGGGCTATCTGTACGGGCGACCCGAGCCGCTCTGAGCCTGGGGTTCGGGTGCGATGCTAGAGTGCCGGCGATTTTTCCCGCACCGGAGCACGCCATGCAGCAGACCGCTTTCTATCCGATCGGCACCCCCGGCCAACCCTGGGGCGACACCGAGCGCGCGGCGTGGCGGGCCCGTCAGGTGCGGCAGCGCAGCCACGCGGACGATGTCGTGACACGCGTGGATGCGCTGCGCGATCGCTTCGACATCGAGACCTACGACACACTCGATGCAGGCGGCCGACGCTATCCGCTGCTCGCGATCCGCAGCCGCGACTGGAACCCCGATCTGCCGATCTGCGTGGTCACCGGTGGCGTGCACGGCTACGAGACGAGCGGCGTCGAGGGCGCGCTCGAGTTCGTCGAGCAGTCCGCCGCGCACTACGCTGGCCGGATCAATCTGCTGGTCGTGCCCTGCGTCAGTCCGTGGGGCTACGAGCACATCCAGCGCTGGAACATCGACGCGATCGATCCCAACCGTTCGTTCCGCGCAGGCAGTGCGGCGAAAGAGTCGGCCGCGCTGGTCGCGCTGCTCGCGCCGTTGCACGATCAGGTGCTGGTGCACGTGGACCTGCACGAGACCACCGACACCGACGAATCCGAGTTCCGGCCCGCACTTGCCGCGCGCGACGGTCTGCCGTTCGAGCCGGGCGGCATTCCCGATGGGTTCTACTTGGTCGACGACAGCGTGCGCCCGCAGCCCGCATTCCAGAAGGCCGTCATCGCTGCGGTGGAGCGGGTGACGCACATCGCGCCGGCCGACGCCGACGGCGAGATGATCGGCTCACCCGTCGTCGCGCATGGCGTGATCGAGTACCCGGTCAAAGAACTCGGCCTGTGCGCCGGCATCACCGGCGCGCGTTACGTGACCACGACCGAGGTCTATCCCGACAGTCCGCGTACCACACCGGCGGAATGCAACGCTGCGCAGGTGGTCTCGATCGTCTCCGCACTGGATTACGCGATGGCGCATCGCTGAGCGACCTAGTGGTCGGACGGTGTCAGCCCGTTTGATTCCGGGGATTTCGAAGGCGGTATCGGGCAGGCGGGACCAAGTCGCCCAGTCTCGAAAGCAGCCCGTGATCTGAAGCCCTCCCCCGCATGGCGGGGGAGGGTTGGGTTGGGGGCGAACGTTCACATCGTGTCGATCCGCCGATTCAAAAATCCACGCGGCACGCATCCCGTTCGTACCGCAATCCGGCGGTTCGCCCCATCCCAACCTTCCCCCGTGTACGGGGGAAGGGGCAGATTTCTATGCGGCTCGGTTTGGCTGATCCTCGACGTCTCTCAGAGCAACCTGAATTTCGCGAACAAGAGCCGGATCTGCTTCAACGACGTCGCTAAGAAAAGAAAGGGCCACCGCAAGCGGTGGCCCTTTCCGTGTTGCCCGTGCAGCCGGAGTCAGAAATCCGCGCGCAGTCCCAGCGAGATGCGGCGGCCCGACAGTTCGTACATCGTCGGGAACGACGGATCCATGGTGTAGCCGGTCGTCGCCTCGTCGGTCATGTTGATGCCCTTGAGGCTCAGCTTGAGGTTGTCGGCCAGGCGCAGGCCGATGGAGACGTCGAGCTGGCCGTAACCGTCGCGGTAGATCGGATACATGTTGTAGCCGATCGATTCCACGTACTCGCTCTTGTGGTTGTAGGACACGCGCGCATCGAAGCGCGCGTTCTCGTAGTACGCGGTGAGGTTCCAGGTCTTCTCGGCCAGGCCGGGCATCGGCGTCTGGATGCCGAGATCGGATTCACCGGCCAGCGAGCTGTCGAGCATCGTGTAGTTGGCATTGATGCCGAAACCTTCCAGCGCCGGATGCAGCATGGTCAGCGGCAGCTGCGCGATCAGCTCGATGCCGTCGACCTCGTAGGCACCCGCCGCATTGACTGGCTGGTAGACGTCGAAATCGAAGATGCCGTTGAGCGTGCCGTTGGCGTTGTAGACCGGTACGTCCTCGACCACGCCGGTCAGCGCGTTGATCACCACGCCGTCGATCTTCTTGCGGAAGTAGGACGCGGCAAGCAGGCCGCCGTTGTCGAGGTACTGCTCCAGGCCCACTTCCCACTGGTCGGCATAGGTCGGCTTGAGCGCCGGGTTGCCGTCGGTGAAGCGGTACGAACTCCAGCTCGCCGTGCGCTTGTAGGCGATGTCGGTCATCGCCGGGCGGATCAGCGTTTGCGACGCAGCGGCGCGCAGCAGCAGGCCGTCGCGCAGCTCGGCGGTGATGTTGAGACTGGGCAGCACGTCGCTGTAGTCGCCGTCCATCGACACGGGCGTGTCGGTATAGCCGGTGCTGCCGTCCGGGTTCTGCACCGGGTGATAGCCGAACGAGGTCACCGAGGTGTCGACGTAGCGCACGCCGGCGTTGATGTCGACCGGCACGCGGCCGAGATCGAAGGCCACGTCCGCCATCGCGTAGAGCGCGGTCGCCTGTTCGTCGACGCGGTAGTACTGGCTGTCATCGAACGGCGTCGAGAAGCCGGCATAGCGGAAGGTGTCGCGCGCATAGTCGTTGCCGATCATCTGCCAGTCGAGATCGCGCGCGGTGTAGGCGCCGCCCGGGACGATGTCGCCGATCGGCTGCAGCTGGCTGTCGGCCAGGGTGCGCGTGTTGACCCAGCTGTTGTCGCCGGCTGACGGTCCGCCAATCTTGGCCTCGCCGTACTCGCGTTCCTTGGACTTGTCGGTGTGCCGCGCGCCGAACTGCACGCCGCGCAGCGCCGGCAGGAATGCGAGATCCAGCGTCTTGCCGACGTTGACCTGCGCGGCGTACTTGTCGTCGTTGATCTGCTCGAGCGTGGTCTCGTAGGCCTCGAACAGGTAGCGCTCGGGCGAGTCGTACATGTCGAAGCCGTTCGACGACGCGCTCGGGATCGTTTCACCGCTCGGCCCGTTCCAGCGCGTGCGCGACGGCGCGTAGGCGACGTGCTTGAGGTTCGCGTAGTCCAGCGACTTCTTCGCGCCCGAATAGCCGAGCAGGGCTTCGATGGTCCAGGTGTCGCCGCGCCAGTCGAGCGCCGCGCTGTACTGGCGGAAATCGGTTTCGTTACGGCGTTCCTTGCTCAGGAACTCGTGCTGCGTTGCGGTGTAGGACACGTCGCGCAACACCAGGATGCCGTGCTCGGCCAGCGTGGTCTCGTCGTACTCGTGAATGGTTTCGAGCGTGCTGCGGCTGGACGCGGAATACGCGGCCGCATCGTATTCGTCTTCGTTGGAATCGTAGCCGCCGACCAGCGCGTCGAAGGTCAGGCTGAAGTCATTGCTGGGCTTGAACTGCAGCGAGGCGGTCGCGCCCCACTTGTCCTGCTCGTTGAGAAACACCCGGTCGCCCACCTTGTCCTGGAACACGATCAGGTTCGATTCGGCGGTGTCGGTGCGGTCGCCGATCTGCCGGCCGGTATCACGCTCGATCACGGCTTCGGCCTGCGATCCGCGCACGCCCGACGCGCCGAGGAAGCGCGACATCGGACGGAAATTGATGCCCGAGGTCGCGTCGGTGCGGTTCGTGCGCTTGGCCTTGGAGAACGAGACCAGCGCGCCCCAGTCGCCCCAGGTGTCGGATGCGAGGAAGGAGATCTTCGGATCGGTCTCTTCGGAGATCGAGTTGTGCGCGCCTTCGACCGAGCCGACCAGCTGACGCGTGCTGTAGTCGAACGGGCGCGCGGTGGAGATCTTCACCGAGCCGGCGATGCCGCCTTCCTCGTCGGCGGCCGTCGGCGACTTCTGCACGGTGACCTGCTGGATGATCTCGGACGCGAAGATGTCGAACTCCACCTCACGGCCGCCGCTGCCCGACGCGGTGGCGAGATTGTTGATCGACACGTGCGTGTAGTCGGACGGCAGGCCGCGCACGTTGACGCGCGAGCCCAGGCCCTTGTTGCGTTCGATGGTGACGCCGGGCATGCGCTGCAGCGCTTCGGCGAGATTCTGTTCGGGGAAATCGGCCACATCGGTGGCGACGATCGAATCGGAGAAGCCCACGTTGTCGCGCTTCAGATCGACAGCCTGTTCGAGGCTGCGACTGTAGCTGCCGGTGACCGAGACGGCGTCCAATGCCTGGATGTCGTCGGCTGCCGGCGCGTCCTGCGCGAGGGCGAGCGTCGGCATGGCGACCATGCCGCCGACGAGAAGGAAATGGATGCTGCGGCTCAGGCAGCGCGGGCGTGGCCCGGACGCGCGGCGCGCCGGGTGGTAGGACTTCATGCCAGGTGTTCCCCTTGGAGACGGATGGACGCGCACGCCGTGCGCTTGCACGCGACGCGATGGGCCGACGTGCGACCGGGGCCGGAGGCTAACGACGATGTATTGAAGTTTTGTTGCGGTGCAGCGCGGTGTTGCGGAGGCCGCACGCCGGACGTCACGCGCGGCGATTACCATCGAGGCCCGATCCGCCCCAGGAGCACGTCATGACCAAGCCGCCGAAGCAGACCGCACGCGATTTCGATCCCGATGTCCTCGCGTTGTTCGACGATTACGTGCACGGCGCGATCGATCGCCGCGGCTTCCTGACGCGCGCGGGCCGCATCGCGGGCGCCGCGGGCGCGGTGGGGCTGCTGGCCGCGCTGAGCCCGCAGTTCGCGAGTGCGCAGCAGATCGCGCCGGACGACGCCCGCCTGCAGACGCGCCACGTGGAATTCGATTCGCCCAAGGGCAATGGCCGCGGCCGCGGCTATCTCGCGCAGCCGGCCGACGCGAGCGGTCCGTTGCCGATGGTGCTGGTGGTGCACGAGAACCGCGGCCTCAATCCGCATATCGAGGACGTCGCGCGGCGCATCGCGCTCGAGGGCTACATCGCGTTCGCGCCGGATGCGCTGTTCCCGAAGGGCGGTTACCCGGGCGAGGAAGACGCCGCGCGTGCGTTGTTCGCCACGCTGGACCAGGACACGGCACGGCAGGATTTCGTCGCCGCTGCGGGCTGGCTGCAGACCATCGAAGGCGGCAACGGTCATCTCGGCGTTGTTGGCTTCTGTTACGGCGGTGGCATGGCCAACTGGCTGGCGACGCAGCTGCCGACGCTGCGCGCTGCGGTGCCGTTCTACGGACCTGCGGCGCCGCTGGAGGACGTGCCGAAGATCAACGCGGAACTGCTGGTGGTGCTGGCGTCCAACGATGCCCGCGTCAACGCGCAGTGGCCGGACTACGAAGCCGCGTTGAAGGCGGCCGGCAAGACGTTCGCGCTGTACCAGCCGGCGGATACCGAGCACGGCTTCAACAACGACACCACACCGCGTTACGACGAAGCGGCTGCCAGGGACGCCTGGTCGAAGATGCTGGCGCTGTTCGCACGCACGCTGAAAGTCCCGGCCTGACGATGCTGCGCGGCCTCCACCATGTCGCGGTGATCTGCGGCGACTACGCAGTATCGAAGGTGTTCTATGTCGAGACGCTCGGTCTGCGGGTGCTGGCCGAGCATTTCCGCGAGGAACGGCAGTCGTGGAAGCTCGATCTCGCCCTGCCGGAGGGCGGGCAGATCGAGCTGTTTTCGTTCCCGGATGCACCGCCGCGACCGTCGCGGCCGGAAGCGCGCGGCCTGCGGCATCTCGCATTCGCCGTCGACGATATCGACGCGGCCTGCGCACGCTTGACCGCACGTGGCGTCGCGCTGGAGCCGGTGCGTGTCGATCCCTACACGGGGCAGCGCTTCGTGTTCTTCGCCGATCCCGACGGTCTGCCACTGGAACTCTACGAAGTCGTGCCTGCGGACTGAGCGCTCAACGGATACGCGCCAACCCGCGCCGATTCAAGCCGCGCCGGGAAACACCGGTTCCGGGCCGGCCGGCACGATGCCGGTCGGATTGATCTGGCGATGGCTCTGGTAGTAGTGGCGACGGATGTGATCGAAGTCCACCGTCGGCGCGACCGCGGGCTCGGCGTACAGCCGCTGGGTATAGGCCAACAGCGCGGGATAGTCCCGGAGCTGCCGCAGATTGCACTTGAAGTGCCCGTGGTAGACCGCGTCGAAGCGGAGCAGGGTGGTGAACAGCCGCCAGTCGGCCTCGGTCTGCACGTCGCCGCACAGCCAGGTCCGTCCCGACAGATGCGATTCCAGCCAGTCGAGCGTCTCGAACACACCGCGCACGGCGGCGTCGTACGCCGACTGGCTGGTGGCGAAGCCGGCCTTGTAGACGCCGTTGTTGAGGCCGTCGTAGATGCGCGCATTCACCGCATCGATCTCGCCGAGCAGCGCGTCGGGCGCATAGTCGCCGGGCGTCGCGCCGACGCCGTCGAAGGCACTGTTGAACATGCGGATGATGTCAGCCGATTCGTTGCTGACGATGGTCTCGCGCTGCGTGTCCCACAGCACCGGGACGGTGACGCGTCCGGTGTAGTGGGGATCGGCGCGCACGTAGAGTTGCCAGACGGTCTCGGCGCCGTACAGCGGATCGGCAATCACGCCCGGACCGCTGGCGAAGGTCCAGCCGTCGTGGGCCATCAGCCAGTGTGTGACCGACAGGCCGATCATCCCCTGCAGGCCTTTGAGCTCGCGGAATATCGCGGCGCGATGGGCCCAGGGACAGGCGCGCGCCACGTAGAGGTGATAGCGGCCGGGCTCGGCGGCGAATCCACCTTCGCCGGTCGGACCGGCCGCGCCGTCTGGCGTGATCCAGTTGCGGAAGGCCGAGTCGGGCCGTTGCAGCGTGCCGTCCTCGCTGACGAGCTTGTCGTCGTCGGATTCCCAGCGGCCTTCGATCAGCATGCCCATGCGTTCGGTGTCCTGTGCGGTCGCAGCGCGGTGCGCGGGGGTCCAAGCCTCGCCGATGCCGGGTCAAGGCCACGTCCCCGGCCGCGTGTTCAGCCGGGCGGGGGTCGAATTGCAAGCGTGCAAGCACTGGAATCGTGCGTGCTGGAAGGCGTGGCCAAGCCTGCGCCTGCCACGACTGAAAACGGCTACGCTCCCGGTCGCGACGGTCCACGTGCCGGCGTCGCGACCCTGGGGAGGGCGTGCGAAGACAGGGCAGGTGCGCGATGCAGAACCGGGTGCGATGGCTGTGTGGTGTGGTGTGTGCGCTGGTCGGCGCGTCGGCGTTCGCGCAGGACGGCGTGCCGCCGCGCGCGGCATGGACGGCGACGAGTTCATCGACGCAGGTGCAGGCCGAGGCGATCGATCACCTGATCGACGGTGATCCAGCCACGAAGACCGGCGGCGCGTTCAGTGCCGGCCACTGGTTCCAGGTGGATCTGGGCCGCCCGGCCGACATCGGCGGCGTGCGCATCCGCTGGGATCTCGCCAATCCGGAAGGCTTCGTGCTGCAGGCGGCCGAGCGCGAAGGTGACTGGCACGATGTGCATGTGCAGGCGGATTCGCTCGGCGGCGTCGAGACGCTGTTCTTCGCGCCGGTGCGTGCGCGCTGGCTGCGGCTGGCGGCGCTTCCGAGGACGTCTGACTGGGGTGTGTCGATCTTCGAGTTCGAACCGTTGCCGGTCGCCGAGGCACCGCGTATCGAAGGCCTTTCGGATCCGGACAACGCACGCGTCTGGCGCACGGGCGAGTCGCCTGTGCCGGTCGATCTGGACGGCGATGACGGCGTCGTCGCGCTGTCGTTCGCATCACCGCAGCCCACTGCAGGCCTGCGCGTCGAATGGGCCGGCACGCGCAGCGGCGCGACGCTGGAGGTCCGCGACGCCGCGGGCGACTGGCAGGTCGTGGCGCGCGATCCGTTCCCCGGCGAAGGCGGCATGTCGACGCTGGCGAGTCCGGTCGCGTTGGAGGCGCGCGAGCTGCGTCTTCGCGTGTCCGCCGGGGACGGTGCGCCGCCGGCCGTCGCGCGCCTGCGTCTGCTCGGGCCGAGCGAAGTGATGACACCGATGCGCGCCTACCAGGCCGCCGCCGCGCGCGGGACCGCGGCGCTGTTTCCGCCCTCGCTGCGCATGCAGCAGACCTACTGGACGGTCGTCGGCGTGCATGGCGGCCTGCAGAAATCGATCTTCGACGAGTGGGGCAATCTCGAAGCCTGGAAGGGCGCGCCCCTGGTGCAGGCGATCTGGCGCGACGCGCGCGGCGCAGCCAGCGCGGCAACCGGTACGCCGGTGCACACGCTGCGCGAGCGCTGGATGCCGATGCCGGCGGTCGACTGGACGGCGACACCGGACATCGCGGTGCGCAGCGAGACCTTCACCACCACGCTCGACGGTCAACCGGTCACGTTGCTGCGGCATCGCGTGACCAATCGCGGCGCGACTGCGATCGACGGCACGCTGTCGTTGCTGGTGCGACCGATGCAGATGAATCCGCCGTGGCAGAACGGGGGCCTGTCGCCGATACGCGATATCGCGATCGCAGCCGAATCGCTCGGTACCGCGGTCCGCGTCAACGACCGCACGCTGCTGACATCGCTGACCCCGCCGACGCACCAGGGCGCGGCGCCATTCGGCGAAGACGGCGCGAGCGAACTCACGCCGCATGCCGCAGCCGGCACCGCGCCCGATGCGCTGGCCGCGCACGACGATGCGGGCCTGGCCGCATCACTGCTCGGCTACCGCATGCGGCTCGCGCCCGGCGCCAGCGAATCGGTCGTCGTCGCGTTTCCGCTCGGCATCACGCGCACGGACCGCAACCACGCCCCGCTGCCGGAGGCGCCGGCGCTGGTGCCGGCCTCGCTGCAGGTCGCCGCGACGCCCGATGCGGGCTTCGATGCACTGGCCGCACACGTTGCCGACGACTGGCGCGCACGCTTCGGCGATGTGCACATTGCGTTGCCCGATGCCGACATGGTCGATGCGCTGCGCACGCAGGCGGCCTACATGCTGATCAACCGCACCGGCCAGGCGATGCAACCGGGCCCGCGCAACTACGACCGCTCCTTCATCCGCGATGGCGCGGCGACCGCCGCGGTGCTGCTGCGGATGGGGCAGGCCGACGTGGCACGTGATTTTTTGCGCTGGTACACCGACCACGCGGTGCGCGATTCGGGTCTGGTCTCGCCGATCATCAACGACGACGGCACACTCTTCACCGGCTACGGTTCGGATATCGAGTTCGACTCGCAGGGCCAGTACATCGCGCTGGTGGCCGATGTCGCGCGGCTCGACGGCGGCCCGGAGACCGTCCGCGACTACCTGCCGCAGGTGGCGTCGGCGATGCGTTTCCTGCAGACCTTGCGCGAACGCACCCTGGTGCCCGGATACATGGCGGGCTCGGCGGCGCCAGAGCGCTTCCGCGGGATCATCGCGCCGTCGATCAGCCACGAAGGCTATTCCAGTCCGACGCACAGTTACTGGGACGATTACTGGGCGCTCAAGGGCTGGCACGACGGCGCCTGGCTCGCCGAACAGCTGGGTGACGCCGAGACCGCCGCTTGGGCGCGCGTGCAGTACGACGCGCTGCGCGCCGACGTGGCCGCCTCGATTCGCGCGACGATGGCCTGGAGCGGCCAGGACACCGTGCCCGCTGCTGCCGATCTCGGTGGCAACGATCCCACCAGCGTCTCGATCGCGCTCGATCCCACAGGGCAGCAGGACCTGTTGCCCGCCGATGCGCTGCGCACCACGTTCGATCGCTATCTCGCCGACTTCCGCCGCAATGGCGCGCCCGATGCGCTGTATGCGTACTCCCCATACGAACTGCGTAACGTGCTGACCTTCGTCCATCTGGACCAGCCGGATGCCGCGTGGGACATGCTCTCGCGCATGCTCGACGACCGGCGCCCGCAGCCCTGGCATGTCTGGGGCGAGGTCGTGCATTCGCGGCTGCGGTTCCCGCGCTATCTCGGCGACATGCCGCACACCTGGATCGGCGCCGAATACGCGCGTGCGGTGTTCGGCATGCTGATGCGCGAGGACGACACGGTGCTGCAGTTGCTGCCCGGCACGCCGCTCGACTGGGTGCCGGGCGCGGGACTGCGACTCGATGCATTGCCGACCGCCTACGGGCCATTGACCCTGCAGGCGCGTGGCGATGCCGGGCGGCTCGAGGTCGAACTCGGCGACGGATTGCGTGCGGGCAGCACCGTGCATCTCGCGTGGCCACAGCGCACCCGGCCGCAGCGCGTGCACGTCGACGGCGTGGAGGCGCACGACTACGACGCGCAGGGCATTACCTTGCCGGCGTCGTTCCGCAGGCTCGAAGCGAGGTGGTCTGCGGACTGACGCCGCCGTGGCGTGACCGCACGGTCACGCCTGCGCCGCCATGCTGCGGAGCCGGCACATTTGCCGCTTCCCAGCCGAGGCATCATGCGCGAACCCCCGCAGAATCCGCACGATCTGAGCCGCCACGACATTCAGGACATCCTGAAGACGATCCATGCGGAGGTCCGCGAACGCTTCGATACGCAGAAGGGCAAGGTCGCCGACTACATTCCCGCGCTCGCGTCCGTGCCACGCGATACCTTCGGCATGGCGGTCGCGACGCTCGACGGCGATGTCTACACGGTAGGCGAGGCGCACGCGCCGTTCTCGATCCAGAGCATGTCCAAGGTGCACACGCTGACCCTGGCGCTCGACAAGGCCGGCGACGATATCTGGAAGCGTGTCGGCCGCGAACCGTCGGGCGATCCGTTCAATTCGCTGATCCAGCTCGAGCACGAGGCCGGCATTCCGCGCAATCCCTTCATCAACGCCGGCGCGATCGTCGTTGCCGACGTGATCCTGTCGCACTACGACGATCCCGAAGCCGCGTTGCTGCAGTTCATGCGCGAACGCTCCGGCAACGCGGACATCGGCCGCGATGACGAGATCTGGGAATCGGAGCGCAAGAGCGGCTATCGCAATGTGGCGCTGGCCAACTTCATCCGCAGCTTCGGCAACATCAAGAACGACGTGCAGGCGGTGCTGGATTTCTATTACTTCCAATGCGCATTGAAGATGAACTGCATCGACCTCGCGCGCAGCCTGCAGTTTCTCGCCGACCGCGGGACATGCCCGTCGTCGGGCAAGCAGGTGACCAGCATCGAGCGCGCCAAGCGCATCAACGCGGTGATGATGACCTGTGGCACCTACGATGCGGCGGGCGAGTTCGCGTTCCATGTCGGCTTGCCGGCCAAGAGCGGCGTCGGCGGCGGGATCGTCGCGGTGGTGCCGCACGTGCTGAGCCTGTGCGTCTGGTCGCCCGCACTCGACGAAAAAGGTAACTCACTGCTCGGTGGTTATGCCTTGCATCGCTTCACGCGGATGACCGGTCTGTCGGTGTTCTAGAACCGGGCGCGGCGCGCCGCGCCCGGCCCCGTGATCACGGACTCTGGTAGTAGACGTTATCGATGACCAGTTCGACGTCCTGCGCCGGCGGATCGGCGACGACCATGAACATCTGTTTCAC
Organism: Luteimonas sp. AC640a; assembly: GCF_979256585.1. Lineage (NCBI taxonomy): Bacteria > Pseudomonadati > Pseudomonadota > Gammaproteobacteria > Lysobacterales > Lysobacteraceae > Luteimonas > Luteimonas sp. AC640a. The sequence goes on along the minus strand of NZ_CEEDOV010000007.1, from coordinate 774,760 downwards.
CGCGTGCAGGTCGAGATCGTAGAAGGCACTGAAGGGGATCGTGACCTGGTGCCATTGCCCGTCGCGCACCAGCCCGTAGTTCGGTCCGCCGGCAGCGAAGTCGACCCAGCTGTCGCCGAACGACGTATTGATGCCGATCTTGAACGTCGACGACGTGGTCGTGCGCATGTGGAACTTCAACGCGCCGCCGGTGTAGGCACTCATGTTGCGGTAGTCGGTCAGGATGCCGAGACCGAACCACTGTCCCGCGCTCGCTCGGAACGCCATTGCCTCGTTGCCTTCGAATGGCGAGGCGCTGATCGGGGCGAGGTTGTTCCAGACGAACAGATCCGCGTCGCTTCCGAAATCCAGTGCGCCAGCCAGGCCGCCCTGTTCGGAGTAGACCCCAAAGCGACCGGCCGGCACCGCGCTGTCGCCGCCGATCTGCAGTTCGCTGTCTGGATTGTCCTGGTACAGACGGATCCAGTCGACGAGCATTCTGCCGGGCAGCGGCGCGGTGACCCCGTTGGGGTCGGAAATGCCGGTGTAGGTGCCGCCGACCGCGAGATTGAGCAGCAGGAAATGCGGCGCGTGGAATTCGTGCAGTGAGGCGCCTTCGATGTCGGAGATCGCCATTTCGAAGTACTGCAGCCCGTCGACGGTGACGCGGATGAAGTCCGGATCCCAGGTCATCCGGTAGGTGCGGTAGTCGTCGTGCAGATTGCTCGGGAAATCCGCGAAATCGCCATGGCTGGCGTGACCGCCGCCGTAGTTCCAGTGCACCGCACCGCCGACCCTTCGATTCGCCATGCCGGCCGCGATGCCGTCGACGTGACCGATCTCCATGATGTCGATCTCGCCGCGGTCGGGCCACACGCCGATCGCGCCGAGCATCCAGTACGCCGGCCAGATGCCGTTGCCGGCTTCGGGTGTCTTGATGCGTGCTTCGAGCGTGCCGTACTTGAAGTGCACGCGACCCTCGGTCTTCAGGCGTGCGGACGTGAAGGGACTGCCTTCGAAATTCTCGCGGCGCGCTTCGATGACGAGATTGCCGTTCTCGACGCGCGCGTTCTCCGGGCGGCTGGTGTAGTACTGCAGCTCGTTGTTGCCCCAGCCGCAGATGCCAATCTGGCAGCCGGTGCCGACATCGTAGGTCCAGGTGTTGCCGTCGATCGTTGTGCCGTTGAAGTTCTCTTCCCAGACCGGCGTCTGCGCGTGCACGGCGGCGGGCATGGCGAGTGCGGCGAGGCCGACGCATGCGGCGATCGGAAGGGCGATGAGCGATGTGCGATCCATGTGGGCTCCTTGCGTGATGGTGTTGGGCCCACCCCCTGCGCTGGACCGTCATCGACGCTGCCGCCAATTGACAACGCTGTCAAAAGCGCATCCTGCCGAAGTGTCGTTCAGGGCACGAGGTCACGGAATTGCGTTCGGATCCTGTGAAACGACGCGCATACACACGCCGCCGATGCTGCGCGTGCAGCATCGGCGGGCGAGTGCGGCGCGCTTCCAGCGAAGCGCGATGAAGGCGGATGGACGCGATTACCGCGCGGTGTCGACCAGCACCAGTTCCGCGTCTTCCAGCGCAGTCACGCGGATCACCGCTTCGTCGCGGATCGCCGCGCCGTCACGCGTACTGATGCGCGTGCCGTTGATCTCGACCGCACCCGACGCGGGCACCAGATAACCGAGACGGCCATCGGCGAACGTGTACTCGGCAGTGTCGCCCGCCTTGAGCGTTGCACCGAGCACGCGGGCCGCCGCGCGGATCGGCAGCGCATCGTCATCGCCGTCGAAGCCGCTGGCGAGGGCGATGAAATCGCCGCTGCGCCCGTCCTTGGGGAACGGCTTGGTGCCCCAGGCCGGCGCGCCACCGGGCGCATCGGGAATGATCCAGATCTGGAAGATCCGGGTCTGCTCGCCTTCCATGTTGTATTCGGCATGCTGGATGCCGGTGCCCGCGCTCATCACCTGCACGTCGCCGGCGGTGGTGCGGCCGGCGTTGCCGAGATTGTCCTTGTGGCTGATCGCACCTTCGCGGACGTAGGTGATGATCTCCATGTCGGCATGCGAATGCGGCGGGAAGCCGGTGCGCGGCGCGATCAGATCGTCGTTCCAGACCCGCAACGCGCCCCAGCCCATGCGCGCCTGATCGTGATAGCTGGCGAACGAGAAGTGGTGGTGCGCGTCGAGCCAGCCGTGGTTGGCGGCGCCGAGGGTGTCGAATGGGCGGCGTTCGATCATGTCGTTCTCCAGTGCGTGTCGGGAATGGCGCCACGTTACGCCTTGCGCCCCATGTGGGGAACGGAAAGAATGGAACACCATCCATTCCATTTATGACGCCATGAAGCTTCCCGATCTCGAAGCCTGGGCGATCTTCGCGCGCGTTGCGGAGCTCGGCTCGTTCGCCTCGACCGCCGAAGCGCTGGGCATCACCCAGCCGACGGTGTCGAAAGCCATCGCGCGGCTGGAGACACGCATCGGCACGCCGCTGCTGCATCGCACCTCGCGCCGGATGACCTTGACCGCGGCCGGAGAGGACGCAGTCGAGCGTGCGAGTCGCTTGCTCGCCGAGGGCGAGGCGGTCGAGGCGTCCGTGACCGCGCAGGCGGTGAGTCCGCGTGGCCACGTGCGCATGGCCGCACCGATGTCGTTCGGCGTCGCGCACGTCGCGCCGCTGTTGCCGGCCTTCATGGCGAAGTTTCCGGACGTGACCCTGGAACTCGCGCTCAGCGACGAGACCGTCGACATCGTCGGCGGCGGCTTCGATCTCGCGCTGCGCATCGGCACGCTGGAGGATTCCAGCCTCGTCGCGCGCCGGCTGTGTGGCGTGCGCATCCTGCTGGTCGGCGCGCCGGCGTATTTCGAACGCTTCGGTAGGCCGAAGCATCCGCGCGATCTGGGCACGCATCGAGGGCTGACCTACGCCTATGCGCGCTCGGGCGCCGCGTGGCGTTTCCATCACGCGCGACACGGTGACTATTCGGTGGGCGTGCCGTCGGTACTGCGCGCGAACAACGCCGAAGCCCTGACGCCGGCGCTGCTGGCGGGCGCCGGGCTCGCTTTGCAGCCGGAGTTTCTGGTCTGGCGCGAGCTGCGCCGCGGCGCGCTCGAAGTCGCATTGCCCGGCTGGCAGCCGCCGGAGATCGCGGTGCATGTGGTCATGCCGCCGGGGCGCGGTCGACCCGCGCGCGTGCAGGCGCTGGTCGACCATCTCGCCCGCAAACTCGCGCAGGCGCCGTGGGCTTCGGGCGAATGACGCTGTGGCGTCAGCGGCCTGCGCTGTGGTCGTGCACATGGTCGCCGCGCAGCGCGAGCGCGCGATAGGCGGTCCGCTCTGCATCATCGAACACCGCGGCCGCGCCACGTGGACGGTCGGGACCCGTGGCGGTGTCGAGCACCAGCGTCGCGCCCAGGCCGGCATACAGATAGCGATCGCCATAGGCGCGCTGCAGGGCGGCGAACGTCGCCTCGCCGGTGCAGTGACCGGGTGCGATGAAGTCGATTTCATACGGCGCCAATGCCTCGATGACGCCGGCAATCGCCGCGTCATCGGCATTGACGTAGTGGAAGCCGCCGATGACGAGGTGGATGTCCGGATCGAGCTTCGCCGCTTCGGCGACGATCACCGGCAGCCCCGGATGCGAGCAGCCGACGACCAGCAACAGGCCTTCGGGCGTGCGCACGGCCAGCGACAGTTCGCGCAGTTCGCGCGTTCCGGGTACATCGGATACGGTCGCGATCGCCCAGACGCCCGGCGCGATTTCCGTGGTCTGCGCGACGGATTGCAGCTTGGCGCCGGACCAGGCACTGCCGAACTGCAGCGTTTCCGGCGGCGCGCCGTCGAAGTAGCGCATGCGCGCGGGCAGGGCGGCGTCCTTGCGATAGAAGCTCGATGGCAGCGAGGAGCCGTAGATGCCGAAACCTTCCTGCGGCGCATGGATCACGACATCGGGATTCGCTTCGAGCACCACCGACAGACCGGCCATGTGGTCGGCGTGGCGATGCGACATCACCACCATGTCGAGGTCGGCCAGATCCACGCGCTTCGCCGCGACGTTGCGGCGGAACGTCTCCGCATCGTTGCCGGTGTCGAACAGGATGCGCTGGCCGTCGACCTCGATCAGCGCGGCGAATCCCCAGTCCTTCTCGAGCGCAGGGTCATCGCCGAATGCGTCGTAGAGCACGGTGATCTTCGGCGCGTCGTCCTTCGCGAAGGCAGGCAGGGCGAGGAACAGCAGCAGGCTCAACAGCAGCACGGGGCGCAGTGTCATGACGGTGGCTCGACGGGACCGGACCTGCAGCTTAGAACCTATTCAATGTCCTGCTGCGCTTGCCAGCTGGCGCGCGTGCGGTGCTCGGAATGCTCACGTACCAGCCGTACGCTGCGCTTCCTGCGCTCCACCACGCGCCATCTGCCGGCGCTCGCGACGGACCTTGAACAGTTTCTGAGGTCGCGCACACGCCATTCCACGCATCGATTCCGGCACACCGTGTTGCCGCATCCGCGATGCTGGCCGCGCGTCGTGCGTTACCCTGCGCCGGTTTCCCATGAGCCCTGCCATGCACCGTGCCGTCCGCCTGCTGCTGCCCTGCCTGACTGCCGCGCTCGTAGGCTGTGCTGCGGGCCTGCCGAACACCACGCTTCCGAAGACCGATGCCATGACCGAATCCGCAGCCTTCACCGAAACCCGTTTCACCACACCCGCCCGCTACGAGGACGAGGTCACCGCTGCCGGCGCGCCGGTTGCAGCGACTGCTGCGCCGGACGTGGACGGCGTGAGGATCGGCATATTCGCCGGCTATCCGGCGGTGCTGGTCGAAACGGCCGATGCGCGTGCGGCGATCGCGCTGCACGGCGGGCATCTGCTGTCGTACGTACCGAGCGGCGGCGAGGACCTGCTGTGGCTGTCGCCGCGCCTGGCCGATGCGCCTGCGGCGATCCGCGGTGGCGTGCCGGTGGTGTGGCCATTCTTCGGCCGTCAGGGCCAGAGCAACGACGTGCCGTCGCACGGCTTCGTGCGCACGGTGCGCTGGCAGCTCGTCGAGGCCACGCGCGACGCCGACGGGAGCGTGTCGCTGACGCTCGCGCCGCCGCGTTACGGCGATCTTGGCCTTGACTTGCGCATGCATCTGCGCATCGGCAAGACGCTCGAGCAGACGCTCGAAACCACGAATACCGGTGACGCCCCGGTCGCGTTCACCCAGGCGCTGCACAGCTATTTCCACGTGTCCGATGTCGCCGACGTGCGCATCGAAGGTCTCGATGGGCTGCGTTTCCTCGACAAGAACGACGGCTACGCCGCGCATGCGCAGACCGGCGACTGGGTGCTGGACGATGCGCGCGATCCGGGCCGCAGCGATTACATCTACGCCGATGCCGGCGGGCGCTATCTGCTGGACGATCCCGCTCTCGACCGCCGCATCGAACTCGAGACCTCGGGGAGCCGCGCGCTCGTGGTGTGGAATCCGGGCGAGGCCGCCGCTGAGCGCAGCGGCGACATGAACGACGGCGCTTGGCGCGGGTTTCTCTGTCTGGAAGCCGCGAATGCGGGTCCGGACATCGTCCGTCTCGCACCCGGACAGACGCATGTCCTGACGCAGCGTGTCCGCGTGCTGCCGCGCGACTGAGTCACCGGTCATTCGCCTCGGCTTCCGGAATTCGCGCGTTTCTTCCGCGATTTCCAACACCGCGAGTGCCATTCGTTGGGTCCGGATCAGGACGGCGTGCACGCCCGGGCCGGTATGCTGGGTGACCGGTTTCGCGTGCAACCGCGAGGCCGGACCCGAACGAATTCCCGGAGATCGACTTTGAAGAAGACCCTGCTGTCCGCGGCCACGGCCGTCGCGCTGACGATGGCGGCCTCGTCCGCCATCGCCCACGACCACGAGCACGCCTGCCTCGACGACCTGTGCCAGCTGCAGTCGCTGTTCCAGGCCGACACCTCCGCCGCCGGCAGCGCCGAAGCGACGGTCGCCGCCAAGCGCATGGGCACCTGGGGCATCGACACCGCTGGCATGGACACCAGCGTGCGTCCGGGCGAAGACTTCTTCCGCTACGTCAGCGGCAACTGGGCCCAGAACACCGAGATCCCATCCGACAAGTCGAGCTACGGCGCGTTCCTCGTGCTGCGCGATCTGTCCGAAGCGCGCGTACGCCAGCTGGTCGAAGGCTATCCGACCGGCGATCCCGCCACCGACGGCGACCAGGCCAAGGTCGCCGCGCTGTATGCCGGCTTCATGGACGAGGCGGCGATCGAAGCGCTTGGCGCCAAGCCGCTCGAGCCGAAGCTGGCCGCGATCCGCGCCGCCGACAGCCGTGAGGCGCTCGCGACCCTGATGGGCGAGAGCCTGGGCGACTTCGGTCGCAGCTTCTTCGGTCTGGGCGTGTCCGACGACCAGCGCGATCCCGATCGCTACACCCTGTACATGAGCCAGTCGGGCCTGGGCCTCGGCGATCGCGAAATGTACCTGCGCGAGAACTTCGCACCGCAGCGCGAGCGCTACCAGGCCTACATCGCGCAGATGCTCGAGCTCGGCGGCTGGGACAACCCGCAGCAGAACGCCGAAGCCATCCTCGCGCTGGAAACGAAGATCGCCGAAGCGCACTGGACCCGCGCCGAGAGCCGCGACCGCGACAAGACCTACAACCCGGTCGAGCTGTCCGCGTTCGAGACCACCGCGCCGGGCTTCCCGTGGGCCACGTATTTCGCCGCAGCCGGCGTGCCGCAGGCGCCGCGCGCCGTCGTGCGCCAGAGCACCGCGATTCCGAAGCTGGCCGCGATCTTCGGTGAGACCGATATCGCCACGCTGCAGGCCTGGCAGGCCTTCGGCACGATCGACAGCGCGTCGACGCTGCTGTCGAAGGCGTTCTCCGATGCCCGCTTCGAATTCCGCAACAAGTTCCTGTCGGGCCAGCCCGAGGAACAGGAACGCTGGAAGCGCGGCGTGTCGTTCGCCGAGAACACGATGGGTGAAGCGATCGGCCGTGACTACGTGCAGCTGTATTTCCCGGCCGATTCCAAGGCCAAGATGGACGCGCTGGTCGCCAACGTGAAGGTGGCGATGGGCGCGCGTCTCGACCAGCTCGACTGGATGGGCGCGCAGACCAAGGCCGAGGCGCACAAGAAGCTGCAAGGATTCGGCCTGAAAATCGGTCACCCGGACACCTGGCGCGACTACAGCGGCCTGCAGGTCGCGCGCGGTGATGTGTTCGGCAATGCCGAGCGCTCGATGGCGTTCGAGTGGGATTACCGCCGCAACCGTCTTGGCCAGCAGGTCGACAAGGGCGAGTGGGGCATGACCCCGCAGACCGTCAACGCCTACTACAACTCGGTCAAGAACGAGATCGTATTCCCGGCCGCGATCCTGCAGCCGCCGTTCTTCGATCCCGATGCCGATCCGGCGGTCAATTACGGCGCCATCGGCGGCGTGATCGGCCACGAGATCATCCACGGTTTCGACGACCAGGGCCGCAAGTCCGACGGTGAAGGCGTGCTGCGCGACTGGTGGACGGCCGAGGACGCGGCGAAGTTCGAAGTCCAGGCGGCCAAGCTCGGCGCCCAGTACGAGGCCTATGAATTCCCGCAGCTGCCGGGCATGCACATCAACGGCAAGGTGGCGATGGGCGAGAACATCGGCGACCTCGGCGGCATCACGATTGCGCTGGAAGCCTATCGCCGTTCGCTCGACGGCAAGCCGGCGCCGGAAATCGACGGCTTCAGCGGCGAGCAGCGTCTGTTCATGGGCTGGGGGCAGGTGTGGCGCACGCTGTGGCGCGACGATGCGCTGCGTCAGCAGCTGGTCAACGGCACGCATTCGCCGGGCCACATCCGCGCGTTCGCGCCGCTGCGCAACGTCGACGCGTGGTACGACGCGTTCGACATCACCGCGCAGGACGCGCTGTGGATCGCACCGGAAGATCGCGTCCGCATCTGGTGATCCTCGCGGATCGCTGATCGACGAAAGGGCCGGGATTTCCCGGCCCTTTTTCGTTTCTCTGCGAAGGCCAATGCGAGGGCGCTCGCGATCACGCGTAGGCTCGCAGATGGCGGCGGTATATCGCCGCGCCGGATCAGCCTGGCGTGTAGTACGTCGGCGCGCCTGGCCCCACCGGCAGCCCCAGCGCGAACACCCACACGAAGAACAGCGCCGTCCAGCCGATGAAGAACACGATCGAGTAAGGCAGCATCATCGCGATCAGCGTGCCCACGCCGAGGTCGCGTTTGTAGCGCGCGGCGAACGCCATGATCAGACCGAAGTAACTCATCATCGGGGTGATCAGGTTGGTCACCGAATCCCCGATCCGGTACGCCGCCTGGATCACCTCCGGGCTGTAGCCGACCAGCATCAGCATCGGCACGAAGATCGGCGCGGTCACCGCCCACTGCGCGGACGCCGAGCCCAGCGACAGGTTGATCAGTCCGCACAGTGCGATGAAGGCCAGGAACACCAGCGGGCCCGTCAGCCCGATCGTCTGCAGCAGGTTCGAACCCAGTACCGCCATCACCTGGCCCAGCTGCGTCCAGTTGAAGAACGCGACAAACTGCGCGGCGAAGAACACCAGCACGACGTACAGGCTCAGCGTGCCCATCGATTTCGCCATCGCGTCGATGACATCGCGGTCGTTGCGGATCGATCCGGTTAACGCGCCGTAGACGATACCCGCCACGGCGAAGAACACCGCCACCAGCACCACGATGCCGATCAGGAATGGACGCAGGCTGCCCAGCGTGTCCTCGACACCCGGCAGGCGCAGCGCGCCATTCGACGGGACGACCAGCGCAGCGATAGCGCCCGCCACCAGCAGTGCGGCGATACCGGCCCACATCAGCGCGCGCCGTTCGCCGGCCGCCAGCGGATCCATGTTGACCGGCTCGGCATCCGGGTCGAGATCCCTTGGATCGAAAGCGCCCAGCTTGGGTTCGACGATATAGGTCGTGACGAACCAGCCCAGCGCGGTCACGACGAAGGTGCTGGCGATCATGAAGTACCAGTTGACCGCCGCGTGCACCTCGTAGGCAGGGTCGATCAGGCGCGCGGCTTCCTGGGTGATGCCGGCCAGCAGCGGGTCCACGGTGCCGATCAGCAGATTCGCGCTGTAGCCACCGGAGACGCCCGCGAACGCGGCGGCCAGTCCTGCAAGTGGATGGCGTCCCAGGGCATGGAAGATCGCCGCGGCGAGCGGAATCACCACCACATAGCCCATTTCCGATGCGGTGTTCGACAGGATCGCCGCGAACACGATGACCACGGTCACGAGATTCTTCGGCGCGCCGAGCACCAGCTGTTTGATCGCGGCCGTCAGCAGGCCGGATCGCTCGGCGATGCCGACGCCCAGCATCGCGACCAGCACCGTGCCCAGCGGCACGAAGTTCGTGAAGTTGGTGACCAGACCGGTGACGATGCGGCGCAGTCCTTCGGCATCGAGCAGGCTGATGACGCGAATGATGCCGTCTTCAGCACGCCCCGCCGAACCCGCCGGACGTGGATCCGGGACCGAGACACCATAGGCGCCGAGGATGCCCGACAGCAGCACGATCAGCAGCGCGAGCAATGCAAACAAGGTGACCGGATGCGGCAGCAGATTGCCGAGGAACTCGACGCCATTGAGCAGGCGCGTGATGGCGCCGCGTGGAGGAGGGGACGAGGGACCTGCCGCCTTGGATGGGGTCATCATGCCTGCCGTGTCGAGTGACCGGGCAGTCTAACAAGTGGCACGGACGCGTCTGCGCAACGCGCGGGACGCGTCCGTCCAGGATTCAATCCGCAGACCTCAACCCGCGCTGGCGGCCGCTGTCGCGATGAAATCATCCACCTCACGCTCCAGCAATTCGAGCGGCACCACGCCGGTCAGCAGCACGCGGTTATGGAAGGCGCGCGGATCGAAACGCTCGCCCAGCGCATCACGCGCCTTGTCGCGCAGGCGCACGATTTCGAGCTGGCCGATCATGTACGACGTCGCCTGCCCGGGCATGACGACATAGCGGTCCACTTCGGATGCCGGGATGCCGTAATCGATCGCCTGCTGGCGGGTCCAGCGCATCGCGTGCAGGCCGGTGTCGACGACCAGGCGGCGGGCGCGGAACAGTTCGGCATCGAGCTGACCCAGGCGGCCTTCCGGATCACCGTCATACCAACCCTCTTCCGCAGCGAGGCGCTCGGCGTACAGCGCCCAGCCTTCGCTGAAAGCGGAAATGCCACCGAGCGCGCGGGTCTGGCGGAACTTCGGCAGCGCGGCGTTCTCCACCGACAGCGCGACCTGGAAATGATGGCCGGGCACGGTCTCGTGGTAGACCAGCGTGCGCAGACCAAAGCGGGTCAGGCGGTCCTTGCGTAGGGGCATCTGGTAGACACCCGGGCGCGAGCCGTCGAGCGGCGGCGCGGTGTAGCTCGCCGCGGCGCTGTCCCAGCGGTATTCCGGATAGGGCTGCGCGATCACCGCCGAGCGCGGGCGGATGTCGAACAACGCATCGCTGCGGCGCTCGGCGTCGCGCATCATCGTGTCGATGTCGGCCATGATCGCGGCGCGACCGGCATCGTCATCCGGGTAGGCGAGATCGACACGCAGTTGCTTGAGTCGCGCTTCGACGCTGCCGTCGCCGCGGCCGATCGAACGCAGGATGGTGTCCATCTCGGTTTCGATACGCGCCACTTCGCGCAGGCCGATCGCGTGGATTTCCTCGGCGCTGAGCGAAGTCGAGGTGAAGCGACGCAGCTGGTAGGCATACGCATCAGCACCATCGTCGAAGCGCCACAGGCCCGCATCGGCGGTGGTGCGCGGCAGCTGGCGTTCGAGTTCCGCGATTGCGCGCGACCACGCCGGATAGACACCGCTGTCGACCAGCTGCGTCGCCTTGGCGACGAGCGCGGCACGCGTCGACGCATCGATCGAGTCCACGGTCTGCAGGCGCGTGTCGAACGTCGCCACCAGCGGATTGCGCGCAGGCGCATCGGCGATGAAGCGGCGCATCTGCGCGATCGTCGCCTCGACGATGAAGCGTGGCGGCAGCACGTCGCGCGCGGCGAGTTCGGATGCGCGCGAGGTGGACTCGTCCATGCGCGCTTCGAACTGCGACAGACGCGCGAGATAGCTGTCGGCGTCCGCAGCGGTGCGCAGTGGATGCACGACGGTCATGAGGTTCGGCAGATTGACGTTGGCGCCACTGAACTGCTGCAGCGGGAAGCTGTAGTCGTCATAGCGGTCGCCTTCGATAAGGCTGCGCAGTTGCCAGTCCATCAGCGCGGCGGACACGCGATCGGTGTCGCCCATTGACGCAGGGTCGAGTGCGGACAGTTCGGTCAGGCCGCGCTGTGCGAGCGCGATGGTCTCGCTGCGAAATGCCTGGGCCTGCGGTGTCAGTTCGCGATCCATGCGCGCCTGCTCGGCATCGCCGAAGTAGCGACTTGCGGTCGACGCCGACGGTTGGCGTCGCATCCAGTCATCGGTGAAACGCTCGAAGAAGATCGAGGCCTGCGTCGATGATTCGACGCTGGCGCGCGCGTCAGCCGGAGCCGGTTCGCCGCGCTGCATCGGCGCGCATGCGGTGAGCAGGCAGGCACCAGCGAGTGCAAGTGCGAGAGACGCGGGACGGATCGGCAGGCGCATCGGAACTCCAGACGAAGCAAGGCCCTGCGATTCTACGCAGGGCCTGCCGATGACCGGAATGCGCGGCGCGGATCAACCGTGAACGCGGAACCGGATCGCGTCGTCGATGAAGGTCTTCTCGCCGAAACCGGCTTCGTGCGAACCGAACGGCATCTGCGCGCGCAGGCGCCACGTCGACGGGAGATCCCACTCGGCCGCGGCGGCAGCGTCGGGCAGCGGGTTGTAGTGCTGCAGGCTCGCGCCGATGTCCGCTTCGGCCAGCGCGGTCCACACGGCGTACTGCGCAATGCCGCTCGCATGCTCGGACCACACCGGGAAGTTGTCGGCGTAGAGCGGGAACTTCTCCTGCAGCGCCTGCACCGTCGCGGTGTCCTCGTAGAACAGCACCGTGCCGGCGCCGGCAGCGAAACTGTCCAGCTTGGCCTTGGTGTCGGCGAAGCCATCGGCCGGCACGATCTTGCGCAGCGCGTCCTCGACGAAGCCCCAGAACTTCAGGCTCTGGTCGCCGAACAGGATCACGGCGCGCGAGCTCTGCGAGTTGAACGAGGAGGGCGCCTGGCGCACGGCTTCCTGGATCAACGCGGTGGTGTCAGCTTGCGAGAGCGGCAGGGACTTGCCCAGGGCGTACTGGCTGCGGCGGCGCGTGGCGGCGGCGATGAAGGTGTTGGACATGGTCGAGACTCGTGTTGGACGGATCGATGCCGCGTACCGCGGCCTGTTCACAAGTCTGGCGATGTATCACCAATAGAACGACCCGAAGGATCGGGAAGGATCGTTGCGTATGGCGCAACGATCGGCGTTGGCCACTGCTCAGCCCTGTGCGGCGCTCGATGTGTCCCGGTGCATCAGGTACAGCCGCAGGTCGAACTCCAACTGGTGGTAGTCCGGCGACATGTGGGTGCACAGGTTGTAGAAGGCGCGGTTGTGGTCGCTTTCCTTCAGATGCGCCAGTTCGTGCACGACGATCATCTCGAGGAACGCCGCCGGCGCCTCCCGGAAGACGCTGGCGATACGGATCTCGCGATTCGCCTTCAGCCGACCGCCCTGCACGCGGGACACCGTCGTATGCGTGCCGAGTGCCTGCTTGAGCACCTGCAGTTTGCCGTCGTAGATCGCCTTGTGCAGCGGCGTGGACTGGCGCAGATGCCGGTCCTTGAGCGCCTGCACGTAATCGTAAAGCTGGCGATCGTTGCGGACTGCATGCGGGTCGGGATAGCGCCGGGCGAGGTAGTCGCCCAGACGCCCGTCATCGCGCAGCGCACGTACACGCATCTGGACGTCGGCCGGATAGCCGGCGAGATAGGGCAGTGGATCCATCGCGGCACGATAGCGCCGGAGCGGTAATCGCGCAGCCGGTATCATCGACGTCCGAACACCGTGGACGATGTGGCATGCGCAATCCGCTGCAGGAACAGCTGTTGAAGGCCGGTCTGGTCAAGAAGGGCAAAGTGGCCGAAGTCGCGCGCGAGCAGACGAAAGCGCGTCATGGCAAGAAAGCGACGGTACCCACCGACGCCCAGCGCGAGACCGAACGCCTGCGTCATGAGAAGGCCGAGCGCGATCGCGCGCTCGCACAGACCCGCAACGAGGAAGCGCGCGAACGCGAGCGTCGTGGGCAGGCGCGACAATTGATCGCGGACCACCATGTCGAATCGAACGGCGAACGCGCCTACCGCTTTGATGCTGACGGTGGAATCCGCAGCGTCGTCGTGGATGACCTGCAGGCGCGACAGCTGGCCAGCGGCGCGCTGGTGATTGCACGCCTCGACAGCAGCTTCGTGCTGCTGCCGCGCGCGGCTGTCGCACGCGTCCAGGAACGCGATCCGCACGCCATCGTGCTGGACCATGGTATTGCGTCCGCTTCACAGGGCGCCGATGACGACTACGACGACCCGAAATACGCGGTGCCGGACGACCTAGTCTGGTAACGGCCCAATACGTGAACGGGTCGGCACTTGGCCGACCCGTCCGGATGATCGAGTTGTCAGAGCGGATATCGGGGTGTCAGCGACGCACGCGCTCGCACTGCGTCTCAACAACGCGATTGCCGTTTGCTTCCTGCCGGTTGCCCTGCACGTTGCGACCGATCGCGCCGCCAGCGACGGCGCCGCCCACGGTGGCCAGTTTTCGGCCGTTGCCGCTGCCGATCTGATTGCCGACCAAGCCACCGATGACAGCCCCCGCGGCAGTACCAGCCACGCGGTTCGGATCGGACGTATTGCGTTGCACTTCGACATCGTTGCAGACCACGCGGCTGCCGTCGTTGAAGCGGCGTCCTTCGTCCTGCGGACCATATGTCTGCGCGTGGACAACACTGGTGCCTGCCAGCGACAGCAGGCCAAGGGCGACGAGGGTACGGATCGGCTTCATGGGTGTTCTCCGTGCGGATGACAGGCCCGCATGCTCGCAGTCGTCTGAGCACTCGTAGGTGAAATCAGCGACTGTCGGCGATTGCGGTTCAGCGCCCGGGGTGCAGCGTGACGCCGGCGTCAGGCGTACTGCATCTTCCGCGTCATGCCCCCGTCGACGACGATGTTCTGGCCGGTGATGAATGTCGCCGCGTCAGACAGCAGATGCACTGCGAGCGCACCGATGTCGGCAGGCACGCCCGCACGTCCGGAAGGGTGCTGGGCATGGTCACGCTTCGACAGCTTCGGCGTGCGGCGCGCCGACGGCTTGCGCCAGTCGTCGGTGACGATCCAGCCCGGGCTGATCGCATTGACCCGGACCTGCGGCCCTTCACTGATCGCCAGCGCATGGGTGAATCCCACGACGCCGCCTTTGGCGGATGCATAGGCTTCAGTGTGCGGTTCGGACTGCAGCACCCGGCTGGACGCGATATTGACGATCGCGCCGCGGGCTTCGCGCAGCGCCGGCAATGCGTATTTACTGCACAGGAAGGTACCGGTCAGGTGCGCGTCGATGAAACGTCGCCAGTCGACCAGCGCGAGCGTCGATACGTCATCGATCACCGGATCCGCGGGCCCGGCATTGTTGACGAGACCGTCGATACGTCCAAAGGACGCCATTGCCTGCGCTGCGAATGCACGGACCGATGCTTCGCGTGAGACGTCGAGCGGCAGGAAACGTGCACGCTTGCCGACATCCCATTCCGCAAGGCAGGCCTTGCCCGCATCGCGGTCGAGATCGCCGATCACCACAGATCCACCTGCGCCCAGCACAGCCTGGGCAATGCCGCGCCCGATGCCCTGCGCGCCGCCGGTGACCAGCACCACACGGTCGAGCAGGGGCGTTGCATCAAACGGCTTGATCGGCGGCGTCAGCGGCATGCAGGTAGTACCTGGAGAGGACAGGCCCACACGATAGGGACACGCGAATCGAAGCGCCGTCGTCGAGCGACGGCGCCGGATTCAGCTCGCGCGACGCTTGCGCGGCGCGGCTTCGACCGGCGGCGGCGCCGCAGGTCCATCGATGCGGGTCAGGGTGCGCGTGTTGCCGAGCACTTCGATCTTGCCGCCCGACTTGCGGAACGATGCCAGATCGTCGGCGATGCGGTCGCTGGTCAGCGATGCGCCACGCTCATTGGGTTTGCGCGCACCTGCGAACAGGTGACGCGTGTCGGACTGCGGGGGACTCGGGGTTTTGGTACGGGACATCCGGTGGACTCCGTCAATACATCGCCAGCGGGATGCCGCGACTGCCGCGCTCGAAATAGTCGGCACGGATATCGCGGCAATAGGGACCATCCATGACGAAACGTCGGCAGACGTCAGGACGGCTTTCGTAAATCGAACAACACATGCGGGCGCTGTCGATGGCAACGCACCAGCCTTCTTCATCACGCGCCATGACCAGCAGCCCGGCGTCATTGACCTCGGTAAAACGTTCGGGCACGTCGTCGCCCGATTGCAGCACCACCGTCAGACGGCAGCAGACGGCATCGCAGCGTTCGCAGTCGGCACGCTCGCTCACTGCAACCGTCCCATGGCGCGCCGGTAATGCAGCACGCGACCGCGCGGCAGTGCAGCGGCGTCGCCATCGATGCAGTCGCGCGACTCATGCAACGAAAATCCCTGCGCGTCGAGCAGGCGGCTCAGCGCCGCGCTATTGCCACGGCCCGGGTCGCTGATCACGATCTCCGCACTCGGCTGCGCGTAACGCGCCACCACATCGGCCAGCAACGCGGCATGCGCACGCTCGTAGAGCACGTCCGAGGCGATGATCATGTCGAACCGGCCCAGGGTGGTCATCGCGACGTCCCAGCGCATCTGCCGGTAGTGCACCGCGTCCAACTCATTCAATGCCGCGTTGTAGGCGAGAAAACCTTCCGTGAGCGGATGCATGTCCGACGCGACCACGATCGCGCCGCGACGCTGCAACACCAGGCTTGACAGTCCGATCCCGCAGCCGGTCTCGAGAATGCGCTTGCCCGCCACGTCCGCCCGCTCCATCGTCTGCGCGAGCAGCCGACCCGACGGCCACACTTGGCCGAACAACGACCACTGCGCCGACGAGATCCCCAGATCCGCACCATGGCCATCGGGATCGGCATACTGCTGCAGATCGCCGAGCACGCGCAGGCGGTAGTCATGGCCACCGACCTGGACGGTCACGATACGTGTGGAGTAACCGGGCACGAAGCTTCCTGTGAGCGGAGCCCCGAACGGGGCGGTCACGCGGGAGAGAAAGCGAGGCGGGCGACGGCTCAGGTCGCGCGGAGCGCACGGATCGGGCGCGGCCCGAGGATCGAGCATAGCATCCGGGGGCTATGCTCGGCCCCGGACCTGCCCAAGCGCCCCGGGGCGGTTCAGGCGCGATGGTCGGCGTCGCCAGCGTTACCCGTGCCGGTCCGGAGCGTCCGCACGCCGATGCGTGCTGACGATCGCCCTTCACCGGGGTCTGCGACGCACTCCGGACGAGACGCCTCGTTCTGCAGCAGCAGCCGAGCCCGGCTGCCGACGCGGTCCAGACGCCGGCGCAGCGCGTCGGCCCGCCCGAAATCTCTGCGTCCGCCTCATCGGACAGCGTCGGGATTGTGGCGTGGTCTCTCGTGCGGATGGCGGAACCTGGAGGCTCGGGTAGCATGCGTCGCGATACTTCGACGCCTGTCTTCGATGTCCGCACATCTCCCCGTCGCGCGGTGCCCGGCGATCCGCCGCGCGCACCACATCGCTGCCGCAAGTCTCGTCGTGTTCGTCATGACGGCGATTGCGCTGCATGCGCTGCGTCCCGAGCTCGATCCCATCGCCAGCCAGATGAGTCTGTATCTGATCGGCGCCTGGGGTCCGTTGCTGCAGATCGCCTATGTCGCGCTCGGCGTCGGCATGGTCGCGCTGGGATGGGCCTTGCGCGAAGCACATGCGCCATCGGCGCGCAGCGCGGCGGCGCTGCTGCTGTTCGCGCTCGCGGGCACGTCGCTGTCGATCACGGCGTATGCGTGGATGGACATGCCGGGCGTGGATCGATCGCTGGAAGGGCTGATCCATGGCCTGTCCGCACAGGGCGCCTTTCTGTTCGCGACCACCGGCATGCTGGTGCAGGCGCTCGGCTTCCTGCGCGATCCACACTGGCGGCGCACCGCGCGCTGGGCATTGCCCTTCGCGTTGCTGTGCATTGCGTCGGTGTGGGTGCTTGCTGCGTGGCGCGATGCACCGCGTGGACTCGCTCAGAAGACGGTGATCATGCTGATCCTGCTCTGGATGGTTTGCACACTGCGCGCACTCGCGGTACGGATGCGCTGAGGCGGCGGGGTCCTGCTTCACGCGTTCCGCACCGCAGGCGGCGGAAGATTTCGGCCACTGGCGCCGCGTGATCGCGTCGCCCCGCAAGGAGAATGTTTCATGATCAAGTGGGCC
Source organism: Luteimonas sp. AC640a (assembly GCF_979256585.1). Taxonomy (NCBI): domain Bacteria; kingdom Pseudomonadati; phylum Pseudomonadota; class Gammaproteobacteria; order Lysobacterales; family Lysobacteraceae; genus Luteimonas; species Luteimonas sp. AC640a. The sequence goes on along the minus strand of NZ_CEEDOV010000007.1, from coordinate 757,357 downwards.
ATCATTTTCGCAGTCATCGGCCTTGTCGCCGGCGCGCTCGGTTTTAGCGGCGTTGCCGGTGGTGCGATGGGTATCGCGAAGTTCCTGTTCTGGGCAGCGGTCATCATCGCTGTCGTGCTGTTCGTGCTGGGTCTGACGATCGCCAAGAAAGTCACCAGTTAGCCCGCAACCTTCCGCAAGTACGACCGAGCCGCCCGCTTGCCGGGCGGCTCGCGTTTCCGGCTTCCGGAAATCCGCGATGGCCTGCAGTGGCGTTGGCGCAGGCCACGTTACGCTCGGTGCACGACTTTCTTGGAGTGCACCATGGAACCGACCGTCCACCCATTTTCAGAACTCTTCGCCCAGCTGGGCCTGCCCAACGACGAGGCCTCGATCCGCGCCTTCATTACCGAACACGGTCCGCTACCCGATGACGTGCGCCTTGAAGAGGCGCCGTTCTGGACGGAATCGCAAGCGCAGCTCCTGCGCGAGGAACGCATCGAGGACGCCGACTGGATCGTTGTGATCGACCAGCTCAACGTTGCGCTGCACGCACGTCCGTCCACATGAGGTGGTGGTGCGGTATTGCGGCCACGAGTCTGCTGCTGGCAGGCGCCGCGCAGGCGCAGACGACCACGGACGCCGGCGCCGCCGGCACGTTCGCATTCGTCGATGTCGACGTGCTGCCGATGGACCGCGACGTACGCCTGTCCTCGCAGACGGTCATCGTTCGCGATGGCCGCATTGCCGCGATCGGTCTGCGCGATGACGTCGAGGTGCCGGACGATGCGACGCGCATCGCGGGCGAGGGTCGTGTGTTGATGCCGGGCCTCGCCGAGTTCCACGGTCATGTGCCGGGCGGCGAAGATCCGGTCTACGTGCAGGACACGCTGGATCTGTATCTGGCCAATGGCATCACGCTGGTGCGCAATATGTCGGGCGATGTCTCGCATCCGGAGCTGCGCGCACGCATCGAACGTGGTGAGGTCGATGGTCCGACGATGGTCGTCGCCAGTCCGTGGCTGCGCAGCGAGAGTGCCGACGAAGCCGCACGGGAGGTGCGCGCGCATCACGCCGCCGGGTTCGATCTGGTCAAGATCGGCAGCATTCCGGCCGATGCATATCCGCGCATGGCCGAGACCGCGCACGCGGTCGGCATTCCGTTCGCCGGCCATATTCCCGAAGCCGTACCGCTGGACGTGGCGCTCGATGCGGAGCAGGCCTCGATCGATCACTTCGATCGCTACGTCGAGTTTCTGGTGCCGCCGGGCACCGAGACCGCCGACCGCGAAGCAGGCTGGTTCGGCAGTGGCTGGGTGCAGTGGGCCGATCGCGGCCGCATCGATGAAGCCGTCACCCGCACACAGGCGGCCGGCACCTGGAATGTGCCGACGCTGACCCTCGTCGAGCACATGGCCTCGTCCGAAACGCCGGAAGCCATGCTGCAGTGGCCGGAGATGCGTTACATGCCGGCGTCCGAGCGCGAGCGCTGGCGTCGTGCGAAGCACGAGTACGCGGCGCGCGACACCTTCCAGCCCGATGCTGCGCAGGCGCTTGTCACGCTGCGCCGCGAACTGCTCAAGGCGCTGCATGACGGCGATGCGCCGATCGTGCTCGGCTCTGACGCACCGCAGTTCTTCAACGTGCCGGGCTTCTCGATCCATCGCGAGATGGCGATGATGCAGGCGTCCGGTCTGACGCCGTACGAAGTGCTGGTCACCGGCACCCGCAATGCGGCCCGGGCGTTGGGCACCCCGGATGCGTTCGGCACAGTCGAAGTCGGCCGTCGTGCGGATCTGGTGTTGCTGGCCGGTGATCCGCGCGAAGACCTCTCGCATGCGCAGGCGCCGCTCGGCGTCATGGCACGTGGTCGCTGGTGGTCGCGCGAAGCGCTCGATGCGCGACTGGCGGAGATCGCCGAGCGTCACGCGGAGTGAATCGAAACCCGCCGCGTGTCATGCGCGCGGCGGGTTCTGCAGCTGCGATCAGAGCAGCAGGAACACCAGGCTGATTATCGCGCCGGACGCGAACAGCAGCATCAGGCAGTAGCCCATGATGTCCTTGATCTTGAGTCCGGCGATCGCGAGCAGCGGCAGCGCGAAGAACGGCTGCAGCATGCTGGTCCACGCATCGCCCCAGGCCACGGCCATCACCACGCGCGGCAGATCGGCGCCCAACGCCTGTGCGGCCGGAATCATGACCGGCGCCTGCACCGCCCACTGGCCACCGCCCGACGGCACGAACATGTTGATCAGGCCCGCCGACAGGAACGTCAGCACCGGCAGCGTGTCGGCGCTGGCGAAGGACGCGAACCATCCCGACAGCGTCGCCGCCAGTCCGGAGCCGACCAGGATCGCCATGATGCCGGCGTAGAACGGAAACTGGATCACGATGCCGGCGCCGCCCTTGATCGCTTCCTGCAACGCGGCCAGCAGGCGCGCCGGCGTGCGATGCAGCACGATGCCGAGCATGAGGAAGCCGTAGTTGACGATGTTGAGATTCAGCCCGCCGCCGGCGATGAAGTGATCGGCGAGAAACACCAGACCGGCGACACCGACCGCGACCGAGAGGATCCAGCCATGCTCGAGACGCTCGGCCGGACTCGAGTCCTGGGCGAGGACGGGGGGCTCGGGATCTTGGGGCGGCGTGAACAGCACCGTGTCCTGGTCTGACGGCGTCATCGCTCGATTGATCAGCGGAATGACGACCACCAGCAAGGCGATGATCAGCAGGTTGAACGGCGCGAAGATCGTCTCCGACGCGGGGATCAGACCGATCGCCTCCTGCATGAAGTGACCTTCGGTCGCGATCGTCAACGGGATCGAGCCCGACAGACCGCCGTGCCAGATGACGAAACCCGAGTACGCGCTGGCCACCAGCAGGCGGTAGTCGACCTTCACGAAACGCGCCACTTCGCGCGCGAACAGCGCGCCGATCACCAGACCGAAACCCCAGTTGATCCAGTTCGCGGCCATCGCAACCAGCGTCACGACGACGATCGCGTTCTTCGGTGTGCGACAGCGTGAGGCCATCCACGTCAGGCCACGTTTGACCGGCGGCGTCTTGGCGAGAATGAAGCCGGTCACCAGTACCAGCAGCATCTGCATCGAGAAGCCGAGCAGCTCCCAGAAACCGGTGCCCCAGTAGCGGATGAGTTCGAGCGGTGGCGTCTGTTCGATCGCGAAGGCAGCGATGAAGGCCAGCGCGGTGAAGATCAGGACGAAGACGTAGGCGTCGGGCAGGAACCGTTCGACGAGTCGGACGGACAGGCGCGTGGCGCGCTGGAACATGGCAGATACCGTCGTGGGAAACGACCGGGCAGCTTAGCGGCGCAGGCGCGGCGTGCCTGCTGGACGATGGTCTACGTGCGCCACTGGGCGATCGGGGAATGTGCGCTTGCGCGAGTGCATGCCCGTACTCACCACGAGAAAAAGCGTACGCGCGGGTAGCGCGTACGCAGGCGCCTCAGACCGGCGCGGCGGGTGCGCCGGTGCAGGTGCGGTCGGGATGGTCGGGCCGGGTCAGGAGCGCGTCGTGTCCACCGCGGGTCCACAGCACGATGCCGGCACCGTCGACGTACTTCGTTCCGGACGCGCCGTCTTCGGTGCGCAGCACGTGATTGGCGCCATCCACCGCGATGCTCACCTGTCCGAGGCCGTCGAACGACGCATCCACCGGTGTGCCTTCGCAGTCGTAATGCACGACCTGCAGCTGCGGTGCGGTATCGGCACTGGGCACTTCGCTGTTGGGCGGTGTGTCTTGCGTATTGCCGGCCGCCGGTGGCGCGGGTGCATCGTCGGCGGGGGGTGCCTCGGCCGGCGAACACGCCGCCAGCGACAGGCCGATGGCCACAGTAAACACGGGGGTGAACCAGCGCATGGTCGTCTCCTTGCCTTGAATGGATCGGATCGACGCGAGGGGGCGGGGAGGGCCGGTCGAGCATATCGCCTCCGATTGCCGGAGGCGATGAATGGGCAGGAACTTCAGTAAACGCGTGCGCAGTTGCGCTCGTGCTGACCCTGCAGGGTCAACCGTGCTTCGTCGGTACCGTGGCTCCAGAACACGTTGCCGTCCGCATCGGCGAAGCGATCTCCCTGCGCGGTTTCGGCGCGCGGCAGGTCCAGGGTCACCCCGTCGACGACGAATTGCACGTGGGCGTCATCGCCTTCGCCTTCCTGCGCGAGCGTGATGCGCGTGCCTTCGCAGTCGTAGTCGATGGTGTTCGATGGCTCGGTTTCTGCTTCCCGCGCGGTGAGCGAGCCGGTCGGCGGTGCCTGCTCTGCGGCGGCAGGCGGCGGAGGCGGTGGCGTGTCCGTCGTCGGCGCTGCGGGCATCGGTTCACCGCCGCATGCGGCCAAAGCAAACGTGAGCAGGAGAGCGGTGGCGGGTGCTGCGCGCATGTGGCGTCCTCTTCAAGGCGGGCGCCGGCGTGGTGTGCCGACGTGAGACTGCAGGCTAGGCGAGATGCGGTGAACGGAGGGTGGCGTTGCTGGAAGCGATGTCTGCGCTGTTCGTAACATGCGTAGAGCGCAGCGAAACCCATCGTTGCTGTCGTCCAGCGTGCTTTCAGCCCTGAGAGCTGCGAGCAAGCTCGAGACTTCAAACGTGCGCTGTCATTCCCATTCCCTCACCCGACGTGCGATGCGCGTCGACCCCGGATCAGGTCCGGGGCAGGCTCTCTACCCCGGCGGGCACGTAGTCCCGGAGGGAGAGGTGCTGGATGGATGCGGTTGTTCTGGCACGCGACGCAGATGCAGGAATGTGTTGCCGACCCGACAGCGCGATTCCGATGCAACACACGGAAACGCTTCGCACATGCCTGCACGAAGCGCTCCCGCATCCGGTCAGGCCGCCAGCCCGCGCATCGCATACCGGTGCTGGTCGGCGCCGCTGCCTGCGGTGGCAACGGCTTCGAGGAAGTCGCGACCCCAACGCTCGACGTCGTAGTAGTGGACGATGTCGAACAGCTGGCGCTGACGCCCGACGGCCTCGTGCTCGGGCATCGACAGGGCCTGGCGCAGGCCGGCGACCAGATCGGTCTGGTCGTGCGGATTGGTCAGCACCGCACCCTTGAGTTCGGCAGCGGCGCCGGCGAATTCCGACAGCACCAGCGTGCCCGACGAACCTTCGATGCCCTGCGCGGCGACGAATTCCTTGGCGACCAGATTCAGGCCATCGCGCAGCGGCGTAATCCACATGACATCGGCCGCTGCGTAATGCGCGAGGACTTCCTCGAACGGCAGGCTGCGGGCGAAGAAGCGCACGGGACTCCAGTCGAGCATCGCGTGGCGGCCATTGATCCGGCCGACGGCCTGTTCGATCTGCGTCTGCAGTTCCTGGTAGACGGTCATTTCCTTGGACGCCGGCACGCAGATCATCAGCAGCGTGACCTTGCCGCGGAGGTCGGGCTGTTCACCGAGCAGTCGCTCGAACGCGAGCAGCTTCTCCAGCGTGCCCTTGGTGTAGTCGAGGCGCTCGACCGACAGCACCAGCTTGCGTCCCGAAAATTCGCGACGGATCTGTTCCAGGCGCACGCGCACCTTGGGCTGCGCCAGCCCCTTCTCGATGCGCTTGATGTCGGTGCCGACCGGATGCGCACCGAGGCCGACCACGCGATCGCCGACACGGATGCGGGTCGTGGTTTCATCCAGCCCCACGGCGCACCCGTAGGTCAGGAAGCGCGGCGCGCAACCTTCGCGGGCCAGCGTTTCGGTCGGCATCGCACCGCGCACCACGTCGACGAAGTTCTCGACCTGGCGCGGAATGTGGAAGCCGATGTAGTCGCACTGCAGCAGGCTGCCGAGGATCTCGCGGCGCCACGGCACCACGTTGAACACGTCGGCCGACGGGAAGTAGGTGTGGTGGAAGAACGCGATGCGCACGTCGGGTCGCAGTTCGCGCAGATACGCCGGCACCATCCACAGGTTGTAGTCGTGCAGCCAGACCGTCGCGCCGGGCGCAGCTTCGGCAGCGGTGGCTTCGGCGAACTTGCGGTTCACGCGCAGATAGATCTTCCAGTCGTCCTCGTTGAAGCGCGCGCGTTCCCAGAACGTGTGCAGCATCGGCCAGAAGGCCTCTTTCGAGAATCGCTTGTAGAACGCGTCGACCTCGGTCTGCGTCAGCGGCACACGCGCAACGGTGAGGTCGGGATAGGCATCGGCATCGACCGGCGTGCGCGTTTCGAACTTGCCGAGCTTCGGATCGTCGATGCTCCACGCGACCCAGGACCCTTTCTGCCCGCTGCCGAAGAAACCCAGCAGGCTCGGGATGATGCCGTTGGGCGAGGTCGGGCGCCGGCGCTTGCGCTCGCCGTCCTCCACGTATTCCTCGTACGGCAGGCGGTGATAGACCATGACCAGATCCGAGTGTCCGGTATCGGGCTCGGCCGTCTTGCGCAGGTGCGGATCATCGGACTCGAGCAGGTCGAAATGGGTGATCGCTTCGAGAATGCCGCCGCACCCAGGCGACTGCGCATGGAACACGTTCGACAACTGGTCGGTGGCCTTGACGAGCGCGGGTTCGGATTCGCCCACGCACACGCCCTGGAAGCCGGACGTGTACATCGACAGGTCGTTGAGCGTGTCGCCGGCGACGAGCACGCGCTCGCGCGGCAGCGCAAGGTGATCGGCGAGCGCGGCGAGCGTGCGGCCCTTGTCGGTATCGGGCGGCAGGATGTCGAGATAGCGGTCGGCCGAATACAGCACCGAGCAGCCCAGCTTGCGCGCGGTCGCTTCGATGTCGCCGCGCACGCCGGCCAGCGCTTCGGGTTCGCAGAAATACGAACAACGACGTTCCTGCGGCACGTCCTGGCGCACGAGACCGGGGAAGTCCGCCATCGCATCGGCCACGGCGCGCTCGCCCGGCCAGCGACGATCGATACGCGTCTGCAAGGGCTGGATCGGCTGCAAGGTGTGGCCGTCGACGACGGTGCCGCCGACATCGCAGATCACGTAATCGGGACGCGGCAGGCTGGGGTCGGACAGCAGCGGCATGACGGCTTCGAGGCCGCGACCGGTGACGAAGGTCAGGCGGATCTCGGGATGGCGGTCGACCAGGCGGTAGAGCTGCTGGCGATGCGCGGGCGATCCGGCGAGGAAGGTGCCGTCGAGGTCGGTCGCGAGCATCAGTCGCGGCACGAACGGGGTATTGGCGGGCGTGAGGTCTGTGTTGGTGGATTCCTGAGTCAATGTGGGTCCTTGTGGTGTGGATCGGAAAGATCGGGCCCCTCGGGTGCAGGGCCGGTTTCAGGCAACAGTTCGAGCGCCGATGGCGTGGTGCGCAGCATCGGGTGGAAGCTGGCCGGATGGTCGTTGTCACGCTGGCGCAGCAGGCGGCGACCGGCCGCGATGAGTGCGAGTGCACCGAGAATCACCGCGAACGACGCGGGCAGGGCGGTCGGGCCGAAGCGCGACATCGCGACGCCGACGATGGCCGGTCCGATCGCCGAGCCCACGCCGTTGAGCAGCAGCAGGCTGGAGCAGCCCGACAGCGTGTCCTCTGTGGGCAGGTGATCGAGCAGATGCGCGACGCAGATCGGATAGATCGCGAACGCCACACCCCCGAACAGGAAGAACAGCCCGAACAGTGCGAGTTGCGAACGATCGGCGGCGAACATCATCGCAACGCCGATCAGCGCGGCCGCCGCGCAGATCAGCGCCAGTGTCGTACGCCGGTCTCCGCCATCGGAGAGCCGGCCGATCGGCCACTGGAGCAGGGCGCCGCCGAGGATCGTGGCGCTCATCAGTGAAGCGATTCCCTGCAGATCGAGGCCGAGGCCGGCCGCGTACACCGCGCCCATGCCCCAGAAACCGCCCATCGCCACGCCGGCCAGCAATGCACCCGTGGCCGCGGCTGGCGCAGTCCGCCACAAGGCGGCCAGCGCCAGGCGCGGCACGATCGGCAGTGTCGGCTGGGTCATGCGGCTGGCGACAACCGGCAGCGCTGCCAGACAGATCAGGATGGCCACGACGCTGAAGAGAGCGAACGAGGCGGGATCCTGGAAACCGATCAGCCATTGACCTGCGGCCAGCGCCAGCAGGTTCACCGCCATGTAGACCGCGAAGACCTGGCTGCGTTTCTCCCGCGGCGCCTCCACGTTGAGCCAGCTTTCGATGACCGTGTAGAGGCCGACCAGCGCAATGCCCGTGATCACGCGCAACACAGCCCAGGCCCAGGGATCGATGAGGATCGGATGCAACAGCACGGCGGCCGCGCACAGCGCCGCGTAGAACGCGAATGCGCGGATGTGCCCGATGCGCTGGATCAGGCCCGGCGCAATATAGGTGCCCAGGAAAAACCCGACGAAGTAACCCGACATGATCAGACCCAGGGTCTGATCGCTGAAGCCTTCGAGACCGCCGCGGACAGCCAGCAACGTGCCCAGCAGGCCGCTGCCCATCAACAACAGGGCAACGCCGACGAGCAGTGCGGCGAGATTACGGACGACTGGGATGACAAACCTCCGGCAACATTCAGCGAAGGTTTTGAATTATAACATATTGAAAATTCAGGACATTTTCACCGGATGTCGACGCCGTCCGCGATGCTGCGCTGCAGCGAAAATCACAACGCAATCATGCGCTTGCGTGGGATCGCAGTCGGCGTGACCGAAAATGAACACGTGGCCAGTCATTCTGCGCAGACGTTGTTCCGAGGAAGCCCCGTCATGCGAATCCGCTCCTGCCATCTGCTGTTGCCCGCCGCCTTGCTGCTGGCCGCATGCCAGCCTGACGCTGCAACTGACAGCGCCCCCGCTCCGGTCGCCAACGCGCCCGACGCCGCGGCACCGGTTGCGAGTCGCGATGACGATGTCGTCGTGTCGACCAACGAGCCGTTCTGGCAGGCGCGTGTCGAAGGCGACACGGTGGTCCTGCGTGGCATCGATGCGCCGGAACGCCGCCTCACCGGCGCACGCGCATCCATGACCGCCGATGGCCGGCGTATCGATGCATCGGATGCGGACGGCTCGGTGGTCCTGATCGTGCGCCGGATGCGCTGCGAGGACGACATGTCGGGTGCACGCTTCCCGATGACAGGCCTGCTGACCATCGATGGCCACGGCCCGTTCCGCGGCTGTGCGCGTCCTGCATCGATGCCGGTCCCGACGCCGCCAGGCGAAGCCCCCTCGACGACGATTCCCGAGCGGTTCGTGGGGCGCTGGGATTCGGATGCGGCGGCCTGCACATCCGGCGGCAGCGATATGGCCCTGCGTGTCGAGCCGGGCGCGCTGCGCTTCCACGAAAGCATCGCCACGCCGACGGCAGTGGTGGCAGACAACGACGATGCGGTGCGGGTGACTGCGGATTACGAAGGCGAAGGCCAGACCTGGACGGCCGAGCGCACCCTGCGGCTGGACGGCCCGGATGCGTTGTTCGTCGGCGACGACGCGGGCGAGGGCGTCAATCGCGTGCGCTGCACGGACTGAGCGCGGACTTGACGGTTGCGACGGTCGGAACGGGCACGTGTTGCAACCAGTGCCGATGCGGCTCAGGCCGCGCCGAGCCGCTCGATGGTGCGCACATCCCCCACCCAGAGACGATGCGCGGTCGCCGGGTGTTCGAGGTCGTCGAGTCGCAACCGGGCGTTGTGACCTTCGTCGCCATCAGCGTTGCGGAAGATCTCCAGTGTCGGCCTGGCGGATACGGTGCCCTCGACCACGCTGCCATCATCGAGCGTGACCCGCACCCGGGCCTCGTCGTCGAGCAGCACGATGCGCTGTTCGATCGCGTCGAGATCCTCGCGACGGCTGAAAATGCGTGGGGGCGTCTGGCTCATGGGCGACTCCTTCTAGGGAATGCGCCCATGCTCTCGCGGCAGGTGCAACCTGCCGTGACGACGCGGCCAAGGATCTTGCAGGCGATCGGCGCGAAGCGCCGGCAGGGCTCAGCCTTCGAGCGCCGGACGCAGCAGGCGGTCGTATTCGGTGCGCACGACGCCGTAGCACTCGCAGGAGCGGGCCACCAGACATTCGCGATCCAGCACCTGGATCACGCCGCGGCTGTAGCGGATGCAGCCGTCATCCTGCAGGCGCCGCGCCGCTTCGGTGATGCCTTCGCGACGCACGCCCAGCAGGTGCGCGATCTGTTCCTGGGTCATCTTGATCTCGACCGAACCCACGCGATCGTTGACCAGCAGCAGCCAGCGCGAAAGCTGCTTGTCCACGGTGTGATGACGGTTGCAGACGCCGGTCATCGCGGTCTGGGTCACCAGCGCCTGGAAGTAGCGCAGCAGGATTTCCTGGAACGCGCCGCCGCGCTGGAACTCGCGGATCGCGAACTCGCCGCGCAGGGCCAGCGCTTCGCCGCCGACCTTGACCACGGCGCGCGTCGGCACGCTGCGCGCGCCCGTCAGCAGGCCGATGCCGACCATGCCTTCGTTGCCGACCATCGCGAACTCGCTGGTGTCCCCACTCTCCAGCGCATACATCAGCGACACGATGCCTTCGCGCGGGAAGTAGATCGTCGTCTGGGCCACGTTGGCTTCGTGCAACACCTTGCCAGCCGGCATGTCGACCAGCTGGACCTCATCGCCGACGCGGTCACAGACGTCGTCGGGCAGGTCCTGCAGCAATCCATTGAGCGGCGCCCAGGGCGCTTTCTTCTTCATGCGCTGCGAAAGGTCCATCTGATGAACAAGTCTAGATTTTCCCGTCTGAATGCGGTGTCGTATGTACGGCAGCGCGCATACAGCTGACTGAACTAAGTGCGTCAACGCACAGACCCTGACTGCGCCCCTTTCACATGCTGACGACGTGGTGCGGCCGTCGGATGGCGCCGCATCCGTCCTTCCCAACAAGGAAACCGACGTGAACGCAGACGACGTCGAGTTGTGCCGGATCTATGGACAGATGTCACGGGAGTATCTGCAGGACCGCTCGTGGAGCGAAAGCGAAACGCAGTTGCGCGAAGGCTGGCTGCGGCTGCGACGGAACCCGGACATGAGCTGGGAAGATGCCGCGCCTCTGGTGCGCACGTTCTGGGAACTCACACCTGCGAGCGCCGATCACGCCTGAGGTCGCCTCAGTCCTCACGCCCTGCGTCGAGCCGGATGCCATCGTCGTCGACGGCCAAGTGCATTTCGATGGGCCGGCAGCAGACCGGGCAGTCCTCGACATAGTCCGCATCGCCAACGCTGGCATCGACCAGCGTCTCGAAACGTTCTCCGCACCAGGGACAGCGTAGCTTGGCGACATCCTGCATGCGGCCAGCATGTGGGCGTCTGTGTTTGCGTAATGTGAGCCGGATTTCACGTGTTGGGCAGGCGAGCCGGCGGAGTGTAGTCGGCTCAGTCAACGCCGGAGCCCGCCATGACCGAGTCGCATCCCACGTTCAAGCCCTACGAGGCGCCGGCAGGCGGCTGGGGTTCGGTCCGCTCCCTGCTGCGCTATGGCATTGGCGATGGCGCGCAGACGGTCGAGGGGACGCGGCAGCTCCAGCGGCAGAACAAGATCGACGGCTTCGCCTGCGTCAGCTGCTCCTGGGCCAAGCCGGCCGAGCCGCACACCTTCGAGTTCTGCGAGAACGGCGCCAAGGCGACGATGTGGGAACTCGACACGCGACGCGTCGATGCCGCGTTTTTCGCCGAGCACACCGTCACCGAGTTGCTGACCTGGGCCGATCACGATCTCGAAGCGGCCGGCAGGCTGGTCGAACCGATGCGTTACGACGCCGCCAGCGATCGCTATGTGCCGGTGTCTTGGGACGAGGCCTTCGCCATCGCCGGGGGCGTGCTGCGCGACATGGCACCGGAACGCGCGGTGTTCTACGCGTCCGGACGCGCGTCGCTGGAAACGTCCTACATGTATGGCCTGCTGGCGCGCATGTACGGCAACAACAATCTGCCCGACAGCTCCAACATGTGTCACGAGAGCACATCCGTCGGCCTGCCGCGCAGCATCGGCGTGCCGGTCGGCACCGTGCTGCTGGAAGATTTCGAGCACACCGACTGCATCATTTCGTTCGGGCAGAACGTCGGCGTCAACAGCCCGCGCATGCTGCATCCGCTGCAGGAAGCCGCGCGCCGTGGCGCGGAGATCATCACCTTCAATCCGTTGTACGAACGCGGCTGGGAGCGCTTCACCAATCCACAGGAACCGCTGGCGATGGCCACCGGCGCGTCGACGCGGATCAGCAATGCCTACTTCCCGGTCCGCGCGGGCGGCGATATCGCGCTGATGCAGGGCCTGGCGCGCGCGTTGCTGGATCTCGACGACGCGGCGCAGGCGGACGGCCGCGCGCGCGTGCTCGATGTCGGTTTCATCGAGACCCACACCAACGGCTTCGAAGCATTCGAAGCCTGGCTGCGCGCGGCGGACTGGACCGACATCGAGCGCGAGAGCGGATTGTCGCGTGCCGATATCGAAGGCGTGGCCGGCGTGTACGCGCAGGCCGATTCGTCGATCCTGATCTACGGCATGGGCCTGACCCAGCATCGCCACGGCGTCGACAACGTGCGCATGGTCTGCAACCTCGCGCTGATGCGCGGCAACGTCGGCCGTCCGGGCGCCGGCATCTGCCCGGTACGCGGGCATTCGAACGTGCAGGGGCAGCGCACCGTCGGCATTTCCGAGAAGCCCGAGCTCGTGCCACTCGACAAACTCGCTGCGCAGTACGGCTTCGAGCCGCCGCGCGAGAAGGGACTCGATACGGTCGGCACGGTGGAAGGCATCCTCGACGGCAGCGTCGAAGCTTTCATCGGACTCGGGGGCAATTTCTCCCGCGCCGCGCCCGATACCGGCCGGCTGGAACCTGCCTGGCAGGGGCTTGCCCTGAGTCTGCAGATCGCCACGCACCTCAATCGCAACCACCTGCTGTGTGGGCGCGAGACACTGTTGCTGCCGTGCCTGGGCCGCATCGAAGAAGACGTGCAGGACGGCGTGGCGCAGCGCGTCAGCATCGAAGACAGCACGACCTGCATCCATGCCTCGTTCGGCAACAGTCCGCCGGCCGGTCCGATGCTGCGCTCCGAGCCCGCGATCGTCGCTGCGCTTGCGCAGGCGATCCTGTCGCCGGAACGCGCCGCGTGCGCACCGTGGCAGTCGTGGGTCAGCGACTACGCACGCGTGCGCGATGCGATCGAAGAGACCTATCCCGAGCAGTTCCGCGATTTCAATGCGCGTCTGTACACGCCCGGAGGTTTTCCGCGCCCGGTCGCGGCGCGCGAACGTCGCTGGTCGACCGAAAGCGGCAAGGCCGAGTTCCACGTGCCCGACGTGATCTGCGCGACCGGCTTTTCCGACAAGGCGGGGCGCTATCGACTGCTGACCGTGCGCAGCAACGACCAGTTCAACACCACGGTTTACGGCTACCACGACCGCTTCCGCGGCATCGACGGGACGCGCCGCGTGGTGCTGATGAACGCCGACGACATTGCCGAGCTGGGACTGGACGACGGCGAGCAGATCACACTGGCGGCGGATTTCGACAATGATGCCGAGGTGCGCGAAGTCGGCGGCTTGCGCGCGATTCCGTACCGCATTCCGCGCGGCTGCATCGCGGCCTACTACCCGGAATGCAATCCGCTGATTCCGGTCTCGCATCATGCGATCGACAGTCATGTGCCGGCGGGCAAGTCGGTGCCGGTGCGCGTGGTGCGCGGTGGCAATGCGCCGGTCCCGGCAGGGCCTGCGCCGGGTTGAGGCCGTGCGCCGGTCGTATACGCGTGCGAGCGACCGTGACACACCGATCCATCCCGTTGACTGGCCTGCGTGACCCCGCAGGCCGATACTGACCGCCCACGTCGCTGCACCCGTTCCCGATGTCCGCCACTTCGCCGGCGCCTCTGCGCCCCGGCCGTATCCGCCTCGCGTTGTTCCTCGCCGGCTTCGCCACGTTCTCGCTGCTCTACGGCGTGCAGCCGCTGCTGCCCGAATTCGCACGCGAGTTCGGCGTGGGGCCGGCCGCGAGTTCGCTGCCGCTGTCGCTGGCGACGCTGGGTCTGGCGCTGTCGATCTTCTGCGCAGGCGCGGTGTCGGAAAATCTGGGTCGCCGCGGCCTGATGTTCGTGTCGATGGCCGTCGCCGCCGTGTTGACGATGGTCGCCGCGATGCTGTCGCACTGGCCGAGCCTGGTGGTCGTGCGGGCGCTCGCAGGCGTCGCGCTCGGTGGCGTGCCGGCGGTGGCGATGGTCTATCTCGCCGAGGAATTCCCGGCGCAGCGGCTGGGGTCGGCAGTCGGGCTGTACGTCGCCGGCAATGCCTTCGGCGGGATGATGGGACGGCTGTCGGTGAGCTTCCTGACCGACTGGTTCGAGTGGCGCACCGCGCTCGCGTTGCTCGGCGGCTTCGATCTGCTGGTCGCGATCGCCTTCGTATGGCTGCTGCCGAAATCGCGGCATTTCGTGCGCCAGCGCGGGATCAATCTGCGCTTCCACCTGCGCGCCTGGGGCGGGCATCTGCGCGATCCGCTGCTGCCGTGGCTGTTCGCGATTCCGTTCCTGGTGATGGGCGTGTTCGTCAGCGTCTACAACTATCTCGGCTTCCGGCTCGGCGCGGCGCCGTTCAATCTGGGGCAGGCGCAGATCGGCTGGATCTTCAGCGCCTACGTGTTCGGCATCGTCAGTTCGACGGTGGCCGGCGGCCTGTCGGATCGTTTCGGACGTGGCCCCGTCGTCGTCGCCGGTGTATTGCTGGCCGCCGCCGGCGTGCTGCTGACGCTTGCACCGACGCTGTGGATGATCGTGCCGGGCCTGGTGCTGCTGACGATCGGCTTCTTCATCGCGCATGCCGCGGCGAGTGCGTGGGTCGGCCGGCTCGGCCGCACGCATCGCAGCCATGCGGCGTCGCTGTATCTGCTGTCGTACTACATGGGCTCGAGCCTGATCGGCGCGACCAGCGGCTGGCTGTGGGCGCACGGTGGCTGGCCGGTGCTGGCCGGCGGCGCGCTCGTGCTGCTGGCGCTCGCGTTCGTCGCTGCGCGGCATCTGCAGCGCCACGCCCCGGACACGCCGTCGCCCACGCATCTGTCCACTGCCTCGACAGGAGACTGACCCCATGCACATCGACGCACTCGACCATCTGGTGCTGACCGTCGCAGATATCGACGCGACCTGCGCGTTCTACGGCCGCGTGTTCGGCATGCAGGTCGTGACCTTCGGCGAAGGCCGGCGCGCGCTCGCATTCGGCGTGCAGAAGATCAATCTGCACCAGGCCGGTCACGCGTTCGAACCGAAGGCGTTGCGACCGACGCCCGGATCAGCGGACCCGTGTCTGCTGACGACAACGCCGCTGGATCAGGTGCAGGCCGAACTGCGCACTGCAGGCGTCCACATCGAAGACGGGCCGGTGCCCCGTACGGGGGCGACCGGCCCGATTCTGTCCCTCTATGTCCGCGATCCGGATGGCAACCTCATCAAGATCGCCAACCGGGTCTGACGCGGCACACGTCGCTCAAAGCATCGCCAGCTCGACGTTGCTGAGCGTCTTGCCGTAGTGCTTGCGCAGGCGCAGCTTGCGCTCGAGGTCGTCGAGGATGCGGCCCGAGAAATCGAGGCCGGTGAGTTCTTCGAGCATGTTGATGCCGCCGGGCGTGTCGACGTTCACTTCCATCAGCTTGTCGCCGACGATGTCGAGGCCAACGAAATACATGCCGTCGCGGATCAGCTTCGGCGCAACCAGTTCGGCCAGACGCAGTGCATCGGCATCGGGCTTGGCCATTTCGTACTTGCCGCCGGCGCTGATGTTGCTGCGCGCATCGCCGCTGTCGTTGTAGCGACGGATGCAGGCGTAGGTGCCTTCGACTTCGAGCGGGCGGCCGTTGAGCATCAGCAGGCGCAGATCGCCGTCCTTCGCCTTCGGCAGGTATTCCTGGGCGATCGCGTAGCCGTCGCGCAGCACCGCATCGATCATCTGGTTGAGATTGCCGCCGCTTTCCGGCGTCACCACGAATACGCCCTGGCCGCCCGAACCCTGCAGCGGCTTGATGACGCCGTAGCCTTCGCGTGCTTCGATGAAAGCCTTGATCTCCTCGATGTCGCGGCTGATGCAGGTCACCGGCCGGACTTCCTCGGGGAAATGCTGGAAGTAGGTCTTGTTCGAGGCGTCGGTCAGATGCGTCGGGTCGTTGACCACCAGTGCCCGCTTCAGCGCGCTGAGCTGTGCGAACAGAAGGCCACTGCCCGGCGCCCAGGGACGCTCGACCATCTCGTCGGCGGGGTCGCTGCGCAGCATCAGCACGTCGAGGTCGTCGACGGAAATGCGGTCGGTCGGACATTCGTCAGACTGCAGATCCGCCAGCAGCGCTGCGTCGTCGGCATAGTCCTTGCCGCAGGGCATGTGGGCGCAAGCGCGCACCGTGCCGTCGGCGTCGTAGGTGAAATCGGCGAGACCGATCAGGGCGATCTCATGGCCGCGCGACAGGGCGCGGCGGGCTAGACGGATCGTGGTGTAGTTGTCCTGCTCGGTATCGACGTCGTTGACGACGAAGCCAAAACGCAGGGGATGTCCGTCTGTCATGCAGCATGCTCCGGGGGGCGGTGGGTGTGGAAAAGGCATTCGACCGGCGTGCGCCGGCAAGCGTCGAGTCGGCTGCGGAAATCGTCGCGGGTGACGTAGCGGGGCAGCAGGACCGGCGGCACGATCCAGCCGTCGTCGACCAGGACATCCAGCAGTTCGAGCTGGGGCAATGCGAATTTGCCGAGGAACAGCGCATCGAAGTCGCCGTCCGCTTCCAGATAGGCGAGCAGATCGCGCAGGCCGCGCAGGTACACGGCGTCTTTCGTCAGGCCGCCGCCGCGCCGCGCACGTACGGCGACATCGAACGCGTCGTCGGTCGGCATGTCGTGAGTGTCGTGCAGGCGGGCGAAGATCGCCGGCAGCTGTTCACCGTTGGCGGCCATCGAAGTGGCGACCACGCGCGCGGCGAGGATGCGCAGGCGCTCCCCGGGCAGATAGCCGGCGAGGAATTCGCCGAGCACGCCGAGACCTTCCTGCATCGGGTCGTAATGCGCCAGACCGACTTCCAGCTGGCGCAGCGCCTGCTGGCGGCCGTTATGACGCGTCACCACGTGCGTGCCGATTTCGTGCTGGATCAACGGCTGCACGCGCGCCCGCGGCAGACGGATGTTGCCGTCGATGTAGAACGTGCCATGCGAGACCATCAGCATCGAACTGATGTCGGTGTCGACGACGACATCGATATGAAAGTCGGGCGCCTGCGCCCGGTACCAGGCGATCTCGGCGTCGACCTGGGTGCGCACTTCATCGATGCCGCAGTCGGCGGACAGGGGGTCGCCGATAGCGACCGTCGCCAGGATGCGTTCGGCCAGATCCAGCAACTCCGGCTCCACCGCGCCGAACAGCGCGACGCTGGCCTTGACGAAACCCGGGCGGTCGCGCTGCTCGACCAGATCGATCATGCGACCGAGCTCGAGTTGCTTTTCGGTCAGCAGGGCTTGCAGCGCAGGCGATTCGATCTCCGCGACGGGCAGGGCATCGAGCGCCTGGCGGGTCTGCGCCAGATCGGTGTCGAGATCGACGTAGCGCAAAGCGGGTTCGAGCGTGCGGCCGGACGATTCGAATGCGTTCCACAGGCCGACGCCGTCGAGCGGCGACAGCGCCAGCAGCCAGTCGAGACGCGCATCGAGCGCGGCAAGCGCCTCGTCCACATGCGCGGCCACCGGCGGCAGCGGTCGTGCGACCGGCCGCCGGGCAACGCTTGCGCTCACTTGAGGAACTCCGGACGCACCGCGTCGACCGCATGCGACAGGCCATCGCGCAAGGCGTACAGCGCGGAAATATCGGCCCGGCCGCTCCACTCGTCCATGAAGATCTTCTTGTATTCGGGCGAGATCGTGCAGACCCGTTCACCCCAGTGCGCGTAGATCCACTCGGGGAAATGACCACCGGTCGGGAAGCGCACGTTGCAGCGCACGTCCGGAAGCGCGCCGCGCACGGGGTGTCGGCGCAGCACGTTGGTGAAGCGTTTGGCGGTCTCACCCCAGCGATCGGGATCGAGTGTGGTGATGCCCAGTTCGATATCGGGATTGTCGGCCTGCGCAGCAGGGGCGGCGTCGGGTCCGTCGCGACGATGGTTGTAGCTGTGGATGTCGATCAGCAGCGCGCTGCCCCAGCGCGCCACAGTGCGATCGATGAGTTCGCCGATCATGTCGTAGAACCGGTCGTGCAGCGCCAGCGACGTCTCGCGCTCGGCATCGTCGAGCGGCGTCTTCCAGACATCGAGGCCCCAGGCGGCCTCGGGTCCGGTGTACACCGCCTCTGCGCGGGCGCGATTGAGATCGACTTCGAAGCGCGACTGGCGCACTCGCAGGCGCGTGTCGCCGACCTGGGTCAACAGGCTGGTGAGGGGATCCTCCTCGCGCCATCGCGCGTCGTCATCGAGCGCGACGCGGGCGCGCAATGACGGGCGCAGCGCGTGGCCGTCATGGATCGCGGTCGCGATGACCGGGCCGTCGGCAACAGCGAGATCCCAGGCGTCGACGCGCTCGAGCAGCGCGGGCGGCGTGGTGTCGGAGAAGAGGGCGGCGGGGGCGGAACGTCGTAAATCAGGCATGGCGCGCATGCTCGCAGCCCGGGAATGATGTGGTCGTGACCACATCCGCGCCCGGCGTTGACACCTGTTTAACCTACAATCGCGCCTCTCTCGCGCAGGCTCGTCCTCATGGCGCCCAAGGCCACCGTCTACAAAGCCGAACTCCAGGTCACCGACATGGACCGGCATTACTACGCTTCGCACGACCTCGTGCTGGCGCAGCACCCGTCGGAAACCGAAGCGCGGCTGATGGTGCGGCTGATCACCTTCGCGCTGTTCGCGGACGAACGCCTCGAATTCGGTCGCGGCCTCAGCAACGAGGAAGAACCCGACCTGTGGCGTCGCGATTACACCGGCGACATCGAACAGTGGATCGACCTCGGCCAGCCGGAGGAGAGCCGCATTCGCAAGGCCAGTGGACGCGCGCGCCAGGTCGTGGTGGTCAACTACAGCGGCAACGCCGCGCAGATCTGGTGGGATCGGATCGCGAATTCGCTGACCCGCCTGAAGAATCTCACCGTCGTCGATCTCGACCCGGCGAAGATCGAGGAGGCGGTCGGCCTGCTGCAGCGGAGCATGCGCCTGACCGCGATGATCCAGGACGGCGAACTGCAGCTGATGAGCGAGTCCGAAACCGTCACGATGACACCGGTCTGGCGGGTGCGTCCGGCGGAGAACTGATTCGCATCTTTTCCAGCCGTCGCGATGCCACCACCTCTCCCTCTGGGAGAGGTCGACGCGCAAAGCGCGTCGGGTGAGGGCAGGGCTTTACAGGTAAAGCCCCAAGGCACCCTCATCCGCCCCCCGCCTTCGCGGGGGCAGGCCCTCCGGGCACCCCGTATCA
This sequence comes from Luteimonas sp. AC640a, assembly GCF_979256585.1. Taxonomy (NCBI): domain Bacteria; kingdom Pseudomonadati; phylum Pseudomonadota; class Gammaproteobacteria; order Lysobacterales; family Lysobacteraceae; genus Luteimonas; species Luteimonas sp. AC640a. The sequence continues at coordinate 738,049 of NZ_CEEDOV010000007.1, read as the reverse complement.
AGTACGGGGCAGGCTCTTCCCCCAGAGGGGAAGAGAAAATCCAAGCTCAACTCAAACCCTTCGCAAACTGAAGTCCGCCCCTCCATGAGCTCCGACCGTTGCCCTGGCCGCGACCGCTGGCTAAGGTCGCGGCTCGTCAGGTTCTTTCGGATGTCCCGCATGCCGCTCCGCCGTCCCGCCACCGCCGCGCTTGCCGCCGGCCTCGCGCTGTCCGCCGTGACCGCACACGCCGATGAAGGCATGTGGATGCCGACCCAGCTGCCCGACATCGCCAAGCCGATGCGCGAGGCGGGCTTCCGCGGTCGCGCCGATGCGCTGGCCGATGTCACCGCGCCGCCGCTCAGCGCGGTGGTCAAGGTGGGCGGCGGCACCGGCGCCTTCGTCTCCGATGAAGGCCTGCTGCTGACCAACCACCACGTCGCCTACGGCGTGATCCAGTACAACAGCAGCGCCGAGCGCAACATCATCGACGGCGGCTTCATCGCCGAAGGGCGCGGCGACGAACGACCTTCAAATCCCGACTTCCGCGTGCTGGTGACGGTCGGCTTCGACAAGGTCACCGACGAGGTACTGGCCGAGGCCCGCGGCAAGACCGGGCGCGCGTACTTCGATGCGGTGGACGCCGCCGGTAAGCGCGTCGTCGCCGCGTGCGAAGCGTCGCGCGAGGTGCGCTGCAGCGTCGCCAACATGTATTACGGCACCGATTTCTATCGCATCCGCCAGCTGGAGCTGCGCGACGTGCGTCTGGTCTATGCGCCGCCGCGCGCAATCGGCAATTACGGCGACGAGATCGACAACTTCATGTGGCCGCGCCACACCGGCGATTTCACCCTGCTGCGCGCCTACGTGGGCCGCGACGGCAAGCCGGCCGACTACAGCGCCGACAACGTGCCGTATGCGCCGCCGGCGCACCTGCAGATCGCCCGTGGCGGCCTGCACGCGGGCGACTACGCGATGCTCGCCGGCTATCCGGGCACGACCTTCCGCCATCGCACCGCGGCCGAGTTCGATGCCCAGGTCGCGCGCGTGCTGCCGCAGCGTGTGGCGGTGTTCGATGCGCTGATCGATGCGGTCGAGACCGCCGGCGCCGATGACGCCGACATCCGCACGCGCTATGCGTCACAGCTGCAGTCGCTGAAGAACAACCGCAAGCGCGCCGCCGGTGAGCTCGAAGGCCTGCTGCGCAGCGACGCGGTGCGCCTGCGTGGCGACGACGAGGCGGCGATGCTGGCCGCGACCACCGGTGAGGACGCGACCGACATCGCTGCGTTGCAGGCGGTTCTCGGCCAGGCCGATGCCGCCGGCGCACGCGATCTGCTGATGACGCTCGTCGCCAGCCAGACCCAGCTGCTGCGCTCGGCGTTGCTGCTCGAGCGCCTGCGCATCGAGTCGGCAAAGGCCGACGATGCCGCGCGCGAGACCGGCTACCAGCAGCGCGATCACGCGCTGATCGAAGGCGTGCTGCGCCAGGCCCAGCGTCGCTACGCGCCGTCTGCGGAGAAGGCACTGCTGTCGGTGCTGGTCGGCCGTTACCAGCAGTTGCCGGACGCGCAGCGCCTGCCGGCCTTCGATGCCGCGTTCGGCCGCACGCCGGAATCCTTGAAGACCGCGCTGGACACCGTCTACGCGCGCACGACGCTGGGCGAAGAGGCGCAGCGCCTGTCGCGCTTCGCCGATGCCCGCGCCGGCCGCCCGCTGGCCGACGATCCGCTGCTCGCACTCGCCGCGCAGCTGGTCGCCGCGCAGCTCGATGCCGAGGACGCGCGCAAGACCCGCGAAGGCGAACAGCTGCGGCTGCGCCCGGCCTATATGCGCGCCCTGTTCGCATGGCGCGCGCAGCAGGGTCGCGCGGTGTACCCGGACGCCAACGGCACGCTGCGCGTGAGCTACGGCAAGGTCGAAGCGCTGGCGCCGCGCGACGCAGTGGCGTTTTCGCCGGTGACCACCGTTGCCGGCATCGTCGAAAAGAACACGGGGCAGGTGCCGTTCGACGCGCCGCAGCCGCTGCTCGATGCGATCGCCAAGGGCGATTTCGCGGGCACCGCCGAAGCCTCGCTCGGCACCCAGCCAGTGAACTTCCTGACCAACCTCGACACCACGGGCGGCAACTCCGGCTCGCCGGTGCTCAATGCGCGCGGCGAACTGGTCGGTCTGAATTTCGACAGCAACTGGGAGTCGGTCAGCGCCAGCTGGTGGTTCGACCCGCGCACCAAGCGCGCGATCCACGTCGACATGCGCTACATGCGCTGGCTGATGGCCAAGGTCTATCCGGCGCCGGCACTGCTCGAGGAGATGGGGCTTCCGGCACGTTGATGCGATGCGTCGGTCGGGTGCCGTTCGGGCGCAAGGCCGGCGCAGGCCGCACAATGTCAGGCCAATCCGGAAAGCCCATCGCACCATGAAGATCCCGCAGGGACTGCAGCCACTGATCGAGGACGGCATCATCGATGCCGTGCTGCGACCGCTCAAGAGCGGCAAAGAGGCTTCGGTGTACGTCGTCCAGGTCGGCGACGAGGTGCGTTGCGCGAAGGTCTACAAGGACATGGCGCAGCGCAGTTTCCAGGCGCGCGTGCAGTACCAGGAAGGCCGCAAGGTCCGTGGCAGCCGCGAACAGCGTGCGATGGGCAAGGCGACCAAGTTCGGCCGCCGTGAGCAGGAGGCCGCATGGAAGACCACCGAGGTCGACGCGCTCTACGCCCTGGCCGACGCCGGCGTGCGCGTGCCGCAGCCCTACGGCTTCTTCCACGGCGTGCTGCTGATGGATCTGGTGACCGACGCCGACGGTTTCAGTGCGCCCCGTCTGGCCGAAGTGGATCTCGAACCCGACCAGGCCCGCGAGTGGCATCTGATGCTGGTGCGCGACATCGTGCGGATGCTGGTGCTGGGCATGGTCCACGGCGATCTGTCCGAGTACAACGTGCTGGCCACGCCCGACGGCCCGGTGCTGATCGATTTCCCGCAGGTCGTCAGCGCGGCCGGCAACAATGCCGCGCGCGACATGCTGCTGCGCGACGTGCACAACGTCCGCGACACGCTCGCGCGCTTCGCGCCGGAACTCGCCGACACGCATTACGGCGAGGAGATGTGGGCGCTCTACGAGGCGGGTGACCTGAAGGCCGATTCGCCGCTGACCGGCACGTTCGTGTTCGATACGCGCAAGGCCGACACCGGTGCGATCCTGTGGTCGATCGAGGACGCGCGCCAGGAAGCGGTGATCCGCCAGCAGGGCCGCGAAGAGGCTGATGAAACCGACTGACGCCGCGTTTCCGGCATGAGCCGCCCGCGGTTTCCGCCGCGGGATGGCGTGCCGGCGAGCCGGCTGCAACTGCCGCCGGGTCCGTGGGCCACCGTATTCGATGCCCTGGTCGCGCATTTTCCGCAGGTCGACGCATCAATCTGGCGGGATCGCGTAAAGCGGGGCAGGGTGCTCGATGCGCAGGGCGCTCCGGTCACGCTGCAGACGCCGTACCGCGTCGGCGCCGAGATCGGCTATTACCGCGAAGTGATCGATGAGCTGGTGATCAACGCCGTCGAGCGCATCCTGCATGTCGATGATCAGCTCGTGGTCGCCGACAAGCCGCATGGCCTGCCGGTCGCGCCGACCGGCGCCTTCGTCACCCAGACCCTGCTGACGCGGCTGGTGGCGACGCTCGGCAATCCGGATCTCGTCCCGTTGCACCGGATCGATCGCGGCACGGCTGGGCTTGTGTTGTTCTCGGCGAATCCGGCCAGCCGCGCGTGCTATCAGGCGCTGTTCCGCGAGTCACGCATCGCCAAGACCTACGAGGCACTGGCGCCGCCATTGCCGGACCTCGTCTTTCCGTTGACGCGCCGCAGCCGCGTCGAACGCGGAGACCCGTTCTTCCGCATGTGCGAGACCGACGGCCCGCCGAACAGCGAAACCCATATCGACGTGCTCGAACGCGGCAGGAGGCGATGGCGCTACGCGTTGTCACCGGTCAGCGGACGCAAGCACCAGCTGCGCGTGCACCTGGCCGCACTCGGCGCCCCGATCCTGCACGACCCCTGGTATCCGACGCTGCAGGAAGAGGCTGACGAAACTCTCCCCGCGCTGCAGCTGCTGGCCCGCACGCTCGCGTTTGACGATCCGCTCGATGGACGTCCGCGTGTCTTCGAATCGGAATTCCGGCTTTCGGATTCGCTGGACTAGCAGTGCGTCCCGTCTGCTGCGACGCCATTGGCTCGCGACGCAGATCGCTGGCCTTTGCGGGAGGTTTCGCGGCCAAGGCCGCTCCTACAAAAAGGGGTGCGTCTGCGGTTGTAGGAGCGCGCTCGCGCGCGAACGGCTTCGCGCGCGGACCCCAAGACCTGCCGCACGCCGAACTCCACTCAGTCAGCGCCGACGTCGCGGCTCACCCACGCCAGCACCCCATCCACCGCGACCGCGGCACTCGCCCAGCACGCGGTCAGCAGATACCCGCCGGTCGGCGCCTCCCAGTCCAGCATTTCGCCGGCAACGAACACGCCGGGCAGGGCATCAAGCATCAAGGCGTCGCCAGTTGCTTCAAGGCGCACGCCGCCGCCGCTGCTGATCGCCTCGGCGATCGGCCGCGGTGCCTGCAGCCGCAGCGGCAGGCGCTTGATCGCAGCTGCGACCCGTGCCGGATCATCGAGTGCGGCGCGATCGAGCAGTTCGAACAGCAAACCCGTCTTCGCGGCATCGAGCCCGGTCGCCCGGCGCAGATGTTCGCCGACGCTGCGGCGGCCGCGCGGACGCGCCAGGTCGGTCTGCAGGCGCTCGAGATCGCGCCCCGGCGCCAGATCCAGGTTCAGCACTGCGCTGCCATCGCGAGCGATCGTGTCGCGCAAGGTTCCGGAGATCGCATAGATCGCGCTGCCCTCGATGCCGGTCGTCGTCAGCACGCACTCGCCCTGCAGCGCGTGCGGCGTGCCGTCGAGACCGGTCCAGTGCAGCACCACCGGTTTCAGCGGCGCACCGGCATGACGCTCGGCGAGATGGGCGCTCCAGCCGATGTCGAACCCACAGTTCGCCGGCACCAGGGGCGCCACGTCGACGCCGCGTGCTGACAGCACCGGCTGCCAGCGACCATCGGATCCGAGCTCCGGCCAGCTGGCGCCGCCCATCGCGAGCAGCGTGGCATCGGCGACGTGGCGCACGCTGCCATCCGGCGTCTCGAACACCAGCGCGCCGCTGTCGTCCCAGCCGGTCCAGCGATGCTGCACATGGAAGCGCACGCCATCCTCGCGCAACTGCCGCACCCAGCCGCGCAGCAGCGGCGCGGCCTTCAGATCCTCGGGGAATACGCGCCCGGAACTGCCGACGAAGGTGGGCACGCCACGCGCCGCGGCCCAGTCGCGCAGCGCCTGCGCATCGAAGCGATCGAGCCAGCCACCGACCGCCGCATCGCGCGCGCCGTAGCGCGCATCGAAGCCGGGGCGCGGCTCGGAATGGGTGAGGTTCAAGCCGCCCTTGCCGGCGATCAGGAACTTGCGCCCGACGGAGCCCTTCGCCTCGAACAGATCGACATCCAGTCCCGCCGCGCGTGCGCGTTCGGCGGCGAACAGGCCGGCCGGCCCGCCACCGACGATGGCGAGCCGCGGCGTACGCACATCAGGCATTTCAGGCGCCTTGCTGGAACGCCAGGATGTAGCCGTTGCAGTCGACGATGCCGAACTCGCGGGCGCCGTAGGGCATGTCCTGCAGCGTCCACGCGAGCTGCGCACGGCCTTGCACCTGCGCGAAACAGGCGTCGATGTCGGCGACAGTGAAGTACAGCGTGCCGGTCAGCGTGGGCGCGCGGTGCCACAGATCGGCGGCAGTGAACACCACGCGTGCACCGTGACCGGTGACTGTCAGCGTGTCGCCATCGGAAACGGCGACGGTGAAGCCGGGCAGGGCGGTGTAGAACGCGCGCGTGCGTTCGAGATCGGTACAGCGCAGCAGCAGGGTCAGGGCCATGTCGGTCCTCCAGCGGAATCGACGCCATTATGACCGGGGCGGCCGCTCATCCCGAGTCAACGCGGCGCCTGCTAGCGTCTATGCCTCGTCAACATGCGACATGCAGGAGGCCGTCATGGCCACTGGTTGGGCTGGCGATGGCGCGGTGCAGGATCAGATCGACGCCACCGTGAAAGATGCGATCGAACGTGCCCGCAGCCAGCTGCGGAGCGGGCCGGGTCTGACGCACTGCGAAGAGTGCGACGCGCCGATTCCCGAAGCGCGTCGCCAGGCTGTGCCCGGCGTGCGTCTGTGCGTCGCGTGCCAGGCGGCACATGATGCGGACGACACGCAGGGGGGATTCAACCGACGCGGCAGCAAGGACAGTCAGCTGCGCTGAGCGCTCCACCGTATTTGCACGTGCGCTATGGCAAAAAGGGCGCCGCGTTATGACGCGGCCCCTTTTTTATTGGATCGACCATGCCCGCGTCGCAGGATCTCGCGTTGTTTTCCCGTCAAGTTCTGATCGTGCTCGCACTGCTCGCCGTGCTGGTGCTGTTCTGGGCGCTCACGCCTGTCCTGATGCTCGTATTCGGCGCGATCGTGGTCGCGGCGCTGCTGCTGTCGCTATCCGGGTTGCTGCGCCGCTTTGTGCCGATTCCCCACGGTGTCGCGTTGGCGATCGTGCTGGTCGTCCTGATCGGCGGTCTGTGCATGCTGCTGTGGATGTTCGGCGCGCAGGCCACGCGCGAACTCGCCACGCTCACCGACACGCTGCCGGCCGCGTACGCGCAGTTCCAAAACTGGCTCGGCGAGACCAGCGTCGGCAGTCTGGTGCAGGAGCAGCTGGACACCATCGGCGACAACATGGGCCGCATCGCCAGCGGTGCCGGCGCGATCGCGATGACGGTCTCCAGCGGCACGATCGACATGTTCCTCGTGCTGGTCGGCGCGATCTACATCGCCGCGCAGCCGGAGATGTATCGCAACGGCCTGCTGCATCTGGTGCCGCAATCGGCCAAGTCGGCCGCGGCCGATGCGCTCGATTCCAGTGGCCGTGCGCTACGCCTGTGGCTGGGTGGCCAGCTGGTCGCGATGCTAGTCGTGGGCATCATGACCGGCATCGGTCTGTGGCTGCTCGGCGTGCCGGCCGCGTTCGCGCTGGCGCTGATTGCGTTCCTGCTCGACTTCGTGCCGATCATCGGGCCTATCGTCGCCGCCATTCCCGGCATCCTGTTGGCATTCACCGTCAGCCCGCAGGTCGGCTTCGCGACGATCGCGCTGTACGTGGTGCTGCAGCAGATCGAGAGCAACGTGCTGCAGCCGCTGATCCAGCAACGCGCCGTCGAGCTGCCTCCCGCGCTGCTGCTGTTCTCGCTGGTGATCTTTGGCAGCCTGCAGGGCGCCGCTGGTCTGCTGCTCGCGGCGCCATTGACCGTGGTCGTCTACGTGCTGGTCAAGCGGCTTTACGTGCGCGAACTGCTGGGCGGCGATACCGCGGTGCCGGGCGAGCGCGCGTGATGCGAACGTGCGTCGGCTTGTCGGCGACGTGCGCGGCGTCCAGCATGAGCGCCCCACATCTCAAGGCAGTCCCATGATCCAGCGCATCGACGCCGGCCCGCGCATGTCCGAGGCCACGATCCACCACAACACCGTCTATTGCGCCGGGCAGGTACCCGAGACCACGGGCGCGGACATCGGCACGCAGACGCGTGAAGTTCTCGAGGCCATCGACGCGCTGCTCGCCCAGGCCGGCAGCGACAAGACGCGCATCCTGCAGGCGCAGGTCGTGCTCGCCGACATCGCTGATTTCGCCGGCATGAACGCCGAATGGGACCGCTGGGTGGTGGCGGGTCAAGGTCCGGCGCGCGCAACGATCGAAGGCAGGCTCGCCGATCCGGGCTGGCGCATCGAGATCATCGTGACCGCGGCGCTGGCCTGAGGAAGACCGCGGACCAGAACCTGTTCACGATCTGTCGCGAGCGCAGCCCGATGGTGCGTGGCGAAGCACAGAAAGCGCAATGTATGTGCGGGTAAGTGAGCATTTCGAGCACCGCACGCGCGCCACCCGGCAAGCGCAGCAAGATCGTGGACAGGTTCTCAGACGTCCAGCGGATCGCCTGCGGCCGTGCCACCACGCGCCGCAGGCAGCGCGCCGCCACGCCAGCGGCGCAGCGCACGCTGGAAGAAGAGGCTGTTGGGAATCTGCAGACTGGTGCCCGCGCCATCGCCATCATCGGTCTCGCGCAAGGTGGTGTAGACGAGATTGATATCGACCACCTGGCCGCGCAGGCCGGGCTTCTCGCCGTTTTCCAGTAGCTCGACGTGGTCGTAAAGCCGAAATGGGCGCGTGGTCAGAATCAGCATCGTGCAGAAGATGTTCGACAGCACGCTCCATGCCGCGAAGAACGCGACCGCCGCTACGGCGGCGAAACCGGTGAACGCCGTCCACAGCACCGTGCCGGATACACCCATGCGCTCGAGGATCAGCAGCAGCGCCGCCGCATAGACCAGGAACGACGTCACGCGGCGTCCGCCGACGACGGCTTCGGCCGGCAGCGTGTAGCGGTGTCCGACGCGTTCGATGATCCGGCGCACCAGCAGCCGCAGCAGCCAGGCGATGATCAGGATCAGCAGGATCTGGCCGATCGGCAGCACGATATCGAGCCAGTCGTGCAGCCACACGGGCAGGCGGTCCTTGAAACGCACGGCAGCTCCACACACATGGCGCCGATCGCGCCGGCACACAGTTTACGTCGCGATGCAGCACGCTCTTCGGCGACGCGGCGTTCGAACACATCACCGGCGAAGCCTCTTCAGCGCCGCGTTACCATTGACACCCACGACATGCGCGAAGAGGACAATCCGTGAGCACTTTGATGGCCCCGGTGTCGATCGGCGAACTCGCCGACAAGATCACCATCCTCGAGATCAAGGCCGAGCGCATCGGCGACGCGCAGAAGCTGGCCAATGTCCGCACCGAACTCGACGGCCTGCTGCCGCTATGGGCACCGCTGGCGGACAAGCAGCCCGAAATGGCCGAACTCAAGACAGCATTGCGCGAAGCCAATACGCGCATGTGGGACGTGCAGGACGCGCTGCGCGCGAAGGAAGCCGCGCAGGATTTCGGCGACGAGTTCGTCGAGCTTGCACGCGCGGTCGCGCGCCACAACGGCGACCGCGTCGAGGTCAAGAACACCATCAACCGGCTGGCCGGTTCGCGCTTCGTCGAAGAGAAGCAGTACCGCGCCTGAGCGCGCGGAATTCTCCGGACTCCGGAAGCAGAAAAGCCAGGACCTGGGTCCTGGCTTTCCGGCGGTATCGAGTGGTGGAGCCAAGGAGGATCGAACTCCTGACCTCGTCGATGCGAACGACGCGCTCTCCCAGCTGAGCTATGGCCCCACATGATGCGTGTCGATTATACGGTCCCCGCTGCGGGCTCGCCAGCCCTGTCGAGCAAGGGCGCCAGCGACGGTTCCAGCTGACCGCGACGCCAGCCCGACAGCGCGCCCGGCCAGTCCGCGCCTTCGACCAGCGCTTCGAGCCATTTGCGTGACGCGAGCACGCCGTCCGGCAGGCCGATTTCGGCGCTGCGCGCGGCCACCGCCTGCTGCAGGCGCTTGAGCTGCTTGCGGTCGGGTTCTTCGCCGCGCGAGAGCGGCATCTCGGCCTCGTCCGGCAGCTCGGTGGTCAGCGCCTGCCAGATCACCTGGGTCAACTTGCGCGGCGCCTTGGGATGCGCGTCGAGCCGCTGCTGCAGCGCCGTCGTGTCCGCAGGCGGATCGCGGGCGAGCAGGGTGGCGAGCTCGTTGTCGAGGATCCAGCTGCGCGGCCGGTCGGTGGCGCGCGCATACGTCTCGCGCCAGCGCAGGAGGCGGGCGAGGCGGCGCTGCGCATCGGCATCGAGGAACAGGCCGGCGCGACCGCCGAGCTGCGGCCAGCGATCGCCGTCCATGTTGCCGGCGGTCGCGACGAGCCGCGCGCAGTCCTCGACCAGCCAGTCCGCGCGATCCAACGCCTCGAGCTTGCCGGCGAGCACGTCGTGCAGCGCGAACAGATGCGCGACATCGTCGACGGCGTACTCGAGCTGCGTCGCCGACAGTGGACGGCGCAGCCAGTCCGAACGCGTCTCGCCCTTGGCCAGCGCGATGTCCAGCGTCTCCTGCACCAGGCGCTGATACCCCATGCCCGCGCCCGTGCCCGACAGCGCGGCGGCGATCTGGGTGTCGAACAGCGGCGCCGGCACCGCGCCACACGCGTGACCGAAAGCCACGAGATCCTCGCTGGCGCTGTGCATGATCTTGAGAATCGCGGGATCGGCGAGCAGAGGTCGTAGCGCTTCAGCAATGCCGGGCGCCAGCGGATCGACCAGCAATACCTCGATCCCGTCGGCGCCTTCGAATGCGATCTGCACCAGGGCGAGCTGCGGCCAGAAGGTGCGTTCGCGGATGAACTCGGTATCCAGACCGAGGCGGGTCGGGGCGTCGGGCAGACGGGCCCGCAGGATCGCCGGATCGTCGATCCAGGAGGAATTGGGAGATGACATGCGCGGAAGCCTAGCGGCGCGGGCCGATGGCGGCAATCGTCGGCGCTGTCGCATCGCCGCCACGGCTGCGATGGCTTAATCTGACGCGATGCGGTCCAGGGAGCCCGGTTTGCGCAGTTTCTTCGTTCTCTGCCTGTCGGGCGTGCTCATGCTGGCGGGCTGCAAGGCCGACACCGACGCCGCACCCGAAGATGGCAGCGTGACCATCAGCGGCGACGACGCGGTGGTGCCCGAGCTCAACTGGACGCCCCCGCGCGTGGTCATCGCCGTGGACGGCGAAGCGCAGGCGCTGGCGCAGGCCGACACCGCGCTGGCCGAAGACGATCTCTACGCCACGCCGACCTCGGCGATCCCGCTGTATCTCGCCTTGGCCCGGCTGCCCGACAGCGAACGCGCCGCGCGCAGCGGACTGCAACGTGCGCAGACCCGCTTGCTCGCACTCGGCGCGCAGGCGCTGGTGGAGGCCGACGAACTGGATTCGATTGCAGGCCTGCGCGCCGCGCACGATTTCGCCGCCGTTGCGCGGTATCTCGCGGCCGGCGACGAGACGGTGGTGCGCTATCTCGAACGCGTCGACGACAGCGACCGGCTGTGGGACCTCAACCGCGCCGCCGAACGTGCGCTGCAGGCCGGCGAACTGGGCGAGGGCGGCGGTGGCGCGCTCGCACTGTTTCGCGAGGCCGCTGCGCTACGTCCCGGCCAGCCGCGTGCACTGCAGGGTATGGCCGCGGTCGAAAGCGCGATGATCCGCCGCGCCGAGCTGGCCGCAGAGGACGCCAACTACAGCGGCGCCTCGCGCTGGCTGGCCCATGCGACGACGATCCGGCCGGGCTTTCCGACCGTCGGCGATGCCGAACGGCGCCTGCAGAGCCTGCGTGCCGCGCATATCCGCCGGCTGCGCGACGAGGGCGTTGATGCATTGCCCGAGATCAACGGCGTGGCCATCGCACGCGCGCGGCTGGCGCAGATCATCGGCATCGCCGAGCCGGGGGATCCGGTCGTCAACGATCTGCGCGAGCGTATTGACCGCACCGTGCACTACGGCGATGTCCGTCCCGGCCAGGTGTTCACCGACGCACTGGACGGTGGCGCGCGCGGCCCGCAGGTCGTGGTGCTGCCGCATGGCGGCTTCATGATGGGCGCGCTGCCCGGGGACCGCGACGCCGAGGACAACGAGTCGCCGCGACATGCTGTGCGCTTCGAACGCGGCTTCGCGATGGGCGTGCGCGAAGTGTCGGTCGGCGAATTCCGGCGCTTCGTCGATGCCACCGGCTACCAGTCGCGCGCGGTGCGCCGCGGCTTCTCGCTGGCCTACGACGAGCGCACCGGCAATTTCCTTCGCCGCAGCAATGTCGACTGGCGTTCGGATTACGTCGGCCGGCCGGCTGGCGACACGATGCCGGTGCTGCACGTCAGCGCCAAGGACGCGCAGGCCTATGTCGACTGGCTGTCGGCGCAGAGTGGCCGCCGGTACCGGCTGCCGAGCGAGGCCGAGTTCGAATACGCGTATCGCAACGGTGCTGCCGAACGCTATCCGTGGGGCGAGGACACGCCGCCCGACGGCGCCGGCAACATGACCGGCGCGCTGGACCGCTCGCCGGGCGGTCGCGCCTGGGGCAACGCGTTTCCAGGCTACGAAGACGGTTACTGGGGCCCGGCGCCGGTTGGCAGCTTCGAGCCCAATCCCTGGGGCGTGCACGACCTCGCCGGCAACGTCAGCGAGTGGATGGCTGACTGCTGGCATGCGACCTACCGGCGCGCGCCGGGCGACGGTTCGGCGTGGGTGAATCCCGGCTGCCGCGACCAGGTGATCCGCGGCGGCTCCTGGGCCAGCTCGCCGGCGCAGACCCGCACCAGTTGGCGGGCACTTGCGCAGGTTGACACGACAAATGCGAGACTCGGCTTCCGCGTGGTACGCGAACTTTGACGGTGTGCCGGGTGACCGGACTTGGGGAAATGAGATGAGACAGAATCCTTTCGGCGGCGGTGACCGTCGGCAGTCCGGTCGCGCACCGCGTCGCCGTTTCGGCATGCGCTTCGTCGTGCTGCTGCTGTTCGCGGGCTACGGCGCCTATTACTACTTCTCCAACCAGAGCGTCGACCCGGTCACCGGCGAGACCGTGCTGATCGATCGTGGCCTCGACGTGACGCAGGAAAAAGCGCTCGGGCTGGAGGCCTACCAGGAAATCCTGGGCCAGGAACGCCCCGTCGATCCCGACAGCGAGATCTCCAAGGACGTCCGCCTGATCGCCGAACGTCTGATCGCCAAGGTCGACGTGGTCGAGGCCGAACTCGCGCGCGAACACGGGCTGGAGCCGACCCGCTTCTCGGAGACCTTCGAGTGGGAGGTCAACGTGCTGGAGTCCGACCAGGCCAATGCGTTCTGCCTGCCGGGCGGCAAGATGGCGGTCTATACGGGCCTGATTCCGGTGGCGAAGAATGCCGACGCGCTGGCCGTGGTCATGGGCCACGAAATCGCCCACGCATTGCTGCGGCACGGCGCCCAGCGCATGGCCCAACAGAAGCTCACCCAGGTCGGCCAGATGGCCGGCGCAATGAGCGGCATGGACCCGCAGCAACAGCAGATGGCCATGGCCGCGATGGGCTACGGCTACCTGCTGCCGTATGCGCGCAAGCACGAGACCGAGGCCGACAACATCGGTTTGATGCTCGCCGCCGCCGCGTGCTTCGATCCGCGCGAAGCGGTGCCGCTGTGGGAACGCATGTCCGAGGCGAGCGGCGGCCAGGCGCAGCCGGAATTCGCATCCACCCATCCCAATCCCGGCACCCGCATCCAGACCCTGGAATCGCTGATGCCCAAGGCGCTCGAGTACCGCGCGAAGTTCTGCGAGGACGCACAGGGCGAGACGACCGCCGCGCTCAGAACCCCATGAGCAGACCGCCGTTGACCGGCAGGTTGATGCCGGTGATGTAACCGGCATCGTCGGCGGTCAGAAACACCACCGCGCGGGCGATGTCGTCGGGTTGACCGACGCGGCCGACCGGCACGCTGGCGACGGTGCGCGCAAGCACTTCTGGCGGCATCTTCGCGGTCATCGGTGTTTCGACATAGCCCGGCGACAGGCTGTTGACGGTGATGCCCTTGGCCGCGACTTCGCGGGCCAGTGACATCGTCAAGCCGTGCAGGCCGGCTTTGGCCGCGGCGTAGTTGGTCTGGCCGAAGTTGCCGATCTGGCCGCTGACCGAGCTGATGTTGACGATGCGGCCGAAACCGCGCGCGACCATGCCCTCGACCGCGGCGCGGCACAGGTGAAACGCGCTGTCGAGATTGATGCGCAGCACGTCGTCCCACTGCGCGGTCGCCATCTTGCGCAGCGTCGCGTCGCGGGTGATGCCCGCAGCGTTGACCAGGATGTCGATCCGGCCGTGGCGGGCTTCGACATCGGCGATCGCAGCCGCGCAGGCATCGGCGTCACCGACGTCGACGGCGAGCGTGGTCACCGGCAGGCCGGCCATGTCGGCAACGAACGCATCGAGGCGCGCGGCATCGGCCGGCAGATCAGCCGCGACGACATGGACGCCGCGTTCGGCGAGCTGTTTACAGATGGCGCGGCCGATGCCGCCGAGGCCACCGGTGACGATGGCGACGCGTGGTGTCTGGGTCATATGCGGTTTCCGGAAAGCGGACACGAAAACGGCGCGGTATCCGCGCCGTGTCGGTATTGCGGGAGAATCAGCGGCCGCGCTTGGGCGGATCGCGATCGGCCGGCTTGGCGCTCGGTGCAACGCCGCCGACCATCGTCTTCTGGAATTCCTTCCACAGGTCGAGGTTGCGCTCGGTCAGCTGGTTCATCATCGTCCACGGCGTCTGGCCGACCAATCCGCCCATCTGCTGGCGGAACTGTTGCTGCTGGTCGAGGAACGTCTGCATCGACCGCTCGAGATAGTTGCCCATGAAGCCCTGCATCGAATCGCCGTAGAAGCGGATGATCTGGCTCAACAGCTGGGTCGAGAGCACCGGCTCGCCGTCGGACTCGTGTTCGGAGATGATCTGCAACAGCACCGAACGGGTGATGTCGTTTCCGCTCTTGGCGTCGCGGACTTCGAAGTCCTCGCCGTCGACGATCAGCTGGCGGACGTCTTCGATGGTGATGTAGCTGGAGATTTCCGTATCGTAGAGGCGACGGTTCGGGTACTTCTTGATGATGCGCACGGCACTACTCATGAAGCCAACACTCTGATCCTTTGATGCTGCGCAGCATGGCGCAGCGGATTGGGGCGCGCAACTGGACGAACGGGCTGAACAGGGCGATGCGCGTCGCAGCGCGGACCGTCCGCGCAGGTATGGCATGGACGATCCGCGTGCGATGCGCAGACGCGTCACCAGCCCATGTGGTGGCCGCCGTTGATGTCGAGGTTCGAGCCGGTGATCCACGCGGCTTCGTCGGCGACCAGGAAGTTCACCGCGTAGGCGATTTCTTCCGGGCGACCCAGCCGACCGGTCGGAATGTCGGCCGCGATCTTCGCGCGCACTTCTTCGGGCACCGCCATCACCATGTCGGTGGCGACGTAGCCGGGCGACACCGTGTTGACGGTGATGCCGAGCTTGGCGTTCTCGCGCGCCAGCGAAATCGTGAAGCCGTGCATGCCGGCCTTCGCCGCGGCGTAGTTCGCCTGGCCGTACTGGCCCTTGAGGCCGTTGATCGAACTGATCTGGATGATCCGGCCCCACTTGCGCTCGCGCATGCCCTCGATCACCGGGCGCGTGACGTTGTAGACCGAATTGAGATTCGTGTTGATGACGTCCTGCCACTGCAGTGCGTGCATCTTGTGGAATGTGCCGTCGCGGGTGATGCCGGCGTTGTTGATCAGAATATCGATCGGGCCGAGTTGCGACTCGACGTCGCGCACCATTTTTTCGGCGTCTTCGTGATCGGAGACATCGCCCGGCGCGATCGCGATGTCATAGCCGGCCTCGTGCATCTGCGCCTGCCAGGCCTGCGCCTTTTCCAGGTTGCGATAGTTGGTGGCAACGCGATAGCCGTTGTCGACCAGTCGTTTCACGATTGCGGTGCCGATGCCACCGGTTCCGCCGGTCACCAGTGCTACGCGTCCTCTCATGCCATCCTCGCCTGTGTGGGGCGCTGCCGTTGCAGCAGCGGGTTTTGCAGTCTATGCACCGTGGGTGACAGCAGTGTTGTGCGATGCAGCAATCATGATGTCCTGCGTCGGCACGTGCGCAACCTCGAAGCGTTCGATGGCGCACGCGAGAAATGCAGGGGGCGTTTGTGATGCGATCGGTGGCTGTCCCAGCGCCTGCCACGCGAAGTGCAAGGCAGGCATCGGATCGCGCGCGTCGACGGCAATCGACTGTTCCGACTTCGACAGCTTGCGGCCATCGGCATCGAGCAGCAGCGGCAGATGCGCGTAATGCGGTGTCGGCAACGCCAGGATGCGTTGCAGCAGGATCTGCCGCGCAGTCGAATCGAGCAGGTCGGCGCCACGCACCACGTCGGTGATGCCCTGATCGCCATCGTCGACGACCACCGCGAGTTGATACGCCCAGAAGCCATCGGCGCGGCGCAACACGAAATCGCCCACCTCGATATCGACACGCTGCATCTGCGGTCCGCGAATCGCATCGACGAATTCGATCGTCGTGCCGGGTTCGACGCGCAGTCGGATTGCAGGATCCGGGCGCGTGCCGCTCGCGCGACAGGCGCCGAGGTGGCGTCCACCGGCCGCTGCAAGATCGGCGCGGCTGCAATGGCAGACGAAGGCCTGCCCGCGTGCGAGCAATTCGCCGACGACGGCGGCATAGCGCGCGCCGCGTGTGCTCTGCACCAGGACAGGCCCATCGTGCTGCAGGCCGAACGCCTGCAAGGTCGCCAGTTGCCCCTGCGCCGCCCCGGCCACTTCGCGCAACCGGTCGACGTCCTCGACGCGGATCGACCAGTGGCCCTGCGCCTGTCGCGCGAGTACCCAGCTGCCCAGCGCCGCCAGCAGAGAACCGGCATGCAGTGGCCCGGTGGGCGAGGGCGCATAGCGCCCGTGGTAGCCGGGCACATCCGGACATGGCCTCAAACTGTCTGGCATATGAACTGTCATGGGGTCGCCACTCTGCCTCGCGCGATCGCGAATTGAAATTGCGCGTTCGTGCACGCAAATTGTCGCGTCACGTTGTCATCTCCGCCTGGCGCAGGCGTCATCCGGATTCAAGGTACCCAATGTTCAAGCGTTTCGGTCTTCTCATCGCCACCAACCTCGCCGTGCTCGCGCTCGTCAGCATCGTCATGGCGATCTTCGGCATCAACCCGTCCACCTACGGTGGCCTGTTCGTGTTCGCGGCCCTGTTCGGGTTTGGCGGCGCGTTCTTCACCCTGGCGATTTCCAAGTGGTCGGCCAAGCGCGCGACCGGTGCCTACGTCATCAAGGACCCGCGCGACGAATCCGAGCGCTGGCTGGTCAACACCGTGCGTCGCCAGGCCGAGCAAGCCGGCATCGGCATGCCCGAGGTCGCGATCTACGACGCGCCCGAGATCAACGCCTTCGCCACCGGCGCCAACCGCAACAACGCGCTGGTCGCGGTGTCGACGGGCCTGCTGCGTTCGATGACGCGCGATGAAGCCGAAGCCGTGCTGGGCCACGAAGTCGCCCACGTCGCCAATGGCGACATGGTGACGATGACCCTGCTGCAGGGCGTGCTCAACACCTTCGTGATCTTCCTGGCCCGCGTGGTCGGTCGCGCCATCGACGGCTACCTCAACGGCGGCCGCGACAACGGCGGTGGCGGTATCGCGTACTTCGCCATCGTGTTCGTGCTGGACATGATCTTCGGCCTGTTCGCATCGATGATCGCGATGTGGTTCTCGCGCTATCGCGAGTTCCGCGCAGACGAAGGCGGCGCCGCACTGGCCGGCCGCGAGAAGATGATCGCCGCCCTCGAGCGCCTGGCCCAGACCTACGGCCAGAGCACGATGCCCAAGACCATTGCGGCGTTCGGCATCAGCGGTGGCGTCGGCCACGGCCTGAAGAAGCTGATGATGAGCCACCCGCCGCTGGAAGAGCGCATCGCCTCGCTGCGCAACGCGCCGCCGAGCCGCGACTCGGTGCGTCAGGGGATTGTGGCTTGATCCACTGATTGCGGATCCACGTAGTACGCAAGAGCCCGCCGATTGGCGGGCTTTTGTTTTGAGCCCTCCCCCGCGAGCGGGGGAGGGTTGGGTGGGGGCGAGTCGTCAGGTCGAGCGCGCCCAAAACTCGGGCGTCGTGTTTAGCAAGACCTCAGTGGCTCGAGTGGGCTAACCGTTTGCCCCCATCCCAGCCTTCCACCCGTAAAGGGCGCAAGGCCCCGCAGGCGGGGGAAGGGGCGGATCACGGCGAGTTCCGGATCAGCTGGCGTGCGTCTTCTGCGCCATCTCGAACGCCGCCAGCTGTTCCGGCGTCGCATCCTTCTGGTGCTGCGCCTTCCAATCCGCAAAAGGCATCCCATAGACCGCCTCGCGTGCGGCGGCCTTGTCCAGCGCCGCGCCCTCGGCATTCGCCGCGTCGCGATACCAGTCCGCCAGGCAGTTGCGACAGAAGCCGGCGAGGATCATCAGATCGATGTTCTGCACGTCCGGACGCGCGTCGTTGAGATGCGACAGCAGACGGCGGAACGCGGCAGCTTCGACACGGGTGCGGGCGTCGTCGGACAGGGTGGGGGTGGCATCGGCCATGGGGGAAACTCCAGCGTCGGGAAGTCCAACAGGATCGGCGTGTCGCGACGCCCCCGCAAGCAACAACGCGCCCTGTAGGAGCGCGCTCGCGCGCGATTGGCATTCCCATAGACCCGCATCGCGCGCGAGCGCGCTCCTACAAGGGGCAGCCGAATCGGCGACAATAGCCGCCCCCACGCCGCACGACGTCCGCATGACCGCCGCTGATCCCGCCCCGGCCCGCATCCTCGACGGCAAGCGCATTGCCGACACCTTGCTCGACCAGCTGCGCGTGCGCGTGGATGCGCGCGTCGCGGCCGGCGGCTCGCGCCCGGGGCTGGCCGTGGTGCTGGTCGGTGGCGATCCGGCGTCGCAGTCCTACGTGCGCAACAAGCGCCGGGCCGCGGAGAAGGTCGGCATCCAGGCCTTCGATTTCGATCTGCCCGTCGGCACCAGCGAAGATGAACTCATCGCGCTGATCGACCGGCTCAATGCCGATCCGGCCGTGCACGGCATCCTCGTGCAGCTGCCGCTGCCGGGCATTCCCGACGCGACCCACATCATCCATCGCATCGATCCGCGCAAGGACGTCGACGGCTTCCATCCCGAAAACGTCGGCCGCCTCGCGTTGCGCCAGTTCGGCCTGCGCCCGTGCACGCCGCGCGGCATCACCACGTTGCTGGCCTACACCGATCGCCCGGTGCGCGGTGCCAGCGCGACCATCGTCGGCGTGAGCAACCACGTCGGCCGGCCGATGGCGCTGGAACTGATGATCGCCGGCTGCACCGTGACCACCTGCCATCGCTTCACGCCGCCGGACGTGTTGCGCCGACACGTGGGCGAGGCCGACATCCTGGTCGTCGCGGTCGGGCGCCCGTCGCTGATTCCCGGCGACTGGGTGAAGCAGGGCGCAGTGGTGATCGATGTCGGCATCAACCGCATTGAGGACGGCCGTCTGGTCGGTGACGTCGGCTTCGACGCCGCTGCACAACGCGCAAGCTGGATCACGCCGGTGCCGGGCGGCGTGGGGCCGATGACCGTCGCCACGCTGATGCAGAACACGCTGGAAGCGGCAGACGCCGCCGGCTGACGCGTCGCCCTGCGGCCGGTTTGCGCCGCTACGACGTTCTCCGGAAAGAGAGTCATCACCGGAGCGTCGCCATGCAGTCCCATGCCTACCGTGCCCAAGCCGTCTGTTGCCTGGCCCTGCTGTTTGGTGCCGGAATGTCCGCGGCCGTCAGCGCGCAGGTGCCTGGCGGGTGCGAGACGCCCGTCGACCAGCGACAGGGCGAGATCGGCTGCTACCTGCTCGACGCCCGCGTCGTGCCGGACCTGCCAGCGCAACCGCTCTACTGGCATCTCTACGCATTTCCCACGCTGGTCGAGGCCCGGGCCGCGGTCACGGGACCGCGCCAGCAGGCATTGATGGCGCAGGGCAGGGCGTGGCTGTTCGCGATCGAACCGCAGACCTGGAAGGCCGGCTCGGGTCAGCGCACGGCGGTGATCGGGCCGCTTCCGGTCACGCCGGGCCTGTCGTATACGGCGCGCTACATGGAGTCGAGCACGCCCCGGGGCATGCACGCGGTGGTGCACGCGCATTCGGGCGCCGAAGCGTTCCATGTGCTCGAGGGCGCCCAGTGCGTGCAGACGCAGGCCGGCGCGAAAGTGATCAGCGCCGGCGAAAACGGGATCACCGAAGCGGAGACGCCGATGACGTTGTCCGGCATGGACACGACCATGCGCCGCGCACTGGTGCTGGTGCTGCATGACAGCGCGCGTCCGTGGATGACGATGTCCGACTGGGCGCCGCCCGCAGGCGCCTGCAACACCGAAGCCGCGCACTGATCCGGGCCGCGCCGTGCCTGGCGACCGCGCCCAGAAGCACGCCCCCGCACCGCTGTGTTGCCAGCGTGAACGGGCCAAACGCGCTAGAATGGCGCGCTTCCTCCTCCCCGGCACCCCGCATGCTGCGCATCCAGGCCGAAGCACTCACGTACGACGACGTATCGCTCGTTCCCGCCCACTCCTTGATTCTGCCCAAGGATGTCCGGCTCGCCACCCGCCTGACGCGCGACCTGCGCCTGAACCTGCCGATCGTCTCCGCGGCGATGGATACCGTCACCGAAGCCCGCCTCGCCATCGCGATGGCCCAGCTCGGCGGCATCGGCATCCTGCACAAGAATCTCAGCGTCGAGCGTCAGGCCGCCGAGGTCTCGAAGGTCAAGAATTTCGAAGCCGGCGTGATCCGTGAACCGTTCACCGTCGGCCCGGACACCACCATCGGTGAAGTCCTGCGCCTGACCCGCGCGCGCAACATCTCCGGCGTGCCGGTGGTCGACGGCACACGGCTGGTCGGCATCGTCACCGGGCGCGACCTGCGCTTCGAGACCAAGCTCGACGATCCGGTCCGCAACGTGATGACCAAGCAGGATCGCCTGATCACCGTGCGCGAAGGCGCCAGTGACACCGAAGTGCTGGCGCTGCTGCACAAGCACCGCATCGAGAAGATCCTGGTCGTCAACGACGATTTCGCGCTGCGTGGCCTGATCACGGTCAAGGACATCCAGAAGGCGCACGACAACCCCAACGCCGCCAAGGATGCCGACGAGCAGTTGCTGGTAGGCGCCGCAGTGGGCGTGGGCGGCGATACCGAAGCGCGCGTCGAAGCGCTGGTCGCGGCCGGCGTCGACGTGATCATCGTCGACACCGCGCACGGTCATTCGCAGGGCGTGCTCGACCGCGTCAACTGGGTCAAGAAGACCTATCCGCAGGTGCAGGTGATCGGCGGCAACATCGTCACCGGCGAAGCGGCCAAGGCGCTCGAAGACGCCGGCGCGGATGCGGTCAAGGTCGGCGTGGGTCCGGGCTCGATCTGCACCACGCGCGTCGTCGCGGGTGTGGGCGTGCCGCAGGTCACCGCGATCGACATGGTCGCCGAGGCCCTGCAGGACCGCATCCCGCTGATCGCCGACGGCGGCATCCGCTACTCGGGCGACATCGGCAAGGCACTCGTCGCCGGCGCATCGACGGTGATGATCGGTGGCCTGTTCGCCGGTACCGAAGAAGCCCCGGGCGAAGTCGAACTGTTCCAAGGCCGCAGCTACAAGAGCTACCGCGGCATGGGCTCGCTGGGCGCGATGGAGCAGGGCTCCAAGGACCGCTACTTCCAGGATTCGTCGGATGCCGACAAGCTCGTCCCCGAAGGCATCGAAGGCCGCGTGCCGTACCGCGGCGCGCTGGGCGGGATCATCCACCAGCTCGCCGGCGGCCTGCGCGCGACCATGGGCTACGTGGGCTGCGCGACGATCGAAGACATGCGCACCCAGCCCAAGTTCGTGAAGATCACCGGCGCCGGCCAGCGCGAGAGCCACGTGCACGACGTGCAGATCACCAAGCAGCCGCCGAATTACCAGGCGGGTTGAGGCGAGCGGCCATGGACGCGCCGGGCTGGTTGACGCTGATTGCGGCGCCCCTGGTCCTGAGTGCGTCCATCGGCCTGGTGTTTCCCCGCCTCTGGCAGCGCATTCTTTTCAGCGGCTTCGCGGCCGCGGCGCTGTACGCGGTGGCGCATTACCTGCTGCAGGCCGAGATGATTCCGCAGAGTGGGGCAGCGATGCCCGGCCATGCGCTCTCGGTACGCGCCGCAATCGTATTCGCACTGTGCACGGTGCCGGTCGGGTGTCTCGCCGGCTACGTATTCCATCTCTTCTCGCGCTTCATTCGGACTCCCAAGGCATGACTTCCCAGGCAACGCCAGACCTCCACGCCGACAAGATCCTCATCCTCGACTTCGGCGCGCAGTACACGCAGCTGATCGCCCGCCGCATCCGCGAGCTGGGCGTCTACTGCGAAATCTGGGCCTGGGACCACGATCCGGCCCAGATCGCCGCGTTCGCGCCCAAGGGCATCATCCTGTCTGGCGGCCCGGAATCGACGATCGAACACGATTCGCCGCGCGCACCGCAGCAGGTGTTCGACGCCGGCCTGCCGCTGCTGGGCATCTGCTACGGCATGCAGACGATGGCCAAGCAGCTGGGCGGCGAGACCGAAGCCGCCGACGCGCGCGAATACGGCCATGCCGAAGTCGCCATCGTCGCCAAGGACAGCCTGTTCGAAGGCCTGAGCGACCACGCCGGCGCCCAGCGTCTCGACGTGTGGATGAGCCACGGCGACCACGTCAGCGCCGCACCGCCGGACTTCACCGTCACCGCCAGCACCGACCGTGTGCCGGTGGCCGCGTTCGCCAACGAGGACAAGCGCTGGTACGGCGTGCAGTTCCATCCCGAAGTCACGCACACCAAGCAGGGCCTCGCGCTGCTGCGCCGTTTCGTCGTCGACATCTGCGGCTGCGCCACGCTGTGGACCGCGGCCAACATCATCGACGACCAGATCGCGCGCGTGCGCGAGCAGGTGGGCAGCGACGAGGTGATCCTGGGCCTGTCGGGCGGCGTGGATTCGTCCGTCGTCGCCGCGCTGCTGCACAAGGCCATCGGCGAGCAGCTGACCTGCGTGTTCGTCGACACAGGCCTGCTGCGGCTGGGCGAGGGCGACCAGGTCATGACGACCTTCGCCGATGCGTCCAGCTCGCACTCCTTGAGCGTGCGCGTGATCCGCGTCGACGCACGTGATCGCTATTTCAGCGCCCTCGCAGGCGTGAGCGATCCGGAAGCCAAGCGCAAGATCATCGGCAACCTGTTCGTCGAGATCTTCGACGAAGAGTCCAACAAGCTCAGCAACGCCAAGTGGCTGGCGCAGGGCACCATCTATCCCGACGTCATCGAGTCGGCCGGCAGCAAGACCGGCAAGGCCCACGTCATCAAGAGCCACCACAACGTCGGCGGCCTGCCCGAGCACATGAAGATGGGCCTGGTCGAACCGCTGCGCGAGCTGTTCAAGGATGAAGTGCGCAGGCTCGGCGTCGAACTCGGCCTGCCGCGCGAGATGGTCTACCGTCACCCGTTCCCGGGCCCGGGCCTGGGCGTGCGCATTCTCGGTGAAGTCAAAGCCGAGTACGCCGAGATCCTGGCCAAGGCCGACCACATCTTCATCGATGAACTGCGCAAGGCCGACCTCTACGACAAGACCAGCCAGGCCTTCGCCGTGTTCCTGCCGGTCAAGTCCGTCGGCGTCGTCGGCGACGCACGCGCGTACGAATGGGTGATCTCGCTGCGCGCCGTGGAGACCATCGACTTCATGACCGCCCACTGGGCGCACCTGCCGTACGACTTCCTCGGCCGCGTCTCGAACCGGATCATCAATGAAGTCCGCGGCGTCTCGCGCGTGGTCTACGACATCAGTGGGAAGCCGCCAGCGACGATTGAGTGGGAGTGAGTTGGGTGCTGCGATGTCTGGGAGACTTACCGACGCGCGCATCGCGCCAGCTTGGAGATGTTCTCTGAAGCGCGTTTCTAAGCTGCGGCTTAGATGTGCTGCACCGGCGAGCTGATTCGGAAGGAATCTTAGCGCAAGCATAGATTTCGGGAGGACGGTGGGCAGATCGAGTGGGAGACGTTCGGCGAGATCGGGCGCTGCATTCGCCATTCCGGAGGCGCAAGGGATTCTACGGGTGCTGGAGCAGTCGGCGAGATGCGCGAACAAGGCAACCGCGAGTCGTTGACGTGGTTCCGAGTGCAGACGGTAATTCCGAGCCGTTGTTTCTCCGGGTTCTCGCCTTGGCTTCGATCGGCTATTCGCAGACGACAAGTGCGCTGTTCGCGTCGCCGCGCGCTGGGAGTGGAGTGCACTTTGAGCGAAGCCGCCCCGCTGGCGCTGTCCTCGAGTTCTGAGTCCGGTTGGTTTTATCGAAGTAGCCCTGCCGCGCCTCGCGGTAGGCTTGATGATTGTTGCCGTAAGGTCATGTCCTTCCGAAGTGGATCGGAATGCCCCACTAGAAATGACTTGGGCAAGTTGTTCTCTGGTTCGAGTTTCATAGCCAGCGCTGAAGATCATCGGAAGTGGGCTAGGTGCTAATCTCCAAACTTGAAACGCAGGATTCGCGTTGCCCTTGGGGGAGGGATGGAGTGGAGCTTGGCGAAGGATGGAAGTCGCTACTAGCGTCTCGAGGCATTGATCGTCCTGATGGCCGGCCGCTGTATGCATACAAATTTGCGCGTTCTGAATTCGATCACTTAAGTGGGATCCTTCAGCGAAACAGCTCTACGGTTCTTGAGGACCTCAATGGACCAGCGCTTGTCGTGTCTTACGTCGCTGAATGGTTCAGGCGCGAGCGTGCTGGCGGTCACTGGGACTGGATTCGTCCACTCCATGCCATCGGTTTAACCTATGGACCGAACGCGCTCGTTCGCTATAGCGATATCGAATCGCTTGTGGATCGTGGCCTCGCTGGCTGGCGGCGGCCGAAACCTAAAGGCGGTGAACGCCTGCTCTGCGTGGTTCGTGAGGCTGGCTTTCCGGTTGCTTCGGTACGCGAAGACCCGCGCATAGCTTCTTGGCTAAGGCATGCGGTGCTCGCGGCCGAAAAGGGGCTTGAGGTCAGCGAGTCGATCAAGGCTGAAGGCTGGCGAGTCTCTGAGCGGTTGGCGCAGGCACTAGCTGAACCTGCTACTGAGCTCTGCGCAAGAATCGTCGATCTGAGGGCAAGGCTTCCGCATGAAGAAGGGCGTGATCCGGTCGATGCGCTGGACCGGATCGTGCCCAACTGGCGCGACGAGCTGCCTTTCGACATCGAGTCAGATGACATCCGGACGATGGTTGAGCAAATCGTCCGGGTGCGTGATGGCGTAAGTACAGCACTTGAAATCAAGCGCTATTTGACCCTTGTTGACAATCACTGGATGCCGAGGGCAACCATCAGTCTGACCGGGGATCTGGATTCCAGACGCATGCCTAGCGTTGTCAACATGGCGGTTGACGGAGCGCGTCGTGTCAGGATCACTCCGCTTCCTCCATTCTGCGACCAGCAGGTTGCGATTGCAGCAATTGAATCTTGCGAGCGCGATGGTCAAGACGCAATTGCGCTTCGTGCGCTTGTCTCTCGGTTTGACGCGCCGCTATGCCTGAGTAGTGAGGCAAAACTTGCGGTTCTGATCGGCAACACGAGTGCAGTTGAGTTCATCGCGCCCGGCGGTGAGGCCTTGGATGCGCAGGTGATCGCGATGCATGTCGAGCGCATGGACGAGAACGGTGCTCCACTCGCTTTGCGAGTAATAGGAACTTCACCGATCAGAACCAGTCGTCCAATGCTTGTCTTGGCGGTGCATGCCAATAGCTTAGATCGACTTGCATTTTCCGCCGGTTACTCGTCCCTTGGTCAATGCAAACTTTCGGGTCGACTGATCGTTAGCTTCAGTGGAACGGCGACCTTCATACAGGACGGCATTACGTGGAAGTGGCGGACAGCAGTCAATGACGTTAATGATGGCACGCTAGTCTTGGTGGGAAATCTTCTGCGCAGTTCGCATGAGTCGGTGTATCGCGGGTTTCCGGCACTTTGGATCAAGCGGGAGGGGCTCACACGGCAGGCCAAGGACCATGAAATCCACTGGCGGCCTAGGGGGCGGGGCGGCTGGCGCAGACTCCATGACGGGAAGCCTTGGGGAAAGATCGACATCGCGGTGATCATTGGTGGCGAAATGCAGTTGAGCGCGACAGCAGTAGTTGTTCCGCCAAACTTCGCCCAAAGCCTAGACCGAGGCGCAAGAGAGCTGCACGTCACCGGAAGTGGTGCCCGGCAAATTACGGCAAAAGGTGCTTGCGAACTTCGTGTCCGCCGGGAGACGGACATCGATATCGTCGAGCTCGGCCCGCCGGCTTGTGCGCCGAAAGTAATCCTGGGGCTTCGTTGGGACGCGGAGCTAGAGTTGTCTTTCACTGATCCGAGCTACGAGCTTCGGCTACTAAGCGCCTCAGATGCCATCCTGCCCTCTCACTCCACCTTTGCAGTTGATGATCTCAAGGGCATCCGTCTTTGCGCGACGAGCAAGACGCTCCTAACGTTGGAACTACACGCCAGTGACGCGCCGCGTCTGGCGGTCAGTCGCCAGATTGTCGGTGACGTGCCTTTGTCAATATTTGCCAACAGCATTAAGCAGTTATTGGGCAGTTCGGAAGAAATCGATGCTTATGTCGAGTTGAGCGCGAATGGTGGGAGCGAGCATATTGCCCAGGTGCGCCGGTATGCTAAGGAAATCGATCCGTTCGCTGTCGCAAGCGCTAGCCCGTTTGCGGTGCTGGCTGCAACTCGCGGAATGAAGCTGCATGGCGTGTCGCTAGTCCAGCCTTCAGTTGGCGTGGTGGAAGTTGAGGGGCCCGCCAGTCAAGAGGCGATGCGAGATGTGCTGAGTAAATCGCGGCGAAAGGGGCCATGGTTGATTTATGGGTTTGACAGGAACGGCTCACGCATTCGGCCCAAGATTGTCCCAGTCTCGCCGAACAGGTCGGCGCGCGAGAGTGCATTCGAACAAGCCGTTGCCCTCGATAAATCATGCGATCGCGCCAGTGCGATGCGCGCGATCTATGCTGATCCCGCAGGTCTTGATGTACGCGAGCGCAGAGCGCTGATCGATCTGCTTCTACTGGCTCGGCGCGAAGAACTGCCGTTGGCTTCAATCGATGCGCTCAGGCTTATCGCGCAGGCCCCCAGTCTTGCGACTAGGCTGCTTGTCGATTGCCAGACCATGAATGAGCGCAGCGCCTTGCTTGATATTCAGCGTGACCTCCCGTTCCTATGGTGTGCGACGCCCGTGGGAGATTGGGTGTCTTCATTCACCAGCCGAATCGTCAGGGTAAAGGCCGCGCTCGCTGGACATGACATTCACACATCTACAATTTACCGCCGCGAGCTCGCGATATTGGCGGAAATCGTAAGCCTCCGCCCTGAGTTATCTGCACATGTAAATGCTGTATTTCTGAGGGTTATTGTCAGCCAAATGTTGGCTGATGGGCATGCGATTGATGGAACGAGTATGGTCTTGCCGCCCATTGGCCGAACCGACAGCATCCGCAGAGAAATTGACCGCATGGTCGCGCGCCATGAGGAGATCGGCCAGCCCCCGAATGATCTGCTCTCATCTAGGCACCGTGATCGACATATGGCACGTTGGGCCAGCTATGACAGACGCTTAGCGGGCGTGATATCGGTTCCCTTCGCGCTGGCTGATCACGCTAGCGGACTGGAAATTCTCAATAGAAAAGAGCTCGCACGTTGCCGTGATGTCTGGCTTTACGACGCGGAATATTTTGAGGCAATCTTTCCAATTTGCCTGAATGCCTCTCTTCAAGCTGGCGACAATAGCGATCAAGGAAGAATATGATCGATCTCGATAGGTTGATAATGCGGCTGCCCGAGCAAGCGGCCGATGCGATAATCGGCATGATCAGACCGCGCTCAAGGACCCTTGCCCGTCACCTCAAATCGGTCTGGGCCGGGTCGGCCGGGAGCGAAGGCTCCCTGTTGGCTGAGCCTTTCATTGAGGGCGCTTATCCCTGGTTACCACTGGACAAGGGCTGGGATGGTCTTGAAGAAGGAGTATTGGACCCAAGGACGATTGAAGTTCTGAAGCGTGTCTCGTTCCCACCCTATCGGCACCAGGCGGAGGCTTGGGGCCATCTCACGCCGAGCACGCCTTCCTCGGTAATTGTCTCCAGTGGTACCGGGTCGGGTAAGACCGAGTGCTTCCTAGTTCCGATCCTTGATCGCCTAGTCAGGCTTTCGGAAGGGGGAGCGAAGGGGCTGACCGGTGTGCGAGCTCTGATGCTTTACCCGCTCAACGCATTGATCAGCAGCCAAGAAGAGCGCCTTGCACGCTGGTTCGAACCCTTCGAGGGTTCTCTCAGATACTGCCTGTACAACGGGGAGACGCCAAAATCCGTTCGTCAAGTGAGCCGTTCGCCCGAACCATGGCGTGTCGGCGACCGAGCGGCACTGCACGCTTCGCCGCCTCCCGTGCTGGTCACCAATGCGACCATGCTTGAGTACATGCTCATCCGTCAGAGTGATGCCCCGATTCTTGAGAAATCCCAAGGGACGCTGGATTTCATCATCTTGGACGAAGCGCATTCCTATATGGGGGCGCAGGCAGCGGAAATCTCTCTGCTATTGCGCAGAGTGGCGTTGGCGTTCGGTCGCAGACCAGAGCAGATCCGGTATGTCGCCACTTCGGCGACGATTGGCGGTGATAATGCAAAGCAGGAGCTGCGAGCCTTCCTTCGCGACCTGTCGGGAGCGCCGGAGCATGCGATCCACGTTGTCGAGGGCACGCGCGCGCCGCTGCCACCGCCGCCTGAAACCCGCAGTGAGCGGCCTGTGCAGATTGATGGCTTGCGCGATCAGACGGCGCAGGTGGCGGGACAGATCTTGGCTGAGTCCGTGCAGCTTCGCGCAGTACGCGAGGAGTTGCGTTCGGGCAAGCTCTATTCTTGGGGGCAATGGAAGCAGAGCTTGACTGCATTCACCCAAGGATCAAGTGATCCGACGGCAGTGCTGGTCGAGGCTGCCCGCGCTAGAGACCCCAATGCCCCACCAGCGCTGCTCTCCAATGGCGGCGCTTCAATACTGCCTAGTCGCATACACCTGTTCCATCGGACTGTCTCTGGCTTATGGACGTGCATCAACCCCGAATGCAGTGCCAGTCCTTCACGCAAAGACGGCTCTGATTGGGAGTACGGCGCGATCTTGCTAGACGCTAGGGAGCGCTGCCCCCACTGCGAATCGTTAGTCCTTGAATGGGTCTGCTGCACGTTGTGCGGGGAGGGAGCTCTACGGGCGGAAGAATGCGATGAGGGCATGCGCATAGCGCCATGGACCGAAAGCCATGACGATGACGGATTCGAGCAGACGCTTGAGCGCGAGGATCCTGATCTTGCCAAGGAGGAGGAAGAGGAGGCCGAGACCGTCGTTGTGGTGGTCAAACCACTCCGACGTTATCTATTCCTCCCGCCAAAATCGGGAGGCAATCGCGTTGCCGTCGCACACAAGTCCGGATCGCTCGATCCAGACGGCGAGCCCTCAACCCAGTTCTCCGCTGGCGATACTTCAAGTTGCCCAGGTTGTGCGCGCGCGCCGCATCGGGTGGATCCAGAGCGCGGCGCATTACGACCAGTTGTGGCCGGGGCTCCATTCTTGATGGGGCAGATCACGCCAGGATTACTTGCAGATCTATCCGCAGAAACCGCTTCAGACCAGCATTTGCCATTTGAAGGACGTCGGCTGATTACTTTTACCGATGCCCGTCAGGGCACGGCGCGCCACGCGGCCAATATCCAGGTCGCTTCAGAGAGGTCTTTTATCCGTAGCTTCATCTATCACTTCGTGCAAGAAGACCGGACGGATGACCCGCAAGCTCTGGAGAAGATCGAAAGCAAGATCAGCAAGCTCAAAGTATTGATGGGAGATAATCTAGATCCTGATATCGCTGGAATTGTTGAGCAGCTTGAAACGGAACGCTCAACAATGTTGCAGGTTTCGTCCAAACCTTGGACAGATTTGGTCCGGAGGCTAGCTGGCGATGCGACCGTGGAGCATTGCCTGAGAGATCTTTGGTCTGCAAGCAACCGCGACGCGCGTTTTCAGAATTCTTCCATGCTCGCAGAGTTTTTGCTGTATCGCGAGGCGATGCGTCGCCCGGTTCGGGCGAACTCCGCTGAGACGCTTGGACTCTTCAGGTTCGAGATTCCTGGGATCGACGATAAGCGGGGGTTGTTGCCCGCATCGGCAGGATCCTTGGGACTTGGCTACCAAGACTGGGCAGATCTGCTACGGCTTCTGGTCACGCACTTCCTGCGGACCAACGTTGCGCTGGATTTAGAGCGTTGGTGGTTGAACTGGATTGATCGGCGCCAGAGTCATATCGAGGTAAAACCGTGGCAGGCTGGCGATAAGTCAAGCAAGTATGTGCGCTTGTGGCCCAACGCCTATAGCAAACTGCCCACACGCGTTGTCCGGATGATCTTCCAGTCCCTGAACTTGCAGTATGAAAATCAGCGGCACAAGGAAATGGTTGGCGCACTGCTTCACGATGCTTGGCTTGCACTGAAGCCATTCATGGCCGGAAGCCCTAACGGAAATCGTTTTAAGTTGGGAAGCTTGTCTGTCGCCCGCGTTGAAAAAGCGTTCTGGTGTCCGACGACGCGCCGTATCCTAGATACGACGTTTAGAGGATTGAGTCCTTACGATATAAATGGTGTCCATCCGCCGGCAGAATCGATCACGATGCCGCGCTTGCCGTTCTCTTGGCGCCGTGATTGCGCAGGATTGCGAGTGACTGAAGCCGAGATTGATCACTGGCTTGCGACAGATCCTGATGTCAGTGCACTACGCGATGTGAGTCGCTGGGGCGACCAGCAGGATCGCGCGGCCAAACTGTCATCTTGGATTCGTGCAGCGGAGCACTCCGCGCAACAGGCAGCTCATACGCTTAGAAAATACGAGACGCAGTTCAAGGCCGGTAAGATCAACGTGATCAGCTGTTCCACTACGATGGAGATGGGAGTGGACATCGGCAGCGTGGAGGCCGTGCTCAACACTAATGCCCCTCCGCAGATCGCAAACTATCGTCAGCGTGTCGGTCGCGCCGGACGTCAGAGGCAGCCGATCGCACTGGGACTGACCTTATGTAAAAACCGTCCCCTTGACCAAATGATCATCGCTAATCCTGCCGGCTATTTAGCTCGCCAGGTCGCGACCCCCAAGGTCAGCCTTCAAAGTGCCAGCATCGCAACCAGACACGCTGGAGCACTGTTGCTTGCTAACTACCTTTCTCAATGCGGTTCCGAGCTTCACAAACTCAATAATGGCAAGTTCTTCGCACTCGATGCCAGCACGCAAGCGCAAGACAATCCAAGCGCGGCTGACCAGTTCATCGTCTGGCTCGATTTGGCTCTGTCCAATCCGATTTTGGAATCTGCGCTGCTGACACTACTGGCCGGAACGACAGTTGTGCCTAACCAGGACCTAATCGACGTCCTGCGTGATCGACTGCAGGTCATTCGCACCGAGATCAAATCCGAATGGCAGGCGTTGGGTAGCGGTCCTGAAGTTAGATCAGCCGGGGAAACAGAAGTCGCGCTGGTAAACAAGGCTCGCGAGCTGCAGCGTAAGCGTTTAGAGCAGGGCTATCTGCTTGGAGAGCTGGCTTCCAGAGGCTTTTTGCCATCCTACGGTTTTCCCACCGACGTCGTGCAATTCGTCACCGAGACCAAGTTCAGCAGCAAAGGCAACGCAGGCTCCGGGCAGCATTACGAACCGCGGGAAAGCAGTCTGGGCCGCGGATATCCGGCGCGCTCTCGTGAAATCGGTATCTACGAGTACGCGCCTGGCCGCGGCATAGTGGTGGACGGTGTGGTGATGGAGTCAGCCGGTCTTACGCTCAACTGGCAGCGCCCCCTGGATGAGGCTGGGCGTCGCGAGGTACAGAGCTTGCGGACGATGTGGTCGTGCAAATCCTGCGGAGCCCTCTCTTCAAGACCGTCGGCGTTGGATAAAACGCCATGTACCGAATGCCATTCAGATAATCTGACGCCGATGAGCTTTATCAGTCCCGGTGGGTTTTCGGTCGACGCGCGATTCAATGTCCACGACGATCCGACCGATGTTGGTGCTGGCCGGAGCATCGATCCTTGGGTATCAGTGCGCGATGGCTGTTGGCGTGCACTTCCAGATCCAGCGGTTGGCCGCCTTCGTGCGAGCCCGAATGGGATCGTTTTTTGGTTCAACCCCGGCGAACATCGTCAGGGGTATGCCATCTGTTTGCACTGTGGTCGTGCCGAAGCTGAGACAGGAAAGCCCGGAGCCAAGGGGTTAGCAGAACACCAGCCCCTGCGCGGAGCTCCGCTGTCATCGGACGGAATAACCTGCACGGGAGCGCCAGAGCTCGCGCCATACGCGGTAGTGCGCAACTTGGCGCTAGGTCATGAAATTCGGACCGATCTATGCGAGGTCCAGCTCTATGACTGCGGTTCGAAGGCCATCGCTTTGACGATAGGGTTGGCTCTTCGCGAAGCTATTGCAAAGATTCTGGGTGTCGATGCAGATGAGATGGGGTATGCCGCCCCGCAAGCGCCCAGCCAAGCAGCGGGCGAGAGCTGGAGCAGTGTTGTGTTCGACAGGGCCAGCGGCGGAGCGGGGTTTGCGGCCACGCTGGCGCGTGATCCCGTGGGCGTCCTGCGCGAGGCGCGTTCCTTCCTTGACTGTGCGTCAACGGGGAGATGTGGCGACCTGGGAGCGCAGCGTGCTTGCCCGCGATGTGTTCTCGCGCCCGATGCGCAGCAGGATGTAGATGAAACCGATCGGCAGGGAGCTTTTGAACTGTTAAGCGACACGCTCTCAAGGATCGCCATCCCGGGGGAACATCAGCTCTTTGGAGACACGACTACATACGAGCCTTCGCCACTATCCGAGGCGTTGGGTGAGGTACTGCATGATCCTGAGGCCAAGCTGGCAGCGATGCTGCACGGGGATCCTGCTGAGTGGGATTTCGAGGAGTGGCCCATGGCATCGGTAGTGGAGCGGTGGGGCGCACGCGAACGCCGCATCTACGTCGAGGTCGAGGCTAATGCCTTGCATGAAGCGGATGCCGTGACGCGGCGACGCCTCGCTTTGTGGATCGAGCGTGCCAGAGCAACTCTTCGTGTAAAGCCGCCAGAGCACGCCAGCCTCCTAGCTTGCGTGATGCGCAATGACAAAGTCACAGGCTGGGCGTCGCTTGACCGCGAGGCGTACCGTGTCGGGCCGAGCTGGGCGTCCACATCTGCCGCCCCCGTCGTTCGAGGGCAGCTCGGCGGCGTGTCGTTTACTTCAGACGTGATTGATTCCAGGGCTCTTCTTATCGAGCGGAACCGTGAGGCGATCTTCGAGGTTACCAGTGAGCTGGATGGTCCTGCCGAGGAATTTGGACGACGCCTCAAAGCCATGGTAACGGGTCGTGACGAGGCATTGGCCGATGTTCTTTCTGGCCCATGCACCCAGATCCGCTACTCCGACCGTTATCTATTCAGTCCGCTTACCGTCAGGCTCGTCGTTGAGATGTTGGCAGCTTTCTGCGATGAGAAGACGTCAATCGTCGTCGATACGGTTGCGCAGCGTCGCGATCATCGCCGCCTGCGTGTCGGCAAGATGCTAAGGGACGACTGGGCAGAGATTTCAGACCGCAATCTGTTGTTCCAGCATCTTCTGGCCGACGTTTCACCGACCGCCACCTTGAACTTCCATCAGAATGTCCCCCACAGGCGAAGATTGGACTTCCACACTGCTAAGGGAGCCGGGACCATCTTCTTTGACCAAGGGGTCGGCGCTTGGTCGGCAATCGAACCGGTACCTTTTGATCAGAGTAAAGCTGTTGCCGAACAGCGTCATGCAATTGGTTTGCCATTCCTCATTCGAGGAAACGCACACGGCACGTTCTTTGCGTGCAAACTGTCTAGATGATGATTTCAGTGCTTAGAAAAAGGGCGTTGCGAGTAGCCAAGATGGTGGTGAGGGGAGCTTTTTTGTGAAGGTTGCGGGCTTGTTTGCAGGTATCGGTGGATTTGAGTCGGGGCTCGCTGCTGCTGGACATGACACCATGCTCCTGTGCGAGCTATGGGAACCTGCGCGTGCTGTTCTTTCGGCGAGATTTCCCGATATCGAGTGCAGCCACGACGTTCGCGACCTCAAATCGCTTCCCAATGACGTTGATCTACTGGTTGCGGGCTTTCCCTGCCAGGACTTGAGCCAAGCCGGCACGACGGCCGGCATCGATGGAGAGCGCTCCGGCTTGGTAGGCGAGGTTTTCAGACTTCTAGATAAGAGACAAGCGCCCTGGGTTGTGCTTGAAAACGTTCCATTCATGCTGCAACTTGGCAAAGGACGCGCCATGCAGGTGCTGACCGATGCGTTCCAACAGCGAGGCTATCGCTGGGCGTATCGCGTAGTGAGCAGCTTGGCTTTCTTGCCGCAGCGTCGTGAGCGTGTTCTCTTTGTGGCAACAACAACCGACATCGATCCCTCGACCGTTTTGATGTCTGACGAGGTCAGTCCGCAGAAGATTGCCGCCGACCTTTGTACCCACGCCCACGGCTTCTATTGGACGGAGGGGTTACGCGGACTGGGGTGGGTACCCGACGGCGTTCCGACGCTCAAGCGAGGATCAGCTGTAGGAATTGCCTCGCCGCCTGCGATTCTCCTTCCTTCAGGCGACGTGATCACGCCTGACATCCGCGATGCTGAAAGACTGCAAGGCTTCTCTGAAAACTGGACCAAGCCGGCGGAAAATGCGGGGCGATCGTCGCTGCGTTGGTCGCTTGTAGGGAATGCAGTGTCGGTGCCGGTCGCCAAGTGGCTTGGCGCTTGTTTGAAGCGCCCAGGAACTTATGACACAGCACGTGATAGCGAACTGGATCTGGCAGGCGCTTGGCCAAAAGCTGCCCGCTTCGATGGGCGGCAAAGATATGCGGTACAAATTAACGCTTTTCCAAAGTGGGAAGCCAGACCACCGCTGACTGAGTTCCTTCGACACGACGGGAATCTTTTATCGGCGCGGGCGACGCGCGGTTTCATCTCTAGAACAGAGATCGCAAAACTTAAGTTCGTCGACGGTTTTCAAAATCGCCTGCGAAATCATCTGGCACGCATGGAGCATGTGGAAGGACGTCAGCCTGCTTGACGCCGGAATCGATTGATCTCGATCCATTCGTATTCGAGCAGGCAACATAGGCGCGCAGGTGCTGGGCTAGGTCTTCGCCAGTGGTGCCGTAAGCTCCCCCTACGACAGGGGCGAAATCTGACCTACGCCAAGGATCGTCTCTCATAGCGGCCGCGCCGCCTACAAGTGCAAGATTGGGTCGTTGTCCTGGCCACCTCACCTAACCTATACGTTAGGGGACGAGGGCAAGAACCCTCAACAAAGCGCCGACGACCAAAGCTCCGCTAGCGGGGCTTTGTTTAATACGGGATTGGCGTCCCGTCATCTAGGCGCACGAACGCGCCCATCGGTCACGATGCCGGCGCTTTTTTTAGGGTCCGCTTTTTGGTCGGGCCTCGCTTGCCAGCGTATGGCGGGCGGTGCGCGGGGCCTTCGGGCCACCGGTCCTAGATCCGGTACGCCAACCCGCACCGTCCGCCACCTAGTTCGATAAGGCGATTCGCTCGCCACTAGGAGACTGCCATGCCCGATGCTGCTCATGTGCCTGTCTTACATCTGTCGATCGCGAAGTCCGCGTCGGTCTGAGAAACCGTCGGTTTTGAGTCAAGGGTTTCGCGGTTGCAGCCGAGTAGCGGCTCGTAGCGCCTTCACGATAGCACTGCGCGCAAGGTACTGGCTTACTTTCGCGACCCACTTATTGATGGGGTAGGGCATAGCCGTTACGCGACATCATTCAAAGCAGAGAGGGATTTCCGCTCTTGCCAAAGGCATCGAGGGAAGATCCCGCGATTTCCATCCATCGACGGGTTGTATCGCCACCATGGCAAGTCGAACGTCCCGAAGACTGCGTGCCGAAGATGCTGCGAGCGTGCTGTGGCTGGCGGGAGGACGCTTCTGCATGGGTTTTCGAATTGCGTCGCCGGAGTCGCAACTGCGATGAACCAATGCGACCGACATCTCGCTTTGAACGAGCTCGCATTGGAGGAGGACGCTAAGCGACTGCGTTCCCATTTCGATGAGGCGATAACGGCTCATCGAGATGAACTGCTGAAGTATCTGTATCGCCGCACTCGCGATGCCGAGCTGGCTGCAGATCTGACGCAGGAAACCCTGTCGCGAATGATGGTGTATCGCGACAACTCGAAGGTCGAAAGCTACGAGCTCCTGATGTACCGCGTTGCTCACAACCTCGTGCTTGAACATCAGCGCGCCCGATTCCGTCGACATGCGTCAGACCACGTTTCGCTGAGCGTGGTGGGTCCCCTTCCCGCGGACGAGACGCCGGTTGACGAGATCGTGGATGCGCGGATGTCACTTGAACTGCTAAAACGCGCTTTGATCGGATTGCCTCCCAAACGACGTCTCGCTTTCATGCTCAGTCGCTTCGAGGGCATGACCTATCCAGAAGTTGCAGCCCGAATGGGCATCTCAGTGAAAATGGTCGAAAAGCACATCAGCAAGGCCTTGCTAACTTTTCGAGCCGCGGTCGGCGAGCGGGACGGGTAGCGCAGGGCTGTAGAAGTACAAACCGTCTAGAACATTGGTAGCATCGTTCACCCGCGTGAACAGGCGCCCTGCATGGGCGTGTCAGTTATGGCTACAGAGAACGAGCGACTTGCCGAGCTTGCAGCAGATTTCTTGGCGCGAAGCCGCGAGGAAACACCGACTGAGCGTCAGGCGCGCGAGGCTTGGCTGGCCGAGGATACGCGTCACCTGCGTATCTACCGATCTTTGGAACAGCTCGATAAAGACGCGACAGCGCTTCTGGACGATCCCGAACTGCGAGCGCTTCTTAAACGCGACTCCGAATGACGGCACCGGTGAATCAGCTGGCCATTGCGGCGTACTGTTAGGATCGTTTTTCCGGCTGACGCACTCGCCGCATCCGTCAGATTGACGATGAGCCACGAATACGATCGTATCGTTCAACGGGCCGCAGGTTTCTTGGCCCGGAGCTGCGAGGAGTCGCCCCGACAGCGAGCGAACCGCGAGAAGTGGTTGGCTGCCGACCCACGACACGAGCGGGCGTATCGGTATCTTGAGCGGTTGGACGAAGATGCCCGTCGCCTTGGCAGCGACCCCGATCTGCGTTCACTCATCGATAGTGACCTCTAGGCGACGTAATGGAGACAAGTCGCCGAATGCTCGCCGTGGTCGACCGTTCGTTGGGCGCTTGTATGCACAGTTGGCACTGCACGTCTTTGCTGCATTACTGAATTTCCATAATAGGTAGGGCCTTTCTCTTAACCGACATCAAATCTCGTTGGGAGGCGCACCGGCGATCTTGCCGCGCCATGGACGAGGCAATGACATGCGGAAGAGATATGCCCGGCGATGCGGGCCATTTGCAACAAACACACTGGCTGCTGCGGTAGCCGCTTTGCTCCCGCTGGCTGGCGCTGGAGCTCAGTTCAGTGGCGCGCCCATTGAGCAGGATGCGACCGTGGCCTCTCGCACGAAAGATCCTGACGCGGTCGAACTCGGCACTGTGCAGGTCACCGGCACGCGCATCCGCGGTGGTGTGACGCCTTCGCCTGTGGTGACCATCGGCATCGAGAGCATCCGAGAAGAGGGTTTCAAGGACCTCGGCGAGGTCATCCGCAGCATTCCGCAGAACTTCGGCGGTGGGCAGAACCCGGGCGTGGCGGCGGGTGCGTCGACGGGGTCGGGTGGTCTGGCCAACCAGAACATCACGGGCGGCTCGTCCTTGAATCTGCGCGGCCTGGGCCCGGATGCCACGCTCACGCTGCTCAATGGCCGGCGCATGACCTACGGCGGCTTCGTGCAGACCGTGGACATCAGCGCCATTCCGGTGGAGGCGGTGGAGCGCATTGAGGTTGTGGCCGATGGCGCATCCGCCATCTACGGCTCGGATGCGGTGGCCGGCGTGGGCAATGTGATCCTGCGGCGCGACTACGAGGGCGTCCAGGTGGGTGCCCGCTATGGCGATTCCGCGGATGGCGGATTGGGCACACGCGAGTACACCGCCACGGCTGGTGCGATGTGGTCGAGCGGTGGGTTCATCGCGGCGTTCAAGGACAGCACGGTTGATCCGATCCATGCGGCCGAGCGCGACTACACCCGGCAGCTGCGCCCGCCCACCACCTTGTATCCCGGCAGTGATCTGCGCAGCGGGCTGCTGAGCCTGCATCAGTCGCTTGGCGACTCCGTGGATGTGCGTGTGGATGCGCTGCGCACGCGCCGCGACCAGCGCTATGCAAACTGGCCGTCCGCGGCGGTGAACTACTACCACGCGTTTGCGCCGCGGACGACGGCGCATTTGCTCTCACCGACGGTGGAGTTCCACGGCCCAGGGGATTGGACACTATGGGCCGGCGCCACGTGGGGCCGGGACGAGCGCGAGCAGTTCGAAACGCGTGTGTTCCCCGACGCCGATGCGGTGCTCAGGACCAACGACTGCTACTGCAACGAAAGCCGTGCCTATGAGGTGGGCGGGGAAGGGCCGCTGCTTGCGATGCGTGGTGGCGAGGCGCGCGTGGCAGTGGGGGCGGGGTACCGCTCGAACGATTTCCTGCATGCGAACTACCTCACGGGCACCACCACGACGGAAGGGCGGGACGCCAGCCGCTTTGCGTATGCCGAACTCAGCTTGCCTCTCATCGGGTCGGAGACGGCGGTGACCGGCGTGCGCCGGCTCGAGGCCACGGCCGCGCTTCGCAGCGAGGACTACGACAGCTTCGGTCGGGTGACCACGCCGAAGCTGGGGCTGGTGTACGCGCCGAGCGCGGACGTCACCTTGAAGTCGTCGTGGGGACGCTCGTTCAAGACGCCTACGCTGTTCGAGCAACACTGGGACAGGCAAGCGGTGCTGTACAAGGCGCCGACGCTGGGCGCGGTGGGTGCGCCTGCTGGCGCGACCGCGCTGGTACTGGGCGGCGGCAATCCGGATCTCGATCCCGAGCGGGCACGCACGCTCACGGCGTCGGTGGCATTCCATCCCGTGGCGGCACCGAACCTGGAGATGGAACTGACCTGGTTCGACATCGACTACACCGATCGCGTGGTGCAGCCGGTCACCGACTACGCGCAGGCGCTGCGCAACCCCCTGTATGCCCAGTTCGTCCAGCGTGCGCCGAGTGCGGCCGAGCTGCAGGCGGTCATCGAATCGGCAGATGCGTTCTACAACGTGGCCGGCGCGCCGTATGTGCCCGGCAACGTGCTGGCACTGGTGCGCGCGGAATACGTCAACGTGGCGCGGCAACGGATTCGCGGGCTTGATCTGTCGGGCTCGTACCGGATGGATCTCGGGGCAGGGCGATTGACGCTGCGTGGCTCCGGCAGCTTGCTGGACAGTTCGCAGCAGAGCGCGGCGGGGCAGGCGGACTATGCGCTCTCGGGTGTGCTGTTCAATCCGGCCAAGGTCAATGCGCGGCTTGGCGGTGTGTGGGCAGTGGGCGGCTTGTCCGCATCCACGTTCGCCAACTACACCGGCGGCGTGACCAACACCGCGGACGACGAGAAGACGGCCTCGTTCACCACCTGGGACGCCACGCTGCGCTATGCAAGCGACCGGCCGGGCGCGTGGTCCGGGCTGGAACTTTCGCTGTCGGCGCAGAACCTGCTCAACCGCGCGCCGCCGCTCCACACCATGCTCAACAGCCTGCACGCGCCCTTCGACTCCACGAACTACTCCGCCATCGGGCGATTCGTGAGTGTCTCCGTGTCCAAGCACTTCTGATGTGGTGATGAAGCGGCTTGGAAGCTTCGGTCTGGGCGGGGGCGTGCCGTTTGGGCACGCCCTTCCGCTACCGCTTCGGCGCCAGTGGCGCGGGCTGGGGGCGGCATGCGTGCTGTTTGCAGCGTTTGGCCATGCAGTAGCCGCGGACGTCGCGCCGCGCAGGTTGCTGGAAGTCGTCGACTTCGGCACGCCCGTCATGTCGCCCGATGGATCGCGCGTGGCATTTCGCGTCGAGCAGGCGAGCGTCGAGCGGAATACATACGACACCACGTGGTACGTGCAATCGATGGACGGCGGGCCACCACGGCGTGTGGCCGATGGTGGCGTGCCGCTGCGTGATTCGGCAGGCAACGCTGTGCCGCCTGATGCCACGTGGTCACCGGATGGGCGCTGGATCTACTACCGCGCCTTGCACGACGACCGGATCGATGTGTGGCGCGCCGCTGCGGATGGTGCAGGCAGCCAGACACTGACGCACGATCCTGCCGACGTGCGTGCCCTCGCAGTGAGCCAGGACGGCGCCACGCTGACGTACAGCGTGGGCGCTAAACGCGGGGAGGTGGCCGACGCCGAGCAACGCGAGTACGACATCGGCATCCGTGTCGATGGGTCTGTGCCAGTGGGGCAACCGCTGTTCCGCTCTGGCCTGCTGGAAGGGCGGCCGGCGACGCAGCGGTATGGCGGTGTCTGGTTTGACCGGGGCGGGTTGCTGTCCACGGTTCCCGATCGATGGAAGACGCTCGATCTGCGGCACACGGATGCGGGCGTCGTTCCTGCCCGAGCGCCTGCCGCGCGGCTCGTTGCTGAGGACGTCAAGGGAGGCGAGGGCGTGCCGACGCTTGTGGCCGAAGAACGCGATGGCGCGCGTATCGCAGTGGTGCGCCGCACGGCGGTGGGCGTTGCGCTGTCGATGCGCCCGCGTCGCGATGCAGGCCGCGAGGTGATCTGCCAGGCCGAGCTGTGCACGGGCAAGACGATCACGTCAGTGCAATGGCGTCCTGACGGCGACGAAATCCTGTTCACGGTGACGGATCCGCTCGCAGGCCTGGCGCAGTCGATCTTGGCGTGGAACGTGCTCAGGGATGAGGTGCGCGAGGTTGTCGCCGCGCGTGGCCTGTTGAGCGGCGGCCGGGACAGCCGCAGCCAATGCGCGGCGTCGACCGGGACGCTTGCGTGCGTCACCTCGGAAGCCGATCGGCCGCCGAGGCTGGAGCGGATCGACCTGGAGACAGGCGCGCGGCGCGTGCTGTTCGAGCCCAATCTGGCACTCGCCCAGGACATCGCAGCGCGCACGCCGGCCGCGCTGCTGCGCTGGACCGATGCGCACGGCGATGTGTTTACCGGCCAGCTGTTTGCCGCACCTCGCCGGGATGGCAGGCCGCCGCCACTCTTCATCGCGTACTACACATGCCCGGGGTTCCTGCGTGGCGGGATGGGCGACGAGTGGCCGCTGGCCTCGCTTGCGGCCAATGGCATCTCAGCGCTGTGCATTAACCAGCACCATGTGCGTCTGTCCGACAGAGTGGCCCTCTATGACCAGACACTGGGCGCGGTGGAAGCAGTCATCGATCTTCTAGCGGCGCAGGGCGCGATCGATCCCGAGCGCATCGGGATGGGCGGGCTCAGCCTTGGCAGTGCGATCACGCTGTGGGCGGCCATGCATTCCGACCGGATATCGGCGGTCTCGGTGGCGTCGCCGGTGGTTTCGTACAACTACTACCTGATGGGCAGCCTGAAAGGCGATGCGTTTACGGCCGGCCTGCACGGCATCTGGCAACTCGGCGCGCCGAACGAAACCCCGGAGCGTTGGGCGCAGCTGTCGCCCGCCTTGAACATCGATCGAATCCGCGCGCCGGTGCTGATGCAGATCCCGGAGCAGGAATATCTGTACGCGTTGGACTACACGATCCCGCTGCTTCGGGCGCAGCGGGCTGATCTCTACGTGTTCCCCAACGAGCCGCACCAGAAGTTCCAGCCGCGTCACAAGCTCGCAGTGTACGAACGCAATCTGGACTGGTTCCGCTTCTGGTTGTTGGATATGGAAGACGATGCACCGGGAAAAGCTGCGCAGTACGCCATCTGGCGCGGCATGCGTGAAGCGCAGGGGCGCGCTCATGTGGCGCATCGCTCACCTGATCGGTGACGTTCGGTTGCGCACCCAGTTTTCGGCCATGCACAGGGCGAAGATCCGCATGAACGATGTATCGCGGGCGGCGAGCTCGGCGTCGAAGTAGGCCTCCAGTGCCGGCACCTCCAGCAGGCCGCGCTCGCGCAGCTGGCCGTCGAGCAGAAAGGTGCGCATCCCGTGTTTGCTACGTCGGTAGACCGCGCCCGAGTAGGCGGCGAACGAACCCTTGCTGCGTCGCTCAAGGATGGGCGGCGGCAACTGGTCAGCGAAAGCGGCACGAGCTACCGCGCGGTTCCGGCCGCCTGCGATCCACATCCATGACGGCGTCCGCAGGCAGGTTTCCACGACGGGCTGAGAGAGCAGGGGAAGCCGCATCCAACGCTTGGTGCCGCGCAGAGTGATGTCCCGAAAGATCTGTGTGCCCGCGAGGTCAGTGATCCGCTCGATATCGCCGGCGTAGGCGCGAGCCGGCGGCACGGTCCATGGGTGCGGGGTAGGGCGCCCAGGGGCAACGCTTGCGGGGATGAAGCTTCTGTCTTCCGCGGGCCCGGACCGCGGCGGACGCCGCAGCTTTCTCAGTGTCAGACGACCCGCCTTCCAGAGCGTGCATTGGTGAAGCCTTGAAAGATCCCGGACTGAAGCCAGACCTGCAGCGAGTACACGTTCCCGGTAGGCATCGGCTGCGGGCGCCGCACTGCGGAGGTAACCGAAGACGGTGTCACCGCCGCCACCTGAGAAGAAGCTGCTTGTCCCGAACGATTCGGCTGCGCGCTCCATGGTCTGATCGACTGCGTGCTGCAGCGCCGCCACACCCGGGCTGGCGGTGTGTGGCGGCAGGGCAAACGAAAATGCTGCGTCTTCGAACCTCAAGGTGCCTAGGCGCAGGGGGACGCCCAGCTCAAAGGCCATGAGCTCGGCGTAATGCTGTTCGTCCGCACCGGGCACCGGCGTGCTGAGGTTGAAGCAAGTGAGCTCGGCACGCGTGTCGCGAAGGCAAGTCGCCACGATCGACGAGTCGAGACCGCCGGAGAGCTCCAGCAACACGGATCTATCCGCATCCGCCCAAGCCGCCACCACGGTCTGCACAGCGGAACGGACGTCGTCAGCGGCATCTCCCAGCACGTTGTGCCGATGCCCGCACTCGACGAATGCCCAAGGCGACCAGACTTCACGCACCGCCGCGGCATCCGGGGTGAGCAGAAGAGATGTGCCTGGCAGGAGCTCGTTGACGTGCTTGAGGCCGGTACGCACGGTTTTGACATGCGGAAAGACGAGCGACTGCGCAATGAAATCCCAGTCGATCTCGCTACGCGA
Organism: Luteimonas sp. AC640a; assembly: GCF_979256585.1. Lineage (NCBI taxonomy): Bacteria > Pseudomonadati > Pseudomonadota > Gammaproteobacteria > Lysobacterales > Lysobacteraceae > Luteimonas > Luteimonas sp. AC640a. The sequence continues at coordinate 695,207 of NZ_CEEDOV010000007.1, read as the reverse complement.
AACGCCGAAGGCACCACACAGCGAGATGTCGGAAGTCACGATGCCAAGCCCGCGCCCACGCGTGTAGACGCACGGCACGCCGCCGGATGGCTCTCGCATGACTATCAGATGCGGCGAGTCGCTGGACGGGCACAGCAGGAGGTAGTCGCCCCAGCATTGCGAAAGCAGGTGAGAGGCGAGGGCATCGGCATCGAGCGAATGCGGGAGGTCGTTGGCTGTGGCAGGCCGACCACTCCGCAGGAAGAGGTGGCCGACAACCACGCCTTGCTGCAGACGCAGGACCGGCGTATCTGGTGCGGTGAAGATGGAGACCGATTCCGACGCATGCTGCAGCTGCAGGCCTGAGCGACCGAGGGCTTCCGCGGCAGCAGCGTTCGTCTCTGGACGGGTCGCTTCGGTACCCGAGCCGGTCACGCAAGCGAGATAGCGATAGCCCATCAGATTGTCCGGATCGGGGCGTGGGCCATGACGTTTCCCACGGAGTCGTTGAGGACGAGATCGTCCGTTTGCAGCCAGCAATGCGCTGCGAAAGGATCCGTCGAGACGCCGAAGACCAAATGCGCGTGCAGGCCCCGTCGTGCGAGGAAGCGCAGCAGCGACAGTGAATCCAACAAGCAGCGCGGTTCGATTGGAACAACGAGGCGGGCACGCGTGAAAGCATCGACTGCGCGCAGAAGGTCGGCCTCGCTGCTCATGCCTCGTTGATGACCCGTGTGGCATTGGCGATACGCTGATGCCCTGGCTACCAGGTGAAGAAGAGGCACGTGTTGGGACCGCAGCTGACTCCGCACGTAGGCGACGACTGCTGCGACTTCGGGAACTGCGAGTAGAGCAGCACGGCCAGACGAGTCGTCGCGCTCAAGCGCGCTGCGATGCGGCGCGGGAGTAGAAAACTGCGGGTGCAGTTCGCCATCTTCAGCGTCGACCAGAACCCGGTGTGTCGTCAGCTCGGCGAGTGCCGCCGAAGACACTTCTCCGGTTTGCACGAATGTTCGAAAGATACTCTCCAGCACTTCTGAAAGACGGAAGTACCGGTCTGATTCGAGATCGAGGAAGATCAGCTGACCGTCGATCTCGCAGTACGAAACTGCGTTTGCAATTCGATAGGGCATATCGGTCGATCCGAGACAAAGGGCGCGCCTTGCGGCGCGCCCTGCCGGTCAGTCGGCGGAGATGCCCAGTGCGGGCGTGAAGCCCAGCTCTTCGTTCTGCATGCCCACGATGCCCTGGGTCTCGATGCTGGCCACGCCGAGCTCGATGACCGCAACCGGGGCCGCGGTGCGGGTGGTGGTGTCGTTCGTATCCATCTCAGTCTCCTCGGGTTGTGTCATGGCGATTCCATGACGAGCCGAGTGTCGAGACGCGGAAACGTAATTTTCAATTGATTCTTGTTGTGTACTTTCTGTATTACCTGGAAATGTGAGGCGCGTCGTATACACGTTCGCGCATGCTGCGAACGTGTCAGTGCAGCGCGTCACGTGCCTCGGTCAGCAGGTGCACGGTTGTCGGCACAAGCTTGCGGCGACGCGCGTGGTAGGCGCGCAGCGCGCATTTCAGGTGCGGAACCTCGGCGCGCTCCCAGGCATCGATGAGATCTGCGAGCTCCGCTCGCGCGTCAGCGACAAGCGTTCGCTTCGCGGTGCGGATCGGGGCGAGTCGATCGTTGGCATTCCGTGCCGCGATGTGCAGTTCCGGCTGCGGCGTACGCCGCGCGATGGTGTCGAACAGCTGCCAGGTTGCTTTGGCAATGTTTTCCTGCGCATCGAGATCTCGCTGCCGCGTGCCATTGGGCAGAGCGCCGTGGTCGAGGGACGCTATCAACTGGATTTCCATCCACTCGTAGAGCGCGCGCAAGGCGGCTTCGGTAGGCAAGGGCATATGGAATCCATCGCGGCCCTTGTCCACGACCAGCCGCTCACCGCTCAGGTGATGCAACGCGAAACGCACTGGCGTGAGACTGGCGTCGAACTCGGTGGCCAATGTGGCCGGTTCGAGGCGCTCACCGGGCGCGAAGCGCCCGCACTGCAAAGCGCGACGGATTTGTCCGTACAGGCGCGCTCCTTTCGACTGGCTCGCGATCATCGCGGCACTCCATGTCTGCGTATCCCAGGTCCTGCAGTCGATATTACATACGCGTGACCGGGCTGCAATGCGCGCTGGAGGAATCTTGGCCTCGGTCCGGTCGTGCATGCACGCAGCATGTGAGTCCGGCTCTTGCGAAATCGGAAACCATGAACCGCGGCGTCTCACGTCCGCCGAAATCAGAAATGCTCGGGGAGCGTTTCATCCTTATGCTCAGTTCGAGCCAATCGACCGGGTTGGTTGACTGCCAATGATCATTCATTGACGATCGAGCGCTTCTCGACCCTATCTTTCCGACGTGCCAGACGCACTCCTGCTCCAGAGATCTGAACTGCTGCTTCAGAACATTCTTGAAGTGACACAGCGCCCCCTGTACGACGACTCGTCAAGAGTCACGATCTCGGCGTGTTTGTGTCGTATGGCGGTACGTCACTCGGCTGCGTTTCGAGCTTTGGCTGAAAGAGAGATGTTCGTGAGTGGGTTCGTCGTGCTACGTGCCCAATTCGAAGCCACCCTTCGTGCCGTGTGGACTCTCTATTCCGCTACAGATTTGCAGATTGAGAAGATCTCAGCCCCACTGTCTTCGGAGTCGGAGCTGGCCGCAAAAAACCTGCCTCAAGTGCAAGGAATGTTGGAGGCAATCAGTAAAGTCCCGAACGCGTCCATTCCGCATGCAGCGCTGTTGGAGTTCAAGGGGAGCGCTTGGCATGCATTGAACTCGTATGTCCACAGTGGCATCCATCCGGTTAACAGACTCGCGGAAGGTTATCCTCTTGAACTGATCCTGCAGAACGTGAAGTTCAGCAACGGTCTCGCGATGATTGCAGCTATGCAATTCTGCGTCCTTACTGGAATTCCGGGATTGCAGAAAGACCTTGACCCTCTGTTCGAGCGCTATGAGGACTGCTTCCAACTAGCTCGCTAGCGCCAGACTCCTAAGCGTGCTCTGCATTCAGCATCCACGCCGGACATTGCGTTTGGTAACGGCCAAAAGCGGACACGCGCGTCGACGTGACTCTTGAGCCTTCGTCACTACTCTCCACGCCTATTTTCAATGCTAGGTCACATCGTTTTGGAATGATCCTAGATTGATCCGAAAGGCCTAAGCGAAATAGCCAGCCGCATGCCACGCATGCCTTCGAGCCAGCATGCGCATGCCCCTTGTCAAACTGGGCCGTCCTGTCACCCTTGAGCCTCAGCACAGGATGCATCTGCGTCCGTGCTTGGAGGGAAGCAACGCATGAAGCTATCTCGGATGTCGAGGCTCGCCCTTTTCTGCTGCCTGCTCTTGGGCGGAGCAAGCGTCGCAGCAGAAGGACCGCCCGTGCCGCCCCAACAGGAAGATCGCACCGGCGCGGTCGACCTGCGAGGACTTCCGGCAGAAGTACAGTCCACAAGGGCGAAATTCGAGTTCTTGCAGCGCTGCTCTGCTTACTGGCGAATGAAAGTGCACTACGAGCGAAACCGGAACGAACCCGGGAGTATTTTCAACAACCCTGGCGCCGTGGCGGCGAAGCCACCGATCGAGCGACGTCTGTTCGAGCGCAGCCAGGCGATCATCGCTGCAGGAGATCCCGGCTGCGAGCACTGGATGCGCGAAGTCTCGATTCCGGATGCGAATTGGCAGTTCTACAACGCCACGATTGCGGAAGCCCTGAACGGGAGCGGGGTAGCAGCGCTCTGCTTCGTCACGAGCTCATGGAACCCGCTCGACGTGCCAGGATCGGTCTATCCATTTCTCCGCCGCAATTACGCCCACTATGCGCGTCACTTCATCGACCGCGAGATCGCGAACGGCTCTTGGCCGATGGTGCTGGCGGCTTACAACGCGCAGCGTGCGTATCACGGGGTGCAGACCGCAGTCGCGCTGTCCAAGGAAAGCCGCTACCTCTGGTCGCGGCTTATGGAGCTTGGTGCTCACGATCCCAACTTTCGATCGGCCTTCGGCCAAGACGCTGCTGAGCACGGTGCTGGTTTGACGCTGACGGAATTTGCCGAAGCTGATGAAAAAGCGAATGCTCTGTATCGCGGAGCGTTTGGGTCTCGTCGGATGACGGAAGACGAGTTCTATGAGAACTGCGGAAATCTATAGCCGCAGTCGGCAACTGCGCCCTCGTAGCGCGGGGCTCTCGCCATCAATGCCCGTTTCCCGCCATAAGCGAACGCGATCGAACCGTTTAATCTGGAGCATCACGTCAGCCGTCGCATTGCCCGGTATTCACGAAGACGTCGATGGCCCTGCCAACGCGAAAGCCAGAGTGTCCCCAGCGCGCAGACTCCGGCGTAAGCCAGCAAGTCCCTGGCAGGTGCTTGCCAGGCAGGGTCACCAATAGCGAATGCAATGATCGCGGCAACACTGGCGTAGGCGAGCAGGGCAATTGCGGCGATCCGGGCAATGCGCAGCTCACGCATGCCGGCGCGCAACTGGGTCAGCCGGGTGTACGCATAGGTGAGCACACTCTGTGCGGCGTCGACCGGAGATGGCTGCGTGTCGCGTAGGAGCAGCCACCAGATGGTGGGCAGGTAAGCGACGAAGAAGGGCATCACCAGCCAATACGCAGGTGTTGTCGTGCCGCCGAACAGTGGCCGGGCCAGAAGCGCGATTCCGACGAGTGTCAGCACGATTTCGAAGCACCGCCGAAGCCGTTGATGCCAGCGGGTGCGATGAACGCTTGCGGCCAGCGCTGCGGCGTCGGCCGGTGGGCGCGCAGTCTGCCAGGCGGACTGCATCAACTTGTCGAACTCGGTCATGCGATGTCTTCCTGCGAAAGCAGTGTTTTCAGGATGGCGCGGCCCCGATACAGGCGGACGCCAACGTTTTCTTGCGAGATTCCAAGCAGGCTGGCGATCTCGCCGTAGTCGAAGCCCTCCAACTGCAGCATCAAAGGTTGTCGCAGCCGCAATGGCAGGGTGACAAGCGCTTCGAACAGCCACTCGCTACGTGCACGCCCGGCTTCGTCGGTGGTGGCGGGGTCGGGAACGTCGTGCTGGATGGGATCCAACTGCAGCGGTGCGGGCGCACGCGTCGCGGTGCGCACATGGCTGGCGCCGAGGTTGTGTGCGACCCGCAGAACGAATGGGAGCAGCCGGTCGTGCGCACGCAGCGTCGGCAGGGCCTGCCAGATCGCGAGCAGCACCTCCTGCATCAGTTCTTCGCGCAGCGCAGGGTTGAGCTCGTAGCCGCAGACAGCGCGCCACAGTTGCGGATGGAAGGCGTTGACCTGGGACCACGAGGGCGGCATCGGACTCGGATTCGGTGGGATCAGATAGTCAGTCGTCGAGCAGCGCCGGTTTCTTACAAAAAGATTTTCGCGAGTTTGTGCGTAAGAAACCGGATGGACGGCGCGACTTAGCCGGGTACACCCACACCGGATTTCAACATGCATCGTCTCATCTCATGGTCTCTCACCGGACTGCTGGCCTGCGGGCCCGCGCTGTCCCTCCAGGCGGCTTCGAAGCCGCTGGCACTGGACCGGGTGCGCATCGTCGACCTCGAAGCGGGTCGCAGCGGTGAGGCGCAATGCGTCCGGATCGAGCAGGGACGCATCGCGCGCATCGCGAGTGCCGGCAGCCGTGCCTGCCGACGTGGCGCCACCGTCGTGGCGCTCGATGGCCGCTATCTGATGCCTGGTCTCATCGACATGCACGCGCATCTGACGCTGGGCCCACTCGAGGTGCGCCGGGAGGGAGAGGAGGTGATCATCGAGGCACTGCCCGACGACGCCATTGCCGACCACAACGCTGCACGGCTGGTCGGATTCGGCATCACCACAATCCGCAATCCCGCGGGCGATCTCGCGGCAGCCATGCGCTATCGCATGCGGCGGGCCGAGGGCGCGGTTATCGGCCCCGAGAGTTTCGACGCAGGCAAAGTGCTCAACGACGCCGACCTGCCAGGCCTCGGCACCGGCGTCCGCACGGTGGACGACGTGCGTCAGGCCGTGGCCGCGCAGGTCGACGCGGACGCCGACTGGATCAAGCTCTACACGGGTCTGACGCCCGAGTTGCTGCAGGCCGGTATCGACGCGGCGCATGCGCATGACCGGCCGGCGGTGGCGCACCTGGAGGACGTGGCGTGGACGGCCGCGTTGCCGATGGGACTCGATGGCATCGTGCATCTGATGCCGATCAGCCCGGAGCTGTTGGCCCCTGAGGATGTCGAGGCGTATCGCGACGCGCGCCGTCCCGGGACGTTCGGCTTCTTCGAGTGGTGGGAGCGTTTCGACCCGGAGGGCGCGGAGGCTGACCGCATGGTTGCCGCTTTCGATCGCTACCGTCCCGTGTTCGACGCCACGCTCGTCGCCTTCCATGCCGCATTCGTGCAGGACCAGGCCGATAGCCCCTATCTGGAAGAGGCCCGGCGCTACGCGCATCCGCGTCTGTTCGAAAACTGGACGTCGTTCTTCACTTTCGCGATCGGCTGGGAGCCAGACGACTTTGCGCGCGCACGTGCCGTGTGGCCGAAGGTGCAACGCATGGCCGTGCGTTTGTACGCGAGCAATGCACGCATGACGATCGGCACCGACATGAGCAATCCCTGGATCGCGCCGGGCGTCAGCTTTCATCGCGAGATGAACCTGTTGGCCGATGCCGGTGTTCCGACCGCCCGAGTACTGACGGCGGCGACGTGGCAGGCAGCCGGTGCGTTGGGAGTCGGCGATCGCCTGGGGCGGGTCGCGACTGGTTACGAGGCCGATCTGCTGGTACTCGATGACAATCCACTCAAGGACCTGGCGCATGCGCGTGAGGCTCACGCGGTGGTCGTCGATGGCCGCTATCTCGATTCGGCTGCACTGGCGACACTGCGGGGTGACGAATGAGCCCGCGCGAAGAACGCGCCGCGCCGGAGGCTGCACGCAGAGTCAGGCGACCGTGGCGCTGGATCGCTCTTGGCGGCGTCGTTTGCCTGCTGGCTTGGCTCGCTCTTGGCATCGGGTTGGTCACAGGCGTGGACAGGACGACACGCCTGGTGCTGGTCACAGTTGCAGCGGTCGCCACCGAAGGTCTTGTCTGGCTGAGCGCCGCGCTGCTCGGGCTGCGGGTATTCGAAGCCCGGCGCCAACTGTGGCAGACCCTGCGGGCACGTGTAATGCGCTGAGCCACGCCCTCGAAGAAAGCGGGCGCCGCTCGGCGCCCGTTCTGGCATCACATCCGCGCTTGGTCGTGGCATCCGACCCTCTAAGGATTTCCGGTCGCACTCGGCGTACCGCTCGACATCGCACGCCGGACCAGGAGGGTGTCGGTGAACTGTTCAAACGCGGTCACCTGTCCGCCCTCCAGTCTCCAGACGTGGGCCACGCGCGCCTGCATCGGCATGCCGGTGGCGCGCCAGACGCCGTGGTAGGTACCCACGACGACAACGTGTTCTCCGCCGTCGATCAGTTGCTCAAGCTCGAAGCGGTAGTCGGCCCATTCGCGGCCTAGCACCGCGAACACGTTGTCGACGATGGCCTGTGGACCCACCCAAGTGCCGGCGCAGGGGAAGCCGGCCATTTCGGTCCACCGCACGTCGGACGCCATGTCGGCCATCATCGCGTCGACATCGCCCCTGGCCGACGCCTCGTAGTGGGCGCGCACGATCTCGATCGAAGTCGTCATCACCATCAGCCCCAGGGCATCTCGCCCAGTGCGACTTTGGCGCCGATCTGCAGCGCGACGCCCATACCGGCATCCGGGTAGCGGCGGGTCATGGCCGCGATCAGCACGGCACTGTCGGTCGCGGTGGACAACTCTTCTTCGAACGCGAGCAGATAATCGCGTGTGTAGCGGATTGCCGCTGCGTCGGTGGCGGCGCCAGGCGCCATGTGGCCAGGCACCACGACCGCAGGACGGCGCGCGGCCATGGCGTCGAGGGTCTTGATCCACTGCGCGCGTGCCTCGGCCCCGGCCGTGTCAGCGGTCCATACATGCACGCCGGAGAACACCAGCACGCCGCCGAACACCGCGCCGAGCGCAGGCACCCAGAGGTAGCGCCGATTAGCCAGGCCCTCCGCATCTATGATCTCGATGGTGTGGCCTTCCAGCGTGAGAGTGGGCGCGTCGAAGGGTTCGGGCATCACGATGTCCGACAGGGACTGCGGCCCGTTCTCCTTGAGCTGCGGTCCCCAGGTTTCGAGCTTCTTGGCGACGTTGCGGCGGATGGCCTCGATCGTCGCCGACGCGGCGATCACGCGCGCCTCAGGAAACGCGGTCTGGATGGGGCCGAGGCTGAAGTAGTAGTCCGGGTCACTCTGGCTGACGTAGATCGTGGTCAGCCGCTTGCCACTGGCCTGGATCGCGGCGGCGAGCGCCACGCCGTCGGGCAGCGTGAAACCGCCGTCGATCAGGATTGCTTCGTGTTCGGCGGACAACAGGACTGGGGCGCGGAAGAAGCCGTGCTCGCCAGCAGGGAAATGTGTCCACGTCAGGGGTGCATCTGCAGCCATCACGTTATGTACTCCGAAAAAGGCCGTCGCCACACCGGCGGCGGCTACAGTTTTGATCACGTCTCGTCGGGTTGCCATTGGATCGTGCCTTGTGAGTGGTTCGCGGAAAGGAAAGCCCGGACTTCGTGAGGCCAGGCAGGCGTGGGTTAGCCGACCTGCAGCCTGGCCAACAGCGCGTGCGGCTTGGCGTAGGCCTCTTGATGGGCGACGACCCGGCGCGTGCCACCCGATTCGACGAGCAGCGTCGGCACGCCAGCGGCATTGCTGGCCTGCAGCAGCGCCTGCGCCCCATGGGTACGCGAGCGGTTCTCGGCAATCAGGTCCGCGTCGGTGGACGAAAGCCGGGACGCGGCCTCCTCGAGATTCCACGATGTAAGCAAGGCGATCAGCGTGGCCTGCGAGGTCAGGTCGCTGCCGTCCACGTAACGCGCCTGCTGGAAACCATGCAACACCTCCAGCTCACGCGCCGGCGCGGTCAGGGCCACTGCGGTGAGCGCGAGCGTCGCGGGGCCGCTGTCGAAACGTCCGGCGCGATCGCCGAGCACGCGCTCCCGGTACTGCGCGCTGAAACGCTGGCCCGTCATCGCTTCGATGCGCTGGTCGTTGGCCCAGGCGTACGCCGCGAAGTCGTCATCCATTGGACGGCTGCCAAGCCCCGAAAACAGTCCCGTGGGGTGCAACCGCAGCTTGATGCCGGGCATGCCCCCTACCACCCGCGATATGGCAGGCGAGAGGCCGTAGCACCAGCCACAGAAGGGGTCGAACAGGTAGTGGAGGGTCTTGTCCATGCTGGATCTTCCGGAGCTGTTGCAGACCGACAGCCTAAGGAAGTTCGATTGACCATTAAATACATACGTGATAAACGAAATGTATGCTGAAAGCACACAATCACGACACTGGCAGCATTGGGGGACTCGGCAACCTGCGGCGCCTGGCGTACTTCGTCGCCGTGGTTGAGACGGGCTCGTTCACCGCAGCCGCAGATCGGCTGGGTATCACCAAGGCCGTCGTCAGCCAGCAGGTCGCGCGCCTGGAACGCGAGTTCCGCACTTCGCTGCTGATCCGCACCACGCGCAAGGTCCACACCACCGAACGGGGGCAGGCGTTCTATCTCCGCTGCGCGATGATCCTGCGCGAGGCCGAGCACGCATTCGACGATCTCACCGATACGTCAGCTGAGCCCTCCGGGCTGCTGCGGCTTACGGCACCTTTCGACTACGGCGTCGGCGTCGTCGTGCCGGCCATCGCCGCTTTCATCCGGCGCTATCCGACCTGCAAGGTTGATGCAGTCCTCAGCGACCAGACGCTGGACATCATGTCCGGCGATATCGAGCTGGCCATCCGCGTGGGCTGGCTGGAGGCAACGAGCCAGCAGGCGCGGAAGATCGGCGCCTTCCGACAGCTGCTCGTTGCATCGGCGGAACTGGCGCCACAACTGGCTGGCATCGCTGCTCCCGGCGAAATCGCACGTCTGCCATTCGTCGCCAACACCGCCCTGCGCGACCCGCTGCGCTGGCGCTTCATGTGCGACGGCGCAGAGCCCGCCACCGTCACCTTGCAGGCCTCCATCTTTCTCGACGCGACGCTCGCCGTCCGCGAAGCCGTGCGTCAGGGGGCCGGACTGTCCGTGCTGCCGGACTACGCGGTCGTAGACGATATAGCCGAAGGCCGCCTGGTACACGTGCTGCCGCAGTGGCAGTTGCCTGCCGGCGGCATCCACGCTGTTTTTCCCGCAGCGCGCTTCCGCCCGGCAAAGGTCCGGGCGTTCGTCGACCTGCTGGCGGAGATGGCGTCGCAACGCGAGCACAGCGGCGGACCCGACGCGGAAACAGTCGTGCCACGCGACGGGCCAAAACCAACATAAGAGCATCCGACATCGAGGGCTACGAGCACGCGATCCAGACGGCGTTCAACGAAGTTTCTGACTCCATTGCTGACTGAAAAAAAAGCTGGACGAACAACTCGAAGCGCAACGTGCCCTGGTCGACGCGAGCGAGCGCAGCAACACCCCCCGCGTACGCGCGTATCGCAACAGTGTCGATAGCTATCTCGACGCACTCGACGCGCAACGCACGTTGTACGCGGCGCGGTAGGAATTCTTCTCCCTTTGCCCGGCCGAGGCCAGCAATCGGGTCACGCTGTACGCGGTGCTAATCGATGGGGGCAGACGCACATTGAAGAGAGGGCCAGTTCGCACTACCAGTACCAGAAGAGGTTTGACGTCGTCGAAGGCATGATGAAGAAACTTTTCAATGCGTCGCATTTCCATGCTGCGTCATCTTGAGGAGGGCGCGCGTTACAGAATTTCCGAATCGCGGCAGGCAAGAGGTCTGCTATCGGCCAGAAGCGGACACACGCGTAGATGTGACTCTTCAGCATTCGTCGCTAGTCTCCACGCCTATTACTAGTCTCCACGCCTATTATTAGTGCCGGTTCGCATCGTTTTGGAGCGATCCTAGATTGATCCGAAAGGCCTAAGCCAAATAGCCAGCCGCATGCCATGCGTCGCTCGACGCAGCAATGCGAATGCCCCTTCCGGCCTGTCACCCTTGAGCCTCAGCACAGGATGCACCTGCGTTCGTGCTTGGAGGAAAGCAACGCATGAAGCTATCTCGAACGTTGAGGCTCTCCCTCTTCTGCTGCCTGCTGGTGGGCGGGGCAAGCGTCGCCGCAGACGGGCCGCCCGTGCCGCCCCAAGAGGAAGATCGCACCGTCATGATTGATCTGCGAGGACTCCCGGCAGAAGTGATATCCACACGGGCGAAGTTCGAGTTCTTGCAGCGCTGCTCTGCTTATTGGCGGCTAAAGGTGCATTACGAGCGAAACCGGGACGATCCGGCGAGCGTTTTCAACAACCCTAGCGCCGTGGCGGCGATGCGGACGATCGAGCAACAAATGTTTGTGCGCAGCCAGAGGGCCATCGCCGCAGGAGATCCCGGCTGCGAGCGCTGGATGCGCGAGGTCTCGGTACCGGATGCGAATTGGCAGTTCTACAACGCGACGCTCGCGGAGGCACTGGACGGGAGCGGGGCGGCAGCGCTCTGCTTTGTCTCGAGCTCATGGAGCCCGCTCGATGTGCCAGGATCGGTCTATCCCTTTCTCAACCGCAACTACGCTCGCTACGCGCGTCGCTTCATCGACCGCGAGATCGCGAACGGCTCTTGGCCGATGGTGCTGGCGGCTTACAACGCGCAGCGTGCGCATCACGGAGTGCAGACCGCAGTCACGCTGTCCAAGGAGAGCCGCTATCTCTGGTCGCGACTCATGGAGCTCGGCGCTTACGATCCCAACTTTCGGTCAGGCTTCGCTCAAGACGCTGCCGAGTACGGCGCTGGTTTGACGCTGACAGAGTTTGCCGAGGCGGATTCAAAAGCGAATGCGCTGTATCGCGGAGCGTTTAGGTCTCGCCAGATGACGGAAGACGAGTTCTATGAGAACTGCGGAAATCTATAACGTGCCTGCAGTAGGCAACTGCGCCCTCGCAGCGCGGCGTTCTCCCCAATAATGTCTGCTTCCGGCCGGAAGCGGACTTACCACTTGACAGCAGGATCAGTGCTCGCGAACAGAGCCTGGCGGCTGCATGAACTCGATGGTCGCGCCGTCAGGGCCAACGACGTAGATCACCCGCGTTCCAGCCCGCGCGCCACCCGCGATCGGCTGCGGCGTGCCTTGTGCCTTCCAACCATAGGTGGCGATCTGCGACAAGAGCGCGTCGATGTTATCGACCACGAAGGCGACATGCGCGAAGCCTGGGTCGAACGGCTTGGCCGGTGAGCTCGGCCGATCTACGCCCTGATACTCCAGGAGTTCGATCGTCTGACCTGCCAACGACACGATTGCAAGGCGTACCTCTGCCCCGTGCGCACCCGTCACTTGGCTGAGGAACTCGCCCCCCATCTCGCCCGTACGCACGAGCTCCGCCCCAAGCCCATCAAGCCAAAACCGAAGCGCCTCATCGAGGGAGGCGACCGCGAAGCCGACGTGGTCGGCACATCGCACCTTGAAACTTGCATGCTCGCTCATACGGACAATCGTACTGGCCAAAGCTGTTCGTCTGCTACCGGCCAGAGCGGACATCTAGTGCTAAATCAAGCCATACCACGAAGTGGCGTCGGCTTGAATGATTGGCGAGACGCTGCTCTTGCGCTCAACGACGAGAATCTTGGCCTCATCGAAAGAATGGACGACATGCTCCGTGCCACAGCGGCATAGAAGACGTTACCCGTCTCAAGAATGACGCTGCGCTCGACGCCGGAGTCCTTGGAGCGCATTTCCACCCGCCCATTGAGGACTGCGAAGATCTCCTCTCAATCATTGATGTTCCACTTGTGGGGCCTATCCGGCCAATGAAAGAGTTAGGCGCCTTCATGCCCGACGCTCATCGACCCATGAGCTGAATATCGGGTAGGCAGCCTTAGCGGCCTCAATGATTGGGGCTGCGGTTGAAGGGATTTGAAAGTTGTAGCGATTTGTCATGAACTCTCGCAAAGGCGCGGTCTCAAGAAAGTCTTGAGGTTCAGACGCGGGGTCGTCCAGCCCAATTTCAGAGTAGCCGAGGCAGAGCAGCCTACAAAACTGCTCGGAGTCGGTTGCCAAGACCTCAAGTTCTCCCTCAGAACCGAACATGACAACTGGTGCTAGTTCGGTGGCATCTCCGTCGACAAGCCACACAGCGTATACATCTCCGCAGGCACCTCTACCAAAGGGGAGAAACTGTTCATACGACGCGGGGTCGTCGCGAAACCAAAGTTTTAAATCATCCATGCCGATGGTAGAGAGTTCGAAGCACCCGCTAATCGGATACCCGTTTTTTTGAAGGAAGGCACATAGATCAACGATTGGCCGAGGTAGAGCGGGCGCCTTCGGATGCGCCAGTTCAATGTCGGTTGGCTTCATGAGAGTGAGGCTCTTAAAGCTTGAATTAAGCCGTGCCGCGAAGAGGCAGGGACTTCCTTCGAATAAAAGTGGACACCTGATAGTCAGGTGCATGCACGTTCGTAGTCGACTGCGGTAGTCGGAGTCGAGTGTAGGCGCTAGTGATTGCGCAAATCACGTACGAATTTCGGTCTGCAGGCCATGAGCGCTGTTGGAGTTCTGCTGGGGGTCGAGATGGGGCTTCACGGCCTTGTTGCATGATTCCATGTGCGCGTTGTCGGTCATGAGGCGCGACCAATCTATCGATCGCACGAAGCCAGTAAAAACAGGTGTCAGAGTGCGGTTTCCGAGTCCCGCGTTCTGACGCTGGACCAGATCGACGCACTCAACCGGCTACTCGAACTGATCTCGGCGCATGGCGATGTGGTGTCGGCCGGCGAGATGGCGGACTACGCCACGCAGACGATGCCCGTGGTGGGCCACGCGATCTTCGATCACGCGGCCGAGGTGCAGAAAATCCTGCTGCAGGTGGAGCACCAGCGCATCGATGGCGGCGCGCTACGTTCGAACCGGGTGCGCGAAGCGCCGGCGGCTTACGGCGTGCTGCCTATGCGTAGCGCCTTGAGGCGCGTCCAGTCGCCTGTCGGCGTTCGGCCGCACTGACGTTGCCGGCATGAGAGCGGACAGGCATGGCGTCTGTCCGCTCTCGGGTACGGAGCGGTTGGGTCAGCGCGACGCCGATGCCGGTCGCGCTGGCGTGGCTGCGGCCGAGCTGGTGTCGCAGGCCGACGCGGTGCAGGCGCTTGATTGCATCGGCACGAGGCGTTGGTCCCGGCACGCCTTTAGGGCTCTTATATGAACTATTAAGTGCTAAAGAACCGATAAGAGGGCATAAGTGATCTCTTGACATGGCTTTATATAAGCTCTTATATGATCCACAAGACGCAATTTCGCGTGGAAGGGTTCTGATATGAACCGTTATCTAGAAGGCGCGACGGCATCACCCGAGGCCGTCCAGCGCGCTCTCGGCGCGCGGCTCGCCGGCTTGCGGCTGGGCCGCAACCTGACCCAGGCGCATCTGGCCCGGGAGGCGGGGGCGTCGCTCAGCAGCATCAAACGCCTGGAGGCGGGTGAGAACACCTCGGTGAACACGTTGCTGCGGGTGCTCGCGGTACTCGGCCTGGACGGGCGCTTGCTGGACAGCCTGCCGGATCCCGCCGTGCGGCCGGTCGAGCGGGTCCGGCACGGAGGCCGCGAGCGTCGCCGTGCGCGCGACACGCAGGCGCCGCCCAAGGCGACCGACTGGGCCTGGGGTGACGACGGCGATGGCGACGCCGAGGAGACGGGCGCGTGACCGATGCGACCGTACGGCTCTGGGGGCGCGATATCGGCGCGGTGAGCTGGCTCGCCGATCGCGGGGTCGCGTCGTTCCAGTACATGCCGGAATTCATCGACAGCGGCATCCAGCTGGCGCCGGTGGAGATGCCGCTGCGGTCCGAGCCCTACGAGTTTCCGGGCCTGCCCCGGGAGGCCTTCAAGGGCCTGCCCGGGATGCTGGCCGACGCGTTGCCGGACAAGTTCGGCAATGCGCTGATCGATGCCTGGCTGGTGGCGCAGGGCCGGGCGGCCGGCCGGTTCAATCCGGTCGAGCGGCTGTGCTACATCGGTACCCGCGGCATGGGCGCGCTCGAGTTCCATCCGATGCTGGCCGGCGTGGCGGGGCGATCGCGCCCGGTCGACATCGATGCGCTCACGCGGCTGGCGAATGACGTACTCAATCACCGCGGGCAACTGGCCGGCGTGCTGGGCGGCGAGGACGACCAGGAAGCGCTGGAGGACATCCTGCGCGTGGGGACCTCGGCCGGCGGTGCGCGCGCCAAGGCGATCCTGGCCTGGGACCCGCAGAGCGGGGAGTTCCGCTCCGGGCAGGTCAAGGCGGGGGAGGGGTTCTCGTACTGGCTGCTGAAGTTCGACGGCATTTCCGGCAATCGCGACAAGGAACTGGCCGATCCCCAGGGCTTCGGCTTGGTGGAGTACGGCTTCCACCTGCTGGCCGTGGCCGCCGGGATCGACATGAGCGAATGCCGCATCCACCGCGAGGGCGGGCGGGCACACTTCATGACCCGTCGCTTCGACCGCAGTGCCAGCGGCCGCAAGTTGCACATGCAGTCGCTGGCGGCGATGCGGCATTTCGATTTCAATGCGGCTGGCGCCTACTCGTACGAGCAGGCCGTGGAGACCATTCGCAGACTGGGATTGCCGGCGCTGGATGTCGAACAGCAGTTCCGCCGTGCGGTGTTGAACGTGTTGATCCGCAATCAGGACGACCACGTCAAGAACATCGCCTTCCTGATGAACCGCGCGGGCGAGTGGCGGCTGTCGCCGGCCTTCGACGTGAGCTACGCCTACAACCCGGACGGCAGCTGGACCCACCAGCACCAGATGAGCCTCAACGGCAAGCGCGATCATTTCGAGCTCGATGATCTGGTGCGGTTCGGCGTGTTCTGCGGCTTCAAGCCGCCGCGGGCGCGGGCGATGATCGACGAGGTCGATGCGCAGGTCGGCCAGTGGCTGCGGTTCGCCGAGCAGGCGGGGGTCGACGAGCGTATGGCGGCGGCGATCCAACGCAGCCTACGGCTCGGCATCGTCGGCCGATGACCGCCCACACCGCTCCGGCGGCCCGTTCACCCGGCCATGTGACGCTGCGGGCCTCTGAGGAACGACGTTCCAGTAGGGATAACCGTTCCAGGTTCACTTTCTGTCGTTGGACCGAGTGACAAGCGGGGCGGGTGAACCGTCTGCGCAGTTCCGGCACGGGGCTTGCATGGAAGCCCGGTGATCTGTTTTTGAGCATCCAGATGCCGCACCCCGCGCAATCCACCGTCATCGCCGGCCCCTGGACGGTCCAGCCCCATGTGCCGGCCCGCCGGACGCCCGAGCGTCGCGGAGCCGCGCAGCCGACCGACACCGTCCAACTGCGCGAAGGCCTGACGCCGCCGCAGCTCGTCACGATGGAAGCGCTGGAGATCTTCGGCTGGCGGCTGGCATTCGTTCGCCGGCCCCTGTTCCAGGCGCCCATTCCGGTGTTGTTCGATCGGGCCGGCACACGCCACGTCGTGATCCGCGAAGACGGCACGCTGGACGAGCAGCCGGTGTTGAAGCTGCGCAGCTGACGCGCAGCCGCAGCGTTCACTGGGCGCGCATTGCGCGCGATCTGGAGGGCAGGGTTTCTCCTCGCGGGCGCAGATCTCTCGCGCGTCGTCGGAAGATGCCGACCGCCTCCCTCTTCCTCGGGCAGTCCGTGTTTTCGCATCAGGCGATGCAGATCCTCGTTGACGCGTCTCCGTTCTTCAGGAGCAGTTGTTGAATCGTGGAGATACAACGCAACTCGGCTAAAGGCCAAGAACTTCTTTAGGTTCCCATCGTCACTCAGATTTTATCGGTCAAGATCCGCATCCAGATCTACCAGTGTCGCGGCTGCATTGCCTAGCCTGGTTCTGAGGAGACCCTCCGTGGCAGCAACCTATGGGAGCCAGAATGGAGATGGCGTCAGTTGGGACAACAAATTTCAGCGACCGCAACCTATGAATCAGCACATTGGGCTGCCTAGGCATCTTGGCGAATACTCCACCAGATAGCGCTTATTCGAGCTTCCACATCCAAAGCTGCTGCAGGCGGCAGTTTGCGATTCGCTTCTTCCAGAAGAGGCGCGGCAAAGTCATCGAACACCGCTCGGGCATCGCCGGCATCCACAGAAGCGAGAAGTTCCTGCATGTCGGAAAGCCGCTCTACCCGGACGTGCAGATGCTTCATGCACAGTTCGGATGCGGCTTCCCCCCCGAGTGCTGCGGCGACCTCGGTCATCAATGCCACGGTTTGATCGGTGATGTGTGCCGCGACAGGGTCGAACTGACAGAGCGTTCCGAGCACATCGCCCTTCGAGTCGAAGAGGGGCACACCGCAATAGGCGGACATCGAGTCTCGAGCGGGATGCCCGGCGAGTCGTGGGTCCATTCTGGCATTCGTGATCACCACCGGCGCGGCCGCATCTTTGACCAAGCTGCAGTAGGAGCCTTCAAACGGAATGTTGTTGGGCAGGCCAATCGGCGTGTCGTCACGATCAACAAGCATGAAGTTGACCGCGAAATTTTCGTCCAGCAGATAAAGCGCCGTGAACCGCAGCTTGGATTCATCGTTGAGCAGTTCCAGTGCCGCGCGAATATTGCCCGACGCGATCAGGAAGCGGAGTTGTTCGCGTTGCTCGGTTTCAAAATTTCGCATCTTGGACGCCTTCTGAGGTCTGTAGCTTTGATTCGGAGCTCTGCCGTTAGACGACTTTTCACGATGTCAGACCCCTTGCTTTCCGTCAGTCAGCCAGCGGTAGCAGAGGTGTCATCTGGAATCTCGATCCCGGGTAATTCCGGAAAGATCGGGTCACAGGCGCGCGGCTCTCGAAAGCGGTAGCCGACACCCGGAATGGTCGCAATGAGCTCCTCGTCAAACCCGGTATTGAGGGACTTCCTCAACTGATAAAGGTGGCTGCGAAGCGCGTCTGATTCGGGTGTTCTGGTGCCCCAGATCTTCTTGAGCATCTCTTCCCGTGTCACAACGCGGGGATGGGCACGCATGAGCTCGACGAGGATCGCCATACCCGTGTCCTTGATGTGCAGATGCTTTCCCGCACGCGTCACGAATCCACTCCAAGGGTCTGCTCGTACGTCGTCGATCTCAAAAGCTTCCGGAGCGACTTCGTTGCGGCTACGCCGCACCAAGGCTTCGATTCTGGCGGCCAGTTCCTGGGGTGAGAACGGCTTGACCAGGTAATCATCGGCGCCGGAGGCGAGGGCTTCCACCTTGCTCTCGACAGTATTGCGAGCGGTCAGAAAGATGATGGGCGTTGTGGGGTTGGACGTGTCCCGAAGCGCCCGGCAAACCGCCAACCCGCCCAAGCCAGGCATCTCGAGATCCAGCACGATGGCATCAAAATGGTCTTGGGCGGCCAAGGTCAGCGCTTCTTTTCCACAGGCGGCGAAGTCCACCGAGTAGCCACTGTTCTCCAACCAGTCCCCCACCAATCCAGACAGCCGGGCATCGTCATCGACAAGCAAAACCGTGACCTCTCGTTGCCGTTTGCTGCTCACTGCTGACCCTCCTCCATCTGGCTGTGAAGGCGGGGGACAATAGCTCCCACGCCTCTCATTTCAAAAGAGAAAATTCTGGGTCATCGCAGCGAACGTCTTCCGTGCGATTTCCCACACAAGGAGGCAGCCCGTCGACGTGTTTGCACTCGAATCTTCTAAGAAATTTCTCATCGCCTAAAGGGGGGGTAGGGAGACTGTGAGAGAGCAGTGCTTGTGCTCAAGAATCCCGGACAAACAACGAACAGTTGAAAGGCGGAGCACAGCCGAGAAGCCGCGCTCCGGTGGGTAGTCGCGCTGCGCACGCGTCGGGTGGAGTGGGCCGTGGATCGCGGCGCCCTTGCCGGCGTAGAGCTGACCGAGATTGTCGATGCGCTTGGGCAGTGTTGTGAGCAGCCCAGAGCGCAGCTACGACACAAGCGTGCAGATCAACCTAATGTGGTATTGGCCGCGCCTTCGGTTCGGGACTCGACGGGCGGTCTGCAGATGAAGCAGGTATGCGGCCAGCCGGAGAGACATCGATCTGATCGATCCGCCAGCTCGATGCACGTGCGATGTCGCGCACTTCCTGCACCTGCGCCGCCGTCAGGTCAACGTTCTGCAGATACACCATGCCGGAGAGGTGGACCCCTTCTTCGTGCAGCCGTACCGAGCACCCCTCTACCCAAGGCAGTCGCGAGATCACATCGCACAGTTGCGACGTCACCGGGTCGGTGCCGTCGCGTTCGAGTGCCTGCGGCTTTGCGTCGTGAAGATCACGCACCGCGCCGCGCAGATTCGATGCGCCGTCATGAAGAATGCTGCCCGAGATGACGAGGGCGGCCACTGCATCCGCCCACCAGAAGCCGAAGCCGATGCCGGCGATACCGACGATACCCGCGAGTGCAGTCAGCCAGTCCGCACGGCCGACATCCGCGTCCGTGCGCAGTGGCTTGAGGGACAGTGCCTTCGACAACGCGAGCTTCTTGCGGCCCAGAATGATGGGCGGTATCGCCGAAGCGGCGAGAGCCGCCATCATGACCCAGCCTTGCCAGATCACCGCGTCGCCGATGCGTACCGAACCAACAACCGGTCGTGTTGCGGAGATCAATGTGTGCAGGCTCTCGAAGACCAAGGCCAGGCCCACGCCGGTCAGCGCCACAGCCGAAATCAGGAAGTTCACGTCGAAGGCGCGTTCCCGGCTATTGACGTATTCGGCATCCACACCTTTTCGGCGGAACCAGCTGGCAACCAGAAAGGCCGACGCCGGCAGCATGCTCAAAAGGTCCTCGATGAGCGCTGTTTTCATCGCCTGCGAGCCACCCAGAGCGAGATACATCATCACCGAGACAAGCGACATCCAGAACAACGTCCAGGCACACAGACGTTCTGCGCGATGCAGGGCAGCTTGCTGCTCCGGAGGGAGCGCACGCGGTGTTGGTCGACGATTGACGTTCATCGGGCCGACTCGTGGGCTACCAGATAACGATCCAGCAGGACGTGCCATGCGTTCTCGCCTGGCGGGAGAGCGAAGCGACGAAGCGCGAGCGGTGATGGACGTGCTTCTCGGATCGGGACTTCCTTCGACCAGCCCACGCGGGGCTCCCAGGGGGAGTCCTTCGCATGACCACCGATCACCATGTGCAGGCGAGCTTCCTCCAGCTGGGCCATCAAGGCGTCGTGCCCGCCGACGATCCAGTGAACGCGGAACCCATGCGCGCGGGCGAACCGCTTCACGATCTCCGCATCGCTGCCACTCACCTTGTCGTCCGGACCGATCACCACGTGCGGCGGATCGGCGCTTGCGCCCACCGTCATGCCGTACTGCGCGCCTCGGCTTGAGGACTCTGCCGTATCGCGCGGATAGGGCGCGCATCCCGCGCAGACGAGGGACAGCACGGCAAGGGCAGAGAGTCGAATCAGGGTCGCGAGCATGCGGGTCTTATGCGCCGGTCCAGGTCAACAATGCGTCACGCCGACCGCCCAATGGCGCATGCATTCCGGGTCTGCATCGATCTGTATATTCATCAGCCCCTCCAGCAGGCATCCGGGCGATGCGATACGCGACCTTCATCGGCGGAAGTTGGAACAGCAGGCGCGAGCTGTTGAACAAACCCGCCGATCTGATTGAGAAAAAGGGTCGGGACGGCACGGTCGAGCATTACGAAAAGTTCAAACCAACAGGCGAGTTTGCAGGCCTGCCTGGGCTGCGCTCCGACAGTCATGTGACCTACGTGCTGTCGACGATGAGCCGGGAGGTACTGCTGCAGGCGTTACAAAGTATGGGGGAACCCCTTTTCGTAGAAGTTGATTCCGACGAGTAGAACTTGACTCAACGCACTCGACGTGAGAGCACCCGTTTCACGCTCGCCCTGGAAGCGGCAGCAGCAGAGCAGCAGGCAGTTAGGACGCCTATCAAGGCAGCGAGGGTCATGCTCGACGCGATCGAGAGCGGCGAACCTCTCGCGCATCTGTTGCTGGGAAGCGATGCGCTGAAATTGGCTCAAAAAAGTGGCCGTTGTGCTCACGGAACTGGCCCAGCGGGAATCTTTGTCCCGGTCTAAAGACGGCTAGCCACTGCTGTAAATCGGTCAAGCTGCACAAGTGACAGGAACGCGCCTCTCCGGCTGGTTTCCGCATCCTCTCACCGGAAGAGTGCGCGCTGGCCCGCTTGTGTCACGGTAGTCAAGCCTTCAAGGACGGCTCCAGGCTGCTTTCGGCCGGGCGCGGATATCCGTACGTGAGCCGGCGCTTGGTCGGGGCCGTCCTACGCTGTCTTTTGAGGTAGCGAGGCCATCAGATAGCCGCAACGTGCACGTGGTGGATCCGTCGCGGCAACTGCGCATTGGCATAGCATGGCGCCTGTTCAACTCCCCGGCCCCCGCCTCATGTTCAAAGCCAGCCTTCGCAGCCATCTGACCTTGTGGTTCGGCGGGCTGTCGTTGCTCACGCTGCTGGTCGTGGGTGCCTACGTGGGCCATATCGCGACCGAACAGGTGCGGCAGGCAAGCGGCAACGCATTGTCCGACGCTGCCGGATCCACCGCGGCGCTGCTGGGCCTGCAGCTGCGGGAACGCCAGCAGGAGATCTACCTGCTCAGCCGCGAGCCCCACCTTGTGCGGGGCGATCTGGATGATCCCGACATCCTGCACTCGATGGAATTGCGCAGCCAGGCCCGCGCGGAGTACGCGTGGATGGGCGTTGTCGATATCGACGGCCGTGTGCGTCAGGCCTTCAAGGGGCTGTTGCGAAACCAGTCGGTACAGGCCCGCCCCTGGTTCCAGGCGGGACTGCGCGGCCCGTACACGGCGGATCCGCATGAAGCCGTGTTGCTGGCCAAGATGCTGCCATCCAATGCCAGCGGCGAGCCCTTGCGCTTCATCGATTTCGCCGCGCCGATCGTCAATGCTGACGGCCAGGTCATCGGTGTCCTGGGCGCGCATGCCAACTGGAACTGGGTGACCGGGATTGTCGAATCTGCCGTCGTGCGATCCGGATCGAGCGCTGACATCGAGGTGCTGATCGTCAATGAGGACGGCCGGATCCTGTATCCGGAGCGGCTCGCCGGTCAGCGGCAGACCCGCTTGCCCGAGCGCGCCGATACCCGGCCGGGCTGGTCGGTGGACAACCAGTACCTGAGCGGCATCGCGTCGGTGCCGCGGCCTCTCGACACGGACCTGTCCTGGTACATCGAGGTGCGCCAGCCATTGGCGACCGCCTTGCAGCCGGCGCGCGTTCTGCTCTACAAACTGATGGTGCTGGGCGTCCTTGCCGCATTTCTGTTCGCCGCCGTGGCGTATTACCTGGCGCGCAATCTCAGCCGGCCGATCGAGCAGTTGGCGCACGCGGCCAAGCAGGTGCAGCTCCATCACAGTGGTGTTTCATTCCCCGTGCACCAGCCCGTGCTGGAAATCGCCCAGCTCAGCCAGTCGATGCAGAACATGACCGACTCCCTGCTGGGCAAGGAGCGGGAACTGGAAGCGGCCAATGCGTTCCTGGAAGCGACCGTCGCCCAACGCACCGCAGCACTCACACAGGCCAATGCCGAACTTTTGCAGCTCGCCACGCACGACGCGCTCACGGGTGTCCATAACCGCCGCCGTCTGGACGAGAAGCTGGTCGAGTGCAATCTGCGTCTCAAGCGCACGCAACAGGGCTTTGCCTTGTTGTTGATCGACGCAGACCACTTCAAGTCCATCAACGACACACATGGGCATGCCACCGGCGATGAGGTACTCGTGCGACTGGCACAGGTGCTCCGGCGCCTGACCCGCGCCACGGACTTCGTGGCGCGCTATGGCGGTGAAGAGTTCGCGGTCGTGATCCCGCACAGTGAAGGCGAGCAGGGCCCGCAGGTGGTGGCGCAGAAAATCTGCGACGGCATCGCCGCGACGCATTTCGACGGTGTCGGACGCGTCACGGTCAGCATCGGTGTGGCGCTTGCGCAAGCGTCCGATCCCGACGCCGCCGCATTGATCAGGCGTGCCGACGCGCAGCTCTATCTCGCGAAGCAGTCGGGCAAGAATCGGGTCGCGTTCACCGGATAAAAGCCGCCGCAATCGCCGCAATACCTGTACGAGCGAAGCAGCGGGCAATCGGGGTGTTCGTGGAGCGCCGGTGCAATGCGCGCCAAAGCAGGGCCTGGCCGCGCAGCGGTTGTCGCGTGCGTCCTGCCGGTGACATTGATCAAGCGCGGACCTGATGACTCTGCAGCGCACACCAGCGGCGTCGGGCGCGGCGGTGTAGGAGACCTCGATCGAGACCGGCCCCTGCGCTGCAGACGCGGCGGAACCTCCGATCCGTCGCCCGGTTGCGTCAGCGTTGGGCATCAAGGAATGCGCAACCCGGTCGATAGTGCACACAAGGGACCCATTCAACTTGAGTGCTGCCGCACACGGAGCGTCATGAGATTCAACAACATTGCGAGGTTGTTCGCCGGCAGGGGCGCGACCACCGAGACTGCACAAGCAGATTTCGCCTTGGCGGAAGCGCGGAGCCTCATCGCTGCCATCGATCGGGCCCAGGCCATCATCGAGTTCGATCTCGACGGCACGATCCGCACCGCCAACGCGAATTTTCTATCGGCAGTGGGTTACAGCCTCGCGCAGATCCAGGGCAAGCACCACAGCATTTTCGTTGAGGGCGGGTACGCGACTTCGCTGGAGTACACGCAGTTCTGGGAGGCGTTGCGCACAGGCGAACCCCAGACCGGACGCTTCCGCCGGATTTCCAGCACCGGCGCGCCGGTGTGGATCGAGGCGTCCTACAACCCCGTGCTCGACGCCGCCGGGGCGCCCTGCAGGATCGTCAAGTTCGCGACCGATATCACCGCCAAGATGCGCGAGGCGGCCAATTTTGCAGGGCAGATTGCCGCCATCTCCAAAGTGCAGGCGGTGATCGAGTTCGACCTGCAAGCTCGTGTGCTCTGGGCGAACGAGAACTTCTCGGCCGCCACTGGCTACACGCTTGCAGAGATCCAGGGCAAGCACCACTCGATGTTCCTGCATCCCGAAGAACCGCGCGGTGAGGTCTACCAGGCGTTCTGGGCGAACCTGGCTGCAGGCAACTTCGACGCGGGTCGCTACCGTCGCATGGGCAAGGACGGCAGCGAGATCTGGATCCAGGCGTCTTACAACCCGATCTTCGATGGCGATGGGCGACTGTGGAAGGTCGTGAAGTACGCGACCGACATCACCGCGGAAGTGATGCGCGAACGGGACCTCGCGGTCGCGGTGGCCGAGGTCGGTGAAGTGGTCGCAGATGCGGGCAACGGTGACCTGCGGCGGCGGGTCTCGATGGCGGGCCGCAGCGGCGCGATCGCCGAGCTATGCAGCGACGTCAACGCGCTGGTCGAATCCATGGGGCGCATGGTGGCCCACGTCTCGGCAGCCTCGTCGGAAGTGCATACCGCAGCAAGCGAGATCGCATCCGGCAACGAAAACCTGTCACTCCGCACCGAGACCCAGGCGTCATCGCTGGAGGAGACGGCGTCCTCCGTGGAAGAGATTGCGGCAACGGTTCGCGCCACGGCGGAGAACGCCAGGCAGAGCACAGCGCTGGCGCAGAACGCGACCCAGGTCGCGGAAGAAGGCCATGAGCTGGTGAGCCAGGTGGTCGGCACGATGCGCGAGATCCAACGCGGCGCCACCCAGATCGCCGAGATCACGTCGGTCATCGAAGGCATCGCCTTCCAGACCAACATCCTGTCGCTCAACGCGGCCGTCGAGGCGGCGCGCGCCGGTGCGGAAGGACGCGGCTTCGCAGTCGTGGCGACCGAGATCCGCGCCCTTGCCCAACGCTGCGCGGAAGCGTCGAAGAATATCCGGGGTCTGATCGCGGAGTCGGGCAGGACTGTCGATGCGGGCGCGAAGATCGCGGCCGATGCGGGCGCCACCATTTCGCGCACGGTCGACAGTATTCGACAGGTCAACCGCTTGATGGCCGACATTGCCGTCGCGGCCGCCGAACAGAGCTCGGGAATCGATCTGATCAAGGGCGCGATCAACGCGATGGATGAGGCGACGCAGCAGAACGCGGCGCTGGTCGAAGAGGCGATGGCAAGTGCGCGCAGCCTCGAGCACGAAGCCGATGCATTGGTGGGGCAGGTGTCGCGCTATCGCGTGCGTGAGACGCAGGCCGGGGCGGAACTCATGCTCACCCTGGTGGCATGAGACGCCGCGCTCTCCGTCTTGTGTCGCTGAACTGATCGACGCGGCTTTGCAGGCACAGGCGCTAGCGCACCGACCCCGCCGCCCGCAAACACACCTCGCGAATCGACTCCACCAGCTGCGCCGGTCCCGACGTCTTCTCTTTCAGGATCGGCGCCACCGGTCCGACCAGCGCTTCGGTGAATGCGCCGACGATGCAGGCGGCGGTGACGTCGGCATCCTGGACAGGGAATTCCTGGCGTTCGATGCCGGCCAGCAGGATGTCGCGGAACACGTCGCCGAAGCGGCGGCGGCCGCGGATACGTTCGGCGTCCACTTCGGGGTCGACGGGCTCGGCGATGAACGCGTAGGCCAAGGCGGGGCCGGCGAGGGCGCGGCGCACGAAGGCTTCGATGGCGGCGCTCAGCTGGTCGCGCGCATTGGTGTGGGCGGCAGCCGCGCTGCGCAGGATCACGATTTCGGCGTCGATGGCGACAGTCAGCACTTCGACGAACAGTTCCGTCTTGGACGGAAAGTAGCGATAGATCAGCCCGGTGGAGACGCCAGCCTCGGCTGCAACGGCGGCCACCTGGGCGCCGCGGAAGCCGTCGACGGACACCAACGTGCGCGCGGCGTGGACGATCCGCTCACGGTTGCGGGTCATCCGCTCTTCCATCAGGTCTGAACGCCGATAGCTCAAAACGTGATCCTCGGTTCAATTTGTGAATATTAGTTCAATTCTTGGCCGGAACCCGCTAGCCTGTGCCGATCAGGACCACCGCGCGGGCGCCATGCGCGTGGGGTGGTCGCCCCCCGGCAGCCCTGGAGTCCAGCATGCGTATTCCGTCCATCGATTTCCAACTCGGCGAAGAGATCGAGATGATCCGCGAGTCCGTGCAGGACTTCGCCGCGCAGGAAATCGCGCCTCTCGCCACGCGTGCCGACGAGGACAACCTGTTCCCGCACGCGCTGTGGACCAAGCTCGGCGCGCAGGGCCTGCTGGGCATCACCGTCGAGGAACAATACGGCGGCACCGGTCTGGGCTATCTGGCCCACGTGGTCGCGATGGAAGAGATCTCGCGCGCATCTGGCGGCATCGGTCTGTCCTACGGCGCGCACTCCAACCTGTGCCTCAACCAGCTGCGCAAGAACGCCAGCGAGGCGCAGAAGCAAAAATATCTGCCGAAGCTGTGCAGCGGTGAGCACGTGGGCGCGCTGGCGATGAGCGAGCCGGGCGCGGGCTCGGACGTGGTGGGCATGAAGCTGCGCGCCGAACTGCGCGGTGACCGCTACGTGCTCAACGGCAACAAGATGTGGATCACCAACGGGCCGACCGCCGACGTGCTGGTGGTCTACGCCAAGACCGATCCCGATGCCGGCCCGAAGGGCATCACCACTTTCATCATCGAGAAGGGCTTCAAGGGGTTCTCGACCGCGCAGAAGCTCGACAAGCTCGGCATGCGCTCGTCGGATACCTGCGAACTGGTGTTCGAGGATTGCGAAGTGCCGGTCGAGAACGTGCTCGGCGAAGTGGGCGGCGGCGTCAAGGTATTGATGTCCGGCCTCGACTACGAGCGCCTGGTGCTGGCGGGCGGTCCGCTGGGACTGATGGCCGCGGGCCTGGATACGGTGCTGCCGTACGTGCACGAGCGCCATCAGTTCGGCGAGGCGATCGGCAACTTCCAGCTGATGCAGGGCAAGATCGCCGACATGTATGTCGCCTACAACGCCTGCCGCGCCTATGTGTACGCGGTGGCGAAGGCGGCCGACGCCGGCAAGATCACCCGCCAGGACGCGGCCGGCGTGATTCTCTACGCTGCCGAGAAGGCGACGTGGCTGGCCGGTGAGGCGATCCAGGCGCTGGGCGGCAACGGCTACATCAACGAGTACCCGGCGGGCCGGCTGTGGCGTGACGCCAAGCTCTACGAGATCGGCGCCGGCACGTCGGAGATCCGGCGCATGCTGATCGGCCGCGAACTGTTCCGCCAGACCAGCTGAGGCGCGCACCGATGGCCATCCTGCAGAGCCGGATCGACCCGGCCGGTGAGAGCTTCCAGACCAATGCCGCTGCGATGCAGACGGCACTCGACGATCTGCGTGCCACGCATGCGCGCATCGCGCAGGGCGGCAGCGAGGCCGCGCGCGAAAAGCACCGCAAGCGCGGCAAGCTGCTGGTGCGTGATCGCATCGATGCACTGATCGATCCCGGCGCGCCGTTCCTCGAGGTCGCACCGATGGCGGCGCACGGCATGTACGGCGGCGAAGTGCCCAGCGCGGGCGTCGTCGCCGGCATCGGTCTGGTCAGCGGCGTCGAATGCATGATCGTCGCCAACGATGCGACGGTGAAGGGCGGCACCTATTACCCGATCACGGTGAAGAAGCATCTGCGTGCGCAGGAGATCGCGCAGCAGAACCGCCTGCCGTGCATCTATCTGGTCGATTCGGGCGGCGCGTTCCTGCCGATGCAGGACGAGGTGTTCCCCGACCGCGACCATTTCGGCCGGATCTTCTACAACCAGGCCAATCTCTCGGCGCAGGGCATTCCGCAGATCGCCTGCGTCATGGGCTCGTGCACCGCAGGCGGCGCCTACGTGCCGGCGATGAGCGACGAGACGGTGATCGTCAAGGAACAGGGCACGATCTTCCTCGGCGGCCCGCCGCTGGTGAAGGCCGCGACGGGCGAAGAGGTGGACGCCGAATCGCTGGGCGGCGCCGACGTGCACACGCGCATCTCGGGCGTGGCCGATCATTTCGCCGAAGACGATCTCGATGCGCTGTCGCGCGTGCGCGACATCGTCGCCTCGCTCAACTGGCGCAAGCAGGGCGAGCTGCTCACGCAGACGTCGGAAGAGCCGGCGTATCCGGCCGAAGAACTCTATGGCGTGATTCCGGCCGATACGCGCAAGCCCTACGACGTGCGCGAAGTCATCGCGCGCCTCGTCGACGGCTCGCGTTTCGACGAGTTCAAGGCGCGCTACGGCACCACACTGGTCACCGGCTTCGCGCATCTGCACGGCTATCCGATCGGCATCGTCGCCAACAACGGCATCCTGTTCTCCGAGAGCGCACTCAAGGGCGCGCACTTCGTCGAGCTGTGCGCCAAGCGCGGTATTCCGCTGCTGTTCCTGCAGAACATCACCGGCTTCATGGTCGGCAAGAAATACGAGAACGGCGGCATCGCGCGTGATGGCGCGAAGCTGGTCACCGCGGTCGCCTGCGCGAAGGTGCCGAAGTTCACCGTCGTCATCGGCGGCAGTTTCGGCGCCGGCAATTACGGCATGAACGGCCGTGCGTACTCGCCGCGTTTCCTGTGGATGTGGCCCAACGCCCGCATCGGCGTGATGGGCGGCGAACAGGCGGCCGGCGTGCTGGCCACCGTGCGCCGCGATGGCATCGAAGCGAAGGGTGGCACCTGGTCGGCGGAGGACGAGGATGCGTTCAAGGCGCCGATCCGCGAACAGTTCGAGCAGCAGGGCCATCCGTATTACGCCAGCGCACGACTGTGGGACGACGGCATCATCGATCCGGCCAAGACCCGGCGTGCATTGGGGCTGGCCCTGTCGGCGGCATTAAACGCACCGAATGAAGAAACCAAGTTCGGCATCTTCCGGATGTGACCGGGCGCGACGAGGACACCGCAATGACCGACACACCGAACATCGGGATCGAACGCAACGGCGCCGTGGCGACCTTGTGGATGGATCGCCCCGAGCGGCACAACGCGTTCGACGAACACCTGATCGATGCGATCGATCGCGGCCTGCAGACGCTGGGCGCCGACGACAGCGTGCGCGTCGTCGTATTGGCGGGTCGCGGCCGCAGTTTTTCCGCCGGCGCCGATCTCGACTGGATGCGCCGCGCCGCCGACTACGACGTGGCGCGCAATCGCGACGAAGCCGAAGCACTGGCGCGCATGCTGCGCCGCCTGGCGGAACTGCCGAAGCCGACGATCGCGCGCGTGCATGGCGCGGCAATCGGTGGCGGGCTGGGTCTGGTCGCCGCCTGCGATATCGCGGTCGCCAGCGAGAAAGCGGTGTTCGCGACGTCCGAGGTCAAGTTCGGCCTGATTCCCGCGACCATCGGCCCGTACGTGCTGCGCGCGATCGGCCCGCGCCAGGCCGCGCGCTATTTCCTGACGGCTGAACTGATCCAGCCGGCGAAGGCGTACGAGATCGGACTGGTGCATGAAGTCGTCGCCGAGGACGCGCTTGACGCCGCGATCGACACCCTGGTGCAGGCGCTGGCGCAGGGGGGGCCGAATGCACAGGCCGAATCCAAGCGGCTGATCCGCGATCTCGATGGCCAGACCATCGGCGATGCGTTGATCGCCGACACCGCCGCGCGCATCGCCGACATCCGCGCCACCGACGAAGCCCGCAAGCGACTGGATGCGTTCCTGTCCGCACGCCGCGCAAAGGACGCCCGATGACCACTGGATTTTCCGAAGGCGCGCTGTTCGACACCGTGCTGATCGCCAACCGCGGCGAGATCGCGTGTCGCATCATCGCGACCTGTCGCCGGCTCGGCATCCGCACCGTGGCGGTGTACTCCGACGCCGATCGCAACGCGCGCCATGTACGTCTGGCCGACGAGGCCGTGCACATCGGGCCCTCGGCGGCGCGCGAAAGTTATCTGCGCGCCGACAAGCTGCTGGATGCCGCGCGCCGCACCGGTGCGCAGGCGATCCATCCGGGCTATGGCTTCCTGTCCGAGAACGCGGCATTCGCGCAGGCCTGCGCCGATGCCGGCGTGGTCTTCATCGGGCCTAGCCCCAAGTCGATCCAGGCGATGGGCGACAAGCGCGAAGCCAAGGCGCTGATGCAGGCCGCCAATGTGCCGGTGACGCCGGGCTATCACGGCGACAACCAGGATCCCGCGTTCCTGCAGCAGCAGGCCGATGAGATCCGCTACCCGGTACTGATCAAGGCCAGCGCCGGCGGCGGCGGCAAAGGCATGCGCCTGGTCGAGAAGAGCGAGGACTTCGCGGCGGCGCTGCTCTCCTGCCAGCGCGAGGCCGAGAGTTCGTTCGGCGATGCGCGCGTGCTGATTGAGCGCTACATCGTGCGGCCGCGCCATGTGGAGATGCAGGTCTTCGGCGACAGCCACGGCAACGTGGTGCACCTGTTCGAGCGCGATTGCTCGGTGCAGCGTCGGCACCAGAAGGTGCTGGAAGAAGCGCCCGCGCCCGAACTGAGCGACGCGCAGCGCGAGGCCATGGCACAGGCTGCGGTCGCCGCCGCGCGCGCGGTCGACTACATCGGTGCCGGCACGATCGAGTTCATCGTCGGCGAGAGCGGCGATTTCCACTTCATGGAAATGAACACCCGGCTGCAGGTCGAACATCCGGTCACCGAACTGGTCACCGGCATCGATCTCGTCGAATGGCAGCTGCGCGCGGCCGCCGGCCAGGCGCTGCCGCTGCGTCAGGATCAGATCCACCACCGCGGCCATGCGATCGAAGCGCGCCTGTATGCAGAGGACGCGTTGAAGGGTTTCCTCCCGTCAACCGGCACGCTGCAGGTCATGCAGTTCCCCGAAGCGAGCGCGCATGTGCGGATCGACACCGGCGTGGAGCAGGGCGACGCGATCAGCCCGTGGTACGACCCGATGATCGCCAAGCTAATCGTCTGGGACGAGGACCGTCCGCGTGCCCTGCAGCGTCTGCGTCAGACCATCGATGCGGTGCGCGTCGTCGGCGTGACGACCAATGCGGTGTTCCTCGGCCGTCTCGCGCGTCAGGCAGATTTCTCTGCCGCGCGCCTGGATACCGGACTCGTCGCACGCGAGATCGACACGCTGCTCGCGCCCTTGCCCGAAGCCGACGATGCAGCGTGGATGCTGGCCGCGCTCGGGTTCTGGGCGCATTCGCAGGCGGCAACGAACAGCGCGACTTCGAACCCCTCTCCCTCCGGAAGAGGGGCAGGGGTGAGGGCCGCTTCGCCCTGGGCCATCGCCGACGGCTGGCGCCTCGACACCCACGCCGCACGCTTCATCGAGTTGTCGGCGAACGGACAGACCCGCCGGATCGCGTTGCGCCAGGACCACGACGGTCTGCGCATCGGCTTCGATGGCGAGGCGGTCACTCCCGTCAACTTCCAATGGACCGCACCGACACTGACCGCTGCCCTCGACGGCGTGCGTCGCAATGTCGATGTGCTGGTGCAGGGCGCGCAGGTCGTGCTGTATCGCAGCGAAGATCGCTTCGTGTTCGAACACGTCGATCCGCTGCATCGACACACCGGCGCCGAAGCGCATGCCGGCGCGGTGATCGCGCCGATGCCGGGCCGCATCGTCGAACTGCTGGCACCGCTCGATACGCCGATCAAGAAGGGCACGCCGCTGCTGGTGATGGAAGCCATGAAGATGGAACACACGCTGCAGGCCCCGCACGACGGCGTGGTCAAGGCGTTCCTCGCAAAGCAGGGCGATCTGGTCGCTGACGGCGCGGTGCTGGTCGATTTCGTCGAGGGCGATGCGGAGGAGGGCGCGGCATGAGCGACTTCGTTCGCGTCGTCGAAGTCGGTCCGCGCGACGGGCTGCAGAACGAAAAAACGCTGGTGCCGGCCGCAACCAAGATCGCATTGATCGACCGGTTGTCGGTCTGCGGTTTCCAGGTCGTCGAAGCCAGCAGCTTCGTCAGCCCGAAGTGGGTGCCGCAGCTGGCCGATGCCGAGGAAGTGCTTGCCGGCATCCAGCAGTGCGACGGCGTCGCCTATCCGGTGCTGGTGCCCAACGCGAAAGGCCTGGAGCGTGCGCTGGCCGCCGGCGTGCGGCACATCGCGGTGTTCACGGCCGCATCGGATGCGTTCAACCTCAAGAACACCAACATCGACGTCGATGGCTCGCTCGAACGGCTGAAGCCGGTCGTCGAGCAGGCGCGTGCTGCGGGTGTGTCGGTTCGCGGCTATGTGTCCACCGTGCTCGGCTGTCCCTATCAGGGCCATGTCCCGCTCATCGACGTCGTACGCGTCGCCAGCGCCTTGCATGCGATGGGCTGCGACGAGATCTCGCTCGGCGACACCATCGGCGTCGGCACGCCCGCCAAGGCCCGCGAGATGCTGCTGGCCTGCGCGCAGGCCGTGCCGATGACGCAGCTCGCCGTGCATTTCCACGACACCTACGGCCAGGCGCTGGCCAACGTGCTGGCGTGCCTGGAAGCCGGCGTGCGCGTGGTCGACAGCGCGGTCGGCGGCCTCGGCGGTTGCCCGTATGCGAAGGGCGCCAGCGGCAACCTCGCCACCGAGGATCTGCTGTACATGCTCGAAGGGCTGGGCCTGCGCACCGGTATCGATCTGGACACGGTGACCGACACAGCGGTGTGGATCAGCGGCGAACTGGGCCGCAAGCCGGCCAGCAAGCTCGCGACGGTGGCGCTGGCGAGGAACGCCGCTGCCTGATTCAAGGCGTCGACAGAGTTTGCCAGCGAGCCGCTGAAGTCGATGCGGATAATCGCAACGCCAGTAAGAAAACGGCCCGCAATGCGGGCCGTTTTCCGTCACCTGACGCGATGGATCAGACCAGACGCGTCAACCAGCCATGCCGGTCCGGCGCGCGGCCGTACTGGATGTCGAGCAGATCCTTGCGGATGCCCATCGTGATTTCGCCCGGCTGCGCATCGGCATCGCCGACACTGAAATCGGCGCCCTTGAGCACGCCGATCGGGGAGATGCTGGCCGCGGTGCCGCAGGCGAAGACCTCACTGATCTCACCCGAGCGCACGCCTTCCATCCACTCGGCGATCTCGACGCGGCGTTCGGTCACGGTGTGGCCGCGATCGCGCAGCAGCTGGATCACGCTGTCGCGGGTGATGCCCTCGAGGATGCTGCCGGTCAGCGACGGGGTGATGACGCTGCCGTCCTTCTGCACCAGGAACACGTTCATGCCGCCGAGTTCTTCGACGTATGTATTGGTTTCCGCATCGAGGAACAGCACCTGCGCGCAGCCGTTTTCGACCGCCTCGCGCTGCGGCAGCAGCGACGACGCATAGTTGCCGCCGCACTTGGCCGAACCGGTGCCACCGCGGCCGGCACGTGCGTAGTCGCGCGAGAGCCAGATCGAGACCGGCTTGATGCCGCCCTTGAAGTAGGCGCCGGCGGGGCTGGCGATCACGTAATAGGCCACGCGACGCGCCGGGCGCACGCCGAGGAAATCCTCGTTGGCGATCATGAAAGGCCGGATGTACAGGCTCGATTCGCCGCCGCCCGGCACCCAGGCTTCATCGGTCTTGACCAGCTGCTTGATCGACTCGACGAACAGATCCACCGGCAGTTCCGGCAGCGCCATGCGACGGGCCGAATGCTGCAGGCGACGACCGTTGGACTCCGGACGGAAGGTCCACACCGAACCGTCGGCATGACGGAACGCCTTCATGCCTTCGAAGATTTCCTGGCCGTAATGCAGCACCGCGGCGGCGGGCGAGAACGTCAGCGGGCCGTAAGGCCGCACGTGCGCGTCGTGCCAGCCGTCCTCGACGGTCCAGTCGATGGCGACCATGTGATCGGTGAAATGCACGCCGAAACCGGGATCGGCGAGGATCTTCTCGCGATCGGCCTGCTCGCGCGCCTGCTGCGAAGGGACGTGGCGGAAGGTGGGGAACGTGGCGTCAGTCATGCGCGGGACTCAGATGTGCAGGGCGTGGCCGAGTGCGCGGAGTGCGGCTTCCTGCACGGCTTCGCCCAGCGTCGGGTGGGGGTGGATGGTACCGGCGATGTCTTCGAGCGTTGCGCCCATCTCGATCGACTGCACGAATGCGATCGACAGTTCGGACACCTGCACGCCGACGGCCTGCCAGCCGAGAATGCGGTGATCGCCCGCGCGCGCGACCACGCGCACGAAGCCATCGGTCGACTCCAGCGACATCGCGCGGCCATTGGCCGCGAACGGGAACATCGAGGTCTTGATCTCGATGCCCTGCGCCTTGGCTTCATCCGGCGACAGACCGACGACGACGACTTCCGGATCGGTGAAGCACACCGCCGGAATCGCCGCCGGCATGAAGTGGCGCTTCTTGCCGCTGACCACTTCAGCCACCAGTTCGCCCTGCGCCATCGCACGGTGCGCCAGCATCGGTTCGCCGGCGACATCGCCGATCGCCCAGACGTTGCGCATCGAGGTCTTGCACTGGTCGTCGATTTTGATCGCCTTGCCGGCGAGATCGAGACCCAGCGATTCGAGGTTGAAGCCATCGGTCTTCGGACGACGACCGACCGCGACCAGGATCTGCTCGGCGTCGAGCGTGAGCTCGTTGCCGTCCGGATCGCGCACGCGCAAGGCGCCGCCGTCGGTCAGGCCGAGCACGCTGTGCTTCGTCAGCACCTTGACGCCCGACTTGTCGAGATGCGTGGCCACCGGCTTGGTCAGCTCACTGTCGTAGGCCGGCAGGATGCGGTCCTGCGCTTCGACCACGGTGACTTCGCAGCCGAGCTTGCGATAGGCGGTGCCGAGTTCCAGACCGATGTAGCCGCCACCGACGACGATCAGATGCTTCGGCAGCGAGGTCGGCGACAGCGCTTCGGTCGAGGAAATCACCTTACCGCCGAACGGCAGGAACGGCAGTTCCACCGGCTCCGAACCCGTGGCGAGCAGCAGGTGCTCGCACTTGATGCGCAACGTGCCGCCGTCCTCGCCAGCGCCGGCGACATCGACGGTCTTGCCGTCGACGATCGTCGCCCAGCCTTTGATCAGCTGCGCGCCGTTCTTCTTCAGCAACGCGCTCACGCCGCCGGTGAGTTTCTTGACGATGCCGGCCTTCCAGGCAACGGTCTTCGCCAGATCCAGCGCCGGTGCCTGCACGCTGATGCCGAGCGGGGACGTGCCGGCTGCGTAACTGGCGACCTTGGCGAATTCTTCGGCGGCATGGATCAGCGCCTTGGACGGAATGCAGCCGATGTTGAGGCAGGTACCGCCCGGGTTGACGCCTTCGACGACGATGGTCTTGACGCCGAGCTGGCCGGCGCGGATGCCGGCGATGTAACCGCCGGGGCCGCCGCCGATGACCAGCAGCTGGGTTTCGATGGTCTGGGACTGGCTCATCAATTACTCCACGAACAGCAGTGCAGGGGTTTCCAGGCGGAGACGGATCGCCTGCACGAATTCGGCCGCGTCCATGCCGTCGACGATGCGATGGTCGAACGAGGACGAGAGGTTCATCAGCTTGCGCGCGACGACCTGGCCCTCGCGGAACATCGGACGTTCGATGATGCGGTTGACGCCGACGATCGCCACTTCCGGGTGGTTGATGATCGGTGTCGACACCACGCCGCCGACGGGGCCGAGGCTGCTGATGGTGATCGTCGAACCGGACAGCTCATCGCGGGTCGCCTTGCCTTCGCGCACGGCGGCGGCGAGACGCCCGATCTCGGCTGCGGTCTGCCACAGATCCAGCGATTCGGCATGCGCGATCACCGGCACCGACAGACCCACTGCGCTCTGCGTTGCGATGCCGAGCTGCACGCCCTCGTAGCGGGTGACGATGTTGGCTTCGTCATCGAAGCGGGCGTTCATCTGCGGGAAGTCGCGTGCCGCGAGCACTACCGCGCGTGCCAGCAACGGCAGCAGGGTCAGCTTGCCGCGCGTCTTGCCCCAGCGGTCGTTGAGCTTGGCGCGCAGCGCTTCGACTTCAGTGACGTCGATTTCTTCCACATAGGTGATGTGCGGAATGTTCGACCACGACTGCTGCATCTTCTGCGCGATCTTGCGGCGCAGGCCCATGATCGGCACCTGCTCTTCGCCGGTGCGCCGCGCGTAGCTGCTGCCGCCTGCGCCACCACCGACCGGCTGCGCCTTGCCGCCGGCTTCGGCGTAGGCGTCGAGATCGGCGTGCAGGATGCGGCCACCCGGACCGGTCGCCGGCACGTAGCGCAGCTCGATGCCCAGATCCCAGGCGCGGCGACGCACGGCAGGCGAGGCCAGCGGCTGTTCGCCGGCCGCGAGCACGCTGTTGGTGACCGCGCTGCGCGCGTCCGACTTTGCAGCCGGTGCAGGTGCCGCGGCCTTTGCAGGCGCCGCAGCAGGCTTGGCTTCCGCGGCCGGTTCGGGCTTGGCGTCCGCAGCCGGCTTCGGCGCTTCGGCCTTGGGCGCGGCAGCGGCGTCTGCGGGCTTCGCCGCGGCGGGCGCACCGGCGGACGCGGCATTGCCGGCGCCCTCGACTTCGAGGCGGATCAGCTCGCTGCCGACGGCCATCATCTCGCCGGGCTTGCCGCCCAGCGAGACCACGGTACCCGCGACGGGCGAGGGGATCTCGACCATGGCCTTGTCGGTCATGACCTCGGCCACGATCTCGTCCTCGGCGACCTGGCCGCCGACTTCGACCTTCCAGGCGATCACTTCGACTTCGGCGATGCCTTCGCCGATGTCCGGCATCTTGATGACGTGATGTCCCATGGCTCAGTCCTCCAGCACGCGCTGCAACGCTTCGATGACCCGGGCCGGGCCCGGGAAGTAGTCCCATTCCTGCGCATGCGGGTAGGGGGTGTCCCAGCCTGTGACGCGTTCGACCGGTGCCTGCAGGTGATAGAAGCAGTGCTCCTGCACCAGCGCGACCAGCTCGGCGCCGAAGCCGCAGGTACGCGTGGCCTCGTGCAGCACGATGCAGCGGCCGGTCTTCTTGACCGACTCGGTGATCGCATCGAGATCCAGCGGCCACAGGCTGCGCAGGTCGATGACCTCGGCGTCGACGCCGGCGTCTTCGGCCGCGGCCTGCGCCACCCACACGGTGGTCCCGTAGGTCAGGATCGTGACCGCCTTGCCTTCGCGGACGATGGCGGCCTTGTCCAGCGGCACGCTGTAGTAGCCCTCGGGCACGAGGTTGTCGGCGTGCTTGGACCAGGCGACGACCGGGCGGTCGTGGTGGCCGTCGAACGGGCCGTTGTAGAGGCGCTTGGGCTCCAGGAAGATCACCGGATCGTCGTTCTCGATCGAGGCGATCAGCAGGCCCTTGGCGTCATACGGGTTGGACGGCATCACCGTACGCAGGCCGGCCACGTGGGCGAAAATCGCCTCCGGGCTCTGGCTGTGGGTCTGGCCACCGTAGATGCCGCCGCCGCAGGGCGTGCGGAACACCAGTGGCGAGGTGAACATGCCGTTTGATCGATAGCGCAGGCGCGCGGCCTCGGACACGATCTGGTCGTAGGCCGGATAGATGTAGTCGGCGAACTGGATCTCGGCGACCGGACGCAGGCCGTAGGCGGCCATGCCGATCGCCGCACCGGCGATGCCGCTCTCGGAAATCGGTGCGTCGAAGACGCGCTGCTTGCCGTACTTGGCCTGCAGGCCGTCGGTGCAGCGGAACACGCCGCCGAAGTAGCCGACGTCCTCGCCGAACACGACGACGTTGTCGTCGCGCTCGAGCATCACGTCCATCGCCGAACGCAGCGCCTGGATCATCGTCATCGGCGAGCCGCCGGTGGTCTGGGTCTCACTCATCTTCAAACTCCCAACTGCTGGCGCTGGCGACGAAGGTGTTCGGGCAGCTCTTTGTAGACGTCGTTGAACATGTCGGCGGCACCGGGACGGTTGTCGCTGCCGAGCAGGCCGTGGGTTTCTGCTTCCTTCAACGCACGCGAGACTTCCGCGTCGAGTTCGGCGCGCACTGTCTCGTGCTGCTCGTCGCTCCACAGGCCGCGCTTGACGAGGTGCTGCTTCAGACGATCGATCGGATCGCCGAGCGGGAAGTGCTGGGCGTCGTCGGCCGGGCGGTACTTGGACGGATCGTCCGAGGTCGAGTGCGGACCGGCGCGGTAGGTCACCCACTCGATCATCGTCGAGCCGAGATTGCTGCGCGCACGCTCGGCAGCCCAGCGCGAGGCGGCGTAGACGGCGAGCAGATCGTTGCCGTCCACACGCAGCGACGGAATGCCGTAGGCGGCGCCGCGCGCGGCGAAGGTGGTGTTCTCGCCGCCGGCGATCGCCTGGAAGGTCGAGATCGCCCACTGGTTGTTGACCACGTTGAGGATCACCGGCGCGCGGTAGACATGCGCGAACACGAGCGCGGCATGGAAATCGCCTTCGGCCGTCGCGCCGTCGCCGACCCATGCGGTTGCGATCTTGGTGTCACCCTTGATCGCCGAGGCCATTGCCCAGCCCACGGCCTGGATGTACTGGGTGGTCAGGTTGCCGGAGATCGAGAAGAAGCCGGCGTCCTTGTACGAGTACATGATCGGCAGCTGGCGGCCCTTCAGCGGGTCGGCGGCGTTCGACAGGATCTGGCACATCATGCTGACCAGCGGTACTTCCCTGGTGATCAGGATGCCCTGCTGGCGATAGGTCGGGAACTGCATGTCGCCGTCGCGCAGCGCCAGTGTCTGGCCGACTGCGATGGCTTCCTCGCCCGTGCATTGGATGTAGAACGAGGTCTTCTTCTGGCGCTGCGCGATCAGCATGCGAGCGTCGAACGCGCGGGTCTTGA
Source organism: Luteimonas sp. AC640a (assembly GCF_979256585.1). NCBI lineage: Bacteria > Pseudomonadati > Pseudomonadota > Gammaproteobacteria > Lysobacterales > Lysobacteraceae > Luteimonas > Luteimonas sp. AC640a. The sequence continues at coordinate 656,656 of NZ_CEEDOV010000007.1, read as the reverse complement.
GCATCGCGTGCATCGCGCGCAGCAGCACCGCGTCGTCGATGTCGGCGGCCCACGGGCCGACGGCGTCGCCGTTGTCGTCGAGCACGCGGATCAGCTGGCTGGTCAGCGGCGCGGTCTGGCTCGCCGGCACATCCAGCGCAGGCTTGGCGACGCTGCCGGCCGGGCTGAGCTGCAGATAGGAGAAGTCGGTGGCCTGGCCCGGGCGGGCACTCGGCTCGGGCACGTGCAACCGCAAGGGTTCGGTCGCGGCCGGATTCTGGGATGTGGGCATGTCAGGGGCCTCGCTGGGCATGGGTCATGGAGCTGCAGGCATGCCGGCGGCGGGGGGCGGCGGCAATGAAGAGGGCGGTACGGTCGCTGGACGCGCGGTCGGGCGGCGGCAGAGCTGGTGACGCGGCGGCACACGCTGCATGCGCGTGCGGGGGCGGACTGGACGGGGCACGGTGCAAGAACGCTTCTCCCGGTCGGACGGGCGTCGGCCCGCGGCTTTCAAGGCGGCGTGGAGCGTGACGCAGTCCGCCAGACGTGAAGTCTAAAGGCGAGAGTGAATATCGTAAATTTGTTTAATTGACTATGAGGTATCGTTTATTCAGATACCATCGCCCCGTTGGAGCGTTGCATGCAGATCCCCGCCAACATGTCGCTGCGGCAACTGCGCTATTTCGCCGAGGCCGCCGAGCTGGGCCAGTTCTCGCAGGCCGCGCGCAAGCTGCATGTCTCGCAATCGGTGATCACCACGGCGGTCGCCCAGTTGGAAACCCTGCTTGGGCTGCGCCTGTTCGACCGGATGCCGCACGGCGTCGCGCTGACCGCCGAAGGGCATCGCTTCCACCAGCATGTACGGCACATCCTCGACACCCTGCAGGACGCGCTCAGCGAACCGATGTTCCTGGCCAACACCCTGGCGGGGACGGTGCGGGTGGGCGCGTCGTACACGGTGCTCGGCTATTTCCTGCCCAGCCTACTGGCGCGGTTCAAGCGCTCGTATCCGCTGGTCGAGATCGACCTGATCGACATGGACCGGGTCGAGATCGAACGCGGCGTGGCCGAGGGCGCGCTCGACTTCGGGCTTTGCATCATCTCCAACATGGTCGAGCCCTACACGCTGAAGCGGCAGCTGCTGATCCGTTCGCGCCGGCAACTGTGGCTGGCCGAGTCGCATCCGCTGGCACAGCAACCGGTGATCGGGCTGGCCGACGTGGCCGCGTATCCCTACATCATGTTGAAGGTGGACGAGGGCGAAGCCTCGGCGCTGCGCTACTGGCAGTCGGTGCAGCGCGAGCCCAACGTCGCCTTCCGCACGTCATCACTGGAAGCGTTGCGGGGACTGGTGGCCTACGGATTCGGGGTGAGCATCCTGTCCGACATGGTGTACCGGCCGTGGTCGCTGGAAGGCCGGCGGATCGACGTGCGCACGCTCGACGATGCGGTGCCGCCGATGGAAGTCGGCCTGGTCTGGCGGCCCGATGAAGCACTGTCGGCACCCGCGAATGCGCTGCACCAGTTTCTCGTATTCGCGTGCAGCGCTTGAGCGTTCGCAGCCCGGCCACTCGCGGCGGCGTCGCGGAGATCGGGCGTTTGCTACCAGACCGATCGCATGCCCTGCGACGCACATCCGGATCATCGCGGCGTTGCACGGACAGGACAGAGTAGCGATGCCACGCAAGCGCGACGGCGAGTTTGCCGGCAACAAGTCCTATCTGCCCAGCAAACCCTGCGCGGTCTGCGGACGCACGATGACCTGGTGCCGTGCATGGGCGAAGACCTGGGACGAGGTGCGCTATTGCTCGGAGCGCTGTCGTCGCAACAAGCGCGCTGCGGCCGCGCCCGATACGTCACGTGATGAATGATCCGATCCGCCATCTCATTATCGTGCTGGGCGACCAGCTCGATCCGACCGCGGCGGTCTTCGATGGCTGCGATCCGACGCATGATGTCGTGTGGATGGCGGAAGTCGCCGAAGAGTCCACGCACGTGTGGTCCACGAAGATGCGGACCGCGCTGTTCCTGAGCGCGATGCGGCACTTCGCGCAGGACCGATGTCACGAAGGCTGGACGGTCGACTACCGGCTGCTCGATGACCCGGACAATCGCGGCACGCTTGGTGCCGAACTGGCGTCAGCTGTCGAACGCCTGCGCCCGCAGTCCGTCAGGATGACCGCCCCGGGCGACTGGCGCGTGCTGCAGGCAATCCGCGATGCGACCTCGGCCGCAGGTGTCGAACTGGTGATCGAGCCGGACCCGCACTTCTACTGCGACGTGCGCGTATTCGCTGCATGGGCGCGGGGTCAGCCGGAACTGCGGCTCGAAACCTTCTACCGCCACATGCGCCGCAAGCATCGCGTGCTGATGGATGGCGACACGCCCGTCGGCGGCCGCTGGAACTTTGATGCGGAGAACCGCGCGCCGTTCGACGCGCAGGGCCCGGGCGTGGTGCCGGCGCCACCGCCCGTCGTACCCGATGCGATCACGCGCGAAGTGCTCGACCTCGTACGCGTGCGCTTCGCCGATCACCCCGGTGAACTGGATCGCTTCGCCTGGCCGGTCACCCGCGCGCAGGCCTTGCATGCACTCGAGCACTTCATCGAAGCACGCCTGCCGGCCTTCGGCCGCTGGCAGGACGCACTGTGGCCGGATGCGCCATGGCTTTGGCATTCGCAGATCGCGTCCGCGCTGAATCTCAAGCTGCTCAACCCGCGCGAAGTGGTCGACGCGGTGGAGGCCGCGTGGCGCGCGGGCAGAGCGCCACTGGCGGCGGCAGAGGGTTATATCCGCCAGATCCTCGGCTGGCGCGAGTACGTGCGCGGTGTGTACTGGACGCAGATGCCGCGCTACGCGGACAGCAACGCGCTGCAGGCGACCGGCGATCTGCCCGGCTTCTACTGGACAGGCGATGCGCCGATGCCGTGCCTGGCCGACGCACTCAGGCAGACGCTGACACTCGGCTACGCCCACCACATCCAGCGTTTGATGGTCATCGGCCTGTACGCACAACTGCTCGGCGTCGAGCCGGTGCAGGTGCACCGCTGGTTTCTCGCCGTCTACGTCGACGCCGTGGAATGGGTGGAGATGCCGAACGTGCTCGGCATGAGCCAGTTCGCCGACGGCGGCTTGATGTCGAGCAAGCCCTACATCGCCAGCGGCCGCTATATCGAGCGCATGAGCGCCGGCAGTTATTGCCGCCGGTGCCGGTTCGATCCGGGCCAGCGCACCGGCCCGCAGGCCTGCCCGTACACGCGCCTGTACTGGGATTTCATGCTGCGCCACGAAGCGCTGCTGGCCGACAATCCGCGCACCGCGCAGCAGGTGCGCAGCCTGGAACGACTCGATGCGACCGAGCGTGCACGCATCCGCGAGGAAGCAGCGCAGTGGCGGCTCAACGCGCATTGAGCCGCCACCCGCCATCGCGCGCCTGCGGTAAAGTCGCCGCCGAACTGCGGCGCGGTGCCGCCAGCCTCCGGCGGATTGCGACATGGTCAGACTTCTCGGCATTTCCGGCAGCCTGCGTGCGGCCTCGTACAACACCGGCCTGCTGCGCGCCGCTCAGGCGTTCGCGTCCGACGCGCTGGCGATCGATGCGGCCACGCTGCACGGCATTCCGTTGTACGACGGCGACGTCGAGGCACGCGATGGCATTCCGGCCGCAGTCGAGGCGCTGAAGGCACAGATCCTGGCGGCCGATGGCCTGCTGCTGGTCACGCCCGAATACAACAACGGCATCCCCGGCGTGTTCAAGAATGCGATCGACTGGCTGTCGCGTCCGGGCAGCGGGATTCCCGCACTGTTCGGCGACCGGCACGTGGCCGTCATGGGCGCATCGCTTGGTGGCTTCGGCACGATCCTGTCGCAGACCGCGTGGCTGCCGGTGCTGCGCACGCTCGGCTGCCGACAGTGGGCCGGCGGTCGCCTGCTGGTCTCGCGTGCCGGCCAGGCCTTCAGTGAGGACGGCGCGCTGCAGGACGACAAGGTGCGCGCGCAGCTCGGCGTATTCGTGCAGGATTTCGCCGCGCATATCCGACAGGCGCGCTGAGACTTCGATGTCGTCGATCCACACGCCGACTGCCACAGACACCGACGCCGTCTGGATGACGCGCGCGTTGGCGCTCGCCGAACGTGCAATGCGCGAAGACGACGAGATTCCGGTGGGCGCATTGGTGGTCGACGCTGCGGGCCATGCGATCGGCGAAGGCTGGAACCGCAACATCGCCGAACACGATCCCAGCGCGCATGCCGAGATCGTCGCGATGCGGCGCGCGGGTGGGGCGCTCGGCAATCACCGGCTCATCGGCTGCACGCTGTACGTGACACTCGAGCCGTGCGCGATGTGCGCGATGGCAATGGTCCATGCGCGCGTCGCGCGCGTGGTGTTCGGCGCGTTCGATCCCAAAACGGGTGCGGCGGGCAGCGTGTTCGATGTCCTCGGCGATGCGCGCCACAACCATCGCATCGAAGTCACCGGCGGCGTATGCGCCGATGTCGCCGGGCCGATGCTGACGAACTACTTCCGCCGCAAGCGCGGTCTGCCGCCGCGCTGATCACGCCGGCCGGGACAGGACGCGTTCTCTTCGGGTCGCGGCGAATCAGCACCTCTCCCTTCGGGAGAGAGCCTGCCCCGGACTGGATCCGGGGTCGACGCGCACAGCGCGTCGGGTGAGCCAATGCCTGAAGAACGCCCTCATCCGCCCGTCGGGCACCGTCTATCCCGGAGGACACGTCGTCCCAGAGGGAGCAGGACAACACAAGCTCAGATCAACGGACTGCGCCGATTGGCCTTGCGGTGCGCATCGTCCATTTCCTCGTTGACCGCGTGCACGGCCATCGAGGCCTCGCGCGCCAGCAGCAGACTGGCGGCGAACATCGCCAGCACCCCGAGCGCTGCCAGCAGCGTCGGCGCCTGGCCGAAGCGATGATCGAGGAAGGAGTCGCCGGCAACGGACAGGCTGGTGCCGACGAAGCAGCTGATCGCCACGTACAGCAGCTGGCTGCCGCGCAGGATGATGCGGCTGCGGCGACGCTGCAGGTCGATGCGCGTCTCGAGAATCCGGCGGTCTTCGGGATCGTTGCCCTCGTCCTCGGCCAGGTCACGCAGCAGCGAGCGGGTGCGGTCGATGACGCGTGCGAGCCGCGCGTTCGCGGAGCCAAGCAGCGAGGCGGTGGCGGTCAGGAAGAACGCCGGGGCGAGCATCGCGGTGAGAATGGCGTAGTGCGTCAAGGCGGGATTGGCCAACATCTGGGAAGGAAACACGCGGTCAGTTCGTCCGGGCGGCTGCGATATCATGCGCCGTCACTCCGCGTAAGGCGAATGCACGCATGAATGCCGACAAGGCCATCGAGGGCCGGCTGATCTGGATCGACCTGGAAATGACCGGTCTGGATACGGACCACGACCAGATCCTCGAGATCGCAACGATCGTCACCGATGCCGAGCTCAACGTGCTCGCCGAGGGTCCGGAACTGGCGATCGTGCAACCGCTCGACGTGCTGGAGTCGATGGACGACTGGAACCGCAGCCAGCATCGCCGCTCGGGCCTGTGGCAACGTTCACTGGAGCAGGGCGTCGGTCTCGCCGAAGCGCAGGCGCGCACGCTGGAATTCCTGCAGCTGTGGGCCGTGTCGGGCAAGTCGCCGATGTGCGGCAACTCGATTTGCCAGGACCGTCGCTTCCTGCACCGGCAGATGCCGGCGCTGGAGACGTTCTTCCACTACCGCAATCTCGACGTCAGCACGATCAAGGAACTCGCGCGTCGCTGGGCGCCGCAGGTGCTGGCCGGTTTCACCAAGCATTCGGCGCACACCGCGCTCAGCGACGTGCGCGATTCGATCGACGAACTGCGCCATTACCGCAGGTCAATGGGTCCGCTGTCGGGGCTGTGACGCCTGCGCCCGCGGCAGTTTGCGGCTGCAGACGCCTCCAGAAATCCGCGCGCCGAAGCGGTCCAATGCGATGGCGTGCGTGCCGTTTGCGATTCCGCACGTCAGTCTCTGCAACCCGGCTCCCGAGCCACTCGACCCGGACGTGTGCAGGGGTCGAGAGAGCTCGGTCAGCGCTGTCTCAAGCGCGGGTCTGATCGGGCGCGGGCAGGGTGCTTTCGCTCTGCTCAAGACCGGGTAAAACCGGATCGCGCCGGTCGTGATGATAGAGATGCACGTCGCGCTGCGGATAGGGAATGCCGATACCGGCCGCGTCGAAGCCCTTCTTGATGCGCTCGGTCAACGCGCACTTCGTCGCAAAGAAATCGCCATTCGAGGCATGGCAACGGATGCCCAGGTTCACGCTGTTGTCGCCCAGCGAATACACCAGCACATCCGGCGCAGGTTCGGCGAGCAGCCTCGGCTCCTCGGCCATGATGCCCATCGCGATGGCGCGCGCCGCATCGATATCGTCGTCATAACCGATGCCGATCACGAGCTCGATGCGACGTCGTGTATCCGGCGTCAGATTGATGATCGAATCGCTGGTGATCAGGCTGTTGGGCAGCACGATCAACTGATTGTCTGCGCCGCGGACCTTGGTCTGGAAGATGCTGACGTCCTCGACCGTACCGGTCACACCGTTGATCGTCACCAGGTTGCCCACGCGGAACGGCTTCAGCGTCACCAGCATCACACCGGACGCGATATTGGACAGCGAATCCTTCAATGCCAGACCGATGGCGAGGCCCGCGGCACCCAGCACCGCGATCATCGACGTCATCGGTACGCCGATCACCTGCAGCGACGCGAGCACCAGCACCACCATCAGGATGACGTAGGCCACCTTGCGCAGGAAATGCGTCGCCGTGGGCTCGACGTTGGCGCGGGTGAGGCCGCGCTCGGCCAGTCCTGCGACCCACTTGGCGATGCGCATGCCGATCGCGAAGACCAGCAGAGCACCTGCCACGCGTAATCCGACGGCAATCGCCATCTCGGCCCAGGCAAGGTCCCGCATCCCGCTCAACATGGGTTCCATCAATCGTCTCCAGCGCGGCAGCCGCGTCAAATGTCATAAAAAAAGCCCCGCATGTGCGGGGCTTTGATCAGACTACATGCCGAAACGTGATGTGACGGTTAAGCCTTGCGCGACTTGGCCAGTCGAAGCCAGGTGTCGACGACCGTGTCCGGATTGAGCGATACCGACTCGATGCCTTCGTCCATCAACCACTGCGCAAGATCGGGATGATCGCTCGGACCCTGGCCGCAGATGCCGATGTACTTGCCCTTGGCGCGCGCAGACTTGATCGCCATCGACAGCAACTTCTTGACCGCCGGATCACGTTCGTCGAACAGGTGCGCGACGATCGACGAATCCCGGTCCAGGCCCAGGGTGAGCTGGGTCAGATCGTTGGAACCGATCGAGAAGCCGTCGAAGATGTCGAGGAACTCGTCGGCCATCAGCGCGTTCGAGGGCAGCTCGCACATCATGATGATCTTCAGGCCGTTCTCGCCGCGCTTGAGGCCGTTCTTCTCCAGCACCTCGATGACACGACGCCCTTCGTCGAGCGTGCGCACGAACGGGATCATCACCCAGAGATTCTCCAGGCCCATCTCGTTGCGGACCTTGAGCACCGCGCGGCATTCCAGCGAGAACGCTTCGGTGAACGACGGATCGACATAGCGGCTGGCGCCGCGGAAGCCGATCATCGGGTTCTCTTCTTCCGGCTCGTAGCGCTTGCCGCCGATCAGGTTCGCGTACTCGTTGGACTTGAAGTCCGACAGGCGCACGATCACCGGATTCGGCGCCACCGACGCGGTCAGCGTGGCAATGCCTTCAGCCAGACGGTTGACGTAGAAGTCGACCGGGCTGCCGTAACCGATGGTCTTGGCGTCGATCTTCTTCTTGGTCTCGGCATCCTGCTTGTCGTACTCGAGCAGGGCGTTGGGATGCACCCCGATGTGCGCGGCGATGATCATTTCCAGACGCGCCAGGCCAATACCGGCGTTGGGCAGCTGGCCGAAATCGAATGCGCGCTCGGGGTTGGCGACGTTCATCATGATCTTCAGCGGCGCCTCGGGCATCGAGGTCAGATCGGTGGTGATGCGCTCGAACGGCAGAATGCCGCTGTAGATGAAGCCGGTGTCGCCCTCGGCGCAGCTGATCGTGACCTCCTGGCCGTCTTCGATCGTGTCCAGCGCATTGCCGGTGCCCACAACCGCAGGCACACCGAGCTCGCGGGCGATGATCGCCGCATGGCAGGTGCGGCCACCGCGGTTGGTGACGATCGCAGCGGCGCGCTTCATCACCGGCTCCCAGTCGGGGTCGGTCATGTCGGCGACGAGCACGTCACCGGGCTGCACGCGGGCCATGTCGTCGAGCGAACGCACCACGCGCGCGACGCCGGCGCCGATCTTCTGGCCGATCGCGCGGCCTTCGCAGACCACTTCGCCACGCTGCTCGAGCGAGAAGCGCTCGATCTGGGTGCTCTTGGCGCGCGATTTCACCGTCTCCGGTCGCGCCTGCACGATGAACAGCTTGCCGCTGGCGCCGTCCTTCGCCCATTCGATGTCCATCGGGCGCTCGTAGTGCTCTTCGATGATCAGCGCCTGGCGCGAGAGTTCCTGCACGTCCTCATCCGAGATCGAGAAGGTGTCGCGCAGATCGGCCGGCGTGTCCTCGACGCGCACGCGCTCGCCCGGCACATCGGAATAGACCATGCGCAGCTGCTTGCTGCCGATGCCGCGACGCAGGATCGCCGGCTTGCCGGCGCGCAGCGTGGGCTTGTAGACGTAGAACTCGTCCGGGTTCACCGCGCCCTGGACGACCATCTCGCCGAGACCGAAGCTGGAGGTCACGAACACCACGTCGCGGAAGCCGGATTCGGTGTCGAGCGTGAACAGCACGCCGGAGGCGCCGATGTCCGAACGCACCATCAGCTGCACGCCCGACGACAGGAACACGTCCTCGTGCTTGAAGCCGTGGTGCACGCGGTAGGCGATCGCGCGGTCGTTGTAGAGCGAGGCGAAGACTTCCTTGACCTTGACCACCACGTCGTCGGCGCCGGTGACGTTGAGGAACGTCTCCTGCTGGCCGGCGAACGAGGCATCGGGCAGATCTTCGGCAGTCGCCGACGAACGCACGGCCACGGCGATGTCACCGCCACCGTTCTCGGAAGCGAGCTTGTCGTAGGCGGCGCGGATGTCCGCATCGAGATCGGGCTGCAGCGGCGCGTCGATGACCCAGCCGCGGATCTCCTTGCCGGCCGCGGTCAGCGCAGCGACGTCTTCGACGTCCAGCGGCGCCAGGCGATCGAAAATGCGCTGGTGTAGATCGTTGTGGGCGATGAACGCCTTGAATGCATCCGCCGTGGTGGCGAAACCGCCGGGCACCGAAACGCCGAGCTTGGCGAGGTTGCCGATCATCTCGCCGAGGGACGAGTTCTTGCCGCCGACCTGGGCGAGGTCGGACAGGCGCAGGTCATGCAGCCACAGGATGTTGGCGCTCAAGGTGAGACTCCGTGTCGCGTTGATCGAGAAGGAGGTCGGGCAAGCCCGGCATCGAACGGCTATTTTAGCCCTCCCGGGCGCCGCGGCGCTCATCCGTGACTTCCGGAGTCCGCATGTCCAGTCCCCGCCCGGTGTTCTACGTGTCCGACGGCACGGGCATCACCGCCGAAACCATCGGCCACAGCCTGCTCACCCAGTTCAGCGGCACCCAGTTCAGCACCAACCGGATCCCCTTCGTCGACAACGAGGCGCGCGCGCGCGAAGTCGCGGGATTGATCCGCGCCCGCGGCGAGGCGATGGGCGTGCGTCCGATCGTCATCAGCTCCTGCGTCGACACCGGCCTGGCGCTGGTGCTCGGGGAGAGCGGGGCGCTGGTGCTCGATGTGTTCGCGCCGTTCATCGAGCCACTGGAGCGCGAACTGCTGGAGACGCGTGAATCACGCGTCGGCCGGGCGCACGGCATGGTCGATTTCGAGACCTACCACCGCCGCATCAACGCGATGAACTTCGCGCTGACCCACGACGATGGTATGGCGACCAACTACGACGAGGCCGACGTGATCCTGGTCGCGGTGTCGCGTGCGGGCAAGACGCCGACCTGCGTGTATCTGGCACTGCATCACGGCGTGCGCGCGGCGAACTATCCGCTGACCGAGGAAGACCTCGAACACGATCGCCTGCCGCCGCGGCTGCGCGCGCATCGCGCCAAGCTGTTCGGGCTGACGATCGATCCGGTGCGTCTGGCGCAGATCCGCCAGGAACGCCGACCCAATTCGCGCTACGCGAAGCTGGAAACCTGCAAACACGAAGTGGGCGCGGCCGAGGCCCTGTTCCGCGCCGAGCGCATGCCCTCTCTGAGCACCACGCACACCTCGATCGAGGAGATCTCCAGCAAGGTGCTGTCGACCCTGGGCATCGAGCGCGTCATGTACTGAGGACGTCGTTCCGGAGATGGGGATGGCGGACCCGGAACCCCATCCCGCACGCCGTCGTTCGATCCTGACGGATTCATCGCCGCGGATGTAGCATCGATCCATGGAAAAAGTCCTGACCCGCCGCCGCCCGCGCGTGCCCTCGATGGGGCGCTTCGGCTGGCTGATGGCGCTGTACGCGGAGAACCATGAGCGCCTGGTGCGCCTGTTCGATCCCGCGAGTCTCGCACCCGGCCGCTACCGCTCCGATGTGCCCGGCGCGCTAGCGGTGCTGCTGGATGTCGTCGAGCAGCATCCCTACACGACGGAGCTGCGCCTGAGCTACGCGATGCTCGATCCGGTGACCGGCCAACCGGACCCATCCGCGCATCTGCGCCTGTATCGCGATGCGGGGCAGGTCGAGGCCACGCATTGCTATGTCGGCCGCCGCTGGCAGGACGTCATCGGCATGTTTCCACCGCCGGACGAAGTGGTGGATCACCGCCTGCGCATGAACACATTTCTCGGCAAGTGGCTGCAGTATCTCGACGATCAGGGACATGGGCTTGCAACTCTGGGTCCAAATCCGGATGATGCGCGGCTCGATCGCAGCAAGGCCGGCGCCACCGGCTGAGACGTTCTCCGGAACGAATCGAAGCGAACGAAGGAAGTGCGAAATTCTGTTGACGTTGCCGATACGGAACACTACAATTTCGCGCTCCCAAACGTGGGGCCATAGCTCAGCTGGGAGAGCGCCTGCATGGCATGCAGGAGGTCGGCGGTTCGATCCCGCCTGGCTCCACCACAATTTGTCTGTCGATCAAAGGCCGATCGATAGAATGATGCAGGTTTCTGCGTCCCCATCGTCTAGAGGCCTAGGACACCACCCTTTCACGGTGGACACCGGGGTTCGAATCCCCGTGGGGACGCCACTTTACAAACAGGCGGGCAGCTCGCGAGAGCTGCCCGTTCTGCTATGTGCGATCGGTGCGTCGGCTCGCGCAATGCGGCGCATCTGCGCGTCGACGTATACTCGCGGCATGCGTTCTTCCGCGCTCGTGCTGTTGCATCTACTGCTCGCCGTCCTGCTGGCATTCGACGGCGTTGGCGCTGCGTTCGCAGCTGCGGGGCCTGCGCCAGCGATGTCGCACGCTGCACATTCGGCCTCCGGGACGCCGCCGCCGTGTCATTCGATGGCCTCCGACGCCGTCGAAGGTGACGCGCACGATCAGAACTCCCCGGCACCCGACAGCTGTTGCGACGGTGGCGACTGTCTGTGTCTGCACGGCTGCGGCAGCGTGTTGCCGGTGGTACCGCGTGTCGGCGCTTCCAGTGGCAGCACGGTCGTCGTCGCGCATGTGCCCGAAGATCGCGCCGCGCCGCATCTCGACGATCCCGTTCGACCTCCGATTCTTCGCGCCTGATCGCATCGCTGCCTCGACAGGGGCAGGGCATGGGTCGCCTCGCGACCCGGTTTCCGATCTGGAGCAGACATGACATTCCGAATTTCCACGGGCGATGGCGTCGCGCCGTCGCGCCGCCGTTTCGTGCAGGGCCTCGCGCTGGGCGGCATCGCCGCCGCCGGTGCGGGCCTGTGGCCACGCGCCAGCTGGGCGCTGCAATCGCCGACGAGCCGTGTGCTCGCGGGCACCGATTTCGACCTTGTCGTTGGCGAGACCCTCGTCAACTTCACCGGCCGCACGCGACCCGCAGCCACGATCAACGGATCGCTGCCGGCACCGATCCTGCGCTGGCGCGAAGGCACGACCGTCGACCTGCGCGTGCGCAACGCGCTGCCCGCCGGTTCGATCTACGGCGACATGACCTCGATCCACTGGCACGGCATCCTGCTGCCGTCGAACATGGACGGTGTGCCCGGCCTGAGCTTCGACGGCATCCACCGCGGCGAGACGTTTCGGTACCGCTTCGACGTGCGCCAAGGCGGCACCTACTGGTACCACAGCCATTCCGGCTTCCAGGAACAGGCCGGCATGTACGGCGCGCTGATCATCGATCCGATCGAACCGGAGCCGTTCGCATTCGATCGCGACTACGTGGTGCTGCTGACCGACTGGACCGATCTGCCGCCGCAGGCGCTGTTCGCGCGGCTGAAAAAGATGGCCGAGCACGACAACTACTACAAGCGCACGCTCGGCGACTTCATCCGCGACGCGCGCGAGGATGGCCTGCGGGCCACGATGGCCGAGCGCCGCGGTTGGGGCCAGATGCGGATGACGCCGACCGACATCTCCGACGTCAACGCGCACACCTACACCTATCTGATGAACGGCACGACCTCGCCGGGCAACTGGACCGCGCTGTTCCGCAGCGGCGAGAAGATCCGCCTGCGTTTCATCAACGGCTCGGCGATGACGTATTTCGACGTGCGCATTCCGGGCTTGAAGATGACGGTCGTGGCGGCCGACGGCCAGTACGTGCATCCGGTCAGCGTCGACGAGTTCCGCATCGCGGTGGCCGAAACCTTCGACGTGATCGTCGAGCCGTCGGGGCAGGACGCCTACACGATCTTCGCCCAGGACATGGGCCGCACCGGTTTCGTCAGCGGCACGCTTGGCGTCCGCGAAGGCCTGCGCGCACCGGTACCCGATGTAGATGCGAGACCGATCCTGACGATGGACGATATGGGCCACGGCGGCATGCACGGTGGTGGTCATGCCGGGCACGGCGCGGGGCAGGGGGGTGCAACCGATCACGCGGCGATGGGACATGCCGTGGATCACGCCGCAATGGACCACGCCTCGATGGATCATGCGTCGATGGGGCACGCCTCAATGGAGCAGAGCGATCACGGCGCCAGCGCAATGCAGACGCATCCCGACAGCGAACGTAACAATCCGCTGGTCGACATGCAGACGATGGCGCCGACGCACCGGCTCGACGATCCGGGCATCGGTCTGCGCGACAACGGTCGCACCGTGCTGACCTACGGAATGATGCGCAGCCTGTTCGACGATCCCGACGGCCGCGCGCCCGGGCGCGAGATCGAGCTGCATCTGACCGGCCATATGGAAAAGTTCGCGTGGTCGTTCGACGGCATCAAGTTCGCCGATGCCGAGCCGCTGCGGCTCAATTACGGCGAGCGGCTGCGCGTGGTGCTGGTCAACGACACGATGATGACGCACCCGATCCATCTGCACGGCATGTGGAGCGACCTCGAAGACGCGCAGGGCAACTTCCAGCTGCGCAAGCACACCGTGGACATGCCACCCGGCTCGAAACGCAGCTACCGCGTGCGCGCCGACGCGCTCGGGCGCTGGGCCTATCACTGCCATCTGCTGTACCACATGGAAGCGGGCATGTTCCGCGAAGTGCAGGTGGTCGAATGAACGTCTCATCGACACTCGCACGCACCGGTGTGCTGGCCGCCGCATTGTGTGCCGCGATCGGTAGTGCCCACGCGCAGGACAGCGCACACGGGCATCATCCGCCGGCCACGAAGCCTGCTGCAGCGAAGCCGACGCCGCGCGCGACGCAGCAGCGACCACGTGCGTCGAAACCCGCAGCGCCACTGGTTACAGATCCCCACGCGCATCACCGCACGCCGGCAGAACCCGCGGCGACACCTGGCACCCATGCAGTCCCTGCGGCCGCGCATCAGGCGCATGGAGGCGGGCACACGGAACCTGCAGCCGTGCACAACAGGGGTGCAGATGATCCGCATTCGCTGCATCGGGGCCGTGCCGAATCCGACACCGCGCAGGATCACTCGGCGCACGCAGGTCACGCGGGATATCCGGAATCCAGCAAGCCGGAGATACCACCTGCAACAGATGACGCGCATGCGCATCATCGAAGTGGACCTGCACAACCAGCCGGCGATCTACCGGCCGACCATCCGCCACGCGAACCGCTGCCACCGATCACCGATGCCGATCGCGCCGCCGCGTTTCCGGAGCATCTGCGTGGTCACGAAATGCACGGCGATGCGATCCGCAGCTTCGTGCGCATCGACCGCCTGGAAGCCTTCGATGGCGACCACGGCAGCGGCCAGGCTTGGGAAGCGGATGCATGGATCGGCGGCGACACCGACCGACTGTGGTTGAAGGCCAGCGGCGAACGCAGTGCAGGGCGCACACATGCCGCGGATCTCGACGTGCTCTATGGGCGCAGCATTTCGCCGTGGTGGGATGTCGTGGCCGGCGCCCGCCAATCGTTTCGACCGGGCCCATCGCAGACCTTCGCGGCGGTGGGCGTCCAGGGCCTCGCGCCGTACATGTTCGAAGTCTCGGCCATGGCGTACGCCGGTGAAGGCGGTCAGGTCATCGGCGAACTCGAACTCGAGTACGAACTGCTGCTGACGAACCGTCTGATCCTGCAGCCCGTGGTCGAACTCGAACTGGCGCGCCGCGACGATCCAGCACGCGGCATCGGCAGCGGGCTCACCAAGGCGGAGGCCGGCCTGCGCCTCCGCTACGAGTTCACCCGCAAGTTCGCCCCGTACATTGGCGTCGTACACGAACGCGCGTACGGCGATACCCGGGATCTGAGGGAAGCCACCGGAGTCGAACCCGACGACACGAAGATCGTGATCGGGCTGCGGACCTGGTTCTGAGTGGTGGCTGGGGAAGGTTGCGTCCAGCGATGGCCGCCACTTGCAGCACGAGGCAAATCGGAATCTTACATAATGTACATTATGCGAAGTCCATGGTGAGGCGTTTACGGCTGGTTGTGCGGTTCCCTCAACGTCGCTGACCGCCCACCCGCGTTCGCTCGGGCCATCGCTGCTTCGATCCCGCTGCTCCGGCAATGCACTTCGAACGCGAAGTGCCGGCCAATCCGGTGCGATAGGATCGGTCACCCGGTGCGGATCATCGCCCATCCTGGAGCAGACGTTTGGCGTCCCCGTGCTTGAGGAATCTACTGGAGCCGCCTGTCGAGTCAGCTCGCCGCGCTGAGTCCGCAGAGTCACCAATCCGGATGGCGGATCTGGCGTTCCCGATGGTCTCCGCGATGCAGAGCCGGTACTAGCACGGTGGCGAAACTGTTTCCGCACCGAGACGCCGCAGGATGGCGCGCGTTCTGCTGCCTGCCGGCGCTGACCGCGTTGACGATGATGGCGTTCGCCGCCAATTCGCTGCTGACACGGTTCGCCTTGCAGCGCACCTCGATCGACCCGGCGAGCTTCACGCTGACGCGCATCGTCGCCGGCGCGGTCACGTTGGGCCTCGTGGTGCTGGCGACACGTCGAGCGACGCCGGTGTCCCGCACGGGACTGGCGTCGGCAGCGCTGCTGTTCGTGTACGTCACCGGGTTTTCCTATGCGTACCGGCACATGGACACCGCCGCCGGCGCGCTGGTGTTGTTTGCGTGTGCGCAGCTGCTGATGATCGGAGCGGGTCTGCTGCGCGGCGAACGGACCAGCGCGTTGGGCATTTTGTTGGCGCTCGTTGGGCTCGTGGTGTTTCTCGCACCGTCGCCCACTGCGCCGCCCATGGCGTCTGCCGTAGCGATGATGCTGGCGGGCCTGGCCTGGGGCGCATTCTCGCTGCTGGGGCGCAGCGGCCACGATCCGCTTGCGGGGACTGCAAGCGCGTTCTTCTGGTCTGTGCCGTTTGCGATTGCACTGCTGGCGTTGCGCTGGCGCGAGGTGCAAATCGATGGACTGGGCCTGGTCTATGCCGTGATCTCGGGCGCCATCACATCGGCACTCGGCTACGTGCTCTGGTACTGGGTGCGGGTGCGCATGGCCGCCATCACGGCGGGCACGGTGCAATTGTCGGTACCGGTCATCAGCGCGCTGATGGGCATGCTGGTGCTGGGCGAACAGCTGACCATTCGGGGCGCGGTGGCCGGCGCGGTCGTATTGGCCGGTATTGCGTTGACAGGTTTCAGCACCCGGCGCCCCGCTCAGCCGTCGCGCTGACGCGATCGATAGTGGAATGCGACAGACCGTGTCGCTGCGCTGTGGGACGAATTCTAGATCAGGCTCTAAGCTGCAGCCCCCCATGACGCCCCGCGCATCCGGCGCAGCGCTTGAACAGGTGTCGATCGATGCCTGCGGCTGCGCGATGCTGGAACTCGAATTCTCCGATGTCCGATCCTGCCCCTGCCCCTGTGCCCGTCACCGATCCCGCGACCCCGCGCCCGGCCGACCTTGCTACCCCGCCCCAGGGTTTCGCGATCCGCGTCGTCGGTGCTGCAGCGTTCGCGCATCTGCTCAACGATCTGATCCAGGCCATGCTGCCGGCGATCTTCCCGATGCTGAAGGGCGATTTCGACCTGGACTTCGGCCAGATCGGGGTGATCGCGCTGGTCTACCAGATCACCGCGTCGCTGCTGCAGCCGTGGATCGGTCTGTACACCGACAAGCGTCCCCTGCCCTGGCTGCTGCCGGCCGGCATGGCGGTGACGTTCGTGGGCATCGGCGTGCTGGCGATGGCGCACAGTTATTCGATGCTGCTCGTCGCTGCGGCGATCGTCGGTGTGGGCTCGGCGACCTTCCACCCCGAAGCCTCGCGCGTGGCGCGGATGGGCTCGGGCGGACGCTTCGGCACGGCGCAGTCGACGTTCCAGGTCGGCGGCAATACCGGCTCGGCGATCGGTCCCTTGCTGGCCGCGGCGATCGTGATTCCGCACGGCCAGTCCGCCATCGCGTGGTTCCTGCTGGTCGCCGCGCTCGCGGTCTTCGTGCTGCTGCGGCTCACGAAATGGACGGTGCTGCATGGCCAGGCACGGTTGACGCGTCTGGCGGTCACCCGTGGCACGGGACTGCCTCGCGGCAAGATCGTGCAGGCGATCGCGGTGGTGTCGGTGCTGATGTTCGCGAAATTCGTCTACATCGCCTCGTTCACCAACTACTTCACCTTTTATCTGATCCAGCGCTTCGGCGTGAGCGTGCAGCAGAGTCAGGTCTATCTATTCCTGTTCCTGGGCGCGATCGCGCTGGGCACGTTCGCCGGTGGTCCGATCGGCGATCGCATTGGCCGCAAGGCGGTGATCTGGATTTCCTTCCTCGGCGTCGCGCCCTTCGCGCTCGCCCTGCCCCACGTCGGCCTGGCGATGACGGCCGTGCTCGCGGTGCTCATCGGTCTGGTGATGTCGTCGGCCTTCGCCGCGCTGGTCGTGTACGCGCAGGAAGCCGTGCCCGGCCGTGTCGGCATGGTGTCGGGATTGATGTTCGGTCTGATGTTCGGCATCGGTGGCATCGGCGCCGCCGCACTCGGCCAGCTCGCCGATGCGCGCGGCATCGTGTGGGTCTATCAGGTCACCGCGTTCCTGCCGCTGCTGGGTGTCGCGACCGCACTGTTGCCGCTGACCACGCAACGTCGCCGCTGAATCGCAACTTCGGCACGTTTATCTGCCAGTGAGCGCAATGCAGGGCGCTCAATGGAAATCCCGCGACGGCAGCTGCATGCCGCCGAGCATGCCGCTGAGGTCCTGCAGATCACCGGCAATCAGATGGGCGACGCCATCGACGCGCTCCCAGCGGCCGCGCACCGCGAGCAGGCGTGATTCCAGCAATGCGCGACGCCGCCGCAACGCCAGGTGCGGCCAGACGATCACGTTGATCATTCCCGTCTCGTCCTCAAGCGTGACGAAGATCGTGCCCTTGGCCGTCGCCGGTCGCTGGCGTTGGGTCACGAGGCCCGCGACGTGCACCCCACTACCGTGCCGACGCTGTTGCAGATCGCGCAGGCCGATGATCCGGCGCTCGGCCATCTGCGCGCGCAGCAAGGCCATCGGATGCTGACCCAGCGTCAGGCCGGTGCTGCGGTAGTCGGACAGGATCTCCTCGCCCGCACGCGGCATCGGCAGTTCGACCGTGTCTTCATCGGGACTGCCCGGCAGCAGCGGCCGTTGCCGCTCGATGCCCGAGACCGCCCAACGCGCCGCGTTGCGATGGCCGGCCAGCGATGCCAGCGCACCGGATTCGGCGAGCACGCTGCGCGCCTTCTCATCGAGACCGGCGCGCAGGCACAAATCCTGGACGCTGGAAAACGGACGGCACGCGCGCGCGGCGACGATCGCCTCGGCCATGTCTTTCGACAGTCCAGCCACCAGACGCAGGCCCAGTCGGATGTCGGGCTGCGTGCCAGGATTGGCGTCGCTGCGCCACGCACGTCCGCCGACCAGCGTGCAATCGCGATCGCTGACCATCACGTCGACCGGCAGCACCTCCACCGCCGCGCGATGCGGACTGCCGCGACGTGCGTCCTGCACGATCTGGCTCGGCGAATAGAAGCCCATCGGCTGCGCATTGAGCAGGCCGCAGGCGAAGGCCGCCGGCTCGTGACGCTTGAGCCAGCAGCTGGCGTAGACCAGCTTCGCGAACGACGCGGCGTGACTTTGCGGGAATCCGTAGGAGCCGAAGCCCTTGATCTGTTCGAAGATCTGGTCGATGAACTCCGACGCGTAGCCCTTGGCTTCCATCAGCCCGCGGATACGCAGGCGATGCGGTTCCATGTCGCCGCCGCGACGCCAGGCCGCCATCGAACGACGCAGACCATCGGCCTCGTCGGCGTTGTAGCCGGCGTGGATGACCAGCTCCATGACCTGCTCCTGGAACAGCGGCACGCCGAGCGTCGGCCCGAGGATTTCGCGCACGCCTTCGGACGGATACGTCACCAGCTCATGTCCCTGCCGGCGTCGCAGATACGGATGCACCATGTCGCCCTGGATCGGACCGGGCCGCACGATCGCGACTTCGACCACGAGGTCGTAGAACACTTTGGGCTTGAGCCGCGGCAGCATCGCCATCTGCGCGCGGGATTCGATCTGGAACACGCCGACGGTGTCGGCGATCTGGATCATCTCGTAGGTCTGCGCATCCTCGCGCGGCAGGGTCGCGATCTCGAAATCGCGTCCGCGCTGGCCGCGCACCAGATCCAGCGCCTTGCGGATGCAGGTCAACATACCGAGCGCGAGGCAATCGACCTTCAACAACTGCATGGTTTCCAGATCGTCCTTGTCCCACTGGATGATGGTGCGGTTGTCCATCGCCGCGTTTTCCACCGGTACCAGATGCGACAGCGGTTCGTTGGAGATCACGAAACCGCCGACATGCTGCGACAGATGCCGCGGGTGGTCGCGCAACATCTCGGTGATCACGAGAATTTTGCCGATCAGCGGATTGTCGAGATCGAACCCGGCCTCGCTGATGCGCTGTTCCATCGGCGTCTCGCCGTTGCCCCAGCCGTAGCAATTGGCGAGCAATGCGATCTGGTCCGGCGGCAGACCAAAGGCCTTGGCGACATCGCGCACCGCGCTCTTGCCGCGATAGGCGATGACCGTCGCCGCAAGCGCGGCGCGTTCGCGGCCGTATTTGGCATAGACGTACTGGATGACCTCCTCGCGGCGTTCGTGCTCGAAGTCGACGTCGATGTCGGGCGGCTCGTTGCGCTTCTCAGACAGGAAGCGCGCCATCAGCAGGCGGGTGTCATCCGGATTCACCGCGGTGATGGCGAGCGCGTAACAGACCGCCGAATTCGCCGACGAGCCGCGGCCTTGGCACAGGATGCCCTCGCCTCTGGCGAAACGCACGATGTCGGCGACGGTCAGGAAAAACGCTTCGTATTTCAGCTTCGCGATCAGCGCGAGCTCGAAATCGATCAGCTCGCGCACTTTCGGTTGCGGGCCATCGGGCCAGCGCACGCGGATCCCCTCTTCCGTCAGATGACGCAACCACGTCGTTGGCGTATGTCCTTCGGGCACCAGCTCGACCGGATAGTCGTAATGCAGCTCGCGCATCCCGAAGCTGCACCGCGCCGCGAGATCGACAGCGGCCTGCATCAGATCGGCACCGTAGATATTGCCCAGTGCACGCCGCGAACGCAGATGCCGTTCGCCGTTGCGGAACAGATGCTCGCCGCAGTCGGCGATCGGTGTGGTGTGGCGGATCGCCGTCAGCGTGTCCTGCAGGATGCGCTCGCGCCGCGTCGCCATGTGCACGTCGCCACTGGCGACAGCAGGGATGCCGAGCGTGCGCGACAGCGCCAGCAACGTGGCCAGGCGCTGGGCATCGTCGCATTCGCGGTGCAGTTCCACGGCCAGATGGGTCCGCTCTGGAAACACGTCGCGCAGCCAGGCGCCCTGCCCCGCTTCGGGCATCGCACCGGGCAGCCACACGGCGAACACACCGGGTGTTTTCCCACGGCATTCGGCTTCGACATCCGCGCGCGAGAGCCGGTACTGGCCCTTGGTGCCGGCGCGACGGCCGCAGGTGATCAGCGCACACAACTGCGCGTAACCCGCGCGGGTTTCGACCAGCAGCACGAAACGCGTGTCGTCCAGCAGCCGGAACTCGCTGCCGACGATCAGCTTGAGTCCGGTTTCCTCCGACGCCTCCAGCCCGCGCACGATGCCGGCGAGCGAGCATTCGTCGGTGATCGCGAGCGCGCTGTAGCCGCAGTGCACGGCGCGCGCGAACAGTTGCTCCGCGCTGGACGCGCCGCGCAGGAAACTGAAGTCCGACAGGCAATGCAGCTCTGCGTACGCAGGCAGATCGTCGCGGGTGTCGGGGGCGACGTCGTCGTTCGCGGCCGCGCGCAGGCGCCCGGCAACGCGCAGTGCACGCGGCACATGACTACCCGGCGTGTCGCGGTCCACGCCGTCGATCGCATCGTCCCAGCTCATGCGAACCAGCCGTGCAGCATCCAGCCGTCGAAGCGGCCCGGGGGCACGAAGGCCCAGCCGCGCTGGCCCTCGCGGGTTTCGACGACGTAGTAATCGCGGCGCGCTTCGGCGTCGTCCCACCAGCCGCTTTCCAGACGCTCCGGCCCGGACACGATGCGCAGGCCGGCGTCGTGCAGCGGCACCGGTTGCGGCAGCAGCCAGGCCGGACGCGGCGGACGCGCGGGTGCATCCGGAATCGCACCGCCGCCATCGCCGATGCGGCGCGACCATGCGCGTTCGGGGCGCGGATCGCCGGCTGGTGTCACGCGATAGACGGAATCGTCACCGAGCCGCGCACGCAGACGTTCGCGCAGATGTGGCCAGTCGAGCGCCTGTTGCGGACGGGTATCGAACAGATCGCGCGCGGCCGGCACGAACGGTGGCAGCTCGCGTGCGAGCAGGCGCATCGCGACGACGGGTCTAGCGATCTCGGTGCGTTCGAGCCGGTTGCGCGCGAGTTCGAACAGCATCGTCGCCGTGCGCTCGGGCGCGAGCAGGCCGACCTCGACATCGGTACTGCCCTCCTCGTGTTCCAGCCCGATCACGAAACGCTGCACGCCACCATCGCGCGCAGAGAGATACGTGCACAGATCGTTGATCAGGCGTCGCAACGGAAACAGCAGCGGCGGATGCGCCTCCACTTCGTAACCCAGCTCGACGCGCATGTCGAACCGGTCCGGCGGCGTGTAGCAGGCGACCGGATCGTCGCTCTCGCCATACAGCCTGCGCACGTGCGCCAGCACATCCGCGCCGAACCGGCGTTGCACGCCTGCACCGGGCAATTCACGTAGTGCACCGAGCGTGCGTACGCCCATGCGGTACAGACGTTCGCCAGCATCACCCGGTAATGCGGCGCGGCGCACCGGCGTGCGATCCAGCAGCGCCGACAGTTCCGCCGCGCCGGTCACCGCGAAGCCATCGCGCAGACCGACCAGCACGCGCGCGGCGGTCGGCGACGGCGCGAGCGCGATGCGATGTGCGAAACCCAGCGCCGACAGTTCTTCGCGCAATGTACGTTCGAACTGCGACCACGGCCCGAACAGACGGAAGCTCGCCTGCACTTCGAGCACGATCGCGCGCGACCATTGCTGACTCACCAGCGAGCTGTGGCGATACGCCCAGGCGGCCAGAAAACGATGCGCCGTCGATTCGGCCAGTGGATCGTGCGGTTGCGTGCGCACATCGGCCAGCAGCGCATGCGCGGCCGACAAGCGCATGCCGGCCTTCAGTCCGTGCGCGCCGGCCGCGGCGTTGACGCTGTGCAGCGTGCGCAGCTGCGCAGGTCCTTCGACCAGCGCGAACGGTGCGTCGGGATCCGGCAGACGACGGAGAACGGCGTCGAGCGCCAGTTGCGGCAGGAGAAGACAGGCCCAGAGCATCGCAGGATCATTCAGCTCGCCAATCGCAGCGGTTGCGACGGCACCTGCCCGCCCCGGCATTTGCGCACCTGCCAGGCCTGCACCTCGGGCAGATATTCCAGCCGCAGTGCGGCCGGTGATGCATTCGCCGCATGGCGTCGATCGCGCAATGCGAAGGCATGGCAATCACCGCTGTCGGCCGCGACCTGCAGGCGCCGCATCAACCGCGCATCGCCGGTATCC
The DNA here is from genome assembly GCF_979256585.1 of Luteimonas sp. AC640a. Lineage (NCBI taxonomy): Bacteria > Pseudomonadati > Pseudomonadota > Gammaproteobacteria > Lysobacterales > Lysobacteraceae > Luteimonas > Luteimonas sp. AC640a. The sequence goes on along the minus strand of NZ_CEEDOV010000007.1, from coordinate 634,092 downwards.
GGCCAGCCCAGCACCGCCGCGCAGGCACCGCTGCGCAGGCATTGCTCGAACGCCCACAGCGCATCGGCAGGCGACGCCTCGACGACATCCAATGCATCCAGCCGCACGCCCGCCGCCTGCCAGGCCGGTGCATACGGAATGCATGGCGGCGCGACCAGCACCACGCGTCCACCGGCGGCGGTGATGCGTGACAGCGCGGGGAACAGCAACGAGATTTCGCCGACGCCATCGGCCGGCAGCAGCAGTTCGGTCAATGCACGCGGCGGCCAGCCACCGCCCGGCAACGCGGCATCGAGCGCGGCATGTCCGGTCGGCTGGCCGATGTCGGCGCAGCGAGTGCCGCGCCCGGCCGACCACACCGTGCGCGCGGCCAGCAAGGCATCCAGCGACTGGAGTGCAGGCGCCATGTCAGCCCTGCCGTACCAGGCCGCAGTACAGGCCTTCGATCGCGAAGTCGGCATCGGCAGCGACCACGATCGGCGCATGCGCGGGATTGCGCGGCAGCAGGCGCACGCCGCCTTCGCGGTGCTCGAGCCGCTTGATGGTGATGGCATCGTCCAGCCGCGCGACGACGGTCTGGCCGTCGCGCGCATCGCGGCTGCGGTGCACGCCGACGAGATCGCCTTCGAGGATGCCGTCGTCGATCATCGAATCGCCCTCGACCCGCAGCAGGTAATCCGGGCGCAGCGAGAAAAGACTACGGTCCAGCCACAGCACACGATCGCTGCCGGTGTCCGGACCGATCGGCACGCCCGCGGCCACGCGCCCGAGCACCGGCAACGCCGCCATGCGTTCGCCCTGCCCCGGCAGCCGCAGCCCGCGCTTCTGACCGGCCTGCAATTCCACGAGTCCGGCCGACACCAGCGCCTGCACGTGCTTCTGCGCGGCATTGCGCGAGGCGAAACCGAAGGCCGCAGCGATCTCGGCCAGGCTCGGCGGCGCACCGGCGGCGATGCGCTCGCGCAGGAATTCGAGGACGGCGGCACGCTGGGGGGACAGATCGGTCATGGTGTACATTTGTACACCCTCGAAACGCGATGCGCCATCGGTCCCAGGACTCGCCCACTGCCGCGGCTTCCCGGGATCCCGATGACAGCCGCACTGCGCCTGACCGGTTCATGCAGATGCCCATTGCCGCGCGCGCCATGGATCACCGACGGATGCGCGCAAGAACGTTTACAGGGTTGTCCCCAGTGGTCGCGCCCATCGTCGGGCACCTAGCATCGGATCCAGTCTGTCTGGACTCCGGAGCGCATCGTGGACCGGCAACGCAAGGTGTTCCTGTTCCCCACCCGCTGGCGGCGTTCGACCTGGCAGATCACGGCCACCGTACTGCTGGCATTGCTGGTCGCGTCCAATGCGGCGTGGTTGCACGCCAGCCGCAGCGATGGCGATCCGACCGCCGCTTTCGCGCAACCCGGCCACCTCCCCTCACCCCAGCGCGTGATCTACGAATACCCGAAGCCGGCGGCCATCGCGGCCACGGCACCGGAACAGGTGGTGGCTTACCGTTCGACACCGCTGGCCGCGGGTGAGCGCTGCGCCGGCGGCCAGGTCATCCGCCGCCTGCCCAACGGCTGGGAAGGCACCAACCGGCCCTTCAATCCCTGATCGCCTGACGGCTCACCCGCGTCCGCGATGGTTGCAGACCGCCGATACCCGGTCGTTGAGGCGTTGCAGGTCGTCGTAGCGGCGCTGCATGCCGAGCCTGCGCAAGGCGTTGTCCTGGTTCGCGCGAGCGGCCAGACAGCGCGCATGCTGATCGTCTCGCCTGGGGGTGGACGCACGGGGTGCCCGGCCCTGCCGGACCGGAGCGGATCCACGTCGCGGCGTCGACGGTGTCGTCGGCGGACGTTGTGTGATCTTCGCCGGAGACGTCTCCTGCACCTCGATCGCCCATGTCCGGACGGCTTCGCCATCGGCGCAGGGCTGCGACTGGTAGCTGTGGCCACCTCCGCCATCGACGCATTTGTGGACGGACTGCGCGGCCGCCGGCCACGCGACGGACAGCAGCAGGCACAGGCAGATCCGCATCGGCATTTCCTTCGGGGAAGAACCGTCTACGACCCTGCGCGCGGGCGTCTGCCTGCACCATCGTGCAAATACCTGCAGCACTTCGGCCGCATGCCGGACCGGCCGTCGGGAAATCCGCAGGCGATCAGTCGTCGCCGGCCTCACGGGCCTTGCGGATTGCTTCCGCGCGTGCGGCACGCAGGACGTCGAGCTTGTCCTTGAGCTTGATCTCCATGCCGCGCGCGACCGGCTGGTAATACACCCGCTCGCCCATCGCATCCGGAAACGCGGTCTGGTCGAGCGCGATACCGTCTTCGGTGTCGTGGTCGTACTGGTAGCCGGTGCCGTAACCGAGTTCCTTCATCAGCTTGGTCGGCGCGTTGCGGAAATGCATCGGCACGTCCTGCGTGCCGTATTCGCGCACGTCGCGCTTGGCCTGGTTGAAGGCCATGTAGCCGGCGTTGGATTTCGCGGTGCTGGCCAGATAGATCACCAGCTGCGCGAGCGCGAGTTCGCCCTCGGGACTGCCGAGACGGTCATACGTATCCCAGGCATCGATGGACATCTGCAGCGCACGCGGATCGGCCAGGCCGACGTCTTCCACCGCCATGCGCGTCATGCGCCGGGCGAGATATCCGGGATCACAACCGCCGTCGAGCATGCGCGTCAGCCAGTACAGCGCGGCATCTGGATTCGAACTGCGCACGCATTTGTGCAGTGCCGAAATTTGGTCATAGAACTGCTCGCCGCCTTTGTCGAACCGGCGCGTGCGATCGGCCAGCACCTGATCGATCGTACTGCCGGTGACTTCACCGCCCTCGCCCGCCAGTTCGGCCGCGATTTCCAGGAGCGTCAGTGCGCGTCTTACGTCGCCATCGGCGGCCACCGCGATCAGCCGCAGCAGATCCTCGGCGATCCGCAGCCCGCGATCGCCCAGTCCGCGCTCAGCATCGGCCAGCGCACGGTGCAGCGATCCGAGGATGTCGTCGGGCGACACCGATTCCATCACGTGCACGCGGCAGCGCGACAGCAATGCGGAATTGAGTTCGAACGACGGGTTTTCGGTGGTCGCGCCGACGAACACGATCGTGCCGCGTTCGATGTGCGGCAGGAACGCGTCCTGCTGGGTCTTGTTGAAGCGGTGTACCTCGTCGACGAACAGCACCGTGCGGCGTCCGCCGTCGAAGCGGTGCGCGGCCTCGGCCAATACCTGGCGCACTTCCGGCAAGCCCGACAGCACCGCCGAGATCGCCTTGAACTCCGCGTCCGCATAATGCGCCAGCAGCAGCGCCAGCGTGGTCTTGCCGCAGCCCGGCGGCCCCCACAGCACCATCGAATGGATCTTGCCGGCCTCGACCGCCGTCCGCAGCGCGGTGCCTTCGGCGACCAGACGGCGCTGGCCGACCATCTCGTCGAGCCTGGCCGGCCGCATACGTTCGGCCAGCGGACGCATGGCGCTGCGATCGACTTGCAACAGGTCGCCGCCATCGGCGCGGGTTGGGTGGGAACGGGGCACGCGATTAACCTGAGACCTGGATCTGCAACGGAGTGCCGGGATGACGATATTGCGACACAGGGACGTGATCACAACCGCAACACGCCAACTGACGCGGCTTGCCAGCGCTCTTCTGCTGCTTGCCGCTTCGACGACGGCCGCAGCCGACTGGCGCAGCGATGCGGTGGACACGCTGGTTCGCGAAAGCGACGCGCATCGACTCGTGGTGCTGGGCGAAATGCACGGCACGCGCGAGATCCCACTGCTGGCGGGCGATCTGGTCGAACACTGGAGCAAGGCCGGATCGGTCCTGCTCGCGCTGGAGATTCCCGTACGTGAGCACTCCGCGCTGCGAGACGTTGTCACCGGTGGCGGCACCGACGCGCTGATCGATGGCTTGCGGCAACGGTCGTGGTGGGCGCTTTCACCCGAGCAGAGCGACGGCCGACGCAGCGAAGACGTGCTGTCGCTGGTCCAGCGCGTCGGCACGCTGCGCAGCGCAGGACGCGATGTCGCGATCCTGCCGTTCGATCCACGAAGCAAGACCTGTTACCTGCTCGGCAACTGCGAGGCGGCGATGGCCAAGGTGCTCCGACGTGCCTACGATGCGTTGCCTGCAGGCCGTATCGTCGTCGTGACCGGCAATCTGCACGCCATGCGGCAAGGTCCGACCGATCCGAACAGTGCGTTCGCCGGCAAAACGCCGATGACGGCATATCTCCATGACCTGGATCCCGTCACGATCGACATCGCCGCCGAGCGCGGGCAGTTCTGGGCCTGCCAGGAGGTCGACGCTTGCGGGGTGGTGACCATCAGCCGTGCGCGCCCCGGCGGCCGTCAGCCTGATGACGCCCCTTACGACTATCGAATCGTGCTGCCGGCATTCACACCGATCCGGCAGGTGGGCGACACGGATCGATAGACGCTTCGGCGATCATTACTTGCGAGAGCGGAAACAGAAACGGCCACCCGAAGGTGGCCGCTCGATGTGTATGCCCATCGCAGTGTGCCGGGCGCGCGTGCTTATTCCTCGCCCACCACATCCACACCCGCCGGCGGCGTGTAGCGGAACGTGTCGGCGGCGAACGTGGGATTGCGCTTCCAGTCGCTGAAACCGATCGTCGTGCGCTGCCCCAATGTGTCGTGGATTTCCATGCGCGACAGGCTACCGTCGCTACCGAAGCCCAGACGCGCGCGTTCGAACGCGGCGTTCTCGGCGCGCTTGGGGCGCAGCTCGAGCCAATTCAGACCCCCGGCGCTGCCGGCCTCGGCGACGCTGAAGTCGCGGTCGAGCTTCGACGGGTCGATCAACGCGGCCAGCGGGCTGTCCTGTTCCTCGGTGCCTTGCGAGCGGCGTGTGACCTGCTGCAGGTCAGGGTCGTAGACCCACACCGTGCGGCCATCGGCGACGATCAGCTGCGGATACGGCTTCACGTATTCCCAGCGGAACAGACGCGGCGCCGAGAGCGCCAGCGTGCCGCTCGAACTTTCCTTGACCCGGCCGTTGCCGTCGGCAACCTGCTGGGTGAACTGGGCTTCGAGGCCCTTGAGCCCGCGTGTGAACTGCTCGAGCTGCGGGCGCGCATCGGCAGCCTGCGCGATGCCGGCCACCATCAGCACAGCAGCGGCGGCGAACCAGCGGGAATGACGGATCATCGAGCGCATGCGTGGAACCTCTGGATACGGTGTGACGTTGGATCGGAGTGTGCGAATTCTTGGCTGAATGCGGCAATGACGACGCAGTTTCGCGCCGATGCCGTGCATCGACGATTCATCGCGTGTCGCAAACCTGCGAATCGATCAGCGCGGCGGTGGCGGCGGTGCGAGCACGCTGCGGTCGCCGTTGTGCTCGGGCGGCGTCACCACACCAGCCGCTTCCATCGCCTCGACCAGACGCGCAGCGCGGTTGTAGCCGATCTTAAGCCGGCGCTGCACGCCGGAGATCGAGGCGCGGCGGGTTTCGGTGACGATCTTCACCGCTTCGTCGTAGAGCGGATCGCTCTCGTCGCCACCACTGCTGCTGGATTCGGGCAGGCCACTTGCGCCGACCACCACGCCGTCGCCCATCGTCTGCACTTCGTCGAGCACGCCGGTGATGTACTCGGCCTGGCCGCTCTGCTTGAGGTGCTCGACGACGCGGTGCACTTCCTCGTCCGACACGAACGCGCCATGCACGCGCTCGGGCATCGCCGTGCCCGGCGGCAGATACAGCATGTCGCCATTGCCCAGCAACGTCTCTGCGCCGGACTGGTCGAGGATGGTGCGCGAGTCGATCTTGGAGCTGACCTGAAACGCGATGCGGGTCGGGATGTTGGCCTTGATCAGACCGGTGATCACGTCGACCGACGGACGCTGCGTGGCGAGGATCAGATGGATACCGGCCGCACGCGCCTTCTGCGCCAGACGCGCGATGAGTTCTTCGACCTTCTTGCCGACGATCATCATCATGTCGGCGAATTCGTCGATGAAGATGACGATGTAAGGCAGCGGCTCGAGCAGTTCGGCAACGTCGCTCGATTCGGGATTCGGCCGGAACAGCGGATCGGACATCGGCTGCCCGGCGTCCTGCGCGTCCTTCACCTTTTTGTTGAAGCCGGCGAGGTTGCGCACGCCGACCGCGCTCATCAGTTTGTAGCGGCGTTCCATCTCCGCCACGCACCAGCGCAGGCCGTTCGCGGCCTCCTTCATGTCGGTGACCACCGGCGCCAGCAGATGCGGAATGCCTTCGTAGACGCTGAGCTCCAGCATCTTCGGGTCGATCATCAACATGCGCAGGTCTTTCGGGGAGGCCTTGAACAGCAGGCTCAACACCATCGAGTTGACCGCGACCGACTTGCCCGAACCGGTGGTACCGGCGACCAGCAGATGCGGCATGCGCGCCAGATCGGCGACCACCGACTGGCCGCTGATGCCCTTGCCCAGCGCCAGCGTGAGCGGACTCTGCGACTTGTCGTATTCCTTGGAGCGCAGCAGTTCGGAGAGATAGATCATCTCCCGGCGGACGTTGGGGATTTCCAGGCCGATCACCGACTTGCCCGGAATCACATCGACCACGCGCACCGATTTCACCGACAGGCCGCGGGCGATGTCCTTGTCCAGCGAGCTGATCTGGCTGACCTTGACGCCCGGCGCAGGCTCCATCTCGAAGCGCGTGATCACCGGGCCCGGCTGCGCTTCCTTGACCTCCACATCGATTCGGAAGTCCTTGAGCTTGAACTCGATCTGCCGCGACAGGGTCTCCAGCGTCTCCTCGTCATAGCCCTTGGGCTGGGGCTTGGGATCGTCGAGCAGCGACAGCGGCGGCAGGTCCGATCCGTTGGCATTGACGCCATGGAACATCGGAATCTGCTGCTCGCGCTTGGCGCGTTCGCTCTTCTCGACCACCGGTGGTGTCGGCGGGACTTCGATCTTGACCGGCGTGCGCTTGGCGCGCAGCTCGGAGTCGACCTTACGCGCTTCGGTACGCTCTTCGCGATGCTCGCGGGCTTCCTTCCAGTCGGTCGCCTGCTTGCTGCTGCGGCGGAACAGCGCGGGCAGCTGCATGACCCAGCCGCCGATGCGATCCATCACGGCGAACCACGACAACCCGGTGGCGAGCGTCACCGACACCAGGAACAGCGCGAGCAGCAGCAGGTTGCCGCCAAACGCGCCCAGCCCGGCCTTCAACGTGTTCCCGATCAGCCTGCCGAGGATGCCGCCACCGCCGGCCGGATAGTTCAGCAGATTCTCGAAACGCAGCGCGAGCAGGCCGGCACCTGTGATCAGGAACCCCACGATGCCGGCCAGACGCAGGGCCGGCCCGAAGTCCGCACGGCCATCGCCGTCCCGGTCCATCCCGAACAGCGCGATCCATGCGATCGCGCCGAGGATCAACGGCAACGGATAGGCCATGAAACCGAACAGCTGCAGCAGCACGTCCGCGATCCACGCGCCGACCGGGCCGCCGACGTTGCTGATCTCGCTCGGCAGCACGCCGGTCTGCGACGACCAACTGGGATCGGTATGCGAATGCGTGACCAGACAGGCCAGCAGATACAGCAACAGCGGCGCGATCAGGATCAGCGCGATGTCGCGGACCAGCCGCTGGCGACGCGGATTCGGCGCCGCCTTGGCGGACGCCGCGGGTGCGGCGTCCTTGGCTGCGCTACGCGTGCGCTTGGAGCGGTCTGAAAGCGGTCGTGCCACCGTGCGTCTTTACCTGAGAAAGTCAGTACAGGCCTTTGATCTTACGTCAAAGTTTCATGCCCTGCAGCGCAGGATGCACGAGCTTGCCGCCTTCGACATTGATGCCACGGACGAGCGCCTGGTTGTCGCGCCACTGGCCCGAGGCCAACTTGTTGACCCACGGCAGGATCGCCGCGCAGATCGCCTGCGACGAGGTCTGCGGCACGGCGCCGGGCATGTTGGTCACACAGAAGTGGGTCACGCCTTCTTCCACGTAGATCGGCTCTTTCCAGGTCGTGCCACGCGAGGTCTCGAAGCAGCCGCCCTGATCGATCGAGATGTCGACGAGCACGCTGCCGTCCTCCATCGACTTGATCATGTCGCGCGTGACGACGTGCGGCGCGACCGCGCCGGTCACCAGCACGGCGCCGATCACCAGGTCCGCCGAGGCGACCTCGCGCGCGACCACGTCGTCGTAGGGATACAGCGCGGTGACGTTGTTGCCCAGACGCATCATCTGTTCCATGCGGTCCTGGCGCTTTTCGAACACCACGACGTTGGCACCGCCCGCCGCGGCCAGCGCCGCCGACGCGCCGCCTGCCACGCCGGCGCCGAACACCACGACCTTGCCGCGCTCGGTCGACGGCAGGCCGCCGAGCAGCTTGCCCTTGCCGCCGAGCGGCTGATGCAGGTAATGCGTGCCGACCTGCACCGCGATCTTGCCGGCGATCACCGACATCGGCGCCAGCAGCGGCAGCTCACCGTTGTCGAGCTCGACGGTCTCGAACGCGACGCCGGTCAGGCCGATGTCGAGCAGTCGTTTGGTCAGCTCGGGCAGCGGCGCCAGATGCAGATAGCAGAACAGCAGATGGTCCTTGCGCAGCAGCGCGAGGTCGCCTTCGATCGGCTCCTTGACCTTGACGATCAGTTCGCCCTTCTCGTACAGCGCGGCCGCGTCCGGCGCGATATTCACGCCCAGACGCGTGTAGGCCTCGTCGCTGAAGCCCGACTTCAGGCCCGCGCCCTGCTGCACCCACACCTCATGACCACGGTTGACCAGATCGCCTGCCGCTTCCGGCACCAGGGCCACGCGGCCTTCGAGGGTCTTGGTCTCACTCGGAATACCGATACGCATGTCGCCGACTCCTGCACAAAAAAACGCCGCTTTCGGCGGCGTGTCGCGGATGGATTGTTCCGGTCGGCTGACGTTGCCGAACCTTGTTTTGCGGGGGGCGCACCGCCAAGCTATGGACCACGTCAGGCCGCAGTGCCGAAGCCCGCGAGTATACATGAGCGTTCCGAATTCCAGCCCCCGTCACCTCCGCCTGCTGATCCTCGGATCCGGCCCCGCCGGCTGGACCGCCGCCGTCTATGCGGCGCGCGCCAACCTCAAGCCGGTCGTCATCACCGGCATGCAGATGGGCGGCCAGCTGATGACGACCACCGAGGTCGACAACTGGCCGGGCGACGCGCACGGGCTGATGGGTCCGGACCTGATGGCGCGCATGCAGGCGCATGCCGAGCGTTTCGACACCGAGACGATCTTCGATCACATCCACACCGCGGATCTCTCGCAGCGCCCGTTTCGCCTCAAGGGCGACAGCGGCGAGTACACGGCCGACGCGATCATCATCGCCACCGGCGCGACCGCCAAGTATCTCGGTCTCCCGTCGGAAGAGGCGTTCAAGGGCCGCGGCGTGTCCGCCTGCGCCACCTGCGACGGATTCTTCTACAAGGACCAGGACGTGGCCGTGGTCGGCGGCGGCAATACCGCGGTCGAGGAAGCGCTGTACCTGTCGAACATCGCCAAGACCGTCTACCTGGTCCATCGCCGCGACACGCTGCGCGCCGAGAAGATCATGCAGGACAAGCTCAACGCGAAGATCCAGGCCGGCAAGATCGTGCCGATGTGGCACCACACCGTCGACGAGGTGCTCGGCAACGACGCCGGCGTGACCGGCCTGCGCCTGAAGTCGGTGCGGGACGACAGCACCCGCGAGATCGCTGTGCACGGTTTCTTCGTCGCGATCGGCCATACGCCCAACACCACGCTGTTCGAAGGCCAGCTGGCGATGAACAACGGCTACCTCGAGATCCGTTCGGGCATCGACGGCAATGCCACGGCGACCAACGTCGCTGGCGTGTTCGCAGCCGGCGACGTGACCGACCAGCACTACCGCCAGGCGATCACCTCGGCCGGCTTCGGCTGCATGGCCGCGCTCGACGCCGAGCGCTTCCTCGACCAGCAGAGCTGAGTCCGATGCCAGGCGCCTGCGTCACGGTCCCGCGCGCGGGGCATCGCGCATGACCCTGGCGCAACTGCAGCTGTTCCTGCGCCGGGAGTCCCGGCGCATGTGGGTGCGCGCGACGATCTATTGCGGGCTGGCGATCGTCACCGCGCTCGTCGGCGCGCTGGTCAAAACCTGGATTCCCGAATCACTGGCCGGGCGCATCGGCGCCGACTCGGTCGGCAATCTGCTCGGGATCCTCGCGACATCGATGCTGGCGGTCACCACGTTCTCGCTGTCGACGATGGTCTCGGCCTACAGCTCGGCGTCCACCAGCGCCACGCCGCGCGCGACACGCCTGCTGATCGCCGACAGTTCCGCGCAGGGCGCGCTGGCGACCTTCATCGGCGCGTTCCTGTTCTCGGTGGTCGGGCTGATCGCACTGAGCACCGGTATCTACGGTGACAGCGGCCGGGTGGTGCTGTTCGCGGCGACCGTGCTGGTCATCATGCTGATCACCCTGACCCTGCTGCGCTGGATCGAGCAGCTGTCGAGTTTCGGCCGGCTGGGCGAGACGATCAATCTGGTCGAGGGTGTCACCGGGCGCGCAGTGCAGCGCTATGCCGAAGATCCCTATCTCGGCGCCGCCCCCTCCCCCGGTGCGCCGGCGGATGCGACGCTGTTCGAATCGCAGGCCATCGGGTATGTCGAACACATCGACATCGCACTGCTGGCGACAATCGCGGCCGAACACCACGGTGAGATCCACGTGCTCTCGTTGCCGGGGGCGTTCGCCTCGCCGGGTCGCGCGCTCCTGGCATCGCGCGGGCTGCCCGATACCGAGGACATCGCCGAGCGGCTATGCGAGGCCTTCACCATCAGCGACCAGCGCAGCTTCGATCAGGATCCGCGCTACGGCTTCGTCGTGCTGGCCGAGATCGGCAGTCGCGCGCTGTCGGCCAGCATCAACGATGCCGGTACCGCGATCGACATCCTCGGCACCGCGACACGGCTGATGTGCGAGTGGGCACGGCGCGCGCCGCTGGCTGAAGCGATCGAGATCCGCCACGCACGGGTCTTCGTGCCGCTGGTCGACATTGCGGATGTGTTCGGCGACCTCTATCCCGCACTGGCGCGCGACGGCGCGGGCCTGGTGGAAATCGGCATCCGCCTGCAGAAGGGGTTGGCGGCGATCGCGGCCTCCGGCAACCCGGTCTTCGCGGCGGCGGCTCGCCACCACGCCGGTCTGGCGATGGCGCGCGCGATGGCGGCGCTGCAGTTCGAGCCCGATCGCGAGCTGCTGCGACGCACGATCATCGAGGCGGGTGACAGCGTCGACGGTCGCGGCGGATGACGGACGTCCGCGTGCTCTCGCAGGTGTCGGACGTGCCGTCAGCCGCCTGGGACGCACTGCATGACGGCAACCCCTTCGTCAGCCACGCGTTTCTCTCTGGGCTCGAGCAGCACGGCTGTCTGCGCGCCGAATGGGGCTGGACGCCGCAACATCTGACGTTGTGGGACGACGACACGCTGATCGCCGCGGCGCCGGCCTACCGGAAGACCAATTCGCACGGCGAGTTCGTCTTCGATCACGCCTGGGCGCATGCCTACGCGCGCTATGGGCACGAATACTTCCCGAAGCTGCTGGTCGCCTCGCCCTATTCCCCGGTGAGCGGCCCTCGCCTGCTGGCGCGCGACGCCACCGCGCGCGTCGCACTTCGCGTCGCCCTCGAGCGCGCGACAGGCGATGCGGGCTGGTCGTCCGCCCACGTCAATTTCCACACCGAATCCGACGCGGATGCATTCGACACCGACTGGCTGCCGCGCATCGACGTGCAGTACCACTGGCGCAACCCGGGCGACTGGTCGACGTTCGACGATTACCTCGCCGCGATGGACCACAAGCACCGCAAGAACATCCGCCAGGAACGCGCCAAGGTCGCGCGCGCCGGCGTGACCTTCCGCGTGCTGCACGGCGACGAGGCCAGTGACGACGATCTCGCGACGATGTACCGCTTCTACCTGCAGACCTTCGCCGAGTACGGCAACTCGCCCGCGCTGACGCTGGATTTTCTGCGCCATCTCGCCGCGACGATACCGCGCCAGCTGGTGCTGGTGCTGGCCGACCTCGGCGACACGCCGGTCGCCGGGGCCCTGTGCCTGCGTGGTGGCGACACGCTGTATGGCCGCTACTGGGGCGCGATCGCCACCCTGCCCGGCCTGCATTTCGAGACCTGCTACTACCAGGGCATCGACTACTGCCTGCGGATGGGTCTGCGCCACTTCGAACCCGGCGCGCAGGGCGAACACAAGCTCGCCCGCGGTTTCCTGCCGACGCTGGTGCACAGCCGCCACTGGATCGCCGACCCCGAATTCCGGCGCGCGTTGCGCGAGTGGTGCGCACAGGAGGCGCAGTCGATCCGCGGTTATGCCGCGACACTCGCTGTCAGCAGCCCGTTCAAGCCCGCGGCACCGTGAGCCTGCATCTGCCGCGCCTCGGCGCCGAACCGGACGCGCCATTTCCGCCCGTCGACAGCGCGCTGCGCCGCCCGGACGGCCTGCTCGCGTTCGGTGGCGACCTGTCGGTGACGCGCCTGCGCAATGCCTACCGCCATGGCGTGTTCCCGTGGTTCTCCGAAGGCCAGCCGATCCTGTGGTGGTCGCCGGATCCGCGCACGGTCTTCGAGACCGCGCATCTGCGCCCCAACCGGCGCTTCGCGCGCACCCTGCGCGGCAGCGCCTGGACGCTGCGCGCCGATACCGCCTTCGCCGACGTCGTCAACGCCTGCGCGCAGGCGCCGCGGCCTGGCCAGGACGGCACCTGGATCACCGACGACATGCGCCACGCCTACACCGCGCTGCACGCGGAAGGAAGCGCCCACAGCGTCGAAGTGTTCGAAGGCGCCGACTTGATCGGCGGCATCTATGGCGTGTCGATTGGCCGGATGTTCTTCGGCGAAAGCATGTTCAGCGCCCGCACCGGTGCATCGAAAGCCGCCCTGCTCGGACTTGCCCGGCAGATGCGTCGGTGGAACATGCCGCTGATCGATGCCCAGGTCGGCAACCCGCACCTTGCACTGCTGGGCGCGGACAGCTGGCCGCGTGAACGGTTCATCGCGTCGGTCAATGGGCTCGTCGAAGCGTCGGCTCCGGTGGTCGGCCCGTGGACCGATGCATTCGGGGGAATGCGCGCCGCTGCGCTCGGTGCGCCGGACTGAGTTCCAGATCGACCTGTTTTGCATCGCCCGCAGCCGCGTGCGACAATACCCCGCTTTGTTGGCGCGAGCTCGAAATCATTCGGGCCGCGCGCCGCATCCCTAACGACGGATATTCCAGACGAATGGCGAAAGACGACGTCATCGAGTTCGAAGGCGCGGTCTCCGAGACCCTCCCGAACACCATGTTCCGGGTGAAGCTCGAGAACGGCCACGAAATCATTGCGCACATCTCCGGACGGATGCGCAAGAACTACATCCGCATCCTGACCGGTGACCGGGTCAAGGTGGAAATGACGCCCTACGATCTGACCAAGGGCCGCATCACCTACCGCATGAAGTAATCGCGGGAGCGCACCACACTTCTGAAGGCGGCCATGGGTCGCCTTCGTCGTTTCGGGCATCTGTTCCGCGCCCGCATCCGGACGATCGAATGCCGGTACGGCATTCCGCGCGGTAGGCTCGGTCCACACGACCGAACGGATGCCTCCGATGCCCAGACTGCCCGCCGTGACCGCGCTCGCCTTTGCGCTCGCGTTCGCCCTGCCCGCCCATGCGCAGACCGCGCCTGCTACGGCCGCTGCGCCTACCGCGATGACCCAGGCGCCCCCCGCGGCCGAGACCGCGCGCCTCAATGCCTGGCTCGATCAGCAGTACGAAACCTCGCTGCGCTTCAGCCCGATTGGACTGACGTTCCTCGGCCGGAAGGAGCTGTACGACCAGCTCGACGATGTGTCCGACGCCGCCATGGAGAAGCAGCTGGCCTGGCAGCGCGCGAGCGTCGCCGAGATGGAGCGCAGTTTCGACGCCGACGCGCTCGATCTCGAAGGGAAACTGTCCTACGAGCTGTGGGCGCAGCAGGCGCGCGAGGCGGCCGAGCAGTTCGAGTACCGCCGCAATGGTTACGCCTTCACCCAGATGATGGGACCGCAGGCGATGCTGCCGACGCTGCTGATCAACTTTCACAAGGTCGACAGCGAAGCCGATTACCTCGCCTACATCGCGCGCCTGCGCGCGCTGCCGACGATGTTCGACACATTGCTCGAACACGCCGAGGCCAGCGCGGACGCCGGCATGCGCGCGCCGAAGTTCGCCTACACCGGCGTCATCACCCAGTCGCGCAACGTGATCACCGGCGCGCCGTTCAACGAAGGCGACGACACCGCGCTGTGGGCCGACCTGGTCAAGAAGGCAGACGCACTGCGAGAGGCCGGCACGATCGACGCGGCACGGGCCGATGCGCTCAAGACGCAGGCGCGCGCGGCGCTGCTGGAAGCAGTCGGCCCGGCCTATCAACGCGTGATCGCATGGCACGAGCGCGACATCGGCAATGCGCTGGAGAACCCCGCCGGCGTCGGCACCACGCAGTCCAACGGCAAGGCCTATTACGCCTCGCAGCTGCGCCGCAACACCAGCACCGACCTGACGCCCGAGCAGGTACACAACATCGGCCTGCAGGACGTGGCGCGCATCCACAAGGATCTGGAGACGATCAAGGCCGAAGTCGGTTTCGATGGCGACCTGCAGGCGTTCTTCCGCTTCATCGCCACCGATCCGCAGTTCAAGTTCCCCAACACCGATGCGGGCCGCCAGGCGTACCTCGACGAATCCACGCGCCTGCTCGACAACATCAAGCAGCAGCTGCCGCAGTTCTACGGCCTGCTGCCGAAAGCCGATCTGGTCGTACGCCGGGTCGAGTCGTTCCGCGAAGAACCCGGCGCCGCGCAGCATTATTTTCCGAGCAGCCCCGACGGCACACGACCCGGCATCTACTACGCGCATCTGTCCGACATGAACGCGATGCCGAAGCCGGAACTCGAAGTCATCGCGTATCACGAGGGCCTGCCCGGCCACCACATGCAGATCGCGATCGCGCAGGAACTCACCGGCCTGCCGCAGTTCCGCACCCAGTACCAGACCACCGCGTACTCGGAAGGCTGGGGCCTGTATTCGGAATGGCAGGCGAAGGAAATCCCTGGCACTTACGCCGATCCCTATTCGCGCTACGGCCAGCTGAGTTCCGAGCTGTGGCGCGCGATCCGGCTGGTCGTCGACACCGGCATGCACGCCAAGGGCTGGACCGAGCAACAGGCGGTCGATTACTTCAACGACAACAGCGGATTCCCCGAAGCGACGATCCGCTCGGAAGTGCAGCGCTATCTGTCGTGGCCCGGCCAGGCGACGGCCTACAAGATCGGCATGATCCGCATCCAGGAACTGCGCAGCAAGGCCGAAGAACGCCTCGGCGATCGCTTCGACGTGCGCGGTTTCCACGATGCGGTGCTCGGCGGCGGCGCGCTGCCGCTGGATCTGCTCGAGCGTCGGGTCGATGCGTGGGTGGAGGCATCCGCGCGCTGATCGACGCCCGTATCGGCCACAAAAAAGAAGGCGCCCTTGGGCGCCTTCTTCGTGACACGGTCCGCGACGTCGATCAGTCGACCGTCGCGGTCAGCAGACGCTCCGGCTCCGCCCAAGTTTCGACGGTGAGTTCGCCGTCCTGCACGTCGATCGACACCCGGCCGCCGTTGGCCAGCTTGCCGAACAGCAGTTCGTCGGCCAGACGACGCTTGACCTTGTCCTGGATGACGCGCGACATCGGACGCGCACCCATCTGCGGATCGAAGCCGTGCTGCGCGAGCCAGTCGCGCGCCGCCGGCGTGGCCGACAGCGAGACGTTCTTCTCGTGCAGCTGCGACTCCAGCTCGATCATGAACTTGTCGACCACGCGCAGGATGTGCTCGAAACCCAGCGACTGGAACTGCACCACCGCATCGAGACGGTTGCGGAATTCCGGCGTGAAGCTCTTGCGGATCACTTCCATCGCATCGCTGCTGTGGTCCTGGCGCATGAAGCCGATCGAACGGCGGGACGCCTGGGTGGCACCCGCGTTGGTCGTCATCACCAGGATCACGTTGCGGAAGTTCGCCTCGCGACCGTTGGTGTCGGTCAGCACGCCGCGATCCATGACCTGCAGCAGGATGTTGAAGATGTCCGGATGCGCCTTCTCCACCTCGTCGAGCAGCAGCACGCAGTGCGGCGTCTTGACGATCTTCTCGGTCAGCAGACCGCCCTGGTCGAAACCGACGTAACCCGGCGGCGCACCGATCAGGCGGCTCACCGAATGCGATTCCATGTACTCGGACATGTCGAAGCGCACCAGCTCGATACCGAGCTGCAGCGCCAGCTGGCGCGTGACCTCGGTCTTGCCGACACCTGTGGGACCGGCGAACAGGAAGTTGCCGATCGGCTTGTCCGGGCTGCCGAGGCCCGAGCGCGACAGCTTGATCGCCGAGGTCAACATCTCGATCGCCGGATCCTGCCCGAAGATCACCATCTTGAGGTTGCGCTCCAGATGCTCGAGCACATCCTTGTCGGTCGCGCTGACCTGCTTGGCCGGAATGCGCGCCATCTTGGCGACGATGGTCTCGACTTCCTCGACGTCGATCAGCGCCTTGCGCACGCCTTCGGGCAGCAGGCGCTGACGCGCACCCGCTTCGTCGATGACATCGATGGCCTTGTCGGGCAGCAGACGGTCGGCGATGTGCTTGACCGACAGGTCCACCGCGGCCTGCAGCGCCTCGTCGGCGTAGGTCACGTCGTGGTGCGCCTCATAGCGCGGCTTGAGGCCCTGCAGGATCTGATAGGTCTCGCTGACGGTCGGCTCGACGATGTCGATCTTCTGGAAGCGGCGCGCCAGTGCGCGGTCCTTCTCGAAGATGCCGCGGTATTCCTGGAACGTGGTCGAGCCGATGCAACGCAGCTCGCCCGACGCCAGCGCCGGCTTGATCAGGTTCGACGCGTCCATCGTGCCGCCCGACGCCGAACCGGCGCCGATGATGGTGTGGATCTCGTCGATGAAGAGGATCGCGCCGGGATGTTTCTTGATCGCGGTGAGCACGGCCTTCAGCCGCTTCTCGAAATCACCGCGGTACTTGGTGCCTGCGACCAGCGCGCCGAGATCGAGCGAATAGATCGTCGCGTCGGCCAGCACTTCGGGCACCTCGCCATCGACGATGCGCTTGGCCAGGCCTTCGGCAATCGCGGTCTTGCCCACGCCGGCTTCGCCGACGTAGAGCGGATTGTTCTTGCGGCGGCGGCACAGCACCTGGATCGTGCGCTCCACTTCTTCGGCGCGGCCGACCAGCGGGTCGATGCGGCCTTCCTGCGCGGCCACATTGAGATCGCTGGCGAACTCGGCCAGCGCATCGCCCTTGCCCTCGCCTTCTGCCCCTTCGGTCCGGGCCTGGGCCGGATCCTCGTGCGCGCCGTCGGGCTCCTCGCCACCGCTCTTGGCGATGCCGTGGGAGAGGTAGTTGACGACATCCAGCCGGGTCACGTCCTGCTGGTTGAGGTAGTAGACCGCGTGCGAATCCTTCTCGCCGAAGATCGCCACCAGCACGTTCGCGCCGGTGACTTCCTTCTTGCCCGAGGACTGGACGTGATAGACGGCGCGCTGCAGCACGCGCTGGAACCCGAGCGTGGGCTGGGTGTCACGCGTGTCGTCTTCGGCCAGTTTGGTGACCGAGGTCAGGATGGCCTGCTCGAGGTCGCCACGCAGGCGCTCGAAATCCGCGCCGGTGGCCTTGAGCACGGCCTCCGCGGACGGGTTCTCGAGCAGCGACAACAGCAGGTGTTCGACCGTCATGTACTCGTCGCGGGCCTCGCGGGCGCGCTTGTAGCACTGGCCGATCGTGAACTCGAGATCTTTGCTGAACATGGGGCGGTCGCCTCCGGCTTCACTGACACCCTAGATGGGGCCCGATTCCGGCAAACAAACCCTGCCCCCGTGGGCTTATTAGGCCTTTTCCATCGTGCAGAGCAAGGGGTGCAGATTGAGCCGTGCGTATTCGTTCACCTGCGCGACCTTCGACTCCGCGACTTCGCGGCTGTAGATGCCGCACACGCCCCGGCCGCGCGTGTGCACGTGGAGCATCACCTGGGTCGCGCGCTCGAGATCCAGCGCGAAGAACCGCACCAGGATCTCCACCACGAAGTCCATCGGCGTGTAGTCGTCATTGAGCAGCAGCACCGAGTACAGCGGCGGTGGCGCGACTTCCGGGCGGCCGGGGGCCACCGCGGTGCCGTGATCATGTTCGTGTTCGTGTCTGCGACTCATCCGCCGATTATACCGCCGCGCCGTGGATGGACGCCCCGGACCCCGGTCGTCAGAATGACCGGCATTCCCCCAACCCGGTGCCTCGATGCATCACTGCCGCCGCTTGTTCCGGGCATCCCGCCTGTTGCCGCTCGCCTGCCTGCTCGCCCTGTCGCCGATCGTCGCGGCCGGACAAGGCGCGGCCGAACGGCAACCGCCCGCGGCCGACATCGTTCCCAGCGCCGAAGACACGCTCGCGCAGCGGCTCGACGCCCACGGCGTGCGCTACGAGCGCCATGAGGACGGCGATTACCGCGTCGTCTTCGCGTGGCAGCAGGAGAACCGCAGCCAGCTCGCGTTCGTCGCCGGCAGCGCCCACGTGCTCGGCGACAGCGCGGTCCGCGAGGTGTTCTCACCCGCCGCGCCGGTGCCCGCGGGCGGCTTCAGCGCCGAGCAGGCCGACATGCTGCTGCGCGACAGCCAGCGCAATATTCTCGGTGGCTGGGAGATCGCCGGCGACACACTGTTCTATGTGATCAAGCTCCACGACGACGCCGACGGCGCGCGTTTCGAACAGGCGCTCGAAATCGCCGCCCAGCTGGCCGACGACATGGAGCTGCAGCTCACCGGCGAGGACACGCTTTGATGGCGGTGTCCGCCGATCCGCGCTTCTGGCAGCCCGATGTGACCGTCGCCACCGTGGTCATGGATGGCGGCCGCGTGCTCTGCATCGAAGAGCGTGTCGACGGGCGCTTGGTGATCAACCAGCCGGCTGGCCATCTAGAACCGGACGAATCGCTGCTGCACGCGGCCGTGCGCGAGACACTCGAGGAATCGGGCTGGACGGTCGAGCTGACCGGCTTCATCGGCAGTTATCTGTGGAAGTCCGCGCCGCGCCCGGGCGAGGCCGATGGCCGGCATTTCCTGCGCTTCGCCTTTGCCGCGCGCCCGCTGTCGCACGATCCGGCGCGCGCGCTCGATGAAGGCATCGAGAAAGCCACCTGGTTCACCCCCGCCGAACTGCAAGTCGAAGCGGCGCGACATCGCAGCCCGCTGGTCTGGCAGGTCGTCGCCGATTGCCTCGCCGGCCAGCGCTTCCCGTTGTCGGCCGTGCGCCAGATCCCGTGAGCGCGCCGGAGGTCATCGTCGGCATGTCCGGCGGCGTGGATTCGTCGGTCGCTGCACTGCTGCTCCGCGATGCGGGCACGCCGCTGGCCGGACTGTTCATGCAGAACTGGGCCGAGGACGGCAGCGGCGACTGCCGGGCCGAGGACGATCGCCGCGACGCGGTGGCCGTCTCCGGCCGGCTCGGGTTGTCGATCCACTTCCGCGATTTCTCCGGCGAATACTGGGCCGGTGTGTTCGAGCACTTCATTGCCGAATACGCGGCCGGCCGTACACCGAACCCCGACGTGCTGTGCAATCGCGAGATCAAGTTCAAGCATTTCCTCGATGCGGCGCGTGATCTGGGCGCGGCGAAGATCGCGACCGGGCATTACGCGCGCGTCGATTTCGAGGGCGGCCGCTGGCGCCTGCTGCGCGCGCGCGATCGCAACAAGGACCAGAGCTACTTCCTGCACCAGCTCGGCCAGTCGCAACTCGCCGCCACCCTGTTCCCGCTCGGCGAACTGCCCAAGACCGATGTCCGTGATCTCGCCCGCGCCGCCGGCCTGCCGACCGCGGAGAAGAAGGATTCGACCGGCATCTGCTTCATCGGCGAACGCGACTTCCGCACGTTCCTCGGCCAGTACCTGCCCGCACGCCAGGGCGAGATGCGCACGCCCGACGGACATCGCGTCGGCATGCATCCCGGCGTCTTCTATTTCACCCTCGGTCAGCGCGAAGGCCTGCAGATCGGGGGTGTGCGCGGCTTCGACGCGGCGCCCTGGTATGTGGTCGGCAAGGATGTGGGCGACAATGTGCTCTTCGTCGCCCAGGGCGCCGACACGCCGTACCTGCTGTCGTCGCATCTGACGAGCGAACCCGCACACTGGATCGCCGGCGATCCGCCGGCGCAGCGCTTCCGCTGCACCGCCCAGACCCGTTACCGGCAACACGAGGAATCCTGCGAAGTGACCATCGACGCGAACACCGGCCAGCTCGACGTGCGGTTCGACCGCCCCCAGCGTGCGGTCACGCCCGGACAGTCCGTGGTGCTCTACGACGGCGATGTCTGCCTCGGCGGCGCGGTCATCGCGCGCACCGACGCGCCGCTGGAACTGCGCGCACGCGGGGTGGCGGCATGATAGAGCAACGTGTCCTCGCCCTCGCCGGCATGGCGCAGGCGCTCAAGCAGGTCCGCCGCATCGCCGAGACGGGCCAGGCCGACGCTGCGGTGCTGTCGACCGCGCTCGACAGCGTGTTCCGCATCGACGCCACCTCGCCCGCCGACGTCTACGGCGGCCGCGATGCGGTCGTGCCCGGCCTGATGCTGCTGCGCGACTACTTCGGCAACCAGGGCAGCGATCCGCTGCTGCCCAAGCTCGGCCTCGCGGTCGTGCAGCTGGAGCGCCGCTTCATCCAGGACAGCGCCGTCAGCAGCGAAGTCCATCACGGCATCCTCGAGATCAAGCCCAAGGCCGAAGAACTCGGGCACACCCATCCGGAAGTGCTGGCCGCACTCGGCGCGCTATACGCCGACACCGTCAGCCATCTTCGCCCGAAGGTGATGGTCCAGGGCAATCCGCATTACCTCGGCCAGGCCAACGTCGTCGCCGAAATCCGCGCGGTGCTGCTGGCCTCGCTGCGTTCGGCGGTGTTGTGGCGGCAGATGGGCGGCAGCCTGTGGGATTTCCTGCTGCGCCGCCAGCAGATGCTCAAGGCGATCTGAATCCCCGTCTGTCGCGATCACGTCATACCGATCCTTTCCCGTCGGGAGAAAGATCGTGTTTCGACCGGTGAACGCTCGCATCGGCGCGCGCGAATGGCGGGCTTCGTTCAACCGGGCGATCGTCTCCGTGAGTTCACGCGCGCCACCGTGCATGGGTGACCTGCGAGATCTCGATGGCAGAGGAACTCGGCGCGGCCGGGCAGACCCATATCCTCTACCCGTGGGCGGGCGTAACGGGCTAAAGCCGGGCTGTAGGCTGCCGATACAGGGGGCGTGAGAAATCCCCTGAGAGCGCCCATGTACGCACGCATTCTGATCCGCCTCGCCGCGCCGCTGGCGCTGACCCTGCTGCTGCCGCTGGCTTTTGTCCTCGGCTGGGCCGCGCCAGTGCGATGGGCGATCCTGATCACCCTGACCGCGAGCTGGATCGTGACCGCACTCCTGCTGGTCCGTCGCGACACACACCCGAAGCCCGAGCATACCCGCGCGATGAAGGAGCAGGACGAACTGCTCACCGAACTGCGTCAGTTCGTCGGCTCCGAGATCGAGGGGTCGCGGATGGAAGTCGAGCGTGCCCGCGAGTTGATCCGCCAGGCGGTCAGTGGCCTGGGCAGCAGCTTCGACGCGATGAACCGCAAGTCGCGCCAGCAGTCCCAGGCCATGAGCCGGCTGCTCGACCGCACCGGCGACCAGGACGGCATGGGCGGCGCCGATGTCGCACGCTTCGCCCAGCACGCCAGCAGCCGGATGGAACAGTTGGTCGAAGCGCTGGAACAGGTCAGCGGTCAAAGCGTGACCACAGTGGCCCACATCGATGAGATGGCCGGCCATCTCGACGGCATTTTTGCTCTGCTCGAAGACGTGAAGTCGATTGCCGACCAGACCAACCTGCTGGCCCTCAACGCTGCGATCGAGGCTGCGCGCGCCGGCGAGGCCGGCCGAGGGTTCGCAGTGGTTGCCGACGAAGTCCGCAACCTGTCGGAACGCTCGACCGCGTTCAACGAGCAGATCCGCAAGCTCGCGCACTCGTCGAAGGAATCGATCGCCAAGGTGCGCGACACGGTGTCGGGTATGGCATCGCGCGATCTCGACCGCTCCCGCGAAGCGCGTTCCGAGGCGGCCGGCATGCTGGAACAGGTGGCGACGATCAACCGTTCGCTTGGCGACGGCATGCGTGAGATCTCGGACTGCGGTCGCGCGATCGATGCCAGCGTCACCGACGCGGTGCGCGCCCTCCAGTTCGAGGACATCGCGACCCAGGCGCTGGGCGGCGTGCATTCGCACCTCGAGCGCCTCAACGCGATCAATCGCGAGGCGATCGATCTGCAGGATCTCCTGCGTCGAAACGGCGGTGTCTTCGACGAAGAACTGATGCGCGCACTGCAGCGCATCGGCCAGCGCCTGCGCGAGATGCGCGGCGCCTGGGAACGCCCGCCGCACAAGCCGGTGACCCAGGAATCGATGGGTGCCGGTACCGTCGAACTCTTCTGACGCGGCAGCGCCTTGGATCGAGCATCTCCAAGCCTTCCCCACGCGCATGCCCCGGCCGAGTCCGGGGCGTGCGCGTTGACGGCTGCGGAATCGCACCCTATCCGTCGAAT
The DNA here is from genome assembly GCF_979256585.1 of Luteimonas sp. AC640a. Lineage (NCBI taxonomy): Bacteria > Pseudomonadati > Pseudomonadota > Gammaproteobacteria > Lysobacterales > Lysobacteraceae > Luteimonas > Luteimonas sp. AC640a. Next base: position 611,451 of record NZ_CEEDOV010000007.1, on the reverse strand, counting down.
CGGCGGAAACCTGCTCGATCGCATCGAACAGGCAGCTTTTCAGGAACTCGTGCCGCTGCTCGCCGCGGCTGAAGAATCCGGTGCGCCAGGCGGTACGATTTCCGTCGATGCCGTCGAGTCGTTCATCGCCTGGGATATCGCCGCCGGATTCTGAAGGCGGGCAGCCGATTTCAGCGCAAGGCACGCCCCGCCCTCACCGCTCTGCGCGCAGCACTTTGCCTGGACACCCCGCAGCCTTCGAACGAGCGCAGACATTTTCGCTGCCGCCAAGCGGCCCCTCAGATGAACCCGGGCAGATTGAGAAGTGTCCGGCACAGGGAGCCGCGTCGAAACGGACGCCGCCGTCCAATGACCTTGCTGCGGTCGCGAGCCTCGTATCCGGCTTCTTCCCAGCCGGCCAGTGCCGTCGCAACGCACCGTGCGCGCTGCAGAGTTACCCGCATCTCTAGCCTTCTCAACGACGCATCACGCGTCGGCGACGTCGTGATCGACGACCCGCGCGGTGTACGCAACGCGGGGCCGATGCTTTCTGATCAGGGCAGCGCGAGCTTGGGCTGAAGGTCTTCCTGACGAACCAGGAGCCAGCGCTGCATCTCGCGTGGTGGCAACGGTCTCGAGTACAGATAGCCTTGAACCTCGTCGCACCCGTAATCGCGTAACAACTGTTCGTCAGCCAAGGATTCGACGCCCTCGGCGAGCACTTGCATGCGCAGGGTCTTTCCAAGCTGGATGATGGCGCGGGTCACTGCGACGGCTCGCCCCGCACCATCGGAAGCAGCCAGATCGGCAATGAAGCTGCGATCAATCTTGAGACGGCCCACCGGAAACCGGCTGAGATAGCTGAGGCTGGAGAACCCGGTGCCGAAATCGTCGACCGCAAGTGCCACACCCGCGCTCTGAAGCGCGGCGAAGCAGGACCAAAGGGGCTCGGTGTCGAGCAGAAGTGCCGACTCCGTGAGTTCGAGTTCAAGACGCGATGCAGGCCAACCGGCGTCGTCGCACGCGGCGCGCACACGCTTGGCGAACCCGGGATCGCGCAACTGCACCGCCGAGACATTGACCGACATGCGCCCGAACCCGAGGCCCGCCGCATCCCACGCTGCTGCCTGTCGACAGGCCTCACGCAGCACCCATTCACCGATCGCCACGATGTCGCCAGTGGCTTCTGCGATCTCGATAAACTCGTCCGGACTGCAGGTTCCAAGATCGGGGTGATGCCAGCGCAATAGCGCTTCCACACCGGAGACGCAGCCGCGCGTCAGGTCCACCAGCGGCTGATACGCCAATGAGAACTGCTCGTGCTCCAGCGCAGCGCGCAACGCGTGTTCAATATCCAGACGGCGCCGCGCGCGGCGCCAGGCGTCGGGACTGTAGAACTGGATGTGCTCCTTGTGCCCGCCCTGCCGTGTGCCCTGCAACGCGACGCCCGCGGCACGCAGCAGTTCGTCGAAACCAACGCCAGGCGGGCGCACAGCGATACCCGCGCTGACCCCGTAGCGCAACATCTCGCCGGCTGCGGGCACGGGCTCCGATAGCGCGTTCACGATCCTCTCTGCGGTGATCGCGACGTCCTGCCTGCAACGCCCCTGCTGCAACAGCACGACAAATTCGTCCGCTCCGATGCGGCCGAACAGATCGCCTGCATCGACCAGCATGTGCAGCCGCGCGGCAATGGTTTTGAGCACCAGGTCGCCGGCCGCGTGGCCATGGGCCTCATTGATGCCACTGAAACCCGCGATGTCGAGCAGAAGCAGTGCCTGATACAGGGCACCTCCGGAGGACAGGGCTTCCTCGATCTCCTGGCGCAGTCGACTCCGGTTGGGCAATCCAGTCAATGCGTCGTAATGCGCAAGGCGCTCGATGCGTTCACTGGCCGCACGCTCTCCGGAAATATCGCGGAACAGCACGAGATAGCGCGGCGACAGACCTGCATCATGCGAGAAATCCACGACAGCCTGAGTCCAGACCTGCTCGCCGTCCGGCCGGTAGAAGCACAGCTCAAGCGTTTCAGCCGATGCGCCGGCCGCAACCCGGCTCATTGCCGCTTCCAGCGCATCGCGCGATTCAGTGGTGTAGTGCCGGATCAGCTCTTCGAGCGATAGCGATTCGCCTTCGCGGCCGTGCAGACCCGCGCATTCACCGGTCCAGTGCAGCGTGCGGGTTTCAGCGTCAATCTCGCAGCCCCCGATTCGGCCAAGTTCCGCAACGCGTCGAAGCAGCGCACTGCGGCGCCGTGCTTCGGCATCCATCCGGCGCTGGGCCGTCACATCCTGGATCTGGGCGAGCACGCCCTTCGGCCTGCCAGCGCGATCGAGCTGGGGCGATGCCCAGACCTGCAGGTACACGGGGCCGTCGATGCCATCGACGACGAGTTCGAAATGCGCCGGCTCAACCCGGCAGCGCAGGTCGCGCCAAGCCCGCTTGAGCACCGGCGCCTGATCGACCCGGCATCGCCCCAACCACATCCGCACGCTCGCATCGTCCTCGAGCCCCAGGAGTTCACGCAATCCGGTTGCGCACCGCACCGTGCCGCTGGCGTGATCCCAATGCCAACTGGTCATTCCAGCCAGACGCTGCGTGTCTTCCACGAGGCTGCGCTGCTCGCGCAGGGTCTGCTCGAGTCGCTTCTGGTCATCGATACACGTCAGCGTGCCAGCGATTTTCAGAGCACGCCCTTGCGCGTCCCGCGCGGTCACGCGTCCGCTATCGCGCACCCAGCGCCATGTGCCATCGGCCCGGCCGCAACGGTACTCGCACAGATACGCCGGCGTCCGTCCGTCCAGATACGCGCGCAGCGTCTCGGCCACTGTCGTACGGTCCTGTGGATGGATCCGCTGCTCGATCGTCTGGAACGGTAAGGGCGTGTCGAGGCCCGGCACGCCGATCCATTCGATCCACGCGCCCGACCCTCGCATCTGGTCGTGGCGCAGATCCCAGACCCAGAGTGCATGTCCGCCGGATTCCGCAGCCTCGAGCCAGTCGTCGAGATCTTCGGAGAGTCGGATGCTCAACGAAAACGCGACCGCGCCCTCGCCTTCAATCTCTACGGTGCGCAGCAATCCGCGCAAGGGCCGACCCGCGTCCGGCAGCTCGCACGGCATCTCGCGCTCACCCTCCAGCAAACGGGCATAGAGGCCCGCCAGCGACGCGGCGTGGCGTTCCACCAGACGGTCGAGGCCTCTTCGTTGCGCTGCCGGGTTGGCGAGCAAACAGCGGCCACCCCGATCAAGCAGCAGCAGGCCATCTGAGACCGGGTGCTCGAGAAGGCTGGAGAGGGGGCCGGAATCCATCGTGTTGCATTCGCTCCGTGGTGCGCGTCCGGAACATCCGGCACAGGCTCCCTACCGTTAGCGGCGTGGTGAACATGAAATTGAGTCCGAAGGTAGACTGCGATGACGCGTATAGGGAGGGCACTCGCCGAATGGCGTCTGGACAGCACACCATCGACGTGACAGGTCGGCAGGGCACGCGTTCAAACCGCTTGGGGAAATTGCTGTGGCAGCTCCCGTTGCTGCACCTCACGCTCGGACTGGCCTGGATCGTGGTGGTGGCCATCGTGTTCGACCGCGCGAGTGCCGCGCTCCCAGCCGGTATATGGCTGGTGCTTGTCGCCGCCCTGCTGGCAACGACCGGAGTCGTCGCGGCATGGAGCCATTGGCGTGTTGCGCGTGTCGATATGTCGCTTGCGCATCGCACAGCGGGTGACTCGACCTTGCCCGCCCCGCCACCCGCTGGCACCCATGGGCGCGCGTTACGCGAACTCATGCGACTGCTGCCCGACGGCGTACTGCTGGTGGTCGAGGACCGTGTGACGTATGCGAACCCTGCCAGCGAGGCGATGTTCGGGTGTACGCCGGGCGCACTGGAAGGACTGACTGCAGGGGCGCTGATCGATCAAGATGATCGCGTCGGGTTCGACGCCTGGCTCCTGGCACCGGTCACGGACATGGAGGCGCCACCTGCCTCGCTGCGCATGCAGCGTCGCGATCGTTCGGTCTTTCGCGCGTCGCTGACAGCGGCGCAAACCGAGCATGAGGGCCGGCCCTGTACGTTGCTGGTCGTTCGAGACCTGACCGGCGCCGAACGCATGCGTGACGATCTTGCGGCGAGTAATCGGGAGCTGCAGGCGTTGGCTGCACGTGTCTTCACGTTGCAGGAAGACGAACGTCGGGCGATCTCCCGCGAGCTGCACGACGATATCGGTCAGTCGGTGACCGCGATGAAGATGGCCGCCGTGTCCGCGCTCGACGAATCCGACGTCCAGCGTCGACGTGACGATATCGAAGACATCCTCGTGCTTGCGGACGCAACGCTGGAGCGGTTACGCGACATCTCGATCCTCTTGCGTCCCCCGCAACTCGATGCATTGGGCCTGGAGGCGGCACTGCGCTGGCACGCCGAACGGATGCTGCGCAACGCCGGCATCACGTCGGAACTGGATATCGATGCGCTGCCCCAACGCCCGGATGCAGCGGTCGAACAGGCATGTTTCCGGATTGCCCAGGAAGCATTGACGAATGCGATGCGACATGCGGGCGCGGCACGCGTCGAATTACGGTTGCGTGACGAGGGCAGCGGGCTGCGGCTTCGCGTCCTCGACGACGGTCGTGGATTCTCGCCGACAGCCGCACGTGGTCTGGGTCTGGTGATCATGCGCGAGCGTGCGCACGGTGCGGGAGGCCGGGTCGACGTGGCATCCAGCCCCGGCGCCGGCACGCGTGTTGATGCATGGCTGCCCTATGCCGCGCTTGCCGCAGACGCACCTGTTGCCGTGCCCGGCGGCTAGAATCCGTCAATGCACATGCCGGTTCCCGTTCCGCCCGCCTCGCTCCCGCGCCTCGGCGCCGCGCATCCCCGGCTCCAGGCGATGATCCGGGACGCGACGTCCGGCGGAACGCCGCTGGTGCTGCTGCACATCGACATCGACCACTTCGCGTCAGTCAACCAGAACATGGGCGTGGATGTCGGCGATGCAGCGCTCGAGGCGGTGGGCCTGCGTCTGCGCGAGCGTCTGCACAAACGCGGTCGCGTCTGGCGGCACGGCAGCGACGAATTCATCGCCGCGATCCTGTTGCCCGGTGGCGATGTCCAGGCGGCGCAGGCATTGGCCGAAGAACTGATCGCAGAAGTCGAGCGTCCGCTCGAAGTGCTCCCCTACACGCTCTTCCTCGAAGCCAAGATCGGCATCAGTCTCTGCCCCGACCATGGCGACGATCCCTCGCAGTTGCTGCAACTGGCTGAGAGCGCGGTTCGGCGTGCGGCTCACGGGCCGCACGAGCCGGTGCAGTTGCACACCACCGAGGTGGCGGACAGCATGCACAGCGAGAGCGCGATCGCACGCCAGATCGTCGACGCGTTGCCCAATGGCGAGCTCCGCTTGCGTTACCAGCCCAAGATCAGCGCGCGGGACGGACGCGTGATCGGCATGGAGGCGCTCGTGCGATGGCAGTCTCCGTCGCTGGGGCTGCTGCTGCCGGAGCGCTTTCTGCCGACCGCCGAGCGTATCGGCGTCATTCTGCAGATCGGCGACTGGATGCTCGAGCGCGTGATCGCACAGGTCAAGATCTGGCGTGAACAGGGTTTCGACGACTTCTTCGTCGGCGTCAATGTCACCACCCAGCAACTGCTTCAGTTCGATTTCGTCGATCGGCTCCTCGGCCGCATGCAGAAGGCCGGCCTGCCGATGTCGTCGATCGTGCTCGAGCTCAACGAGCGCGCGCTCACGCACAACAGCACCGACGCGGTCTACCGCGCGGTATCCACACTGCGCCACGAAGGCATCTTCGTCACCCTCGACAATTTCGGTACCGGCGATGCCAGCCTTGGCGCGCTGGTGCGCTATCCGGCCGACATTCTCAAGATCGACCGCAGCTTCATCAATGCCTCGCCGGCTGGCAGTCGCGAGACCGCGATCGTGCGCGCCCTGATCGCGATGGGCCACCAGTTGGGCATGAAGGTCATCGCCAACGGTGTCGAGACCGAGGCCCAGCTCGGCTTTCTGCGACGCGCAGACTGTGACTACTTCCAGGGCTATCTGTTCGGTGAGCCGATGAGCGCCGAAGCGGCTGGTCAGGCATTGCGTCGGCGCTACCTGCGGCCCGAGCTGTTCACGGCGACCAAGTCGGACCGCACGCTGTTGCTGGTCGACGATGAGCAGAATGTCCTGCGCTCGCTGGTGCGGCTGTTCCGCCGTGACGGCTACCGCATCCTCGCCGCCGGCAATGTGCGCGATGCCTTCGGGCTGCTCGCGACCAACGAAGTGCAGGTCATCCTGTCAGACCAGCGCATGTCGGAAATGGACGGCACTGAATTTCTCGGTCGGGTGAAGATGCTGTATCCCGACACCATCCGGCTGGTGTTGTCTGGCTACACCGACCTCGCCACGGTCACCGAGGCGATCAACCGCGGCGCGATCTATCGCTTCCTGACCAAACCCTGGGACGACAACAAGCTGCGCGAACACATCCGCCAGGCATTCCAGACCTACGACAGCCAGCGCGGGCGCGAAGCGCAGCCGTGAGTCAGCCGGTCACATCGGGCTGCGGCTGCCGCACCGGCAGGATGACGCGGAACCGGCTGCCCGCCTTCGGCGCACTCTCGACTTCGATGCGCCCATGGTGCTTGGCGACAATGCCGTAGGAGATCGAAAGACCCAAGCCCGTGCCCTTGCCCACCGCCTTGGTGGTGAAGAACGGATCGAAGATCCGCTGCAGGACCTCCGGCGCGATGCCATCACCCGTATCGCCGATCTCCACCCAGACCTGCCCGGGCTCGTGACCGGTACGCACGGTGATCGTGCCCTGCTCGTCGATTGCCTGGCCTGCGTTGAGCAACAGGTTCATGAAGACCTGATTCAATTCGGACTGCAGACACTCGATCATCGGGAGCGTGCCGTAGTCCTTCTCCATCGTCGCCTTGTAGCGCAACTCGTTCCAGACGATGTTGATCGTCGAATCGAGTCCGGCGTGCAGGTCGGCGAGACGCCAGGCGTGCTCGCGGTCCGAGCGGGAGAAGTCGCGCAGATCGCGGACGATCCGGGTCACGCGCTCGATGCCCTGGCGCGATTCGGTCAGTAGTTGCGGCAGGTCGCGGCTGATGAAATCGACATCGAGCCGCTCGCGGGTGTCGTCGATCTCGGAGCGCATCGCATGCGGATCGTGTGCGCGCATCGCGCGTTCGTAGACATCGATCAGCGCGAACAGATTGCCGACGTATTCCTGCAGGCTGCCGAGATTGGAATGTACGTAGCCGATCGGGTTGTTGATCTCGTGCGCGACGCCCGCGGCCAGCTGGCCGATCGAGGCGAGCTTCTCAGATTGCAGCAACTGCTCCTGCGCGGCGTTGAAGCGGACGTTGAGTTCCTCGTGGCGCTGTTGCAGTGCATGGTCGTCGTCGCTGCGAGACGGCGTGGCGCCTTTCAGCAGCAGCAGAAACCGCGCGGTGTCGTCACCCATCCAGTGCAGATGCGCCTTCAACGGATGCCCCGGCGCAAATGCCAGCGGCTCGCACCAGCTGCCATGCAGGCGTGCGCGCTCCATTGCCTGGGGCGGCAGTACGCGATCCAGGCGCCCGGACGCCACCAGCCAGTGGGGCTGCAGGCGCAGCAGTGCCTCGGCGGCGGGGTTGGCGTAGATCAGGCGACCGTCGGCCTCGTGCAGGCTGACGCCTTCATCGAGCCTGGACAGCGCGGTGGCGGCCAACGGCGCCGGCGGTGCGGCAAGTGGGGAAAGCGAGGTCACGAAGACTGATCCTATGCGAGGACCTTGGAGTCTAAATCGTGCGGACGGCGCAGATGCGCCTCATGCAACCGCGAGATCCCGCCGACTGCTATTCACTTCGACACGCCCCAAGGCGTCGTAAGCCGGCGCGCTTTCCGTGCGCCCCATGTGGCGGAGCGCCCAGTTGACCTCTCGGCGGCGGCGCGCCAGCAGCGCGCCGTTGGCGCGGTTGAGTTCGGCAAGCTCGGACAGCGGGCCGGACAATGTGCCGTCGGAGGCGGTCTCCAACTCGCGAAGCGCGACGATCTTGTCGCGCGTGGAGCGCATCAGCGCATCCACGTCGTGACCGATCAGCGCCTCGCGCTCATCGGCAAGCGCGGTGGCAAGACGCTCCAGGCTGGCCTGCGCGTCGGACATCAGCCGGCCAGCCGGGCATCCAGATCGAGCATGCGCGAGGCGATGGCCTCGGCGTCGATCTTGTAGCTGCCGGAGGCGATCGACGCGCGCAGCGCCTCCACGCGCGCGTCGTCGAACGCCGGGCGGGCGGCGACGTCGCGCTGCACCGCCTGCAGATTGGCGGCCTCGCCGGTCAGGCGCAGGCTGTCGCCGCCGGCGGCGGCTTGGATGGCCTTGTCGCGCGGATCACCGGCGCGGGCGACCTGGGGGCTGGCGACCGGGCTGATGGCACGGGCGACCGGAGCGGAGGGTCCTTCGATCTTCTGGGTCATGTCGGGGGTCCTGACACGCGGAATTGGATGGGAGTCATGGCCGGTATCGGCCGGTGGACGCCAAGCTTTAGGGTGGATGTCATCCAGATGTCAGCGGCCAACGAGCACGTTGCCGTCCGCGTCCACCGTGCCCTGCACCACCCGGCGCGACGACAGGTTCTCGACGCTGACCCGTTCGCTGGCACCCGCATCGCCCAGCGCCTTGCCAGCCATCCGGACTTCGATGCCGGACTGGCGCGACACCAGGGCGATGGTATCGCCCCGGCGCACCAGACGGGGTGACACCAGGTCGTTGGCGGTCAGCACGCTGCCCGCCACCAGCACCCGGCGGGCACTGCGACCAACCGCCTCGGCCGGGTTGGCGATGGCCGCACCTGCGATGCGGCTGGCGTCGCGCTGCTCGGCAGTAAAGACATCGGCCGTAATCGTCTCACCTGAAGCAACGCTGCGGGACAGCACCAGTACGGTCTGGCTGCGGCGCACGCGGACGGGCACGAACAGGCGCCAGCCGGACGGACAGGACACCTCGACCGTCGCGGCTGCGGTGCGGCGCGCTTCCAATGGCTGCGCGCACTGCGGCATGCGCAGCGCCGGATCGAGGTTGGCTTCGGCATCATCGCCCTCGCCGGCGACGGACACTGCCGCGGCACGGATCGACTCGACCGGTTGGAAGGTCGATGCCGCCATCGACGCAGCCATACACATTGCCAGCAGCACCAGCAAAGCAGATCGCAGCGCGCGTGGGCGCCGAAGCGGATGAGCGCGGGACAGTGGGGGCATGGCGACTTCCGGCAACGGGATCGCTGACCGCGATGCAAATCGCGTGCCGCAAGGCCGGCGAAGCGGGCCAAACCGTGATCCGCGGTCCGGCGCCTCAAGTCCCAAGCAGGACCGCCGATACCGGCACCATGTCGCAAGATCTGCTCGACCGCATCGACCAGCGCACCCGCCTCGCCGGCCACAACCGGCTGGCGCTGCTGCTGTTCCGTCTCGGGGGACGCCAGGTTTTTGGCGTCAATGTCTTCAAGGTGCAGGAAGTACTGCGCCGGCCGCACCTGTTCCGTGTGCCGGGCCTGCCCGCGCAATTTGCCGGCGTGGCCGACGTGCGCGGACGCAGCGTGCCGGTCCTGGACCTGGGCCTTGCGATCGGTCACCCCGAGCGCAGCGAAGAGGACTTGCCTGGCTATCTGGTGGTGACGGAATTCAACCGCTCGGTCCAGGGCTTTCTGGTCAGCGAGGTCGAGCGGATCGTCAACATCGCCGTCACCGACATCCAGCCGCCCCCCGACCTCGGCGCGGATGGCAGCTATCTGACCGCGGTCACGCGTTTCCAGGGCGAACTGATCCAGGTCATCGATGTGGAAAGCGTGCTGGCCGACATCTCACAGGCGCGCATGGACGCAGAGCTGTCGCCCGAATACGCCCTGCCTGAAGGCGCGCCGCCGATGCAGGTTCTGGTGGTCGACGACTCGCGCGTAGCCCGCCAGCAGATCCGTAGCGTGCTGGACCAGTTGGGCGTCGGCGTGACCCTGCTGTCGGACGGCCGCCAGGCACTGGATCATCTGCTCCAGCTGCATGCCGCCGGCGAACCACCGTCGCAGCGTTACGCCCTGGTGGTCTCGGACATCGAGATGCCGGCGATGGACGGCTACACCCTGACGACGGAAATCCGTCGCCACCCGGGCCTCGCCGACCTCTTCGTGCTGCTGCACACCTCGTTGTCGGGCGTGTTCAACACATCGATGGTGCAGAGCGTGGGCGCGGATGCATTCGTCGCCAAGTACAGCCCGCACGATCTCGCAGACGAGGTGCTCAAGCGCCTGCATGAAGTCGCCGAAGCCGCCGGCGGGCAACTGGTCGGCTGACGCCAAGCCTGCGCGGCACCCGGTTCCGCCGTATGTGCCGGCGCGTGCTTGCGCGCGATGGGCGTTCGAGCGGGGTGCCCTCTGGCGCCGGGCGCTCTCGCCGAAAAGTGCTTCCGCGGCACCGAGCCGATGCGCCGAGGTGGCTGACGGCGCACTGACGATCGTTCCCATGCCCGTCACCCAGACCGCGGCCCAGGCGTGGAAACGCTGAAGCCGGGGGACATTCGCCGCGTAAGTCCCTCGCGCGCAAGCGCGCGCCTACGGGCGGTTCTCGCCAGTCAGGGAAGCTGTCGGCCCAGGACGGACGGCCCCGGCAGCCGTCGATCGAGAGTTGCAGCATCAAACAGGGCGACGCGCTCTCGCGCTTGAGAGCACTGCTCGCACCCGCAGCGAACGCCAAGGCCCGCCGTCAGGGCCAGCGAAGCCGCCCCGCCGCGCCCCGCCCCGCTCTGGCACGCCGCTTGCAACCTCCCCGGCACAGGTCCGCCGGAGGCGTGCGATGTCCAATCCGATTTCGTCTTATATGGGCTTCCAGCTCGATGCGCTGCCGTTGCGCGAGCAGCGCATGAAGCTCATCGCCAGCAACCTGGCGAATGCGGACACGCCCGGCTACCAGGCCCGCGACCTGGACTTCAACGCCGCCCTGGCCAACGCCGCGCGCGTGCGCGAAGCCGGCCCGGCGCCGATGCGCGAGGTCGCGTCGAACCACATTCCACTGTCCGGCGACGACGGGCTGAATCCATTCTCCGTGGCTCGTATAGCCGCGCAGGCCAGCCTCGACGGCAACAGCGTCGACCCCGACGCCGAACGTGCCGCCTACGGCCGCGCCGCGCTTGAGTACCGCGCCTCGTTGAGTTTCCTCGAGTCGAAGGTGCGCACCCTTCTGACCGCCATCACGGGACAGTAATGCCATGAGCAACCTGCCGATCTTCGATGTTGCCGGCTCTGCCCTCCAGGCACAGTCCGTGCGCCTGAGCGCGCTGGCCAGCAATCTGGCCAACGCAGATTCGGTCGCCGGCTCGCCGGACCAGGTCTACAAGCCGCTCGAACCGGTGTTCCGCGCGACGGCGCACGGCAGCGATCCGGCGCTCACCAACGTGCAGGTCGCCGGCATCGTCGAACGCGACACGCCGCCGATCCAGCGCTACGAACCCGGCCATCCCCTTGCCGACGAGCAGGGCTACGTCTACGCGCCTGACGTCGACCCGGTCTCGCAGATGGTCAACATGATTTCCGCCTCGCGCAGCTACCAGGCCGGCGTGGAAATGCTCAACACCGCCAAGGAACTGGCGGTCGCCACCCTCAGCATGGGCCGCTAGGCGCGTGAACGGTAGACATGTTCGAAGCGAGAAGTTGACTGTGCGAGATCAGATTCGCGTCGATTCGACGACCTGGGTGGTGCTGCAGGTCAAGAGTCGGCGGGGAGATGGACCACGCAGACGGCTTTGCAGCCCGGACGATGTCTACCGCCGACGCTCCCGGGTCTGCGCGCAGCCCACTCGAGCCCCGAACCGATGAGCATCCTTCGATGAGCACCATCGCCAACGACGTCTACAGCAGCCTGGGCCTGGGCGGCACGACGAAAACCGCAGCCGGCAAGAACGCCGAATCGCTGGGCCAGGCGGATTTCCTGCGCCTGATGACCGAACAACTCAAGCACCAGGATCCGCTGAAACCGATGGAGAACAGCGCGTTCCTCGGTCAGCTGGCGCAGTTCTCCACCGTGCAGGGCATCCAGAGCCTCAACGCATCGGTCGATGGCTTCGCCGGCTCGATGGCCAGCGACCAGTTGCTGCGCGGGGCGACGATGGTCGGTCGCGAAGTGCTGCTGCCCTCGGCCAAGGTGGCGTTGCCGGCCGAAGGCGGCACCAGCGGCATCGTCGCCGCGCCGGCGCCGGGCCTGGTGACCATCGAAATCACCGACGCCAATGGCCAGGCGGTGCGCCAGTTCACCGTGCCTGCCGCCGCTGCGGGTGAAGTGCCATTCGCCTGGGACGGCACCAATGCGTCAGGACAGCGTCTGCCCGAAGGCGCCTACGGCATCACCGCCAAGCACGTCACCGAAGCCGGCGCCACGACCAGCCTGAGCACCTACGTGCGTGGCAAGGTCGAAAGCGTGTCGGTGGGCAGCGACGGACTCTATCTCGACATCGAAGGCCTCGGCACCGCGCCGCTCGGCCATGTGCTGCGCGTCGGCTGACGCGTTCCTCCCTTTCCGTTTTCCCGCGCACGACCTCACGGAGTCCGCCATGAGCTTCAACACCTCGCTTTCCGGTATCAACGCGGCCAACGCCAATCTCAACGTCACCGCGAACAACATCGCCAACGTCAATACGACCGGCTTCAAGGAGTCGCGCGCCGAGTTCGCCGACTTGTTCTCCAACAGCGCTTACGGCCTGTCGCGCAATGCGATCGGCTCGGGCGTGAAGCTGAGCAACGTCGCCCAACAGTTCTCGCAGGGCAACATCGATCCCACCGGGCGCAGCCTGGACATGGCGATCGACGGCGAGGGCTTCTTCACCCTCAGCAAGAATGGCGCCCGCACCTTCAGCCGCGCCGGCAACTTCCAGACCGATGCCCAGGGCTTCGTCGGCACGCCAGACGGCGCGCGCCTGCAGGTCTATCCGCCGCGCACCAATGCGGAAGGCTTCGATGTCGGCCGCGTGACCGACCTGCAGCTGCTGACCACCGACAGCCCGCCACAGCCGAGCAGCCGGGTCAACCTGATGTTCACCCTGCCGGGCAATGCGTCGCCGCCGACGATGGCGACCTTCGATCCGACCGAACCCAACAGCTACAGCCATTCCACCGGCGGCATCACGGTGTTCGATTCGCTCGGCGTGGGTCACGTGCAGACCTCCTACCTGGTCAAGACGGCGAATCCGAACGAGTGGCAGGCACACAGCTATGTCGACGGTGAAAGCGTCGGCGCACCCGTGACGCTGCAGTTCTCCGACAGCGGCGCCCTGCTCTCGCCGACCGACGGCCGCATCGCGCTGGACCCGTTCACCCCGTCCAATGGCGCAGGCGTGCTGGAACTGGATCTCGATCTCAGTGGATCCACCCAGTACGGCGAGCGCTTCCAGCTGCGTGACACCCGCCAGGACGGCTACGCAGCCGGCAAGCTCAACGAGGTCAGCATCTCAGCCGAGGGCGTGGTGTTCGCGCGTTATTCCAACGGCGCCGACCAGCCGCTGGGGCAGATCGCACTGACCACGTTCGTCAATCCGCAGGGCCTCCAGCCGCAGGGCAACAACATGTGGGCCGAGACTTACGGCTCGGGCGCAGGCCGTACCGGTGCGCCGGACAGCTCGGACTTCGGCCAGGTCCAGGCCGGCGCGCTGGAATCGTCGACGGTCGACCTCACCGAGCAGCTGGTCAACATGATCGTCGCGCAGCGCAACTTCCAGGCCAACGCGCAGATGATCTCGACCCAGGACCAGGTCACGCAGACGGTCATCAACATTCGTTGATGAGGTCATGACCGGACATGCGTCCGTTAAAAGCGGTGAATCGTGATGGGTGACTGGACAACGCGGCCACTGCATGGTGGCTGCCGTCCGGTATCCGTCCGGCTGCCCGCCATGCCGCTCTCACGAATCACCCCTCACGAATCACGAATTCCGGCCCCCCAATGGACAAAGCCCTCTACGTCGCGATGACCGGCGCCCGCGCCACGCTGCAGGCGCAAGGCACGGTGTCGCACAACCTCGCCAACGCCGACACCGCGGGCTTCAAGGCGGCACTGGCCAACACCCAGGCCCACCGGGTGCCGGGCGGCACCCATGCATCGCGTATCGACGCGATGCACGTCGACCAGGGATTCAATAGCCGCATGGGTGCCCAGCGCGTCACCGGTAATCCGCTCGATGTCTCGCTGCGGCCCGATCGCTGGCTGGCGGTGCAATCGCCGGATGGCGGTGAGGCCTATACCCGCGCCGGAAACCTGTCACTGACGCCGAACGGCCAGCTGGTCACCGGCGGCGGACATCCATTGGTCGACGACAACGGCATGCCGTTCGCGCTGCCACCGCATCAGGCCCTGGACATCGGCCATGACGGTACGGTGTCGATCATCCCGCTGGGCGAAGGCCCGCAGACGATGGCCGTGCTCGGCCGGCTGCGCGTGGTCGACGCCACACCCGACCGGCTGGCGCGGGGCCTCGATGGCCTGATGCGCAATACCGATCCGCAGCGTCCGCTGGCCCAGGCACCCGGTGAAGTCATGACCACCGGCGCGCTGGAAACCAGCAATGTCGACGCGGCCGGCGCACTCGTGCAGATGATCCAGCTGCAGCGCCAGTTCGAGATGCAGGTCAAGCTGATCCAGCGTGGCGACGATAACGCCCAGGCCGCCAACAGCCTGCTGCGTCTGGGCGGCTGATCCCGCCTCGTTGACGGAAGACGGTAAACCGGCGCCGCGCCGTCCACCAACCCCACTACGCCCCGTCATGCCCGCGAAGGCGGGAGATGCTTTTCAACAGCCGAATGGCGGGTCGTCCATGGACGTTGCGTGTCTCTCCAGCAGAGATGCAAAGGCGAAGTCCTTCGATTCTTGCTGTTTCGGGAGTGACGCGTCGGACGGATGAGACGGTTCCACGGAGCCGTCGTGCAGCCCAGCAGGCCGCTTCTGGCACGCCGATTGCATCACCCCTGCCGACGGCGCAGCTTGCGCCCGGACCGAGGACCAACCGATGAACCAGGCTCTGTGGGTGGCGAAGACCGGACTCGATGCGCAGCAGACGCGCATGGCGGTCGTGTCCAATAACCTCGCCAACACCAATACCACCGGTTTCAAGCGCGACCGGGCCAATTTCGAAGACCTGCTGTACCAGCAGGTGCGTCAGCCGGGTGGTGCAAGTTCCGCGCAGACCCAACTGCCGACCGGTCTGCAACTGGGCACCGGCGTGCGCGTGGTCTCGACGTCGAAGGATTTCCAGCAAGGCAACCCGCAGCAGACCGGCCGCTCTCTCGACGTCATGGTCAACGGCCGCGGCTTCTTCGAAGTGCTGATGCCCGACGGCACGCCGGCCTACACCCGCGACGGCAGCTTCCAGATCAACGCCCAGGGCGAACTGGTCACCAGCAGCGGCTTTCCCGTGCAGCCTGGCATCCAGGTGCCCGAAGGCGCGCAGTCGATGACCATCGGCAAGGACGGCACGATCAGCGTGCAGATGGCGGGTGAAGGCCAGGGCCTGGAAATCGGCTCGCTCACCGTCACCGACTTCATCAATCCCGCGGGCCTGCAGGCGCGCGGCGAGAACCTGTACATCGAGACCACGGCGTCGGGTCCGGCGCAGAACGGCACGCCCGGTCTCAACGGCCTGGGCATGATCGAGCAAGGTGCGCTGGAAGGCAGCAACGTCAACGTGGTCGAAGAACTGGTCAGCATGATCGAGACCCAGCGCGCCTACGAGATGAACGCCAAGGCGATCTCGACCACCGACTCGATGCTCGGCTACCTCAACAACAACGTCTGAGCCTCGCGATGATCCTTGCCCACTCCGTCCGCCGCGTCGCCGTGCTGATCCTGCCCGCCCTGCTGGCAGGCTGCGTTGTCGCCGGCGACGTGCGTCCCTACCCGCCGATGGCGCCGATCCAGCCGGTCATCGCCGCGCCCGCCTACGCATCGCCCGGTGCGATCTATCAGGCCGGCGGCGGCAGCGGCCTGTCGCTGTTCGCCGACAAGCGCGCGCGCGACGTCGGCGACCTGCTGACGATCCAGCTGATCGAGAACACCACCGCGCAGACCAACGCCAGCACCCAGGTCGGCAAGGAAAGCAGTCTCGACATCGCGGCGCCGAGCATCTTCGGTGCACCGGTCACGCTCAATGGCCGCGATGTGCTCAGCGCATCGGCCAGCGGAACCCGCGATTTCGATGCCAGCGGCCGTAGCGCCCAGAGCAACCGGCTGCAGGGCAACGTGACCGTGACCGTCGTCCAGCGCCTGCCCAACGGCAACCTGGTCATCGAAGGCAGCAAGAACATTCGCCTCAACCAGGGCAATGAGCTGGTGCAGGTGCAAGGCATCGTGCGCCCGGCCGACATCGGCCCGGACAACAGTGTGCTGTCGAGCCGCGTGGGCGATGCGCGCATCGTCTACGGCGGCCGTGGCGCGATCGCGCAATCCAACGCGATGGGCTGGCTTGGCCGGTTCTTCCATTCGCGCCTTTATCCCTACTGAGTTCCCACCGGGCCACCGCCATGTTGCGTACCACCCTGCTCCGCCTGATGCCGCTCGCCCTGCTGGCCTTCGCTACGCTGGCCGTGCCCGTGCACGCGCAGGAGCGCATCAAGGATCTCGCCACCGTCGGCGGCGTGCGCGGCAACGCGCTGGTCGGCTATGGATTGGTGGTCGGCCTGGACGGCAGCGGCGACCGCACCAGCCAATCGCCCTTTACCGTGCAGAGCCTGCGCAACATGCTCAACGAGCTGGGCGTCACCGTACCGGCCAACGTCAATCCGCAGCTCAAGAATGTGGCGGCCGTGGCGATCCACGCCGAGCTGCCGCCCTTCGCCAAGCCCGGGCAGACGATCGACATCACCGTGTCATCGATCGCCAATGCGGTGTCGCTGCGCGGCGGCACGTTGCTGATGGCGCCGCTCAAGGGCGCCGACGGCCAGGTCTACGCGATCGGCCAGGGCAGCCTGGTGGTCGGCGGATTCGGCGCGCAGGGCAAGGACGGCTCACGCGTGTCGGTGAACGTGCCGAGCGTCGGTCGCATTCCCAACGGCGCGATGGTCGAACGCGCGGTCGACGGCGGTTTCGGCGATGGCGGCGAGCTGACGCTCAACCTCAACCGCGGTGACTTCAGCACGATCTCCAACATGGTGGCCGCGCTCGACGCGCGCTTCGGTCCCGGCACCGCACGTGCGGTCGACGGCGTGACCGTGGCGGTGCGCGCGCCGTTCGATCCCGGCGCGCGCATCGGCTTCCTTGCACAGGTTGAGAATGTGCAGCTTTCGCCCGGCGCCGCGCCGGCCAAGGTCATCATCAATTCGCGCACCGGCACGGTGGTGATGGGCGCGCTGGTCAAGGTGATGCCCGCGGCCATCGCGCACGGCTCGCTCAGCGTGACGATCACCGAAAGTCTGGACGTCAGCCAGCCCGAGTCCTTCGGTCGCGGCAATACCGTGATCACTCCACGGTCGGACGTTTCGGTGAACCAGGATGGCAGCCGCATGTTCAAGTTCGCCGGCGGCACCTCGCTGGACGAAATCGTGCGCGCGGTGAACGCCGTCGGCGCAGCGCCTGGCGATCTGATCGCGATCCTCGAAGCGCTCAAGCAGGCCGGTGCGCTGCGCGCGGAGCTCGAGGTGATCTGACATGCGCATCGCGTCCACGCCCATCGAACTCAATCCCGCTCAACGCCCCGATGCCACGCGCATCGACAAGGCCGCGCGCGAGTTCGAAGGCGTGTTCGCGCAGATGCTGATCAAGAGCATGCGCGACGCCAGCATGGGCGATTCGCTGTTTCCTGGCGAAAACCAGCTCTATCGCGATCTCTACGACCAGCGGCTCGCCAAGTCGATGACCGAAGGCAATGGTCTCGGTCTGGCCAAGGTGATCGCGCGCCAGCTCGGTGGCGGCGATGCCGATGCGCCAGCGCTGGATACGCGCCTCGCCGGCGATCCTGCCGCGAAGGCGCTCGCCCTGCAGGGCCATGCCCGCATCGGCGCCCTGCCCGAGGCGCTCGGTGCACAGACGCTGGATCTCATCGCGGGGCGCCCGATCGGCAGTGCCAGTGCGTCCTCATCCGAAACGCAGTCGCCGATGGACGGGTTCATCGACCAGTTGATGGCACGTACGCGCCCGGTCGTCGATGCCGTCACCGACGCAGCCAGCCGGGTCGGCGCCGTCGTCACTCAGGTCCCGGCCGCGCTGGAGCAAGCGTCGCGCGCTGCGGCCGAATCTTTCGCACCACGCTCGCCCGAGCGCTTCGTGGCCTCGATCTGGTCGCATGCCCAGCAGGCCGCGCGCGAGCTCGGGGTCGATGCACGCGCCCTGGTTGCGCAGGCTGCGCTGGAGACCGGCTGGGGCCGGCGCACGATCCAGCGCGGCGACGGCGGCACCGCGCACAACCTGTTCGGCATCAAGGCGACCGGCTGGAAGGGCGACCGCGCCGCGGCGACCACACACGAATACAGCAACGGCGTGCGCCATACCGAGCGCGCCGAGTTCCGCGCGTATGACTCGCCGGCAGAGAGCTTCGCCGACTACGTACGCCTGCTGAAGCAGAATCCGCGCTACCGCCAGGCACTGGAATCGGGCGGCGACGTGCGCCGCTTCGCCAGCGCGTTGCAACAGGCCGGCTACGCCACCGACCCGCGCTACGCCGACAAACTCAGTGCGATCGCCAACGGCCCCACGCTCGACCGCGCGCTGTCGACGATCTCGCAGTTCGCGCGCGCATCGACCGGCGCGGTGCAGGCGTCGAACGCCTCGCCGCCCGCCAGCGCCCTCAACCCTGTCGCCGAGGCCGCCGAACGCGCGGCCCAGGCCCTCCTGCGTCGCTGAGTCCGCCCATGGCCAACATCCTCTCCACCGGCACCAGCGCCCTGCTCGCTTTCCAACGGGCGCTGTCGACGGTCAGCCACAACGTCGCCAACATCAACACCCCCGGCTACAGCCGGCAGCAGGTGGATTTCGAGGCGCGATCGCCGCAATTCATCGGCACCGGCTATGTCGGCCGTGGCACGCAGATTAGCGATGTGCGCCGGGTGGCGGACGATCTCGCCAATTCGCGCCTGATCGACAGCGGTGGTGAGCTCGCCCGGCTGGAACAACTGGCGTCGTTGTCCGGCCGCGTCGACAGCCTGATGTCCGAATCGACGACAGGCGTGGCCGGACTGTGGTCGAACTTCTTCGATTCGGTCAGCGCACTGTCGTCCAGTGCCTCGGCGCCCGCGGAACGCCAGAACATGCTCGGCCAGGCCAATGCGCTGACGACGCGTTTCCAGCAGTTGCAGGGGCAATTCGACCGCCTGTCGACGGAAGTCGACAGCGGACTCGCCGCCAGCGCCGGCGAGGTCAACCGGCTGACCAGCGAGATTGCACAACTCAACGGCCGCATCGGCAGTGCGCAGACCGCATCGCCCGACCTGCTCGATCGCCGCGACCAGATGATCCGCGATCTCGTCTCACTGACGGGCGGCACCGCCGTACAGCAGGACGGCGGCGCGATGAACGTGTTCTCGGCCGGCGGCCAGGCGCTGGTGGTCGGCGTGCAGGCCTCGAAGCTGACCACGGTCGCCGATCCGTATCGCCCGGAGCGCCAGCAGCTTGCGCTGGAAACCCAGGGCCAGACCATTCGTCTCGACGAACGCGTGATGGGCGGCAAAATCGGTGGTCTGCTTGAATTCCGCTCGCAGGTGCTCGACCCCACGCAGGCCGAACTGGGGCGCATCGCGCTTGCGTTCGGAACCACCTTCAATGCAGGCCATGCGGCGGGTGTCGATCAGTACGGCGATATGGGCGGTGCGTTCTTCAACGTGCCCGCGCCGGCCGTCAGTGGCCACTCGGCCAATGGCGGGACTGCGCGCCTGAGCGCCAGCGTCGGTGATCTCTCTGCCGTTGACGGCCGCAACCTGGTGCTGCAGTTCCAGGGCGGCGCGTGGACTGCAACGGATGCGCTGACCGGCGCCAGTGTCGCGATGACCGGTTCCGGCGCGGCCGGCGATCCCTTGCAGGTGGGCGGCATCACACTCGCACTCGATGGCGCCGCGCAGGACGGCGACCGGTTCCTGCTGCAGCCGACCGCGCAGGCGGCCCGCGGCCTGTCGGTGGCGATCACCGATCCGGGTCGCATCGCCGCGGCGTCGCCGGTGCAGGTGCAAGGCGCGCTGGGCAATCTCGGCACCGCAAAGCCCGGGACGGTGCGCATCGGCGATCCATCCGATCCGGCGCTGCGGACGCCGTCCAGCGTCGAGTTCCTCGACGCCAACCAGTACATGATCGATGGCGACGGGCCCTTCGCCTATACGCCCGGCGACACGATCACCGCCAACGGCTGGTCGTTCGTGCTCGACGGCATTCCGGCAGCCGGCGACACCTTCACCATGGCGCCCACGGCGCCGGGGTCCAGCAACAACGGCAATGCGGCACTGCTGGCCGGCTTCGATGACGCCAAGGCGCTCAACGGCGCCTCGTTGAGCCTCAACGGCGCAATCTCGGGCCTGACCACCGCGGTCGGCTCCGCCGCGCGCCATGCGGGTTATGCCGCCGAAGCGCAGGCCACGTTGCACGAGCAGGCGTATGCCGCGCGCGAGAGCATCTCAGGCGTCAACCTCGATGAAGAGGCCGCCAACATGCTCCGCCTGCAACAGGCTTACCAGGCCGCCGCGCAGATCATCTCCACCGCCGACACCCTGTTCCAGTCCCTGCTTGGAGCCGTCCGCCGATGACCCGTATCTCCACCGGGATGCTGTACCAGCAGTCGCTCACGAACCTGCAGTCCAAGCAAGCGTCCCTGGCGCGCATCCAGAACGAACTGACCACCGGCAAGAAGCTGCTGACCGCGAAGGACGATCCGGTCGGTGCCGGCGCGGCGGTCGCACTCGATCGTTCGAACGCCGAGCTCGAGCGCTTCGGCAAGAATGCCGATGCGGTCGGCCATCGGCTCGGCATGCAGGAAGCGGCACTCACGCAGGCCGGGAATGTCATGGGCCGCATCAGCGAACTGACCGTGCGGGCCAACAGCGCGTCGCTGTCGGACGAGGACCGCAAGGCGATTGCCACCGAAGTCACCAGTCTGCGCGCCAGTCTGCTCGATATCGCCAACAGTCCGGATGGCGCCGGGCGCTATCTGTTTGGCGGCACCCAGGACGGCTCGCCGCCGTTTGCCAAGGTCGGTGGCGGTGTCGCCTACGCCGGCGACCAGACGCGTCGCCAGGTCGAGATCGCGCCGCAGATGTTCGTCGACGACACCATGCCAGGCAGCGAGGTCTTCCTGCGCGTACGCACCGGCGACGGCCGCATTGATGTCGGCGCCGATGCCGCGAACACCGGCACCGGCCAGGTCGGCAGTTTCGGGCTGACCGACTCGGGGCAATGGGACGGTGGCAGCTATCGCATCACGTTTGGCGAAGACGGTGCCTACGATGTCAGCAATGCGGCCGGCGATGTCATCGCCAGCGGCGTGCATGCAACCGGCGAGGCGATCACGGTCGCCGGCGCGCGCGTGGTCGTCGGCGGCGCGCCGGCCGATGGCGATGCGTTCTCGCTCGGGCCTGCCGGCACGCGCGATGTATTCGCCACGATCGACAACCTGCTTGGCGCGTTGACGATGGCGCCGACCACGGATGCGCAACGCGCCGCGCAGCAGAATGCCTTGCAGGGGTCGATGCGCGACATCGCCACTGCGACGGACCACATCATCGACGTCCGCGCGAACGGCGGCGCGCAGCTCGCGGCAATCGACAACGCCGCATCGCTGCGCGATGCGCACACATTGACCATCGAAACCACGCTGTCGGGCCTGCGCGATCTCGATTACGCCGAGGCGATCAGCCGCTTCAATCTCGAGAAGGTCGCGCTTGAAGCCGCCCAGCTGAGTTTCGTGCAGATACAGCGCTCTTCGCTGTTCGATCTGCTGCGCTGAAATCACAAGCCTGATCTTCCGACAGGAGCGCGCTTGCGCGCGAAACGCCTCCCCGGGAGAGCGTCATCGCGCGCAAGCGCGTTCCTACAGCGTCAATCGCGGGTCTGTCGCCCATCACCGCGTGGACGCAACGTCCGCGCCCGCGGCCTCTATTGCCACGTCTGTGCGCGCGCCATCATTCGTGGCCCTCGGTCTGCACGCCTTCCTATGCGCGTCATTCCTGCGCAGGCACACATCCCGCGTCACAGAGCTCGAAACAGTGAAGTCACTGCATGAGCGGAGATTCCGCGGTTGAAAAGTACGCTCAGCCCGAACAGCCCTTCGGTTGTGAGTGCCGCAGGGATGAAGGCGCCCATTCGAACCGTCCTCGTATCGGATCCACTCGAACTCGGCGGGCCATTGCGTCGTCCGGCGCCTCGCCCTCCGCGGCCCGGCACGTCCCGCCTGCAGCCTCCGCACCCAAGCTCAATCTCCCGGGCGACCAGCCGTTAATGGGAACGGCCCGGAAGCGGGCTGCGAATCGCCGGCAAAACAGCATTAAAGCTTGACGACGAGACGCCGTTATTGGTTACAGCAGAGGACAGGGCCGACACACCGGCAACCCCCTGCGGAGCCACCGGCCAGGCCCTGTTCCCGTGCCGGATTCCCCAATACCAGGAGACCTGCATCATGTCCGTCATCAACACCAACACCATCTCGCTCAACGCCCAGCGCAACTTGGCCACCAACTCGGCCAGCCTGTCGACCTCCATCCAGCGCCTGTCGTCGGGCCAGCGCATCAACAGCGCCAAGGACGACGCCGCCGGCCTCGCGATCTCCGAGCGTTTCACCACCCAGATCCGCGGCATGAACCAGGCTGCGCGCAACGCGAACGACGGCATCTCGCTGGCGCAGACCGCCGAAGGCGCGCTGGGCGAGATCAGCAACAACCTGCAGCGCATCCGTGAGCTGGCCGTGCAGTCGCGCAACGCCACCAACTCCGACACCGACCGCGCCGCGCTGAACGCCGAAGTCACGCAGCTCAAGGCCGAAATCGGCCGCGTCTCCGAGCAGACCTCGTTCAACGACAAGAAGCTGCTCGACGGCTCGTTCACCGCCCAGGCCTTCCAGGTCGGTGCGAACCAGGGCCAGACCATCGAGATCGCTTCGATCGCCAATGCCAGCACCGATCAGCTGGGCAGCTGGACGTCGCCGAGCACCACCACCTACGAGCAGACCACCGCCGCCGCCACCGCCACCGCGGCCGCCACTGGCGTGTCGATGGACATCAATGGCGTCACCGTGGCCACGGCCGACGGCGCTGCCGACGCTGCTGCAGCGGCAACGGCTCTGGTCGCCGCGTTCGACGCCGCAAAGGCCGCGCCGGGCGGTGCCGCGCTGGCCAACGTCACGATGGCAGCGGACGGCTCGATCACCTCGACCGACCAGAACCTGACCATTGCGAATCTCACCAACGTCAGCGGCGTGACCGCAGGCACGACGGCCGGTACGGCGACCGTGACCGCCGGCACCGCCTCGACCGGTTTCGCGGACGAAACGGTCCTCACCGCCGACGCGGCCGACCGCATGATCCTGGCCATGGACGGTGCGCTGGAAGCCGTCAACACCTCGCGCGCCGATCTCGGTGCGGTCCAGAACCGCTTCAGCTCGGTCGTCGCCAACCTGCAGACCTCTTCGGAGAATCTGTCGGCCTCGCGCAGCCGCATCATGGATACCGACTTCGCCAAGGAAACGGCCGAACTGTCGCGCACCCAGGTGCTGCAGCAGGCCGGTACGGCGATGTTGGCCCAGGCCAACCAGCTGCCGCAGAACGTGCTCAGCCTGCTGCGCTGAGTTCGACGTGACCGCAGGAGGCCGGCGACGGTCTCTTGCGTGCTCGAAGACCTCCGGTTCCGGCCGGGGGTCTTTTTTTTGAGCGCCGGCGGCGATGCAGATGCGCACGCAACGACGCCTCCGTACCGGTGTCCCAACCAGGCGGTCAGACCGTCGCGGGTACGGCGCTTGTGGAAGCGCGCCCGCGCGCGATGTGGTCGCGACGCCGAAATGCCTCGCGCGCAAGCGCGCTCCCACACAAGCAGAACGTCTGCGCCGCAAGCCCTGCCCAGGCACGCATCTTGCATTCCTCAAGAAGCGCGGCATCGGGCCGTTACCACAGTAAGCCGCCTGGTGCGGCGCGTCCGGGACACGCCCGGCCAGGAGACAGAGCATGGCGGATTACTCATTCGGTTACGGCGGCATCGGTTCCGGACTCGATATCAGCGGGATCGTCAACCAGTTGGTCGCGGCCGACCGCGCGCCGCAGAACGCCCGGCTCAATACGCTCGAATCGGCGACCAAGTTCAAGCTCTCCGGCATCGGCACCGTGAAGTCCGCGTTCGACGCGCTGAAGACCTCGCTCGATGGCCTGCAGAAGGTCGACGCGCTCGGCGCCCGCACCGTCAGCTCGACGATGCTGTCATTGGCATCTGGCGCCACGACCAATGCGACAACCGATGCGGTGCTCACGCCGACCGCGGGTCGCAACACGCCCGTCGGCAGTTACCAGGTCGAGGTGCAGTCGCTGGCCACCGCGCACAAGCTGCTGGGTGCGGGCACAGACATCGAAACCAAATTCGGCGCGGGCACCCTGCGCGTGGCGATCGGCGAAAACGCCGTCGACGTCGCGATCAAGGAGAACGCGACGCTGGCGGACGTGCGCAGCGCGATCAACGATGCCGCCGGCAAATACGGCGTGCAGGCCGCACTCCTGACGTCCGACCAGGGCCATCACCTGTCGCTGGGCAGCGCCAAGACCGGCGCAGCGAATGCGATCTCGATCGAGGTGGTCGGCGGCGGCGACGGTTTGCAGGCACTGGTCTCAGGTCTGGCCGAGCAGGCACCGGCGGCCGACGCGCGGGTGTCGATCGACGGTCTCGTCACCACCTCCGCCAGCAACACGATCACCGATGCAGTTCCGGGCATGAGCCTGGTCATCAAGCAGCCGGGCACCAGCCGCGTCGACGTCAGTGCCGATCCGGCCGGCAGCCGCGCGGCGGTCGACGGCTTCGTCAAGGCCTACAACGCTGCGCTCAAGGCGATCGGCACTGCGACCACCTACAACGCCGAAACCAAGACGCCGTCGTCGCTGACCGGTGACGCGCAGATGCGCGGCGCCGCGTCGCAGCTGCGCAACGTCATGAACGACCTGCTCGGCAGCCTCGCCGAGCAGGGCCTGGACGCGAAGGCTCTCGGCCTGCAAACGCAGGGCTATCCGAATCCCGATGGCACTCTCGTGCTGGACGCGACCAAGTTCAACGCCGCAATGGCCGCCAATTCTGCCCAGGTCATCGCCGCGTTCACCGGCGAAAGCGGTCTGGCCGCGAAACTCAACGAAGTCGTCAAGGGCTACGTCGGTACCGAGGGCGCGTTCACGCTCCGCGACAAAGGCCTCAACAACCAGCTCAAGGACGTGACGCGGCAGCGCGAGGCGCTGGACGTCCGGATGGAAGCGGCCGCGAAACGCTATCAGACCCAGTTCGTCGCGCTCGACTCCCTGATGGCGCAAATGACCAGCACCAGCAGCGCGCTGAGCCAACAACTCGCCACCCTGTCGGCACAGACGAAGTAAGCGAAAAGGACTTGACCGATGATGCAGCGCCACTACGCCCAGCAATACCGCCAGAGCCAACTCGAGGGCGCCGTGATGGACGCCGACCCGCACAAGCTGGTCGCACTGTTGCTGGCTGGAGCCTGCGAGCGCGTCCGCCTGGCGGAGGCCTGCATGGAACGCGGCGACCCCGCACGCAAGGGCAAGGCGATTGGTGAGGCCTGCGCGATCGTGGGCCATCTCAGCGGTTCGCTCGATCATGAGGCCGGCGGCGAGATCGCCGCCAACCTCTCCTCGCTCTACGACTACGTGCTGCGCCGGTTGACCGAGGCCAACCTCAATAACGACCCGGACGCGCTGCGCGAATGCCTGGAGTTGCTAGGTGAAATCGATGCGGCCTGGACCGCGATCCGACCGGGCGCCGCGGCCGTCGGCAGCGCCGGAGCACACGCGTGAACCCGATGCGCCAGCAGACCCTGTACGACCAGCTCGACGCGCTCGGCGTCGCGGTCGATGCAGGCGAGGTGGAAATCGCGGCGCAATGCATGACC
Source organism: Luteimonas sp. AC640a (assembly GCF_979256585.1). Classification (NCBI taxonomy): domain Bacteria; kingdom Pseudomonadati; phylum Pseudomonadota; class Gammaproteobacteria; order Lysobacterales; family Lysobacteraceae; genus Luteimonas; species Luteimonas sp. AC640a. The sequence goes on along the minus strand of NZ_CEEDOV010000007.1, from coordinate 585,403 downwards.
GATTACGACGCGGCGCTGCACCGCTATATCCAGACCACCGCACCGGACACGCCACTGGGCGTGCTGCAGGAACTGCTTGCGATCCAGAACGGGCTGCTGCAGCGCATGCGTGAGCGCAAAGCACAGATCGGCGCGACGATGCTCCAGGCGCACCGTCAGGACAGCGCCTCGCGCGCCTATGCCGCAGTCGAGGTCGCACCGTGAACGAACTCGACGCCCCACTCGAGACGCCCGCCGATCAGAGACTCTTCGGTGAACACCTCGACTGCACGCTGCAGCTGCCGGTCACGGTCACCGTGTCCTCCGGCCCCGGTCGCCAGTCGCAGGCGATCACCCTGCTGCACGGACTCTCCCAGATTGAAGACCTGCGCAAGGAAGACGGTGGCGAAGAACACGGCGACCTCCCGCTGCTGGCGCAGCGTATGGACGCCAAGCTCGACCTGATCCTGGCCCTCGTCGGCCGCCTGGCGATGCACGCCGACGGCCTGCCCGAGCGCCCGCTGCGCTGGTCCAGCCTGGGCCTGCGCGTGGATCTGGAGACCGCCGACGGACTGGTCCCGGACACCGCCGTCCTCGTACGCCTGCAGCCAGCGGAATGGCTGCCGGACCATCTCGAACTGCCTGCGCGCGTGGTTGCCCGCGAGGCGCTCGACACCGGTGTACGCGTCTGGCTCGCATTTGCAGACCTGCTGCCGGGCCTGGTCGAAGCGCTCGACCGGCATCTGTTCCGTCTCCACCGCCGCCAGGTCGCCGAACAGCGCCGCCGGTAAGGCCGCGCGGTCTGGCGTATCCTGCGGACTCCGGGGTGGCCCGGCGGTAGGGGAGCAACCGGCTGGTGCGAGTACTGATCGTCGACGACCACACCCTCGTGCGCGCGGGCCTGGCCCGTCTGCTGCAGGGGTTCGGCGGGGTCGATGTCTGCGCCGAAGCCAGCCGCGCCGACGAGGCGCTGGATCTGGCCCTGATCCACCGCCCCGATGTGGTCCTGATGGATTTGTCCCTGCCCGGCCGCAGTGGCATCGAGGCGATGGGTGCGATCCATGCCGAACTGCCGACCACCCGCGTGCTGATCATGTCGATGCACGACGACGCCCAGCATGTGCGTAGCGCACTGGAGCGTGGCGCGGCCGGTTTTGTGGTCAAGGACGCTGCCCCGCTCGAACTCGAACTGGCCCTGCGCACCGCGGTCGCCGGCGAGGTGTTTCTCAGTCCGCGCCTGTCCTCGCGGATGATGGCGCCCCTGCTCGGCCGGCCGAAGGCGGCGGGCGTCGATTCGCTGTCCAACCGCCAGCGGCAGATCCTCGACATGATCGGCAGCGGCCTGAGCAGCAAGGAAATCGCGGGCGAGCTGAACATCAGCGTCAAGACCGTCGAAACCCACCGCGCCCGCATGATGGAAGCGCTGGGCTGTCGCCGCGCGAACGAGCTGGTGCTGCTGGCCGCACGCCGCAGCCGCGACACCGACTGATCGCCTGTCCGGTCGCGGGCCTGCGCCCCGACGGAAATCCGACGCCGCGCCGACCACCCCGCTGTCGGGGAAACCCCGACACGCGTGGGGCGAACCCCGCCCGCTGTCGGAAACGCCCCGATACCGGAACCGTCGCGACGGCTTCACGATGCTTTCACGGGCGCGGGGAGCGCCGCGACGGGAATCCGGCGACGATGAAAGCGAGTGCCACGACCACGATGCAGTTGGGCCAGGGGCTGCACATGACGCCCCAGCTGCTGCAGTCGATCCGCCTGCTGCAGCTCGATGGCCTGCAGCTCGATCTCGAGATCCGCCGCGTGCTTGAGCAGAACCCGCTGCTCGAGCTCGACGAGGAGCCCGTTGCAAATCCGGTGCCGGAACGCAGCGAAGTGGCGAGCGAAGTCGCGGCCTTCGACGAACTCCCGGAATCCTCGATGTGGGATGTGCGCGGCGCAGGCTGGAGTGGCGACGACGAGGACGGCCTGCAGCGCATCGCCGCTGGCGAATCGAGCGATCCGCACCTGCGCATCCTGCAGCGCCTGGCGTCGGAACTTGACGCCGACGATCTCGTGATCGCCGCGTTCTGGCTTGAGCATTGCGACGACGCCGGTTATCTCGCTGCACCACACTGCGATCTGCTGCGCGACGCCGCCGAGCGCTTCGAGCGCGCCCCGACCCACATCGAAGTCGTGCGCCAGCAACTGCTGGCCGGCGATCCGGCCGGCGTCGCCGCGCGTGACCTGCGCGAATGCCTGCTGGCCCAGCTGGCCGCGCTTCCCGGCCGCGTTGCCGGACGCGCCCTCGCCCGTCGCCTGATCGACACCGCGCTCGACCTGCTGGCCGGTCACGACATCACGGCACTGGCGCAGCATCTGCAGCGCGACGAAGCCGACGTGCACGAGGCCGTGCGCGTGGTGCTGTCGCTGGATCCGCGGCCCGCGCAGGCCGGTGCCCCGGTCGAAGCCACAGCCGTGGTGCCCGATGTTGTCGTCTGGCACGCCGATGCCGGCTGGCGCGTCGCCCTGAACCCCGCCGCCGCGCCGCGCGTGTCCATCAACGCCGGTTACGAACGTGCACTGGCCAACGGCGAAGGCAGCGTGCCGATGCGCGACATGCTGCAGGAGGCCCGCTGGTTCACCCGCGGGCTGTCGATGCGCTACGACACGTTGCTGCGCACCGCGCGCGTGATCGTCGAGCGCCAGGCCGCGTTTCTGGAACGCGGCGAGGAATCCATGGCACCGCTGACGCTCAAGGACGTGGCCGATGCGATCGGCATGCACGAATCCACCGTCTCGCGCATCACCACTGGAAAGTTCCTGCAGACGCCGCGCGGCACGATCGAGATGAAGCGGTTCTTCGCGGTGCGCCTCGACGGTGCCAACGTCTCCGGGGCTGCAGTCAAGGCGATGGTACGTCGCCTCATCGACGCCGAACCGGCGCAGCGCCCGCTCGCCGACGAAGCCATTGCTGCGCTGCTGGCGCGTCAGGGCGTGCATATCGCGCGCCGCACCGTCGCCAAATACCGCGAACAGCTGGACATCGCCCCGGCGCGGACGCGACGTCGCGGTACGCGCCCCACCCTGCTCGCCCGTGCGAGCTGAGGACATCGGAATGCAGATCATCCAGGTACTCCTCGTCGACGACCACGAAGGCTTCATCAACGCGGCGCAACGACACTTCCGCAAGTTCGACTGGCTGAAAGTCGTCGGCACGGCCGCCAACGGCCTCGAGGCGATCGCCCAGTCCGAGGCATTGCGCCCGGACGTGGTGCTGATGGACCTGGCGATGCCGGAGATGGGCGGCCTGCAGGCCACGCGCCTGATCAAGGCTCAGGACGCGCCACCCTACGTGGTGATCGCCAGCCATTTCGACGATGCCGAGCACCGCGAGCACGCCACGCGCGCCGGCGCCGACAACTTCGTCAGCAAACTGTCCTATATCCAGGACGTCATGCAGATCCTGGAGTCCCTGCATGCGGCCGGTCCGCATGATGGAGCCGTGTCATGAGCGAACCCCGCATCCTGGTCATCGACAGCAACGGCGAGCGCGCCGAGCGCCTGTGCACGCTGCTGGAATTCATGGACCTGCGTCCGCGCTGGGTGTCCGAGCCGGGCGAAGTCTCGGCCGCGCACAACCGCCCCAGCGACTGGATGGCGGTGCTGGTCGGCAGCCTCGACGACGCGGTCGCCGCGCGCAGTTTCTTCACCTGGCTGGGCCAGGCCGGCATTGCACCGCCGGTGATGCTGCTCGACGACGAGCCGTCCGTCTTTGCCGCTGCACACGCCCTGCACGAGGCGGGTGTCTGGGCGCTGGAATCGCCGCTGCGGCACGCACAGCTGGAGAATCTGCTGCGCATGGCCAGCCTCAAGCGCATCGATGCCGACACGCAGGCCACGGCCGACCAGGGTGGCGGACCCACCGGCACCAGCGAATCCGTGCAGACGCTGCGCCGGATGATCGACCAGGTCGCCCCGTTCGACACCACCGTGCTGGTGCTGGGCGAATCGGGCACCGGCAAGGAAGTCGCTGCGCGTGCGATCCACCAGCGCTCTGGCCGTCGGGATGGGCCGTTCGTGGCGATCAACTGCGGCGCGATCCCGGCAGAGCTGCTGGAAAGCGAACTGTTCGGCCACGAAAAAGGCGCGTTCACCGGTGCGCTGTCGGCGCGCAAGGGCCGCTTCGAGATGGCAGATGGCGGCACCCTGCTGCTCGACGAGATCGGCGACATGAGCCTGCCGATGCAGGTCAAGCTGCTGCGCGTGCTGCAGGAACGCTGCTTCGAGCGTGTCGGCGGCAACCAGAGCATCAAGTGCGACGTCCGCGTGATCGCCGCGACCCATCGCGACCTGGAAGCACGTATCGGCGACGGCCAGTTCCGCGAGGACCTGTTCTACCGACTCAACGTGTTTCCGATCGAAATGCCTTCGCTGCGTGAGCGACGCGACGATCTGGCCGAGCTGGTGCGCACCCTCGCCGGCCAGCTGGCCCGCAACGGCCGTGGCGAGATCCGCTTCGCTGCCGACACCCTCGATGCGCTGGCCGGCTACGCCTGGCCGGGTAACGTGCGTGAACTGAGCAATCTCGTCGAACGTCTGGCCGTGCTGAATCCGGGCGGTCTGGTGCGGGTGCAGGATCTGCCGCTGCGCTACCGCGAACATCTGTTCGACGTGGCGCCGTTGGCGATCGCCACGCCGGCCCCCACCACGCCTGCGGCGACCGTGCCGATGCCTGCGGCGGCTGCAGACATCACGCTGGCCGCAGGGGTCGAGGACGAGTCCGCGCACCTGCCTGAAGACGGCATGGACCTGCGCGACCACATGGCCCGCATTGAACTGGGCCTGATCCGCGAAGCGCTGGACCGCAGCGACGGCGTGGTCGCCCACGCCGCGCAGCTGCTCGGACTGCGCCGCACCACCCTGGCGGAGAAGCTGCGCAAGTACGGCATCGAGCGCGATCTGGCGGCCTGAAGAATTCTCCGAGACGGTGGGAGCGACGTCTGGTGAGGTGGGCGGCTCCTGTGGTATTCACCGGCGCCTGTAGGAGCGCGCTTGCGCGCGATCGGCTGTATCGGGAATGCGCCCTCGCGCGCAAGCGCGCTCCCACCACGTCCGCCAGCCCCCACGCATCAGAACCTCATCCCTGCCTGCACGGGCTTGCCGACTCCGAGGAGTGCGGTGGGCCGAACAGAGTTGCCCCCGTCACAGCCCGCCGCCGGATTTCCGACATCCCACCCCGCCGCTCCGGCACGCGCCTTGCATGAGACGGGACAGCTTCCTCCTCGATCGTTCCCATGACGCATTCGGTCAACTCGATCCTCACGCAGATCCGCAGCTACCAGGGCCAGGTGGGCCAGGCGCGGCAGATGACCGCGGCCGATGTCCCACGCAGTGACGCGATCGCGGTCCAGGGAGGAATCGGTGGATTGCAGGGTGTTGGCGGCACGACTGGTGTCGCGGCGCCGAGTTTCGGAGCCACGCTGCGCAATGCGATCGAGGGTGTCAATGGCGCCCAGCAGCGCTCAGGCGAACTGGTCCGTGCGTTCGAACTCGGCGAGCCCGGCGCGGATCTCGCAAAGGTGATGGTCGCGGCCCAGCAGTCGCAGGTCGCGTTCCGGGCCACGGTAGAAGTGCGCAATCGACTGGTACAGGCGTACCAGGACGTCATGAACATGCCGCTGTGACGCGGCCCGGCCAGGAATAACCCAGCACCATGGCGATCTCGCTGTCCAAGGACGCACTCAATACCGAAGCGGCCAGCCGCAAGGCGGTCGATGTGCTCGACCGTCTGGAAAAGATGCAGCTGGTCGGGCGCTTGGCCAAGATGGCCCTGCTCGCCGTCGCCATCGCGGCCGGGCTGATGATCTTCTTCTGGGCGCAGAAGCCCGGTTACGTGCCGCTCTACGCGGGGCTCGACGCCAAGGCTACGGCCGAGGCGAGCGACCTGCTGCGTGCGGCGCAGATCCCGTTCAAGATTGACCAGGCGTCCGGTGCGATCTCGGTGCCTGAAGCGAGCATCCACGATGCGCGCCTGAAGCTCGCCGGCTCCGGCCTAGGCGAATCCGGTCGCATCGGCTTCGAGCTGATGGAGCGCGATCCGGGCTTCGGTGTCAGTCAGTTCGTCGAGAACGCGCGTTACCAGCACGCGCTGGAAACCGAGCTGGTCCGCACCATCGCCGCGCTGCGCCCGGTGCGCGACGCACGCGTGCATCTGGCGATTCCCAAGCCGTCGGCGTTTACCCGGCAACGCGAAGCCGCCAGCGCATCGGTCGTACTCGAACTCCGCGGTGGCGCAACGCTGGAGCGTGGTCAGGTCGATGCCATCGTGCATCTGGTCGCCTCGAGCATTCCCGACCTGGCGCCCGACCGGGTGACCGTGGTCGACCAGAACGGGCGCCTGCTCAGCAACGATGCGCAGGACCCGGCCGCGGCGCTCAGCGCGATCCAGTTCGAGCAGGTCCGCCGCCAGGAAACCTCGTTCAACCAGCGCATCCGCGAGCTGCTCGAGCCGATGGCCGGCTCCGGCCGGGTCAACGCCGAAGTCACCGTCGACATGGACTTCTCGGAAAGCGAGGAAGCACGCGAGCTGTACAACGCCGAGCCGCCGAAGCTGCGCAGCGAGCAGATGAGTGAATCCGCATCGAGCGACAGCGGCCCGCAGGGCATTCCCGGCGCGACCAGCAATCTGCCCGACACCGCGGTCAACCCGGAACCGGTCGATGCCCAGGTCGCGGCCGCCGCCAACGGCGCCGCAGGCGATTCCTCGCGCAGTTCCACCCGCAACTACGAACTCGACCGGACGCTCAGCCATACGCGCCAACCGCCGGGTCGGATCCGTCGGGTCAGCGCCGCAGTACTGGTCGATCACGTACCGCGCGCCGGTGCCGATGGCGCCACGTCGACGCAGCCGCTGACCGCTGCGGAACTGCAGCGCGTCGAGGCACTGGTGCGCCAGGCGGTAGGCTTCGACGAGGCCCGGGGCGACACCGTGTCGGTGATGAATACCCCGTTCGTGCGCGAGCAGTCCGAAGGCTTCGACGCGCCGCCCTGGTGGCAGCAGCCGATGCTGCGCGACATCGCGCGTTTGTTGCTCGGTGCGCTGGTGGTGCTGGCGCTGCTGTTCGGTGTGGTGCGCCCCGCGGTGCGCCAGATTGCAGGTCCGTCAAAGTTGCCCGCGCCCAAGACGCCCGCCACGGCCGAGGTGACGCTGCTCAACGAGCCGCTGCCGGAACTGGCCGAGGACACGGCACGCATCACCGCGTTGAGCGAAACGCGCGCACCGATCGCATTGCCGTCGGATGCCTACGAAGACCGCCTGCGCACTGCACGCGAGGCGGTGAAAACGGATTCCAAGCGCGTGGCGCAAGTCGTCAAGGGATGGTTGGACGATGAAGCGGCCGCCTGATCTCAACGCACTCAACGGCGTCCAGCGCGCCGCCGTGCTGCTGCTCTCGCTCGGCGAGGCCGACGCGGCCGAAGTGCTCAAGCACATGGACGCCAAGGAAGTGCAGAAGCTCGGCCTGGCGATGGCGACGATGGGCGCGGTCAGCCGCGAACAGGTGGCCACGGTGATGGACGACTTCTCCGGTGCACTCGATCGCCAGACCTCGCTCGGTGTCGGCGCAGACGACTACATCCGCGCAGTGCTGGTGCAGGCGCTGGGCGCGGACAAGGCCGGCAGCCTGATCGACCGCATCCTGCTGGGTCGCAACACCACCGGCCTCGACACGCTGAAATGGATGGACCCGCGTGCGATTTCCGATCTGGTGCGCCACGAGCACCCGCAGATCATCGCGATCGTGCTGTCGCACCTCGACGCCGACCAGGCTGCGGACACCCTGAAGCTGTTGCCCGAACGCACACGCGCCGACGTGCTGCTGCGTATCGCCACGCTCGACGGTATTCCGCCCAACGCACTCAACGAACTCAACGAGATCATGGAACGCCAGTTCGCCGGCAACCAGAACCTCAAGTCTTCGGCTGTGGGCGGCATCAAGGTCGCGGCCAACATCCTCAACTTCATGGACACCGGCCAGGACCAGAGCCTGCTGGGCGCGATCCGCAAGGTCGACGAGCAGCTGGGACAGCGCATCCAGGATCTGATGTTCGTGTTCGACGATCTGATCGAACTCGACGATCGCGAACTGCAGGCGGTGCTGCGCGAAGTGTCCGGCGACCGCCTCGGCGTGGCGCTGCGCGGCGCCGATCCGAAGGTGCGGGACAAGATCACCCGCAACATGTCGCAGCGTGCGGCCGAGATCCTGCTCGAGGACATGGAAGCCCGCGGTCCGGTGCGCCTGTCCGACGTGGAGACCGCACAGAAGGAAATCCTCACCCTGGTCCGGCGCCTCGCCGATGAGGGCGCGATCACCCTGGGCGGCGGCAACGCCGAGGAACTCGTATGAACGAGGCCGTGCGCTGGTACGCCCCATCGATCGGCGACACACCGCGCGCCGTGGTCCAGGACGAACCTGTCGAGATGCCGCGTCCGCCTTCGCTGGAGCAGATCCAGCAGATTCGCGACGACGCGCAGCGCGAGGGCTACGAAGAGGGACTCGCCCAGGGCCGCACGGAAGGCATGGCCGCAGGCCAGAGCGAGATCCGCCGCCTGACCGCGCAGATCGAAGGCATCCTCGACAACTTCTCCCGTCCCCTCGCCCGTCTCGAGAACGAGGTCGTGGCCTCACTGGGCGAACTGGCCGTGCGCATCGCCGGCGGTCTGGTCGGACGCGCCTATCAGTCCGAACCCGCGCTGTTGGCCGAACTGGTCGACGAAGCGGTGATCGCGGTCGGCGGCGCCGCGCGCGAGGTCGAGGTGCGCCTGCATCCTGACGACATCGCCGCGCTGACCCCGTTGCTGTCACTGGGCGATGCCACGCGCCTGGTCGCTGATCCGGCGCTCGCGCGCGGCGACTTGCGCGTGCATGCCGAAAGCGTCCGCATCGATGGCAGCCTCGACGCCCGACTGCGCGGCGCGCTGGACGTGGTGCTGCGCCGCGCGGGTGCACGCGCATGAGCGCTGTGCAGCTGCCCAGCGCCGATCCGGCCGAATGGATGACCGCGCGCAACCTCCGCCTGGCCACGCGCCTCGATGCGACCGGCCCGGACCCGGCCGCCGGCCGCGGCCTGATCCGCGAAGGCATCCTGCGCCGCGCGATCGGCCTGACCGTCGAAGCGGTCGGCTGCGAAGCCCCGATGGGCGCGACCTGCAAGGTCGAAGTGGACGGTGGCTGGGTCGAAGCCGAAGTCGTCGGCTTTTCCGGCGACCGCACCTCGCTGATGCCCAGCGCCGAATTGCACGGCTTGCTGCCGAATGCACGCGTGGTGCCCTTGCACCGCCGCGGCGGCGTCGAGATCGGCGAAGGCCTGCTCGGCCGCGTCATCGACTCCGACGGCGTGCCGCTGGACGGCAAGGGCCCCATCCGCGCCGAAGGCAGCGTGGGCATGGCCGGCGTGTCGATCAATCCGCTGGCGCGCGAGCCCATCATCCAGCCACTGGACGTGGGCGTGCGTGCGATCAACGCGCTGCTGCCGATCGGCCGCGGTCAGCGCGTGGGTCTGTTCGCGGGCTCGGGCGTCGGCAAGTCGACGCTGCTGGGCATGATGACCCGCTTCACCGAAGCCGACGTCATCGTGGTCGGCCTGATCGGCGAGCGTGGCCGCGAAGTGCGCGACTTCGTCGAGAGCACGCTCGGCGAGGAAGGCCTGCGCCGCGCGGTCGTCGTGGCTGCACCTGCCGACCGCCCGCCGCTGGCGCGGTTGCATGGCGCCTACCGCGCCACGGCGATCGCCGAATGGTTCCGCGACCAGGGCCTCAACGTTCTGCTGCTGATGGATTCGTTGACCCGCTTCGCCCAGGCGCAGCGCGAGATCGGCCTGTCGGTCGGCGAGCCGCCGACCACCCGCGGCTATCCGCCGTCGGTGTTCGCCAAGCTGCCGGCGCTCGTGGAGCGCGCGGGCAACGGCGCTGCAGGACGCGGGTCGATTACCGCGTTCTATACCGTGCTGACCGAAGGAGACGATCCGCAGGATCCGATCGCCGACGCTGCGCGCGCGATCCTCGACGGCCACATCCTGCTGTCGCGGCGCATCGCCGACGCAGGCCTGTATCCCGCGATCGACGTCGAATCCTCGGTCAGCCGCGTGGTGACCGAGATCGCCGACGACACCTGGCGCGAGCGCATCCGGTCGCTGAAGCGGCTCATTTCGGCCTACAACGCCAACCGCGATCTGATCGCCATCGGCGCGTACCAGCGCGGCGCCGATCCAGCAGTCGACGAGGCGCTGGCGCGCTGGCCGGAGATCGTCGCGTTCCTGGGCCAGGACATCGCCCGCGCCGCCGACCTGCACCACAGCCGCGAGGCGCTTGAGCGCCTGCTGCATCCCGAGGAAGCGTCCGCATGAAGCAGTCCCGCCGCATCGATCCCTTGCTCAACCGCGCCCAGGAGACCGAGGACGCGGCGGCGCGCGTGCTGGCTGACCGGCAGAGCACGCTGGCACAGCACGAGGCGCAGCTGGTCGAACTGCGTCGTTACGCCGACGAATACGGCAACAGCCAGCTGTCCGCCACCAGCCCCGCGCAGCTGGCCAACCGCCGCGCATTTCTCGACCGGCTGCAATCCGCGGTCGAGCAGCAATCGCGTGCGGTCGACAACAGCCGGCAGACGGTCGAGGTCGAACGCGGCCGGTTGCTGCTGGCCAGCCGCGACAAGCAGGTGCTCGAACAGCTGGCCGCCAGTTATCGCGCGCAGGAACGCGTGGTCGATGAGCGCCGTTCACAGCGCGAACTCGACGATCTGGGCGCACGTCGCGCGCGGCTTAACGCGCTCGCCGCCGACGGAGCCGATGCATGACGCCGTTGGCCGCCACGTCCTCGGCTTCGCCCGCGCCCGCACCGGGCGCACGCAGCGACAAGACCGCATCCACCGACGGTGAAGGCAACGCGTTCGCGCAGGCACTGGAACGCCGCCAGGGCCCGCGCGCCAGCGCCGATTCCGCGCGCGCGCGCACCTCTGACGAGACCGCCGCCGATACGACCACGCCGGATGCCGCACCGGAATCGGGCGCACTGCCCGGCGCGGGCGATCGTGCTGATCAGGACACGGTCGAATCGCCGGCAACGCCCATCGTCGACGTGCAGCAACCGGCGCCGGTGTGGCCGCCAGCCGGTCTGGCAGCCCTGCTCGGCTTTCCCGCCGAGACCACGCCTGCCACGCCACCCGCACTGGAAGGCCCCGAGGCCGATCTGCGACCGCTGCTGCTCGGCGGCGCCGTGTCGTCCGCAACCACACCGGTGTCGACCGCAGTGCCTGCGGCGGCGATCACATTGCCCGAAGCCGCCCTGCCGGATGCCGATCCCGCGCTGGCACTGGCCGCGCTCGCAACCGACACGGCCGCGCCGGTCGAAGGGAGCGAGCCTGCACCGGTCGCGTTCGCGCTGCCCGCGACCGCGCCCCTGCGCGAGGCGGCACCGATCCTCGCAGCACCGCTGCCGGCGCCCGAGGTCGGCGCGGAGGACTTCGAAGCCCGGTTCGGCGCCCAGCTCCAGTGGATGGCCGAACAGAAGATCGGGCATGCACGCATCCGCGTGACCCCGCATGACCTGGGGCCGGTCGAGGTGCGCCTGCACATGGACGGCGACCGGATCCGCGCCGAATTCGTCGCGCCGCAGGCCGAGACCCGGCAGGCGCTCGAACAGGGCCTGCCACGCCTGCGCGATCTGCTCGGCGAACATGGCTTCCAGCTGGCGCATGCCGGCGTCGGCAGCGGCCACACCAGTGCGCGCGACGGAGATCCGTCGTCGGCGCCGTCCACCAGTGGCGCGTCCGCGGATACGCAGGACGGGGGACTGAACACCCAAGACCTCGCGCGCCGGCGCACGACACTGGGTCTGCTCGACGCCTACGCCTGATCCGGCGCCCAGGCCGCGCCAAAGGATCGGCGCGCATCGAGACATCATCCCTGCCTGCCCGCGTCGCTGACGTCTCGCGCACGACGCCCGGCATTCCCGATTCGCGCCGCTGCGCGCTTGTGCGCTGGACCCGCAGGACATGCCCCCATCTGCGGGGCGACTCCGACGGGCAGCCGACCCGCATCGCGCAGGTGCACCCCTTGACGGTGTCGTACGGACACCAGGCCTGTCTCGACGGACCTGACGGAATCCCGACGCGCGAACGGCACGGCGATTGCATCTCCCTGCATGGATTCACACAGGTACCTGTCACGTGGCCGCTGTCGCCCAATCGCCCCGCTCTCCGTCCACCTCCAAACGCCGCCTGTTGACGGTTGGTGTCGCACTGATCGTCCTGATGGGCGCTGGAGGTGCCGGCTGGTACCTCTTCAACCGGAAGGCCGCACCGGTGTCGACGCTGCCGGCGCCGGCGCAATACCTGCCGATGTCCCCGGCGTTCGTGGTCAACCTCGACGAAACGCCGATGGGGCCGCGATACCTGCAGGTGGAAGTGCAGCTGGTCACGCGTGATCCGCTGGCGATCACCCAGTTGCAGCAGCACGAGCCCGCACTGCGCGCGCGCCTGCTCATGCTGTTCGCCCAGCAGACCTACGACGGCGTCGCCACCCGAGAGGGCAAGGAAGCGTTGCAGGCGCAAGCGCTGGAGGAAGTGCGCACGCTGATGGTGGAGGAGACCGGCAAGCCGATCGCCGAAGCCCTGCTGTTCACCAGTTTCGTGACCCAGTGAGCATGCGTCGATGAGCAACGACCTGCTCTCCCAGGACGAGATCGACGCGCTGCTGCACGGCGTCGACTCCGGCGCGGTGGATACCGAGCCGGCGCCCGATCCCGGCGTCGCCCGCACGTACGACTTCGCCAGCCAGGACCGCATCATCCGCGGCCGCATGCCGACGCTGGAGATGGTCAACGAGCGTTTCGTGCGCCTGTGGCGCATCGGCCTGTTCAACCTGATCCGGCGTTCGGCCGATCTGTCGGTGCGTGGCATCGACCTGATCAAGTTCGGCGACTACCTGCACCAGCTCTACGTGCCGACCAATCTCAACCTGATCAAGTTCAAGCCGCTGCGCGGCACCGGGCTGATCGTGTTCGAACCGAAGCTGGTGTTCGCGGTCGTCGACAACTTTTTCGGCGGCGACGGCCGCTATCCCACGCGCATCGAGGGCCGCGAGTTCACGGCCACCGAGATGCGCGTGATCCAGCTGATGCTCAAGCAGACGTTCGCCGACCTTTCGGAAGCGTGGGCACCCGTGCTGGACGTGGAGTGCGAGTACATCAACTCCGAGATCAACCCACACTTCGCCAACATCGTCACGCCGCGCGAGTACGTGGTGGTCAGCCGCTTCCACGTCGAACTCGAAGGTGGCGGCGGCGAGATCCACGTCACCCTGCCGTACTCGATGCTCGAACCGATCCGCGAACTGCTCGACGCCGGCATCCAGAGCGACCGCGTGGACCGCGACGAAAGCTGGAACGTGTCGATGCGCGAACAGCTGATGTCGGCCGAGGTCACCGTGTCGAGCATCCTCGCCAAGCGCAGCATCGACCTGCGCCAGCTCACGCGACTGAAGGTCGGCGACATCCTGCCGATCGACCTGCCCGCCGAAGTGCCGGTCTGCGTGGAGAACATCCCCGTGTTCACCGGCCGCTTCGGCACCGCCGACGGCTGCAACGTCGTGAAGATCACCGAGACCCGGCCGCCCGGCATGCCGGCGCCGCGCCGCCCAGACCCCCAGGATCCGCCCGCATGACCACCCAGGACCACACCTTCCAGGACGCTGTCGCGCCTGCCAAGTTCGACGACCTGCGCGCCGACGGCCCGCTGGAGTCGACCGACCTCAACCTCGACGTCATCCTCGATGTCCCGGTGGCGTTGTCGCTGGAGGTGGGACGCACGCGTATGCCGATCCGCAGCCTGCTGCAGCTCAACCGCGGCTCGGTGATCGAACTCGAACGCGGCGCAGGCGAACCACTGGACGTCTACGTCAACGGCACGCTGATCGCGCATGGCGAGGTCGTGGTCATCAACGACCGGTTCGGCGTGCGCCTCACCGATGTGGTCAGCCCCAGCGAACGGATCCGGAGACTCCGGTGATCGTGACGAGTGCCCTGCCGGTGGCCACGGCCGCCGCGCCTGTGGCTGCGCGCGAGGTCGACGGCCAGGCCGGTGATGCGCGCGGCAGCGGTGACGCCGCGGTTGTACCGTCTTCCGACGCTGCAGCTTCGGTGGAAGCACCCGAAGCGGCGCCCGGTGCGATGGAGACCGTGATGGCGGCTGCGGCTGTCGACACCCCCGATTTTTCCGCCGTCGTCGCCACGACCAGCGCGCCTGCGCGCGCGATCCCGCTGATGACCCAGCCGACGACACCGATGCAGATCGGCGCGCACGCGCCGCAAGGGCCGGGCCTGGGCGGCGCATTCCTCGCGCTGGTGCTGGTGCTCGGCTTGATCCTCGGCCTGGCTTGGCTGCTCAAGCGCCTGCCAGGCGGCGGTTTCCGCCAGGCCGACGGCCTGCGCGTGGTCGCCAGCATTTCGCTGGGTGCCAAAGAGCGGGCGGCTGTGGTGCAGGTCGGCGGCGAACAGCTGCTGTTGGGCATCGGCGCCGGCGGGGTACGGACGTTGCATGTGCTGCCGCAGCCACTGCCCGAGGCCACGCCCGCGCAGATGCCCACGCTCAAGAACCTGCCCGATTTCAAACAGCTGCTCGCGCAACGCCTGCGCAAGGACACCTGACGATGCACCGCCGTTTCCGCCCGCAGCGCTGGCTTGCGCTGGCTGTCTTCGCGCTCGGCCTGATGCTGCCGACGCTGGCCCTGGCCGCCGCCGGCGCTCCGCAACTGCCTGCGCTGCCCGACGTCACCGTGGGCCAGATCGGCAATGCGCCGGTCAGTCTGCCGCTGCAGACCCTGCTGCTGATGACGGCGATCACGCTGATCCCGTCGATGCTGCTGGTGCTGACCGCGTTCACCCGGATCATCGTCGTGCTGGCCCTGCTGCGACAGGCGCTGGGCACCGGGCAGACGCCGTCCAACCAGATCCTGGTCGGCCTCGCACTCTTCCTGACCGCGCTGGTGATGACGCCTGTGTGGGAAGCGGCCTGGAACAACGGCTTCGGCCCCTACCTCGATGGACGCATCGACTTCCGCACGGCCTGGGATCTGGGGACCGCACCGTTGCGCGGCTTCATGCTGGCCCAGGTGCGCGAGACCGATCTGATGACTTTCGCCGGCCTCGCGGGACACAGCACCTACGCCGGTCCCGACGACGTGCCGTTCCAGGTACTGGTGGCCTCGTTCGTCACCAGCGAACTCAAGACCGCATTCGAGATCGGATTCCTGATCTTCATCCCCTTCATCATCATCGACCTGGTCGTCGCCAGCGTGCTGATGTCGATGGGCATGATGATGCTGTCGCCGATGCTGGTCTCGGCGCCGTTCAAGATCCTGCTGTTCGTACTGGTCGACGGCTGGGTGCTGACGGTGGGCACATTGGCGGCGAGCTTCAACATGCCGTAGGCGTGTTGGAGCGGAGATTCGGAATTCGAAACAGCAGCCGCGGCGTCATTCCCGCGCAGCAGAAGCCGTCAACCGCCGAATGGCGAGTCATCCAGCGACTTTCGTCCAGGACCAAGACCGCTCCAAAGCACGACGCCCATGGATGACCCGCCGTTCGGCTCTTGAAAGACCCGCGTTCGCGGGAACAACGGCCAGACACGTTTGCAATCCCTTACGCCCCCGTTATCCCGCTCGTTCGAATCACCCACCACCAACCCCGGCCTCCACCCATGTCTCCAGAAACCGCCCTCACCGAACTGCGTCGTGGCCTTGAAGTCGCGCTGTGGGTCGGTGGTCCGCTGCTGGTGACCGTACTGGTGGTCGGCGTTGTCGTCGGCATCGTCCAGGCCGCAACCCAGATCAATGAACCGACGATCGCCTTCGTCGCCAAGGCTGCAGCGCTGACCGCGGCGCTGTTCGCACTTGGCGCGATGCTGCTGTCGTATCTGGTCGACTACACGACCACGCTCTTCCGCAGTATTCCGCACCTGATCGGCTGAGCATGCGCGCGCGCGGAGGCCAACGCTGATGGATGCCGCCACGCAGATGGCACTCGACGGCCAGCAGGCCTTCGGCATGATCGGCACGATGCTGTGGACCGCGCTGCGCGTGGGCGCACTGCTGATGGCGATGCCGCTGATCGGCACGCGCGCCCTGCCCGCGCGCATCCGGGTGATCGCCGCGCTCGCGTTGAGCCTGGCGCTGGCGCCGCTGCTGCCCACGCCGCCGGCTTGGACCGGTTTCGATGCCGCGACCATTCTGTCGATCGCGCGCGAGCTTGCGGTCGGCGTGGCGATGGGATTCATGCTGCGGCTGGTGTTCGAAGCCGGCGCGCTGGCCGGCGAACTGATTTCGCAGGGCTCCGGTCTGTCGTTCGCGCAGATGAGCGACCCGTTGCGCGGCGTGCAGTCCGGCGTGGTCGCCCAGTGGTTCTATCTCGCGTTCGGTTTGCTTTTCTTCGCTGCCAACGGGCATCTGGCAATGGTCGCCCTGCTCGTGCACAGCTATGAAGCGCTGCCGATCGGCACTGCGCTGCCCGATGTCGAAGCGACGCTGCGCGTCGCACCGGAATTCTTCTCGCTGGTACTGCGCGGCGGCGTGACGCTGGCGCTGCCGGTGATGGTCGCGCTGCTGGCGGTGAATCTGGCCTTCGGCGTGCTGTCGCGCGCGGCGCCGGCGCTCAATCCGATCCAGCTCGGCCTGCCGATCTCGGTTCTCGTGGGGCTGTTCCTGATCGCGATGCTGGCCGGCGAGCTTGGCCCACCGGTGCAACGTCTCTACGACGCCGCGTTCGACGCCGCGGGACGGGTCCCGCTGGGGCGCTGAGGCCGATCTGCAGGCGCGCGCACGCACGCGGACGACGTCCTGCTGAAGTCCGTCGCACGCCGCGCTGAACACGACCGCGCCTGTGTGGGATCGCGCGTGCGCGCGATCGCCACCGGGCAGACCCCCAACCGGACTCGGCTGGGCACGCGCGCCTACGTCCCCACCATCCCGCCGTCTGCGGGGGCACGCGCCTTGCAACACCCCCGGCATCTCCCCCAGGTCCTGCGCCAATGGCCGAGAACGAAGACGGTCAGGAAAAGACCGAAGAACCCAGTCAGAAGCGGTTGCAGGACGCGCGCGACAAGGGCGATGTTCCGCGATCGCGCGAACTCGCGACCGTGGCCGTGTTCGGCGCCGGCGTGGCGTCCCTGCTCGTGATGGGGGGTGGGATCACCGCACGTGCCCAGGACTGGATGCGCGGCGCGTTGACGCCGGACGTCGCACTGCTGGAATCGCCGCAGAAGATGTTTGGCCACACCGGCGAACTCATGCTGGGCTTCATGTGGATCCTGGCGCCGCTGCTGTTGGCGACGCTGCTTGCCTGCTTCGTGGCGCCGGCGGTAATGGGCGGCTTCAATTTTTCCAGCAAGGGGCTGGTACCCGACCTCAAGAAGCTCGATCCGATGGCCGGCCTCAAGCGCATCTACGGTCCCGAGGGCCTGGCCGAACTGCTGAAATCCCTGATGCGCGTGCTGCTGGTCGGCGGCGCGGCCACGCTGTTCCTGTGGCCGGCGATGCCGCGGCTGCGCGCGATGATCAACCAGCCGCTGGAACAGGCCGCGGCCGGCGGCCTGAAGTTCGCGCTGTGGATGCTGATGGCGACCGCCGGCGCGCTGTTGCTGCTCGCCCTGCTCGACGCGCCGTACCAGAAGTGGAACTGGCGCCGGAAGTTGAAGATGACGCGCCAGGAACTGCGCGAGGAAATGAAGGAAAGCGAGGGCCGGCCCGAGGTCAAGGGCCGCATCCGCCAGCTGCAGCAGGAGATGTCGCAGCGCCGGATGATGGAGGACGTGCCCACGGCCGACGTGATCGTGGTCAATCCGACCCATTACGCGGTCGCACTGAAATACGACGGCGGCGCGATGCGCGCGCCGCGCGTGATCGCCAAGGGGGTCGACGAACTGGCCCTGCGCATCCGCGAAGTCGCCGCTCAGCACCGGATCACTCTGGTCGAAGCGCCGCCTTTGGCACGCGTCTTGTATCGGGACGCGGACATCGGCCAGGAAATCCCCGTGAAACTCTACGCTGCCGTCGCCCAGGTGCTGTCCTACGTCTATCAGCTGCGCAGCTGGCGGGCGGGCACGCCGCAGCCGCAGCTCGCGGATCTCGAGATTGACGAAGGCGGCACGTCCGGAGGCCGACCGTGAGCGCAGTGATGGCGTCAGGCCCGAAGCGGGTCTTCGATACGCTGCGCAACGGTCTCGGTGCACCGCTGCTGGTGATGGCGCTGCTGGCCATGGTGGTCGTGCCCCTGCCGCCCCTGTTCCTGGACATCCTCTTCAGCTTCAACATCGCGATCTCGCTGGTCGTGCTGCTCGCGGTGATCTACGTCCAGCGCCCGCTGGACTTCAGCATCTTCCCGATCGTGTTGCTGGTCACCACGATGCTGCGTCTGGCGCTCAACGTGGCCTCGACGCGCGTGATCCTGATGCACGGCCAGAACGGCCCGGGCGCGGCCGGCAAGGTGATCGAATCCTTCGGCGAGTTCGTCGTCGGCGGCAACTTCGCGGTCGGCATCGTCGCCTTCGCGATCCTCACCATCATCAACTTCGTGGTGATCACCAAAGGCGCGGGCCGCGTGTCGGAAGTAACCGCGCGCTTCATTCTCGACGCCATGCCGGGCAAGCAGATGGCAATCGACGCCGATCTCAACGCGGGCATGCTCACGCGCGAAGAGGCCAAGAGCCGTCGTGAGGAAGTCCGCCAGGAAGCCGACTTCTACGGTGCGATGGACGGCGCCAACAAGTTCATCCGCGGCGATGCGATCGCCGGCATCCTGATTTTGTTCGTCACCATCTTCGGCGGCCTGGCGATCGGCGTGCTCCAGCACGGCATGGCGATGGGCGATGCCGCAGCGACCTACACCCTGCTCTCGATCGGCGACGGTCTGGTCTCGCAACTGCCGGCGCTGCTGGTGTCCTCGTCGGTCGCCCTGCTGGTCACCCGCGCCTCGCGCAAGCAGGACATGGGCGGTGAGGTCAGCGGCCAGGTGTTCGGCCAGTACAAGGCCCTGACCATCGCCGCGAGCATCCTGCTGGTGGTCGGCCTGGTGCCGGGCATGCCTAACTTCGCCTTTCTCAGCCTGGCGGCGATCGTGGGTTACGCAGCCTGGGCGATGCGCAAGCGCAGCCTCGAGGCCGAGCGCATTGCTGCGGATCCCGATGCGGCCGCCCTGCCTGCGCCGGAGCAGGCCGCCAACGCCGAGCTCGGCTGGGACGACCTGCGTCCGGTCGATCCGCTGGGTCTGGAAGTCGGCTACCGGCTGATCCCGCTGGTCGACAAGGCCCAGGGCGGAGAACTGATGGCGCGCATCAAGGCCGTGCGCCGCAAGCTCACCCAGGATGTCGGCTTCCTCATCCCGCCAGTCCACATCCGCGACAACCTCGAACTGGCGCCCACCGCTTATCGCCTGCTGGTGCACGGCGTGCCAGTAGCGACCGCCGAAGTCCATCCCGACCGTCTGCTCGCACTCGATCCGGGCGGCGCGCTGCACCCGATCGACGGCATCCCCGGCAAGGACCCGGCGTTCGGGCTCGACGCGCTGTGGATCCTGCCGCTGCAACGTGCAAACGCCGAAGCCGCGGGCTACACAGTGGTCGATCCGGCGACCGTGGTCGCCACGCACCTCTCGCACCTGGTGCGCGAGCAGGCCCCTGAACTGCTCGGACACGAGGAAGTGCAGCAACTGCTGGCGACGCTCGCCCGCAGCGCGCCCAAGCTCTCCGAAGACCTCACGCCGAAGGCGCTGCCGCTGGCTGTCGTGGTGCGCGTGTTGCAGAACCTGCTGGTCGAGCGCATTCCGGTACGCCAGCTGCGCCGGATCGCCGAAGCACTGGTCGAGCACGCCGCGCACACCCAGGACCCGGCCCAGTTGACCGCAGCCGTGCGCACCGCACTGGGCCGCTTCATCGTCCAGGAAATCGCCGGTCCATCGGCCGAACTGCCGGTGTACACGCTGGCCCCGACTCTGGAACGCGTCTTGCAAGATTCCGCGCAGGGTGCCGGTGCCGCATTGGAACCGGGCCTGGCGGAACGCTTGCAGCAGAGTCTTGCCGACTGTGCCAGCCAGCAGGAAGCCAGGAACGAGCCGGCAGTCGTCCTGGTACCCGGACAGGTGCGCGCCGCGCTGGCGCGACTGGTCCGCCACAGCGTGCCGGGGCTGTCGGTGCTGTCCTACAACGAGGTACCGGAAGACAAACGTCTGAAGTTGCTGGGCACGATCAATTGATCGCCGGGATTCGGGACCAGGGCGTGAGGATTCGTGAGAGCGGATCCCGCCAACGCGGAGAAAGTGCGATGCCAATGACGAGATCGAACCACACCACACGCGACACACCCCCGACATCGATGTCCGCTGTTCCCAATTCCCACTCCCCAATTCCGAATCCCTGCTCATGAAAATCCGCCGCTTCGTCGCCGCCGACATGCGCAGTGCCTTGCAACTGGTTCGACAGGCACATGGCCCCGATGCCGTGATCCTCTCCAACCGTCGTATCGAAGAAGGTGTGGAGATCGTCGCGGCCAGCAACTACGACGAAGGCTGCGTGCAGCGCGCCATCGAAGATGCACAGCGCGACGCACCGCCCGCCCCCGCGGCGCCGCCCACTGCGTCACGTGGCCCAGCCGTCGACAGCGAGCTGGCACCCTCCGAGCGCTGGTTGCGGGAGCTCAGTCCGCAGGTGCCGCCTGCGGCCTTGCGCCCGGCGACCGCTGCGCGTCTTGTCACCTCTGCCAGCGCCCCACCCACGCAGCTCCCATCGGAGCCGGCGACGTTCCACATCGACGGCCCGACCTTCGCCGAGTTGCTCGCTGCCGGCCATCGTGACGACACGCCGCAGGTCGAAACCGCCACGCACCTCCGGGCCGAATCGAGCGCACGCGACGAAATTCCGTCGCCGCCGGTGCCCGCACAGCCAGTGCCAGCCATCCTGGCCGCCGTGCCGGCCCCACAGGCGCCTGCCAGCGACGGAGAACTGGCGCAGATGCGTGACGAGCTGTCGCAGATGCGCTTGATGATCGAGCGTGAGATGGCCCGCCTCACCGACGAGCGACTGCGTGGCTCGCCTGCGCGTGCCCAGGCAATGGAGCTGATGGAAGACTACGGCTTCGATGCGGGCATCACCCGCGACACCGTGCTGCAGATTCCCGCCGACACCCCGGACGCGCGCGTCCGCGGCCTGATGCTCGCACTGCTGTCCAAGCAGTTGCCGATCTGTCCGATCGACCCGCTGGCCGAAGCGGGCGTCATCGCCCTCGTCGGACCGACCGGCGCCGGCAAAACCACGACCATCGCGAAGCTGGCCGCGCTCTACGCAGCGCTGCACCAGCCGCGTGACGTCGCCCTGGTGACGACCGACACCTCGCGTATCGGTGGCCGCGAACAGTTGCACAGCTACGGACGCCAGCTCGGCATCGCCGTGCACGAGGCCGACAGCGAGGCCGGGCTGATCCAGTTGCTGCAGAAGCTCCAAGATTACCGGCTGGTGCTCGTCGACACCGCCGGCCTGAGCCAGCGTGATCGTGCACTCGCCGGTCAGCTCAACTGGCTGCGTGCTGCGCGCCAGGTGCGCACCCTGCTGGTATTGCCCGCCAACACCCATTTCGCGGATCTAGACGAAGTGGTGCGCCGGTTCGAGAACGCCCGCCCGCAGGGCGTGGTGCTGACCAAGCTCGACGAGACCAGCCGATTGGGCAGCGCGCTGTCCGTGGTGGTCGACCACCAGTTGCCGCTGACCTGGGTGACCGACGGCCAACGCATTCCCGACGACCTGCACCGGGCCCATGCCGCGCATCTGGTGCTTCGCCTTGAAGATCTCCGCCGCGATGCCGATAAGCCGATTGTCCCGGAGCCCGCGTTCCGGAATCACGACCATGCCGTCGCCTGAGCGCCTGCCGATGTCCACCATTCCATTCCAGCCTGTCCGCACCCTCGCCGTCACCGGTGGCAAGGGTGGTGTGGGCAAGACCAACATCTCGGCCAACCTGTCGGTGGCGCTTTCGGGCATGGGCCAGCGCACGTTGCTGCTGGACGCCGATCTGGGCCTGGCCAACGTCGACGTGCTGCTGGGCCTGTCGCCGCAGCGCACGCTGGCCGACCTGGTCGCCGGACGCTGCGAACTCGACGATGTGATCCTCGAAGGTCCGGGCGGTGTGCTGGTCGTGCCCGCCGCATCGGGTCGCCGGCATATGGCCGAACTGCGTCCCGCCGAACACGCGGGCCTGGTCAACGTCTTCAACGACCTGCAGCGTGATCTCGACCTGCTGGTGGTGGACACCGCAGCCGGCATCACCGATTCGGTGCTGACTTTCTGCCAGGCCGCGCACGACGCCTTGGTCGTGGTCTGCGACGAACCGGCCTCGATCACCGACGCGTACGCATTGATCAAGGTGCTGGCGCGCGAGCGTGGCGTCGACCGGGTGCAGGTCGTCGCCAACATGGTCCGCAGCCCGCAGGAAGGCCGCAACCTGCACGACAAGCTCTCGCGCGTCTGCGAACGCTTCATCGGCGGCGTGTCGCTGAACTACCTCGGCGCGGTGCCGCAGTGCGACTGGCTGCGCATGGCAGTGCAGCGCCAGCAGGCTGTGGTGCTGGCCTATCCGGGCAGCCCATCGGCGCGTGCGCTGGTCGAGATCGCCCGCCGCATCTCGCGCTGGCAGGCGCCGACCGCGCCGCGCGGGCATGTCGAGTTCTTTGTCGAGCGCATGCTGCGCCAGGGAGTGACCGCATGAACCTCGCCGCCCGCCAGTACCAGGCGGTGCAACGCACGGCCGCGGTCGACCCGCTGGTCCAGCATGCCGAACTGGTTCGCCGTATCGCCCATCACCTCGCAGCGCGCCTGCCGGCCAGTGTGGAGATCGACGACCTCGTGCAGGCCGGCATGATCGGCCTGCTCGAAGCCTCGCGCAGCTACGACGCCGACCAGGGCGCCTCGTTCGAGACCTACGCGTCGATCCGCATCCGTGGCTCGATGATCGACGAAATCCGCCGTGGCGACTGGGTCCCCCGCTCCGTGCACCGGCGCGCACGTGAAGCTGCGGCGGCGATCCGAGAGATCGAACAGAGCAGCGGACGCGCGGCCAGCGCGCAGGAAGTCGCTGCCAAGCTCGAACTTCCCCTGGGCGAGTACCAGCGCCTGCTGGAGGACGCTGCGCGCGGGCAGGTACTCAGCCTGGATTCGCACGTCGAAGATCACGGCGAGGTGGAGCCGGTCAGCCGGGGCGGCGGGCCCACGCCACAGGAAGCGCTGGTGCGCGGTGAATTCGGCCGTGAGCTCGCCAAGGCGATCGGCCACCTGCCAGAGCGTGAGCAACTGGTGCTGTCGCTGTACTACGAGCAGGAGCTCAACCTGAAAGAGATCGGTGCCGTGCTCGGCGTCAGCGAGTCCCGCGTCTGCCAGATCCACGGGCAGGCGGTGATCCGCCTGCGCGGCCGTCTCACCGCCTTCCAGCTCGCCGATACGGGCTTCGGCCTCGACGACTGACGATCGGGATGCGGCGGCGCATCCCATCCCACACTGTTGCACGCTCTTTTTGAGGAACACGTTTTGAACAAGAACATCCGCATCCTGATCGTCGACGATTTCTCGACGATGCGCCGGATCGTCAAGAACCTGCTGTCCGATCTCGGCTTCAACAATACGGTCGAGGCGGAAGACGGCCACAGCGCGCTGTCCGTGCTGCGCCAGGACGCGGTGGAGCTGGTCATCACCGACTGGAACATGCCGGGCATGACCGGCATCGAGTTGCTGTGCGCGATCCGCGCCGATCCCAAGTTCCGCCCGTTGCCGGTGCTGATGGTGACCGCCGAAGCCAAGCGCGAGCAGATCATCGAAGCTGCCCAGAACGGCGTGAACGGCTACATCATCAAACCCTTCACCGCGCAGACGCTGGAAGAAAAGCTCGGCAAGATCTTCGAGCGCCTCGGGAACGCGGCATGACCACGCCCGACAACGAACGCGCCCGACTGGCGAACATGCTGCACGACGCGCTGGAAGCACTGGAGCGCGGCGACGAGGAAGGTTGGCGCCAACAGGTCGACGCATTGGCGAATGCGCGTGCGCGCAGCCTCGTCACCGGCCTGGGCCGGCTTGCGCGCGAACTGTCGCAGGCCCTCGACACGCTGCCGCCGACGCCCGCAGAAGGCAGCGATCTGGACGATGCCTGCGCGCGCCTCGACCACGTGGTCGCAATGACCGAGCAGGCGACGCACCGCACCCTGGACCTGATCGACGACAGCCGCGCGCTGGTCGCCCGGCTCAAGGAAGGTCCGCTGGACGACGCCCAGATCAGCACGATCGAATCGCTGCGCGAGAACCTGCGCGAGATGGCGCTGGCGCAGAGTCATCAGGATCTCGGCGGCCAGATCATCCGCCGCGTCGCCGGCATCGTCCGCGGGGTGCACGAGGGCTTCGGCGCGCTCGGCCTGCCGCCGAAGGAGGACAACCAGCGCGGCAACGGGCCGTCGGTCGCCGGCCTCGATCGCAATACGGTCGGCCAGAGCGACGCGGACGACCTGCTGTCGCACCTGGGGCTCTGAAGATCGACCCACGCGGTTGGAACAGGCCGCGCCGCGTCTCCGCGCGCGCGGCAGGAACGGGAATGCTGATGTCGAGACACGAACGAGTGATGACGCCGACACGTGCGCGACCCTGTGCAGTCGCACGGGCGGTTGTGCATGAACGGCCTGCCGCCCATGTCTGCGGCATGGCTGCCGGGCGGACCGCCCGCGCCAACGATCCGGGTCGACGCTGATGCAGTCGCCCGACATCGTTGCCGACTTCGTGCTCGAAGCCCGGGAGCTGCTCGACGACCTTGGTGGCCAGCTCGTGGGTCTGGAACAGACGCCTGATGACCGCGAGCGTCTCAACGCGGTCTTCCGCGCGTTCCACACGCTTAAGGGCGGCGCGGGGTTTCTCGGCGCGACGCCGCTGGTCGAGCTGTGCCATGCCGCCGAGGAAACCCTGGGCATGGTGCGCGCCGGTCAGACCCCGCTGCTGCCGCGCCACTTCGACGCGGCGCAGCAGTCGCTGGACTGGCTGCAGGCGATGGTCGATGCGATCGAGACCGACGACACCGTGCCGAGCGCACCAGCCGAGCTGATCGCGGGCTTCGCGCCGGCCGATGCGCCGGTCGCGGCACCGCTTCGCGCGGCCGCTCCAGTGGCCACCGGCGGCGACATGATCTCCGACGACGAATTCGAAGCCCTGCTCGACCAGTTGCACGGCGACGGCGTGCCCGGCACGCAGACGGTCGCCGCGACGGCGGCCATGATCGACGACGACGAATTCGAGGCTCTGCTCGACCAACTGCATGGCGCCGCCGCGCCCGGCGTGGCCGCGCCTGCGGCGACGGCCGCCAAACCCGTTGCCGACATGATCGACGACGACGAATTCGAAGCCCTGCTCGACCAGTTGCACGGAAGCGCCGCACCGGGCACGCAGGCAGCCGCACCCGCTGTCGCCACACCGACGCCTGCGGCCATTCCGCGACCGGCACCACGTAGCGCACCGCCCGCCGCGGCGCCGAAGGCTTCCGCTGCGCCGACCGAACGCGAGCAGACAGTACGCGTCGACACCAAGCGGCTCGACGTCATCGTCGACCTGGTCGGCGAACTCGTGCTGGCCCGCAATCGGCTCAAGACCCTGCGCGCACGGCTGCGCGACGAGGATCTCGACCGCGCCGTCACCACGCTCGACAACGCGACCGCGCGCCTGCAGGGCGCCGTCATGCGCACGCGCATGCAGCCGGTCGGCAAGGTGTTCTCGCGCTTTCCCAAGCTGGCCCGCGATGTCGCCCGCGCGCTGGACAAGGAAGTCGATCTGGAGCTCGTCGGCGCGGAGACCGAACTCGACCGCAACCTGGTCGAGGCCCTGGCCGATCCGCTGATCCACCTGGTGCGCAACGCGATCGACCACGGCATCGAGATGCCCGCACTGCGTGAGGCGACCGGCAAGCCGCGCGCCGGCCGCGTGCGCCTGATCGCGCAGCAGCAGGGCGACTACGTCGGTATCGAAATCCACGACGACGGCGCCGGCATCGATCCGGAACGGCTGCGTGCCAAGGCCCGCGACAAAGGCCTGATCGACGCCGAGTCCGCCGCACGTCTCAACGCCGAGGAATGCCTCAATCTGATCTTCCTGGCCGGGTTTTCCACCCGGGACGAAGTCAGCGACATTTCCGGCCGCGGCGTCGGCATGGACGTCGTGCAATCCCGCATCCGCGAGCTCGGCGGCCAGATCCAGGTGCAGTCCGAACTCGGTCGCGGCAGCCGTTTCTCGCTGCGCGTCCCGCTCACGCTGGCGATCCTGCCGACGCTGCTGGTCCATGCCGCCGACGACTGCTACGCCCTGCCGCTGGCGCGCGTGCAGGAGGTGCTGCACGCGCCGGCGCGCACGGTGAACTGGTTCGACGGGCGCGCCGCGCTCGACCGCCGCTCGCACACCCTGTCGCTGCTGGACCTGCGCCACTGGCTGGGCCAGCCGGCGCAGGACACGACATTGCTGACCATCGTGGTCCTGCAACGCGGCGACAGCCGCTTCGGCCTGGTCGTCGATGAAGTCCGCGGGCGTGAGGAAGTGGTCATCAAACCGCTGCCACGTGCGCTGCGCGGACTGCCCGGCTATGCCGGCGCGACGTTGATCGGTGACGGACGGCTGGCGCTGATCCTCGACGTGGATGCGTTGAAACGGTGAAGGGTGATGACCGGAGATGCGTCCGGTCGTCACCCGCTGCCCCGCTCCCACTCAAGTCCCCTGCCGCCCCGCCGATACCAACGTCATGGATATTTTCAGCATCGCCGGACTCGTCCTCGCCGTCGTCGCCCTGTTGGGCGGCAGCGTGCTCAAGGGCGCGGGTCTCGGCGCGCTGTGGTCACCGGCCGCATTCTTGATCGTCATGGTCGGCACCGTCGCATCGATCCTGCTGCACACGCCCGCGCCGGTGTTCAAGCACGCGATGCGCATCGCCATCTGGGTGATCAAGCCGCCGGTCTCCGATCGCGCTGCGCTGATCGCGCAACTGCTGGAATGGAGCAATGTCTCGCGCAAACAGGGCCTGTTGGGCCTGGAAAGCCACGTCGAGGCGCAGACCGATCCGTTCCTGAAAAAAGGTCTGCAGATGCTGGTCGACGGCGTCGAGCCTGAAGCCATCCGCCACATGCTGGAGATCGACCTGCAGGGCGAGGAACACAACGACCTCGCCGCGGCCAAGGTCTTCGAGGGCATGGGCATCTATGCCCCCACACTTGGCATCGTCGGCGCTGTGCTCGGGCTGATCGCGGTGATGAAGAATCTCGCCGACCCGAGCAAGCTCGGCACCGGCATCGCCGCTGCGTTCACTGCCACGATCTATGGCATCGCGTCGGCCAACATGTTTTTTCTGCCGATGGCGGCCAAGCTCAAGAGCGTCATCAATCGCCGCAGCGGCGAGCGCGAACTCGCGATCGAAGGGCTGATCGCGATCGCCCAGGGCGAGAACCCGCGCAATATCGAGGCGCGGCTCGCCGGCTTCCTGCACTGACCCGCGCATGGCACGTAAAAAACCCCACGAAGATCACGTCAACCACGAAGCCTGGGCCATTCCCTACGGCGACCTGGTGACCCTGCTGCTCGCCTTCTTCGTGGTGATGTACGCGGTGTCCTCGCTCAATGAAGGCAAGTACCGTGCGGTCGCGGCATCGTTGGCGAGCGCGTTCAATGCGCCGCCCCGCGCGATCGAGCCCATCCAGATCGGCGACAACCAGCGCAGTGAAGCCATGGTCGGCCGTCCGACGGCGTCCCCGCGTGGCGCGCATCAAGGGCCCAGCAGGGCACCGCTGCTCGATTCGCCGCTGCAGCCGATGCTCGAATCCAAAATGCGCGCCGACCGGATCGGTGACAGCGGTGCCGATGCGGCATCGATCGCCGCCTCTCGCGAGCAGCTCGCACGAATCGCATTGCAACTCGAAGACACGCTGTCGGAAATGGTGCGCGCGCGCCTGATCACGGTGCGCCGCTCGGACCTCTGGCTGGAGGTCGAGATCAACAGCGACATCCTGTTCCAGAGCGGCTCGGCCGGGCTGGATTTCGGTGCACAGGAGCTGCTGGGGCGTCTGGCCGCGGTGCTGCGCGACCTGCCCAATCCGATCCGGATCGAGGGCTATACGGATGATCGCCCGATCGCGACCGCGCAGTTCCCGTCGAACTGGGAACTCTCGGCCGCGCGCGCAGCAAGCGTGGTGCACCTGTTCGTGCGCGAACGTTTCGCGCCCGAACGTCTGGTGATGGTGGGCTACGGCGAGTATCGCCCCAAGGCGAGGAACGACACCGACGCCGGGCGCAACGCCAACCGCCGCGTCGTGCTGATGGTCTTGGCCACGCCCGATACCGGCGCACCGGTGGGGCCGCGGCAACCGATGGCGGAGCCACCTGCGTCGCATTATCCCGCAGCCCCGGTACCCGCCGTGGCCGGTGTCACCCCACCCCCTTCCCCTGCTTCCACCCCACCCCCGCAAGGAGACAGCTGATGCGCGTCTGGGCGATCGCCAACCAGAAGGGAGGCGTTGGTAAAACCACGACCTCGCTCGCCCTTGGACGCGCGATGGTCGCGCGCGGCCTGCGTGTGTTGCTGGTCGATCTCGACCCGCATGCATCGTTGACGCGTGCGTTCGGCATTCCCAGCGAGCCGCAGCCGCCGGGCGTCATCGACCTGTTCAGCACGCCGCCGCCGACGCTGGCGTCCTTGCTGCGGCCCTCGCCAACCGAAGGCCTCGATTTCGTTTGCGCGCAGACCGCGCTCGCCACGCTGGAACGCCGCAGCGCGACCCAGCCGGGTCTGGGACTCGCACTGTCGCAGGCGATCACCCGGCATGCCGGCGGTCACGACGCGGTGCTGCTGGACTGCCCGCCAACGCTCGGCCTGCTGATGGTCAACGCGCTTGCGGCGGCGGACCGCCTGATCGTGCCGACCCAGTGCGAGCCGCTGGCACTGTACGGACTGGCCGGCATGGTGCGGACCGGCGAGATGGTCGAGCGCTCGCGGCAGCGACCGTTGCCGGTGTCGATCATCCCGACGATGTACGACCGCCGCACACGGATCGGCCGCGACACCCTGAGTCAGCTGCGGGGCGAATATGCGGGCCGCATCTGGGCCGAAGCCGTGCCGGTCGACACCCAACTCAGCAACGCCGATGCGCTGGCCTGCCAGGTGTTCAGCGGCGATCCGCCCGGCCGCGCCATGGCAGCGTATGCCCGTGCGCTGGATTGGGTGCTGGCCGAGGATCACGCCCTGGAGCAAGCGGCATGACACCGGCTGGGGTCGTCGACGACTACCTCGGCATGTTGCTGTCGACGGCGACCGAAGAGGTGCCGGCGCCCGCTGCACGTGCAGCGACGCCGGCACCGACGCGCGTGCCCGAGGCGCCTGCCATCGTTGCGCCGCCTCTTGCGCTGGCTGCAGAAACACCCGAGGCGACCCCGGTCGCATTGGCGCCCGCACCGGTCGTGCGGCCCCAGGCACTGCCCCGTGTTGCACCACCGCCACGGGAAACGCCCTCGCCCCCCAAGATCGCCTTTGCAGCGCCGCCGCGCAACGCCGCCAACGCGCCCGGGCTGGCCGCGGCGGCACCGCTGCAGCACCGCCGCGCCGCGGACCGCACGGCCCGCTGGCTGCGCCTGCGCTGCGGCGTGCAGGCCTATGCGATCGAACTGCTGAAGATCCGAGAGGTGGTGCTGCCATCGCCGCTGCTGGCGCTACGCGGCGCTGCGCCTTGCCTGGCCGGCGTCATGAACCTGCGCGGACAGGTGGTGCCGGTGGTGGACCTCGGCCTGCAGCTGGGCGACGTGGCGGTGGAGGAAACGGCGGCGACGCGGATCATCGTGCTCGAGGATGCCGGCGACGTGCTCGGGCTGCGCGTGTCATCGGTCGAGGACGTGGTGCTGATCGGCGATGCGCAGATCGAGGGCACGCACACCTCGCGCCTGGCGCCGGTCGGCGATCACCGCATCCGCGGCATCGCTCGCCTGGCCGGGGCGATGATGCTGTTGCTCGACGCCAACCGGCTGATGGCCATCCCTTTGTTTCCGCCGCGTTGAGCGTGATCGCGCGGCCGCGCTAAAGAACCGCCGGGAATTGCCGCTATTCCTGTCCGAACCCCCTTTTGTGGAAGACGCGATGGACACCGTGCATCTAGGCGATGACCTCGGCATCGAGACCAGTACCGGCCTGAAGGAACGGCTTGCGCCGTATTTGGAGCAGGCCGAGGCAGTGGTGCTCGACGGCACCGAGGTGCGGCGGGTGCACACCGCCGGCCTGCAGGTGCTGTGCGCGTTCTTCGCCAGCCGCGATGGCACCGGTCACCGTACCGAGCTGCGCGGCTGCAGCGACGCGCTGCGCGATGCCACCCGCTTGCTCGGTCTCAACGCCGCACTCGGTCTCGACGGCGACACTTCCGATCCTTCAAACGCAACACACGCAAGCACAGTGGAGAACGCCGCATGAGCGCACGCATTCTTGTAGTAGACGATTCGGCCTCGATGCGCCAGATGGTGTCCTTCGCCCTGACTTCGGCCGGGTTCGATGTCGACGAGGCCGAAGACGGGCAGGTCGCGCTCGGCCGCGCCCAGGGCCAGCGTTTCAACGCCGTGGTGACCGACGTCAACATGCCGAACATGGATGGCATCTCGCTGATCCGTGCCTTGCGCGGCCTGCCGGACTACAAGTTCACCCCGATGCTGATGCTGACCACCGAGTCGGCGGCCGACAAGAAGGCGGAAGGCAAGGCCGCCGGTGCGACCGGCTGGCTGGTCAAGCCGTTCAACCCGGATCAGCTGGTCGCCACCGTCCAGAAAGTTCTGGGCTGATCTCCTTCAGTCCTTTCGCATCCAGATCGCAGGCCGAGTTCCCATGAGCATGGACATGCAGCGCTTTCACGCCACTTTCTTCGAAGAAAGCCGGGAGGGGCTGGAAGCGATGGAAGCCGGCCTGCTGCAGCTCGAACAGGGCGACCGCGATCCGGAGCTGATCAACTCGATCTTTCGCGCGGCGCATTCCATCAAGGGCGGCGCGGCCACGTTCGGATTCGACGCCGTCGCCGCGCTGACCCACGTGCTGGAAACGCTGCTCGACGAGCTGCGCGCCGGCAAGCGCGCGGTCACCGGCGCATCGATCGACGCGATGCTCGCCTCGGTCGACGTGCTGCGCGCCCTGCTCGGCGAAGCCGAAACCGGCCACCCCGCCGATCCGCAGGCCTCGCAGGCGGTCCAGGCGCGGCTCAACGCCGTCCTGGCCGGCAGCGAGGCGCCGGCGCCGGTTGCCGTAAAGCCTGCGGCGGCCGAGGCCGAACCGGCCGGCTGGCGCATCGGCTTCACGCCGGCGCCGTCGTTGTTCATGAGCGGCAACGATCCGCTGCGCATCATCCGCGAGCTCGATCGTCTCGGTCCGCTCGAGGTCGCCGTGCGTACCGAGCGCCTGCCCGGCTTCGACCAGCTCGATCCGCTGGAAGCCTATCTGGCCTGGGATCTGGGTCTGCTGGGCAGCGTGCCGCGCGCCGCCGTCGACGAAGCCTTCGCCTGGGTCGAGGACGACTGCGAACTCGACGTGCAGCCGATCCTGCCCGAGCCCGTCGAGGTCATCGACGCGATCATCGACACTGTCGTCGAGGGCGGCGTCACGGCCGCCGCGCCGGCCGCGTCCGGTGGCACCGCCGACGCAGCGGAGAGTTCGATCCGGGTCAGCACCGACAAGATCGACGGGCTGATCAATCTGGTCGGCGAACTGGTCATCACCCAGGCGATGCTCAAGCAGGTCAGCAGCAACCTGGATCCGGCGCTGGCCGAACGCCTGTTCGAAGGCCTGGACCTGCTGGAGCGCAATACCCGCGATCTGCAGGAAGCTGTGATCGGCGTGCGCATGCTGCCGGTCGAAGCCGTATTCCGCCGCTTCCCGCGCCTGGTGCGCGATCTGTCCGCGCGTCTCGGCAAGCAGGTCCGCCTGCGCACGCTGGGCGAAGGCACCGAGCTCGACAAGGGCCTGATCGAGAAGATCGCGGACCCGCTGGTGCACCTGGTGCGCAACTCGATCGACCACGGTCTGGAGCTGCCGGACACGCGCGTCGCTGCGGGCAAGGACGGCACCGGCACGATCACCCTCGCCGCCTCGCACCAGGGCGGCCACATCGTCATCGAAGTCGCCGACGACGGCCGCGGTCTCGACCGCGAACGCATCCTCGCCAAGGCGCTGGAACGGGGCCTCCCGGTACCCGAGAAGCCGACCGACGCGCAGGTCTGGGACCTGATCTTCCAGCCCGGTTTCTCCACCGCCGATGCGGTGACCGATCTGTCAGGGCGCGGCGTCGGCATGGACGTGGTGCGGCGCAATATCCAGGCGCTGGGCGGTGAAGTGCAGCTGCAGAGTGCGCTGGGCCGCGGCACACGCGTCATCATCCGGCTGCCGTTGACCCTGGCGATCCTCGACGGCATGACCGTCGCCGTCGGCGACGAAACCCTGATCCTGCCGCTGTCGCACGTGATCGAGGCCCTGCAGCCGCAGGCCGAGGACGTGCGCAGCGTGGCCGGCGACGGCCGCGTGCTGCGGGTGCGCGGCGAATATCTGCCGCTGGTCTCGCTCAACAGCTATTACCGCTACGGCCACACCCGCCGTGACGATGCGCTGGTCGTCGTGGTCGAAGGCGATGGACAGAAGCTGGCGCTGGAGGTCGATGAACTGCTGGGGCAGCAACAGGTCGTGGTCAAGAATCTCGAGAACAACTACCGCCGTGTGGATGGCGTATCCGGCGCCACGATCCTGGGGGATGGCCGTGTCGCATTGATTGTCGACGTGGGCGGCCTGGTGCGCTCGTTGCGGGTGCCGCAGGCCGCGTAACGGGACGTCCCGTCCCGCCAGTTCGCTCCGTCATTGCCCGGTCCGCCACCAGCGGGGTCCGGTTGTGGACGCACGCGCGCATCCGCAGACCACCTCCGCGACACGTCACGTCACGCTACGCGTTCGCCGGCCCTGCCGGGCTCCCCGGCGACTCAAGGATGTCTTCACACGGCCGTTACTGGGGTGCAGACCCGCCACACGCTCCACCACGCGTGCGCATCCCGCACTGGCGACACGGGGCATCCGCCTGTCTGCGGATTGATTGTGCCGTCGCCCGTTTCCGGAGATATCCCATGCAGTGGTTCCAGAATCTCGCCATCGGCCGGAAGCTCGCCGTCGCCTTCACCCTGACCTCGCTGATGACCATCGCGCTGGGCGTCTTCGCCCTGCTGCAGTTGCGCGCGCTCAACACCCAGTTGCAGAACGTCAGCGGACACGACGTCCCCGCCATGCAGTACATGGGCGAAGTGCGGGCGCAGCTCGGCGAGTTCCGCACGTTCGAGATGGCGCAGCTGACCCGGCTGGACGAACCGGACGCGATCCTGGATTACGACAAGCGCATGGCCGACAGCAAGGCCATCGTGCAGGCGCAGCAGGCGCTCTACGAAGCGCTGCCGCTGACGGCCGACGAACGCACGTTGTATGCCGAAGTGACCGCGAAACTGGCCGCCTACTTCGGCGCGCACGACGAAATCGCAGCGGCGCTCGCCGCCGGCGATCCGGTCGCCGCGCAGACCGTGTCCGACGACAAGTCGCGCCCGATGCGGCGCGACCTGTTCGCCTCGCTGAAAGCGCTCGGCGAGCAGACCACGACCAAGCTGCACGGCGAGATCGCCGTCACCGACGCGCTCTACAGCACCAGCAGCCAGGCGATCCTTGCCGGCATCGTCGCCCTGAGCGTGCTCGCCGGGCTGATGGGCTGGTTCATCGCACGTGCCATCGTCGTGCCGGTGCGCGATGCGGTGCGCGTCGCCAACGACGTCTCCGCCGGCAAGCTCGGCGGCGCGATCGACACCACGCGCCGGGACGAGGTCGGCCAGCTGCTGGGCGCGATGCAGGCGATGCAGACACAGGTCCAGGCGGTGATCACCGCGCAGAGCGACATGGCCGCCCGGCACGACGCCGGCGAGATCAGTTACCGCATGGACGACAGCCGCTTCCCCGGCGACTACGGCCGCATGGTGCGCGACACCAACACGCTCGTCGGCGCGCACATCGACATCGAGATGCGCATGGTCGACATCATGCAGCGCTACGCGATCGGCGATCTCACCGTCGACATGGCGGCCCTGCCCGGCGAACAGGCCCGGTTGACCGAGGCCATGGTCACCACCAAGCGCAACCTGCTCGCGATCAACCACGAGATCCGCCATCTGGTCGACGCCGCGGCCGGTGGCGACTTCACGGTGCGCGGCGACGAGGCCGCGTTCCAGCACGATTTCCGCCTGATGGTCGAAGGCCTCAACGGCCTGATGGGCACCACCGATGCCAACCTCGCGGCCGCGTCCGCGCTGCTGCAGGGCATCGCACGCGGCGACCTGACCGTGCGCATGGATGGCGAGTTCCACGGCGTGTTCGCCGCGATGCGGGACGACGCCAACGCGACCGTCTCACAGCTGACCGGCATCGTCGCGCGCATCCAGGGCGCGTCGGATGCAATCGGGACCGCGTCGTCCGAGATCGCCGCCGGCAACGACGATCTGTCGCGCCGCACAGAACAGCAGGCGGCCAACCTCGAGGAAACCGCCGCGTCGATGGAGGAGCTCACCTCCACCGTGCGGCAGAACGCCGACCACGCCCGCGAGGCGAACCAGCTCGCCATCGGTGCCGCATCGGTTGCCTCGCAGGGCGGCGATGTCGTGGGCCAGGTCGTCACCACGATGGCCGACATCGAGAAGTCCTCGCGCAAGATCGGCGACATCATCTCGGTCATCGACGGCATCGCGTTCCAGACCAACATCCTCGCGCTCAACGCGGCGGTCGAGGCGGCGCGCGCCGGCGAGCAGGGTCGCGGTTTTGCGGTCGTCGCCTCGGAGGTCCGCACCCTCGCCCAACGCAGCGCGCAGGCGGCCAAGGAGATCAAGCAGCTGATCGATGACTCCACCGGCAGGGTGTCCGCGGGCGCCGCGCTGGCGGGCCAGGCCGGCAGGACCATGGGCGAGATCGTGTCGTCGGTGCAGCGCGTGACCGACATCATGGCCGAGATCGCCGCGGCGTCGCAGGAACAGGCCGCGGGTATCGAACAGGTCAACCAGACCATCACCCAGATGGACGAGACCACGCAGCAGAACGCCGCGCTGGTCGAGGAAGCCTCGGCTGCTGCGCGCGCCATGGAAGAACAGGCGGCCGGCCTGACCGAAACGGTCTCGGTGTTCCGCATCGACACGACGACGGTGCAACTCGAAACCGTCGCATCGTCGGACCGGAGCGCACCGCCGATGCTGGCCGCCGCCTGAGCCGGGCCACGCGGGCGTGATGTGCCCGCGTCGCCAGCACGTGTTCTGACGAAGCGACACAACTCCAGGGGAATCAATCGGCAGGAAGCCGGATCAGCCACGCAGCGCGCACGATTCACGCCGTCAGCACGTTGCCTTCCGCGACATGAATCACATTGTGCGTTCTACCGGCATCTCATTCAGAGCGCGCTCACCGCGCCGTTATGAGATCCGACCGGTATGCCCGACGGTCAGCAGCGCGGCTGCACGCATCGGGTGCTCACGATGGATGTTCCCCATGCACTTCGCCAACCTCCGGATCGGCCAGCGGCTCGCGGTCGGATTCTCCTGCGTCATCCTGTTGATGGTCGTGCTGACGGCCGTCGGCATCCAGCGGGTCGACCGCATCAGTGACGGCCTGCACACGATCAACGACGTCAACAGCGTCAAGCAGCGTCACGCGATCAATTTCCGCGGCAGCGTGCACGATCGTGCGATCGCCTTGCGCGACGTGGTGCTGGCCGACGGCCCGGAGGCGGTCGTCGCCGCCGAAGCGCAGATCGACACGCTGGCCGGCTTCTATGCCGACGCCGCCGCGCCGCTCGATGCGCTCGTCGCGAGCTCGACCGACCAGCAGGAACGCGTGCTGCTCGACGACATCCGGACGATCGAGGCGGAGGCTTTGCCGCTGATCGCCCGGGTGCGGGGCCTGCGCGCGGTCGGTGACGCCGCTGGCGCGCAGCAGTTGCTGATCGCCGACGCCGCGCCCGCGTTCGTCACCTGGCTGGCGCGCATCAACGCCTTCATCGATCTGCAGGAAGGCAAGAACCAGCAGGAAGCCGCCGCCGCGGTCGCGACGGCCGACGGGTTCGCACTGCTGATGCTGGCCTTGACCGGCGTGGCGCTCGTCGCCGGCGGCACCATCGCCTGGCTGCTGACGCGCGGGATTACCGGTCCATTGCACGCGGCGCTGGCAGCGTCGAACCGCATCAGCCGCGGCGAGCTGGATGCGGACATCGAAGCCGGTCGTCGCGACGAAGTCGGCGACGTCCTGACCGCGATGCAAGGCATGCAGACGCAACTGCGTGCGGTGATCGGCGCACAGCGCGAAATGGCCCGCCAGCACGAGGCCGGCACCATCAGCCACCGCATGGATGCCGCGGCGTTCCCGGGCGACTACGGCGTGATGGTCGCGGGTACCAACGATCTGGTCGCCGCGCATATCGCGGTGAAGATGCGGCTGGTCGAGGTGGTGCAGCGCTATGCGATCGGCGATCTGTCGCAGGACATGGACCGGTTGCCCGGCGAGAAAGCGGTACTCACCGACACCATGGACACCGCGAAGGCCAATCTCACCGCGATCAACGGCGAGATCCGGCGCCTGGTCGCGGCGGCGGCCGAAGGCGACTTCGCCGTGCGCGGCGATGCCGACCGCTTCCAGTACGACTTCCACGACATGGTCGGCGGCCTGAACCGGCTCATGCACACCACTGACAGCAATCTCGCCGACCTGTCGTCGCTGCTGCGTGCGATCGCCCGCGGCGACCTCACCGCGCGCATGGACGGCGAGTTCCAGGGCGTATTCGCCACGATGCGTGACGATGCGAACGCGACCGTGGCCCAACTCACTGCCATCGTCACCCGGATCCAGGCCGCATCCGCTTCGATCGGCGACGCCTCATCGGAGATCGCTGCCGGCAACCATGATCTCTCTCGCCGCACCGAACAGCAGGCGGCGAATCTCGAGGAAACCGCGGCTGCGATGGAGGAGCTGACTGCCACCGTCCGTCAGAACGCCGAGCATGCGCACCAGGCCAATCAGCTTGCCATCGGCGCCGCATCGGTCGCGGCCCAGGGCGGTGATGTGGTCGGCCGGGTGGTGACCACCATGTCGGATATCGAACGATCCTCGCGCCGCATCGGCGACATCATTTCGGTCATCGACGGCATCGCGTTCCAGACCAATATCCTCGCATTGAACGCCGCGGTCGAAGCCGCGCGCGCCGGCGAACAAGGCCGCGGCTTCGCGGTCGTCGCCTCGGAAGTGCGCAGCCTGGCCCAGCGCAGCGCGACAGCGGCCAGGGAGATCAAGCAGTTGATCGACGACTCCACCGGCAAGGTCGCCGACGGCGCCGCGCTGGCCGCCCAGGCGGGCGAGACGATGGGCGAGCTGGTCGCCTCGGTGCAACGGGTGACTGACATCATGGCCGAGATCTCGAGCGCCTCGAAGGAGCAGGCGTCCGGCATTGAACAGGTCCATCACACGGTCAGCCAGATGGACGAAACCACCCAGCAGAACGCTGCACTCGTGGAAGAGGCCTCGGCCGCC
This sequence comes from Luteimonas sp. AC640a, assembly GCF_979256585.1. Classification (NCBI taxonomy): domain Bacteria; kingdom Pseudomonadati; phylum Pseudomonadota; class Gammaproteobacteria; order Lysobacterales; family Lysobacteraceae; genus Luteimonas; species Luteimonas sp. AC640a. The sequence goes on along the minus strand of NZ_CEEDOV010000007.1, from coordinate 547,750 downwards.
GCACGCGCGATGGAGGAACAGGCCACCGTCCTGGCACAGACGGTCTCGGTGTTCCGCGTGGACACCACCACCGCGTGGCTGCAGACGATCGCCGAGGCGACGCACGCGCCAACCTTGGAAGCCGTCTGACGGGCGACAGTGCAACGCGGCTTCATTTCCAGAGCGTGCAGCCGCTAATCACCAGGACCCGACGACTTTCCGCTGGACGATGGCTGCCATCGACGAACCTCTGCAGACACTGGACGATGACGCGCATTCGCCCTACGCGCTGCGTGAGCCGCGCGAGATCGCGCAGGTGCTGCGCGCGCTGGTCGACGCCCGGGCGATGATCACTGCGAGCCTCGTCCCCGGTGGCCACAGCTGCCCGACCGCGCTGCTGGCCGTGCTCGACGACGGCACCCTGGTGCTGGACGGCAACCGGCAGGAGGCCACCAACCGGCGCATGGCGGCCGCCAGCCGCCTGGTCTGCAGCACCCAGATGGATCTGGTGCCCATCCGCTTCCGCCTGCCCACGCCCACGCGCATCACCTGGGAGGGCTATCCCGCGTTCTCCGTGCAGTGGCCGGACTCGCTGCTGCGCCTGCAACGGCGCGAGATGTACCGCCTGCAGGTCTCACCGGCGGCGCCGGTGACGGTGCATGTCGGCAGCGCCAACGCCGCGCCGGATGCCACGCTGGACGGCCTGCGCGCGCTCGACATCAGCGGCGGCGGCATGGCGATCTCGGTGCCCGATGGCCAGGAGAGCCGGTTCACCGTGCATACCCGCCTGCCACCCAGCCTGCTGCGTCTGGCCGATGCCGAACCGGTGCCGGTGACGCTGGAGGTCGCGCATCTCGCGCGCTACGACGTGCGCGGCGTGCCGCACTGGCGTGCAGGCTGCCGATTCGTCGGCCTGTCGACCGCGTGCGAGCAGCGGATCCTGCAGTACATCTTTCAGGTCGAACGTCAGCGCAATGCACGCCAGCGTCTTGGCGGCTGACACCCTCAAGTTCCGGTGGGAACGGCCGATCTCTTGCACGTCACCCTTCGCCGCGCGATCCGCGGCTTTGCAGCAGGAGCGCACCGCATGACCAGTTCCACCCCGAGCGCCGCCGGCGAGTATCTGACCTTTACCCTCGGCGACGAGCACTATGGCGTCGACATCCTCAAGGTCCAGGAGATCCGCGGCTACGACGCGGTGACCCGTCTGCCGGATGCGCCCGACTACATCAAGGGCGTGATCAACTTGCGCGGCACCATCGTGCCCGTGATCGATCTGCGCCTGAAGCTGCGCCTGGCCGAAGCCCGTTACGACGACTTCACCGTGATGATCGTGCTCAACGTCGAGGCCCGCGTCGTCGGCATCGTCGTCGACGGCGTATCGGATGTGGTGCCGCTCGCCGAAGACCAGGTCCGCGCAACGCCCGAGTTCGGCGCTGCGGTGGATACCCGCTTCATCGCGGGCATCGGCACCGTCGACGACAACATGCTGATCCTGCTCGATATCGAGACGCTGCTCGACAGCGCCGATCTCGTCGACGCGCCACTGCTCGAAGTCGCCGCCTGAGATTGTCCGCGCGCGGCCTAAAGTTCGGCCGCGCGTTGCCGCTAGTGGGTCGACGGGCGCATGAAATCAGTGCCCGATGACCCCTCAATGGAGTAGATCGCAATGCCCCCGAAGACCACGACCCGCCTGCTGGCCGCACTGCTGCTGAGCGGCTGCGCGTCCGCCGCACTCGCACAGGACGCCATCCGTCCCGACCAGGCCAGCCGCTTTGTCGGCCAGAACGGCATGGTCTGCGGCAAGGTCGAAAAGACCCGGTATGCCGAAAATTCCGAAGGCTCGCCGACCTTTCTGCACATGGGCGGCGCGTTCCCGCGTCACACGTTCTCGGCGCGCATCCCGCAGGACCAGCGTGACAAGTTCCGTCCCTCGCCGGAAGAACTCGAAGGCCGCGACGTCTGCATAGTGGGCACGATCTCCCGCGACGCCAGCCGCGCCGAAATCGCGGTCCGCTCGCCCAACGACGTCAAGCTCGCCACGATCAAGTGATGTGCCGGCCCGGTCCCGCCCAGCGTGACCGGGCCGTTTTCCATCCTGTCCAAGGGAAGTAGCCCCATGCAGTGGTTCTCGAATCTCAAGCTCGCCCCCAAGCTGATGCTGGCCTTCGGCGTCGTCCTGCTCATCATGCTCATCCAGGGCATCGGCGCCTACATGGGGCTGCGCTCGATGGATCGGGTCACCGGCGAACTCGCGACCGATGTGCTGCCCAGCGTGACCCTGGTCGGCGAGACACGCGCCCTGCTCGGCGAGTTCCGCACGTCGTCCTATCGAGGCCTCGTGCGCGCCAGTGAAGCATCCAAGCAGCAGGCGCGCGAGCGTGCGAGCGCCATCGACGCGCAGCTCACGAAGAATTTCGACGACTACGTCCAGTTCGCCCACACCCCTGAAGAGAAGAGCCGGCTCGAGGAACTCGTCGCCGCCTGGGACAAGGCACGGGCGTCCTACGCCGCGGTCAACGAGATGCTGGACCTCGACCTGCCCGACGATGCCACCGATACCTTCATCGGCGAGACCAGCGATCTGCACAACGCGACGAGCGCTGCGCTGGCGGCGCTGGCGGACGAAGCGAACCGCATTGCCGCCGAATCCAACGTGCAAGCCGAGAGCGCCTACTCTGCATCGACGCTGATGCTGGCCATCCTGTTGCTGGCCGGTATCGGCGGTGGACTGGTGGTGGCCTGGCTGATGGCGCGCAACCTGACCGGCTCGGTGCGCAAGGCGGCAGACGTGGCCCAGGACGTCGCCAACGGCAAGCTCGACAGCCAGATCGACACCAGTCGCGCGGACGAAATCGGCGACCTGCTCAAGTCGATGCAGCGCATGCAGCGCGACCTGCGCGAGCGCATCGAACGCGACCAGGCCATCGCCGGCGAGAACCTGCGCATCCGCACCGCGCTCGACAGCTCCGGCACCAGCGTGATGATCGCCGACCCGTCGCGCACGATCATCTACGCCAACGGCGCAGTGACAGAGCTGCTGCAGCAGTACGACACGCAGATCCACGAAACACTGCCCGACTTCGACATTGCCGGTCTGATCGGCTCCAGTATCGATGCCTACCAGCCGGATCCGGACCGCATGGCCGGCGTGCTCGACCAGTTGCAGGGCGCGCACAGCGACGAACTGACGATGGGCAGTGCGCACTTCGGCCAGACCGTCGCACGCGTTGACGATGCCGACGGCACGCTGCTCGGCTATGTCATCGAATGGCGCGACCGCACGCAGCAGGTCCACGTCGAAGTGGAACTGGCGCGGGTGATCCAGGCCGCCGCCGCGGGCGACCTCTCGCATCGCATCGGCCTCGACGGCAAACAGGGCTTCTATCTGCAGTTGGCCACCCAGCTCAACGGCTTGCTCGACGCGAATGCGACGAGCCTCGACCAGGTCTCGACCGTGCTCACCGCACTGGCCGACGGCGACCTCACCGTGCGCATGGACGGCGATTACCAGGGCGTGTTCGCGACCATGCGCGACAACGCCAATGCCACCGTCGCGCAGCTGACCGGCATCGTCGCGCGTATCCAGGACGCCTCGGGCGCCATCGGCACCGCGTCGTCGGAAATTGCCGCCGGCAACCACGACCTGTCGCGCCGCACCGAGCAGCAGGCCGCGAACCTCGAAGAAACCGCCGCATCGATGGAGGAACTCACCTCCACCGTGCGCCAGAACGCGGATCACGCACGCCAGGCCAACCAGCTGGCGATCGGCGCGGCCGCAGTCGCCTCGCAGGGAGGTGAAGTGGTCGGCCAGGTCGTCACCACGATGGCCGACATCGAGCGCGCCTCGCGCAAGATCGGCGACATCATCTCGGTCATCGACGGCATCGCCTTCCAGACCAATATCCTGGCCTTGAATGCTGCGGTCGAAGCCGCGCGCGCCGGCGAACAGGGCCGCGGGTTCGCGGTCGTCGCCGCCGAGGTCCGCACGCTGGCCCAGCGCAGTGCCGGCGCCGCGAAGGAGATCAAGCAGCTGATCGACGACTCGACCGGCAAGGTCTCCGACGGTGCCGCACTGGCCGGCCAGGCCGGCAAGACCATGGGCGAGATCGTCGCCTCGGTGCAGCGCGTGACCGACATCATGGCGGAGATTTCCGCGGCCTCGCAGGAACAGGCCTCGGGCATCGACCAGGTCAACCAGACCATCACCCAGATGGACGAAACCACCCAGCAGAACGCCGCGCTGGTGGAAGAAGCCTCCGCCGCTGCACGCTCGATGGAAGAACAGGCCGCGGGCCTGGCGCAGACGGTCTCGGTGTTCCGGATCGAGGCCGCGCAGGCATCGGTGCAGGCCATATTGGCTGCGCACCAGGCGCCCGCGAAGACGGCGCCCGCCGCCCGTCGCCCGGCGACGCCGGCACGTCCGCCAGCCAAGCCTGCGACCGCGGTCGCCGAAGCCGACTGGGCGGAGTTCTGATCCAGCGCCTGACTGCCTGATAGGACGCGACGCCCCGGTCATCGACCGGGGCGTTTTTCATGGGAAGCATCGGTCAGCGCCTGACCGACCTCGACGCCGAGATCTGAGCGGCCTCCCAGGCGCATGTACCGGCATCGAACAGGCCAAGCGGACCATCACCGGGTTGGAGAATCGCCTAAAGCGCCGCGCTGGCGGGTCGCCGGTGACCGGTCATCACGTCATCAGGACCGGACAGACGGGGCGCCGTCCTGAACCGGTGTCGCCGTTCTTCAACACACGCTCAAGCTCGGATTTCACTCGCCGATAACGGAGTACATCCCGAATGCGATCCCCATTGGATCGGAGTGAACGTCATGACCCGTTTCCTGCACCGCGCCTCGATCGGCACCAAACTGTCGATCGCCGCCGCCGCCGCTGCCGGCCTCTGCCTGCTGCTGCTCGCGATCGTGGTCTATCGCGACTCGGCGAGCGCGTACGAGCGCGAAGCAGGTCTGGCCCTGGCCGACGCCGCCGATGCGATGCGCGAAAGCGTCGCGCTGTACGAGCGCACGCTTGCCGACAACACCGAGCGTCTCGGCAGCGCATTCGCCGCCGTGCTGCCGGCCGAAGAGCCCGTCCTGGATGCGGATCGCACCATCCTGGTGGCCGAGCGCGAGACGCCGCAACTGTCCTTCGGCGACCGCGTGGTCAATCTCGATTTCGACGTCGTCGACCGTTTCACCGATCACACCGGCGCAGTGGCGACCGTCTTCGCACGCGATGCGGACGACTTCGTGCGCGTGACCACCTCGCTGAAGAACGACAGCGGCGAGCGTGTGATCGGCACCGTGCTCGATGCCTCGCACAACGCCTACGCGCGCCTGCTTGCCGGCGAGTCCTACACCGGACGCGCGCGGCTGTTCGGCCGCGACTACATGACCCATTACCGCCCGCTGCGTGATGCGACGGGTGAAGTCATCGGCAGCCTCTTCATCGGCCTCGACTACACCGAAGGCCTCGCTGCCCTGACCACGCGTCTGCGCGAGACCCGCATCGGCGGTGACGGTTACTTCGTCGTCGTCGATCGCAGCCGCGATGCCGACACCCTGGTATCGCATCCCGCCGGCCTGCAGGGCGATGCGCTCGAGCTGACTGCGCCCGACGGACGCGACGCCCTGACCGCCCTGCTCGCCGGCACCACTGTCGATGCCCGCATCGCGATCTCCGCCGACGGCACGACCACGCCGGGCGCTGCCGATCTGCACGCGGCAGCGTTCGCGCCCTGGAACTGGACGCTGCTTGCGGTGAAACCGCGCCAGCACGCGGAAGCGGCACTCGCCGCGATGCGCTGGACGATCGCAGGCGTGTCGCTGCTCGCGCTCGTGGTGCTGGTGATCGCAATCGTCGTCGTCAGCCGTCGCCTGGTGTCGCGTCCACTCGCGCGCGCGATCGCAATCGCCGACCGCGTGGCCGGTGGCGACCTCGATACGAACATCACGTCCACCGGCCAGGACGAGACCGCACAGTTGCTGCAGGCGCTGGCGCGCATGCAGGACGGCCTGCGCCAGCGCGCCGAACACGACCAGATCAGTGCCCGCGAAAACCTGCGCATCCGCACTGCGCTCGACAGCGTGACTGCGAATGTGATGATCGCCGACACGGCGCGCGACATCCTTTATGTCAACCGCCCGTTGCAGCAGATGCTGGCCGAGGCCCAGGACGACCTGCGTCGCGACCTGCCGGCTTTCGATGCCGCGACGCTGGTCGGCAACAGCATCGACGGCTTCCACAAGGCGCCCGAACACCAGGCCACGATGCTGGCGCGCCTGCGCGATACCCACCGTGCACAGATCAAGGTGGGTGGCCGCACGATGCTGTTGATCATCAATCCGGTCCTCGATGCGGAGGGTCGCCAGGAAGGCTTCGTCGTCGAATGGGCCGATCGCACGTCCGAGGTCGAGGTTGAAGCCGAGGTGTCGCGCATCGTCGCCGCGGCAGCCGCCGGTGATCTGTCGGGCCGCATCCGTACCGAAGACAAGCTTGGCTTCATCCTGCAGTTGGCGACCCAGCTCAACGGCTTGCTCGACGCGAATGCGACGAGCCTCGACCAGGTCTCGACCGTGCTCACCGCACTGGCCGACGGCGACCTCACCGTGCGCATGGACGGCGATTACCAGGGCGTGTTCGCGACCATGCGCGACAACGCCAATGCCACCGTCGCGCAGCTGACCGGCATCGTCGCGCGCATCCAGGACGCCTCGGGCGCCATCGGCACCGCGTCGTCGGAAATTGCCGCCGGCAACCACGACCTGTCGCGCCGCACCGAGCAGCAGGCCGCGAACCTCGAAGAAACCGCCGCATCGATGGAGGAACTCACCTCCACCGTGCGCCAGAACGCGGATCACGCACGCCAGGCCAACCAGCTGGCGATCGGCGCGGCCGCAGTCGCCTCGCAGGGAGGTGAAGTGGTCGGCCAGGTCGTCACCACGATGGCCGACATCGAGCGCGCCTCGCGCAAGATCGGCGACATCATCTCGGTCATCGATGGCATCGCCTTCCAGACCAATATCCTGGCCTTGAATGCTGCGGTCGAAGCCGCGCGCGCCGGCGAACAGGGCCGCGGGTTCGCGGTCGTCGCCGCCGAGGTCCGCACGCTGGCCCAGCGCAGTGCCGGCGCCGCGAAGGAGATCAAGCAGCTGATCGACGACTCGACCGGCAAGGTCTCCGACGGTGCCGCACTGGCCGGCCAGGCCGGCAAGACCATGGGCGAGATCGTCGCCTCGGTGCAGCGCGTGACCGACATCATGGCGGAGATTTCCGCGGCCTCGCAGGAACAGGCCTCGGGCATCGACCAGGTCAACCAGACCATCACCCAGATGGACGAAACCACCCAGCAGAACGCCGCGCTGGTGGAAGAAGCCTCCGCCGCTGCACGCTCGATGGAAGAACAGGCCGCGGGCCTGGCGCAGACGGTCTCGGTGTTCCGCGTCGATGCGGTGCAGTTGGCGACGCCCGCGCCGAAAGCCGCACCCGTGCGGCGCACCGCGCCGGTGTCGCAGGCGAGCGCGCGTCGCGCGCCCGCAACACGCGCAACCCGTCCAGCCTCGCCGCGTCCCGCGCCGGCGCTCGCCGAAGCCGACTGGGCCGAATTCTGATCGTCGCCCTGTACGCGCGCCCTCGACATCCCCGGCGGTCAACTTTCCCCCGTCGGGGTCGATAAATCTGCTGACACTCCGCTCGAGCCCAATCGGCCCATGGCTGCGACCCACCTGCCCCACCCGCCGATCGGCAAACGCGATTTCGATTTCTCGGAGCGCGACTTCCGCCGTGTCTGCCAGCTGATCCACGACCGGGCCGGCATCGCCCTCGTGAACAGCAAGCGCGACATGGTCTACGGCCGGCTGTCGCGGCGTCTGCGCGCGCTCGGCCTGAGCGGATTCGGTGTCTATCTCGACCGTCTGGAGCAGGACAGCGACGGCGAGGAGTGGCAGGCCTTCACCAATGCCCTGACCACCAACCTCACCGCCTTCTTCCGCGAGCCACATCACTTCGAGCATCTGCACGAGCAGCTCGCCGCGTCCGGCGCGACCACGCGCAACCCGCTGACGTTGTGGTCGTGTGCGGCCTCGACCGGCGAAGAGCCGTATTCGATCGCGATCACCGCCTGCGAGGCATTCGGCACGATGACCCCGCCGGTGCGCATCCTGGCCACCGACATCGATACCCAGGTGCTGGCAACCGCGCAGCGGGGCGTGTATCCGGTCGAGCGCGTGGCCGGCATGGACGATGCGCGTCGTCGCGCGTTCTTCAAGCGAGGCACCGGGCCCAACGAAGGCCAGTGCCGGGTGCATCCACAACTGCAGGCGCTGATCGACTTCCGTCCGCTGAACCTGCTCAGCCCCCGCTACGACATCGGCGGTCCGTTCGCGGCACTGTTCTGCCGCAACGTGATGATCTATTTCGACAAGCCCACCCAGCGCGGCATCCTCTCGCGCCTGGTCACCCACATGGATGCGAGCAGCCTGCTGTACACGGGGCACTCGGAAAATTACTTGCACGCCGCGGATCTGATCCAGCCCTGTGGTCGCACGCTGTACCGGCGCAATTTCGGGACGGACGTGCGATGACCCGCACTGCCGTGCGTGAGGACGACGTCCTGCGCTATCGCGACCCGCACTTCAAGGTGCCGGCGGCCAAATTGATGCCGACCCAGTACCTGGTCGTCGACGACGGCACCGCGCTGGTCACGGTGCTGGGTTCCTGCGTCGCGGCCTGCGTGCGCGACCCGCTGCTGCAGTTGGGCGGCATGAACCACTTCATGCTGCCCGAAGGCAATGTCGGCGACGGCGCACCCGCACGCTACGGCAGCTACGCGATGGAACTGCTGATCAACGAACTGCTCAAGCGCGGCGCCAACCGCCGCCGCCTGGAAGCCAAGGTGTTCGGCGGCGCCAACGTGCTCAAGGGCTTCACCACCAACCCCGTGGGCACCCGCAACGCGGACTTCGTGCTGGCCTATCTCGCCGCGGAGCAGATTCCCGTCGTCGCCGAGGACATGCGCGGCATCCATCCGCGCAAGGTCTGGTTCTTCCCGCAGACCGGACGTGTGATGGTCAATCGGCTGCCGCACGCGCACGACGCCGAAGTGCTGGCCGCCGAATCCGCAGTGCGCGCGCGTCTGTCGACAACGCCCGTCAGCGGCGGCGTGGAACTGTTCGAGTGACGCGCTGCAAGGTGCTGGTGGTGGACGACTCGGCCGTCGTCCGCCAGTTGCTGAGCGAGCTGTTGGCGCGCGATCCCGGGATCGAAGTCGTCGGCACCGCCGCCGATCCTTTGATCGCCCGCGAGAAGATCAAGCGGCTCAATCCCGACGTGCTGACACTCGATGTCGAGATGCCACGCATGGACGGCCTGGCGTTCCTCGAAAACCTGATGCGCCTGCGCCCGATGCCGGTGGTGATGGTGTCATCGCTGACCGAGCGCGGCGCCGACATCACGCTGCAGGCGCTGGCGCTGGGCGCAGTCGACTTCGTGACCAAGCCCAAGATGGGCCTCACTCAGGGCCTGGGCGAATATGCCGACGAGATCACCACCAAGGTCAAGGCGGCCGCACGTGCACGCGTGCGGCCGCTGGCGGCTGCCGCAACGCCGGTCGTTCGCCTCGCAAGCGCGGCCGCCGCACCCGCGGTCGCCAACCGCTTCCGCACCACCGATCGTCTGATCGCGATTGGCGCATCGGCCGGCGGCACCGAAGCCATCCGTTGCGTGCTGGAACGCATGCCCGCGGACGCGCCGGCGATCGTGCTGACCCAGCACATCCCCGCGAGCTTCAGCCGGCCCTTCGTCGAGCGCCTGGACAAGCACTCGGCGATGCTGGTGCGCGAGGCGCGCGACGGCGAGATGATCCTGCCAGGCCATGCGTATCTGCCGCCCGGCGACCACCACCTGCGTGTGACGCGCGACGGTGCGCGCTGGCGCTGCCGCCTGGACGCAGGCCCGCCGGTCAACCGCCACCGCCCCGCGGTCGACGTGCTGTTCCACTCGGTGGCGCAGGCTGCCGGCAGCAATGCGGTCGCTGCCATCCTGACCGGCATGGGCGACGACGGTGCACGCGGCCTGCTCGAACTGCACCAGGCCGGCGCAGCCACCCTCGTGCAGGACGAGGCCACCAGCGTGGTCTGGGGCATGCCCGGCGCCGCAGTCCGCCTGGGCGCAGCGCAGGAGCAACTGCCGCTGGATGAGATCGCCGAACGCCTGATTGCGTTGACGCGCGCGTGATGCGCCAGCCGGCGCGTTGATCCCATTGACCCCCGCTGCCGTCCGACCCGCGTGACGCACTCGCGGCGGGCGTGCACTCGCATCCCATCCCGCGCCTCGGCGTGGCATGCGCTTCGGGGGGCCTCCTCTCCTCGAGGGACAAGGACCGGATGCGACAGCCGCGCGCACATAGGCCCGACGGCGTCAAGAAAAAACCCGGCGCAAGGCCGGGTTTTTTTGTGACCGCGAACCGCTGCCGTCAGGCGGCGGTCTTCTCGCCCGCGTCCACATACTCCGAAATCTGGTCGAAGTTCATGTAGCGGTAGATCTCGGTCGCCGACGCATCCAGCACGCCGACGTCGGCCATGTACTCGGCCTTGGTCGGGATGCGGCCCAGGCGCGAGCAGATCGCGGCGAGCTCTGCCGAACCCAGGTACACGTTCGCGTTGCGGCCCAGACGGTTCGGGAAGTTGCGCGTCGAGGTCGAGAACACCGTCGCGCCTTCGCGCACCTGCGCCTGGTTGCCCATGCACAGCGAGCAACCCGGCATTTCCATGCGTGCACCGGCGGCGCCGAAGGTGCCGTAATGGCCTTCCTTGGTCAGCTCGGCGGCGTCCATCTTGGTCGGCGGTGCAACCCACAGCTTGGTCGGAATGTCGCGCTTGCCTTCGAGCAGCTTGGAGGCCGCGCGGAAGTGGCCGATGTTGGTCATGCACGAACCGATGAACACTTCATCGATCTCGACGCCGGCGACCTCGGACAGCATTTTCACGTCGTCCGGATCGTTCGGGCAGGCCAGGATCGGCTCGTGCACGTCGGCCAGATCGATCTCGATAACGGCCGCGTACTCGGCATCGGCGTCGCCCTTGAGCAGCTGCGGATCGGCGAGCCAGGCTTCCATCTTTTCGATGCGGCGCTGGATCGAGCGGGCATCGGCGTAGCCTTCGCTGATCATCCACTTCAGCATCACGATGTTCGACGTGATGTATTCGATGATCGGCGCCTTGTCGAGGTGCACCGTGCAACCGGCCGCGGAACGCTCGGCCGAGGCGTCGGACAGCTCGAACGCCTGTTCGACCTTCAGATCCGGCAGGCCTTCGATCTCGAGGATGCGGCCGGAGAAGATGTTCTGCTTGCCCTGTTTGGCGACGGTCAGCAGACCGGCCTTGATCGCGTACAGCGGAATCGCGTTGACCAGATCGCGCAGGGTCACGCCGGGCTGCAGCTTGCCCTTGAAGCGGACCAGCACCGATTCCGGCATGTCGAGCGGCATGACGCCGGTCGCCGCTGCGAACGCGACCAGACCCGAGCCGGCCGGGAACGAGATGCCGATCGGGAAGCGCGTGTGCGAATCGCCGCCGGTGCCGACGGTGTCGGGCAGCAGCATGCGGTTGAGCCAGCTGTGGATGATGCCGTCGCCCGGACGCAGCGAGATGCCGCCGCGCGTGGAGATGAACTCCGGCAGCGTGTGATGCGTCTTGACGTCGACCGGCTTCGGGTACGCCGCGGTGTGGCAGAACGACTGCATCACCAGATCCGACGAGAAGCCCAGGCACGCGAGATCCTTGAGCTCGTCGCGGGTCATCGGGCCGGTGGTGTCCTGCGACCCCACCGAGGTCATGCGCGGCTCGCAATAGGTGCCCGGACGCACGCCCTGGCCTTCCGGCAGACCGATCGCACGGCCGACCATCTTCTGCGCCAGCGAGAAGCCCTTGCCGGTGTTGGCCGGCTGCTGCGGCAGACGGAACAGTTCCAGCGTCGGCAGGCCCAGCGATTCGCGCGCCTTGGCGGTCAGGCCGCGGCCGACGATCAGCGGAATGCGGCCACCGGCGCGCACTTCGTCGAACAGCACGTCCGACTTGACCTGGAATTCGGCGATGACGGTGCCGTTCTTGAGCGCCTTGCCGTCATACGGGCGCAGTTCGATGACATCGCCCTGCTCCATCTGCGACACGTCGAGTTCGATCGGCAGCGCGCCGGCGTCTTCCATCGTGTTGTAGAAGATCGGCGCGATCTTCGAACCGAGGCACACGCCGCCGAAGCGCTTGTTCGGAATGAACGGAATGTCCTCGCCGGTCCACCACAGCACGCTGTTGGTCGCCGACTTGCGGCTCGAACCGGTACCGACCACGTCACCGACGTAGGCGACCAGATGGCCCTTGTCCTTCAGATCGCGGATGGCTTGGATCGGGCCGCGCTTGCCGTCTTCTTCCGGCACGAAGGCCGCGCCTTCGCGCGCGTTCTTCAGCATCGCCAGCGCGTGCATCGGAATGTCGGGACGCGTGGTCGCGTCGGGCGCCGGCGACAGGTCGTCGGTGTTGGTCTCGCCCGGCACCTTGAACACCGTCAGCGTCATCGACTGCGGCACTTCCGGCTTGCTGGTGAACCATTCGGCGTCGGCCCAGCTCTGGATCACGGCCTTGGCGTTGGCGTTTCCGGCCTTGGACTTCTCTTCGACGTCATGGAACGCGTCGAACACCAGCAGCGTGTGCTTCAAGCCTTCGGCAGCGATCGCGCCCACTTCGGCGTCGTCGAGCAGATCGACCAGCGGCTGCACGTTGTAGCCGCCGAGCATCGTGCCCAGCAGTTCGGTGGCGCGCGCGCGGGTGATCAGCGCGCTGCGCTCGGTACCGAATGCGATCGCGGCGAGGTACGAGGCCTTGACCTTGGCCGCGTCGTCGACGCCGGCCGGCACGCGGTGGGTCAGCAGGTCGAGCAGGAATTCCGCTTCCCCGGCCGGCGGATTCTTCAACAGTTCGACCACGTCGGCGGTCTGCTGCGCATCGAGCGGCAGCGGCGGGATTCCCAGCGCTTCGCGCTCGGCAACGTGGTGGCGGTAGGCTTCCAACATGCGGGCAACTCCAGAGTCTTGTTCGTGTAGTACCGGGAGAACCGGTCTCAGGCCGACGGTACGATCAGCTTGAGACCCTTGAAATAGGTGCGGAAGAACGCGTCGTCGCGAGTGATCAGGCCATTGCATTGCAACAGCGCATGCGCGCCGACGAGGAAATCGCGCGACGGGCGACCGGCGATGTCGCCGCGCTGCCAGGAGCGTCGCTGCATCTCACCGGCGCGCAACGCGGACTTGGCTTCGATCGCGGAGAAACGCACGCCCATGTCCTCGAGCACGGACATCGTGTCGGCGCCGTCGTGCAACGCACCGCAGATCTCGGCCAGTGCGACGTCGCAGACCACGACCGGGCCCGCGCTCAGGTACTGGCGCAGGCAGGCCTCGGCGGCGTCGGCCTGCGGGCCGTCGGCCAGCAGATCCACCAGCACGGGCGCGTCGACGGCGATCACCGGTCGGCGTCTCCGTCCGTGGCGACGTCGACCTCGACCTCACCGGCTGGCTGGCCACGCACCGCGCGCATCGCGGCATCGGTGTTATCGAAACCTTCCAGCTTGAAACGACCGCGGGCGCGCGAGACGGCGTCGTCGACGCTCTTGCGCAGCACGATCCGGCTGCCTTCCAGTTCGACCTTGAGGATCGTGCCCTTGCTCAGGCCCAGCGCATCGCGCACAGCCTTGGGCAGGGTGATCTGGCCGCGTTCGGCGACGGTAGCTTCCATGGCGGCCTCCGGAAAGTATGCGCGCATTATACATACCTGAACCCGCATACCCAAGCCGAGCGCCCGGAATGCGACGGGCCGGATTCATGCGAACCCGGCCCGTTGGAATCACCGTGATGCCGGTCGAAGCCGTCAGAACGCGAGCTGGAACCGGGCATTGAGCGTGGTGCCACGGTCCTCGCCCTGATAGGCGCCGCTGCGGTTGTCGGTTTCCCAGCGAATCGCGTCGAGCATGACCCGGCTGAAATCGTTGAGATACCAGTTCACGCCCACGGTCAGCGCATCGCCGGTGCCGCCCGTCGGCAGCTCGGCATAGTCGGCGTTCTCATAACGCGCCTTGATTTCCCAGGCGCCCGGGCCGCCCGCAGTGACAGGACGTGCGATCTTGACCCGGCTCCAGGTGCCGGTTTTCGTCGCGTACGACGGGCTCGCGCCGGACAGGAACCAGCCTGCCGAGAGCGCCCAGGCATCGTGGGTCACCCCGTAGCGGCCGCTGCCTCCAAGCCCCGAGACCTCGCGCGTGCCCCACTCGCCATAGCCCCAGAATGGGCCGCGCACGCCGAGCAGTTCGACGCCGTAACCGTGGCCGTGGGTGGCGCCGTTGAGCGTACCGGGCGCGATCTTCACCAGATCGTTGAGATGACCGGAAATCGCCGAGCTGCGGAACACGCCGGTGCTGTTGGGCGCGATGTCCTCATAGAAGCCCCAGGCGCCGAGATGCAGCAGGCCGCCCTCGCCCTTCACCGGATTCCAGTGCGCGCGGCCCGCGACGGTCATCGAATCGTTGCTGTCGCCGACGTTGTTGAGGTCGTTGCCGGCGACCGACAGGCTGCCGTGCCAGCTGTCGCCGTAGACGCGCTGGGTCAAGCCGACGCCGAAGAGGCCGCGCTGCGGCACGATCAGGGTGCCGACCACGTTGCGGTCCGGGAACGGTGTATTGCCTGTTCCGCTGGAGCCGTCGATGCCGCGGTCGTTGAGGCGGTTGCCGACGGTGAGCTCCGCCTCGCGCCCGAACAGCGTGTGGCCGAGGGTCACGTAAGCCGACTTCCAGGCCACGCCGTTGTCGGCGAAATCACCCTCGACCGCGTAGCCGAGATTGCCGTAGCTGCCTTCGAAGCCGAGACGCACCGAACGGATCTCGGTGCCGGTGATGTTGCGCGCGTCGAAATCCGAGCCGCGTGTGCTGGAGGTGTCGACGAAGACGCGGCCGCGCGGACGGAACGTGATCTGCCCGTCGTTGCTGGTGAACTGCGGCGCCCCCTTGGACCAGCTGACCGCCGGCGCCTTGGCCTGCGCGGCTTCGACCTTCGCGATGCGCTCGACGAGCGCAGGATCGGCAGCGGGGGCGGCCGGCGCCTGCGCAGTGACCGGCGGCGTGCCGGTTTCAAGCACGGACAGGCGCGCTTCGAGCTGGCGGATCTGTTCGGCCTGCTGGCGGACCAGGGCTTCCAGTTCAACGGGCGCGGTCTGCGCGAAGGCGGTGGACGAAGCGAGCAGCAGGCCGACGGCCAGTGCGGTGGGACGGGGGCGGAACAACATGCGCATCGTGATCTCCGGGCACGGCACGCCCTCGGTACAGGCGGCCGCAGACAGGCCCGCCGGGTGGCGACGGGCAAAAATTCGGTAGGAAGGCGCCGGTGCCGACGAGGTGGCACCGGCGCGGAAGCGCACCCGGACGTGGGGAACGGGTGTCGAAGACGTCCCGGCGCAGCGCGCGTCGGGACGTCGGCGGTCAGCTCGTGGCTTCGCGCGAGGCGTTGGGACGCCAGGTGATCAGGCGGTTCTCGGCGATGTCGAGGAAGAAATCGATGATCAACACGAAGCCCGCCAGGATGATGATGCCGGCGAACACACCGACCGCATTGAAGTTGCCTTCCGCCTGCGCGATCAGATAGCCCAGACCCGCGGACGCGCCGAGGTACTCACCGATGATCGCGCCGACCACCGCGAAGCCCACTGACGTGCGCAGCGAGGACAGGATCCAGCTCGCGGCTGCCGGGAAGTACACATGCCGCAACAGGTCACGACGGTTCGCGCCAAGGATGCGTGCATTCGCCAGCACCACCGGGTTCACCTCGCGCACGCCCTGCATCGCGTTGAAGAACGTGATGAAGAACACCAGCGTCACTGCCAGCGCGACCTTCGACCACAGACCCAGGCCCAGCCACAACACGAAGATCGGTGCCAGCACGACACGTGGAATCGCGTTGAATCCCTTGATGAAGGGATCGAGGATCCGCGCCGACCGCGGACTCAGACCCAGCCAGACACCGCCGGTGACGCCGAGCACGGTACCGATCACGTAACCCAGCACGGTTTCGGTCAGGGTGATGTAAACATGGTTGTAGAAACTGGTGTCCATCAGCCAGGTGACCATCTGCTGGACGATGTCCCACGGCGCCGGGAAGAAGAACGGATCGATGAGGCCGGCCGATACACCGGCCTGCCAGCCGCCGAACACAACGACGACGAGCATGATCTGGATGGCGCGGTCAGTCTTGGCGTGCATAGCTCTTCTCCACTTCGCCGCGCAGGCAGGCCCAGATATCGCGATAGAGGTCGGTGAACCGCTGGTCGAGCTTGATTTCCGCCACGTTGCGCGGCCGCTCGAGATCCACCTGGAAACTTTCGACCACCCGGCTTGACGGGCCGGACGACAGCACGACAACGCGGTCGCCGAGCGCGATCGCTTCCTCGAGGTCGTGGGTGATCAGGATCACCGCGCGGCGGTCTTCCTGCCACAGGCGCAGCAGTTCGTTCTGCATCAGATGCCGGGTGTGAATGTCGAGCGCCGAGAACGGCTCGTCCATCAGCATCACCTTCGGCTCGACGATCAGCGCCTGCGCCATCTGCACACGCTTGCGCTGGCCGCCCGACAACTGGTGCGGATAGCGGTGCTCGAAGCCCTTGAGGCCGACCTTCGCCAGCCAGGCGTTCGCCCGCTGCTCGCGTTCTTTCGTATCGACGCCACGGAAACGCAAGCCGAGTTCGACATTCTGGAACGCCGTTTTCCACGGCAGCAGCGCGTCCTGCTGGAACAGGTAGCCCACCGATTCCTGTACGCCGCTGACCGACGTGTCGTCGATGCGGATGCCACCCTTGGTCGGGTTCAGCAGGCCGGCGACGGCATTGAGGATGGTGCTCTTGCCACAGCCGGTCGGTCCGACGATGGCGACGAACTCGCCGTCGGCGACTTCGATATTGACGTCGCGTACCGCGGTGAAATCACCGAAGGACATCGTGACGTTGTCGACCGACACCATCGAACGCGACGGGGTCGACATCGGTATTTCATCCCGGATGCGGGCAACACTGGCGACAGCCATGGAACCTCCTTACTGCTTCGCGTCCGCGGCGACGCGGTCGACGAATACGTTGGTGTAGGTCTTCTCGAGGTCGATATCGGCATTGGCGACATCGGTGTTGAACTCGCGCAGCACGAGCAACGGCGTTTCCAGATCCTTCGGTTCGAAGCGGCCGTCGCGGGTGAAGATCGCGCGGGCCTGCTCGACCGCCTTGGCATAGGTTTCGCGGTCGCCGGAAATGTATTTGTCCGGTAGCGCGGCCACGACTTCCGCCGAGGTGTGATCGGCGATGAACTCCAGCGCCATGCGCTCGGCGCGGACGATCTTCTCGACCGCTTCAGGACGCGAATCGAGGAACGACTGCTGGGCATACATCACCGAGGTCGGATAGATGCCGCCGTAGACCGCACGCGCACCTTCGTCGCTGCGCGCATCGATGATGATCTTGCCGACGCCACGCTCGACGAGCAGCGTGCCCGCCGGGTCGTAGTTCACCAGCAGGTCGATCTTGTCTTGCTGCAGCGCTGCGACCGCCGCCGCGCCCGAGCCCACGCCGATGATCGAAATGTCGTCGACCGGAATATTGTTGCGCGCGAGATAATGCCGCACGAAGAAATCGGACGACGAACCCGGCGACGTGATGCCGACCTTCATCCCGCGGATCGACGCCGGATTGGCCGGGTCGAACGTGCTGTCGGGACGACCGGCCAGCACCAGCCCGGAGTTGCGCGACAGCAGCACGAACGCGACGACGTCCTTCTGCTTGGCCTGCATCTGGATGGTGTGGTCGTAGAAGCCGACCGCGACGTCGGTGGAGCCGGCGACGAGCGCCTGCAGCACCTTGGAACCGCCCTGGGCGAAGTTCTCGGTCTGGACGTTCAGGCCCACGTCTTCGAAGTAGCCGTTCGCATCGGCAATGAAGAACGGCAGGTTGTTGAGGTTGTATGAGCCGACGCTGATGCGTACAGACTCGCCTTCAGCGGATCCGCGGCTACCGCTGCAACCGGCAGCACAGACGATGGTCGCCGCGAGCACGGCGGTGATGAGACGCTTGTACATCGATCCCTCCCAGGATGTTGATTGCTTCGAACCGGGCAGACGCCCGGCTTTTTTTCAGTTCACGCAGCCGAACTCCATGGCGCTGCTGCGTTGCGCCGCGGGTCCGTGCTGGCGAAGACGCGGCCCTCGAACAGTCGCCGTGCGGTCCGCACGACGCTGGCGACAATCGGGGCATCCATTGCGGGTCTGTGCAGTGCCACATCCAGGCAACCGCTCGGGTGTTCCAGCCGCACGCTGCCGGGCAGCGAGAGGCTGCCGGCCATGCGCTGCGCCACCGTCCCCTCGGTGACGCACGCGGTCGAGATGCCGACCGCGCCGGTGATCGCCAGTGCGCTGTGGCACTGGTGGGGCATGAAATAGCGCACCTGCAGCGCGCCGCCCGCGCGGGGCGGCAGCAGCAGTACGGGCTTGGGAATGACGCGATCGGCCGCATCGGCGATGCCCATCCTGCGCCCGGCCTCGATACGGATCCGTTCCAGACGGACCAGCATCTCGGTGTTCGCGTTGAGTTCGGCCACCGACTCCGATCCGGTCACGCCCAGGGCCGCGCCCTCGAGCATCACCATCGGCATCGCGCAGTCGATACAACTCACTTCGACGCCATCGATCCATTCGCTGGCCTCGCCTGTGGGCAGCAGTTTGCCGGTCCGGGCGCCGGCGGCATCGAGGAAGGCCAGCGAGATCGGCGCCGCAGTGCCGGGCGCGCCCGCGATCGCGGTCTCGCCGCGGTAGTGCACGCAACCCTGCGGCGTCTCCACGGTGGCCAGGATCACCTTGCCGGTATTGACGTTGTGGATACGCACCTCGGTCCTGGGATCGCCGGCGGCGACCATGCCCGACTCGATCGCGAACGGGCCCACTGCAGCGAGCATGTTGCCGCAGTTGGGCGTGGTGTCGACCAGTTCGCGGTCCAGACGCACCTGCGCAAACAGATAGTCGATATCGGCATCAGGCCGGGTCGGCGGGCCGACGATGGCGACCTTGCTCGACAGCGCGTTGCCACCGCCGATGCCGTCGATCTGCAGCGGATGCCCCGCGCCCATGACCTCCAGCAGCAGGCGGTCCCGCTCGGCGGGATCCGCCGGCAGGTCCGACGCGCGGAAGAACGGCCCTTTCGAGCTGCCGCCACGCATCAGCACACAAGGAACGCTGTAGAGATCGTTGGACATAAGGGTCGCAGATTGATATGAATATCGAATCAATTGATCGATTCGTTCCGATACTGGCATGGCCGAAATTGATCTGTGAAATGCTGATTTCAGGAGAATTGATACGTTATGAGCATCAATTGCGAAATCCTCGACCTGCGTGCGTTCCTGCTGGTTGCCGAGACCCGCAGCTTCCATCGCGCCGCCGAGGCCCTGCATGTCTCGCAGCCCGCGCTGAGCCGACGCATTCAGAAATTGGAGAGCGCGGTGGGCGCCCCCCTGCTCGAACGCACCACGCGCAGCGTTGCGCCGACGGCCGTCGGGCAGAATCTGCTGCCGCTGGTGCGCCGGATGATCGAAGAGTTCGACGGCTCGCTGTTCGCCTCGCGCGGCGTCGATGACGGCCGTGGCAGCCAGGTCACGATCGCCTGCCTGCCGACGGCGGCGTTCTACTTCCTGCCGAGCGTCATCGCGCGCTTCCACGAAGACCATCCCAGCGTCCGCTTCCGCATCCTCGACATCCCGGCCACCGAAGGTCTGCAGGCGGTCGAACGCGGCGAGGTCGAGTTCGGCATCAACTTCATGGGCGCGTCCGATCCCGAGCTGGAATTCGACTCGCTGGTCGAGGACCCGTTCGTACTCGCCTGTCGCCGCGATCATCCGCTCGCGACCAAGCGCCGCGTGACCTGGAGCGACATTGCCCAGCACCCGCTGATCACCGTCCATCGCACCAGCGGCAACCGCACCCTGCTCGACGGCGCGCTCGCCCGCGAAAACCTCAAGCTCAGCTGGTTCTACGAGGTCACGCATCTGTCGACCTCACTCGGCCTGGTCGAAGCGGGCGTCGGCATTTCGGTGCTGCCACGGATGGCCACGCCGCAGCAGGAACACTCCATTCTGGTGACCCGAGAGATCGCGCCGCCCGTGGTGTCACGTACGATCGGCATCGTGCGCAGGCGTGGCGCGATGCTCTCGCCCGCTGCCGAGCGGTTCCTGCAGATGCTCAAGAGCACCTGGCAGACACCGTGAAGCGCACCCGACCGATGACATGCCCGCCACGCCGGCCTGTCTACACTGGCCGCCTCGAAGCGGTGACGCGCATCGACCGGGCGTCGCTCTGCACCATCCCGCAGTACCCCCGGATGCCCGCGCATCCACGCATGCCCGCCACGACCGGCTCGACCGCGTCACCGCCAGCAACCCGCGACAGGAGCTTCCGCATGACCGATACCTTTTCCACGCGCGCCGATCTCGAAGTCGGCGGCCGCCGTTACGCCTATTCCAGCCTCCCGGCGCTGGGCAAGCAGTTCGATATCGCCCGCCTGCCCTACGCGATGAAGATCCTGCTCGAGAACCTGCTGCGCCACGAGGACGGCGAGACCGTCGCCGCGCACCACATCGAAGCCGTGGCGAAGTGGGATCCGAAGGCCGAACCGGACACCGAGATCGCCTTCATGCCGGCGCGCGTCGTGCTGCAGGATTTCACCGGCGTGCCCTGCGTCGTCGACCTCGCCGCGATGCGTGATGCGGTGGTCCGTCTGGGCGGTCGCCCGGAGCAGATCAATCCCCTGATTCCGTCGGAGCTGGTGATCGACCACTCGGTGCAGGTCGATGTGTTCGGCCGCCCGGATGCGCTGGACCTCAACGGCAAGATCGAATTCCAGCGCAACAAGGAACGCTACGGCTTCCTGCGCTGGGGCCAGAAGGCCTTCGACAACTTCAAGGTCGTGCCGCCCAATACCGGCATCGTCCACCAGGTGAACCTGGAGCATCTCGCCCGCGTGGTGATGACCGCCGAGCGCGATGACGGCGTGCAGTGGGCGTATCCGGACACCGTGTTCGGTACCGACAGCCACACCACGATGATCAACGGCATCGGCGTGCTCGGCTGGGGCGTCGGCGGTATCGAAGCGGAGGCCGCGATGCTCGGCCAGCCGTCGTCGATGCTGATTCCGCAGGTCGTGGGCTTCAAGCTCACCGGCCGCATGCCGGAAGGCGCGACCGCGACCGACCTTGTACTGACCGTCACCGAGACGCTGCGCAAGCACGGCGTCGTCGGCAAGTTCGTTGAGTTCTTCGGCGAAGGCCTGCAGCACCTGCCGCTGGCCGACCGCGCGACGATCGGCAACATGGCGCCCGAGTACGGCGCGACCTGCGGCATCTTCCCGATCGACCAGGAATCGCTGAACTACCTGCGCCTGTCGGGCCGCAGCGAAGACCAGATCGCACTCGTCGAGGCGTATGCGAAGGCGCAGCAGCTGTGGCACGAACCCGGTGCGCCGGAAGCCGAGTACAGCAGCGTGCTGGAACTCGACATGGCCGACGTGCGCCCGTCGCTCGCTGGCCCGAAGCGTCCGCAGGACCGTGTGCTGCTGGAGAAGGTGCAGCAGAACTTTCGCGACAACGTGGGTCCGCTGGTCGCCAAGCGCACGCAGGCCGGCAGCGAAGATCCGCAGGTCGACCGGTTCGAGAAGGAAGGCGGCGACCAGCCGCAGGCCGAGCGCCTCGCCGCCAAGCCGGTCTCGAAGATCACGCTCGATGACGGCGAGCACGAACTGACCGATGGCTCGGTCGTCATCGCCGCGATCACGTCCTGCACCAACACTTCGAACCCGGCCGTGATGCTCGGCGCCGGCCTGCTGGCACGCAACGCCGCGGCCAAGGGTCTCAAGGCCGCGCCGTGGGTCAAGACCTCGCTCGGGCCGGGCTCGCTGGTGGTCACCGATTACCTGGAAAAGGCCGGTGTGCTCGATGATCTCGAGAAGCTCGGCTTCTACGTCGTCGGCTACGGCTGCACGACCTGCATCGGCAACTCCGGCCCGCTGCCGGACGCGGTGTCGAAGGGCATCGCCGAGAACGATCTCGCAGTGGCCGCCGTGTTGTCGGGCAACCGCAATTTCGAAGGCCGCATCCACGGCGAAGTGAAGATGAACTATCTCGCCTCGCCGCCGCTGGTGGTCGCCTATGCGATCGCCGGCACGGTCGACATCGATCTGACGCA
The DNA here is from genome assembly GCF_979256585.1 of Luteimonas sp. AC640a. Lineage (NCBI taxonomy): Bacteria > Pseudomonadati > Pseudomonadota > Gammaproteobacteria > Lysobacterales > Lysobacteraceae > Luteimonas > Luteimonas sp. AC640a. Next base: position 525,476 of record NZ_CEEDOV010000007.1, on the reverse strand, counting down.
CGATCCGCTGGGCAAGGACCAGGACGGCAACCCGGTCTACCTGCGCGACATCTGGCCGACGAACAAAGAGATCGGTGACTTCATCGCCAAGACGATCGGACCGGAGATGTTCGCCAAGAACTACGCCGACGTGTTCAAGGGCGACACGCGCTGGAACACGATCGAATCGCCCGACGGCGATCTCTACGCGTGGGACGAGGCCTCCACCTACATCAAGAACCCGCCCTATTTCGATGGCATGACGATGGACGTCGGCAGCATCGACGATATCCACGGCGCGCGGATCATGGGCCTGTTCGGCGACTCGATCACGACCGACCACATCTCCCCGGCCGGCAACATCAAGGGCGATTCACCCGCGGGCCGTTTCCTGCAGGCACGCGGCGTGCAGCCGACCGACTTCAACAGCTACGGCTCGCGCCGCGGCAACGACGACGTCATGGTGCGCGGCACCTTCGCCAACATCCGCATCAAGAACCTGTTCTTCGGCGGCGAAGAAGGCGGCAACACGCTGTACTTCGGCGACGGCGAACCGGAGAAGCTGTCGATCTACGACGCGGCGCAGAAGTACAAGGCCGCCGGCGTGCCGCTGGTGGTGTTCGCCGGCAAGGAATACGGCACGGGTTCGTCGCGCGACTGGGCGGCCAAGGGCACCAACCTGCTGGGCGTGAAAGCCGTGATCGCCGAGAGCTTCGAGCGCATCCACCGCTCCAACCTCGTCGGCATGGGCGTGCTGCCATGCAGCTTCCGCAACGGCGACAACGCGCAGAGCCTGGGCCTCGACGGATCGGAGACGGTGGAACTGACCGGCCTCGCCAACGGCAAGTCGAAGACCGCGCAGATCGTCGCGAAACGCGCCGATGGCACCGAGATCCGTTTCGAAGTCGACGTGCTGCTGCTGACGCCGAAGGAAGTCGAGTACTTCCGCCATGGCGGTCTGCTGCATTACGTGCTGCGGCAGTTGGCGGCGAAGAAGGCGGTGTAATACCGCGTTCGCATGACCTGCTCCTTCCCCCGCACGCGGGGGAAGGCTGGGATGGGGGCAAAGCCACAGGTCGCGCCGGAGCGCGGCCGCAAAGCAGAAATGCTCTCTCGTTTTTTCGTATACGCAATCTGAGGGTTTGCCCTCCCAACCCTCCACCCGTAAAGGGCGCAATGCCCCGCGTTCGGGGGAGGGCTTAGAGCGATGGCGCGATGCGCGCGTTCTAACCTCGCCTCAACCCACCGGACAGCGCGGCAAACCGTCGCCCACGCTGCACTCCACACAGCACGGCGCGGTCTGCGGACGCGGCGTCGTCTGACCCGGCTGCAACACGTCCGGCACAGCCGGCATCGGCGCCGGTGCGACATAGAGCCCCGGCGAAGGCGACAGCGCAGCGAGCTCGTTGGCCGGCCGCAACTGCAGCAGCACCGCCCAGTCCTGCCGGTTCGCGTTGCAGGCCTGCGGCGCATCCGGGCTGCACGGCGGATCGTCCAGTCCGCGCTGCGCCAGCGCGGCGAATTGTCCGCCAGCGGTCAGCGGCATCAGCCGCATCGTCACGCCGTCGAGCACGTTGCCACCGACCAGCTGCGCCTGCCCACCCTCGGCACCGACGACGATGTCGCAATGCATACCGAGTCCGCCGTCCTCGCTGCTGAGCAGCGTGGCGAGACCGGCGAAACCGAATACGCGATTCGCCGCGCGCACGTAGCAGAGCATGTCGCCGCGCGCGGGGCGCGACGTCATCGGATCGGCGACGCGATAGGCGTTGGTCTCCGGGCTGCGATAGGCGTTGCGCACGTAGTCGACGTGGCTCGGTGATCCGCTGAAGCCCGGCAGCGTCGCGCGCCGCGCGACCCACGACACGAACGCCGCCGACCACGGCACGTCGACGAGAAAGCTGCGGCAGGCCGGAGATGGCTGATTGCTTGTCGGCGCGAACATGCAGTCGTAGGCGCCCGGACGATGCTGGAGTTGCGACAGCTGATCCGCGCCGCGCCAGTAACCCGCGACGCGGCGCCAGGCCTGTTCGCCATTGGTCAGCAGCGCGGTCTCGGCCTCGCGCACGGTCGAGCCGGCGTAGCGGCCTTCGACATCGATAAAGGGTCGATGCCAGAGCAGATGTTCTTCGCACGCAGCGGCGGCGAGCCGGGTCGCCGGATCAGGCGATGCGACCTGCGCGCGCAGCAGTGGACAGGGATCGGCCGCCAGCGCGGTAAACGGCGCGGACAGCAGCAGGCAGGCAAGCAGAAACAGGTAGCGCGTCGATCGCATCGGGGCATCCATTCCGCGCGGAACGCGCGGTCGCCGCCATCGTGCCCCACAGACACGTGAAGAGCGGGTCCGCTCGTGCGGTCAGCCCGCGCAGAACGCCGCGTAGTCGATGTAGCCGGGGAACGCGCGGCCCGGTGCGCAGACCGGGCAATCGGGATCGGGCGCCAGTCGCGTTTCCCGGAACTGCATGCGCAGCGCGTCGAACTGCAACAGACGGCCGGCCAGTGGCGCACCGATGCCGAGCAGCAGCTTCAATGCTTCGGTCGCCTGCAGCAGACCGACGACGCCCGGCAATACGCCGAGCACACCGACTTCCGAACAGTTCGGCGCAGCCTCGGCGGGCGGCGGTTCGGGAAACAGGCAGCGATAGCAGGGGCATGCGCCGCGCCGGCGGCCGGCATCAAAGACGCTGACCTGTCCGTCGAAGCGATGCACCGCGCCGTAGACCAGCGGCACGCCATGCAGCACGCACGCGTCGTTGAGCAGATAGCGCACGGGGAAATTGTCGGCACCGTCGAGTACGAGATCGACGCCGTCGAGCAGGCGATCCACGTTGTCGCTGGTCACGCGCTCGGCAATCGCTTCGATACGCGTGCGTGGATTGAGCGCGCCGAGCGTCGTCGCCGCCGATTGCACTTTCGGCTGGCCGATGCGGTCCTCGGCATGCAGGATCTGCCGCTGCAGATTGCTGCGGTCGACGACATCGTCGTCAGCAATCCGCAACGTGCCAACACCGGCCGCGGCGAGATAGTACGCGGCCGGCGAACCGAGGCCGCCGGCACCGATGACCAGCACCGTCGCCTCGGCGAGCCGCTGCTGGCCGGCGAGACCGATCTCGGGAAGTTTGAGATGCCGCGAATAACGCTCGTGGAAATCGAGGTCGACATCGCCATCCGGCAGCACCGTCGGCAAGCCGTCGGCCTGCCAGGCGCTGGTGCCGCCGGCGATCGATGCGATGTCGGTGTAGCCGAGCGCGGCCAGCATTTCCGCCGTCTGCAGGGAGCGGCGACCGCTCTGGCAGATCAGCAGCAGCGGTGCCTGCAGGTCCGGCGCATGGGCCAGCGGCGTGGCTTCGAGCGTCGCGCGCTCGACCCCGTCCGCGCCTTCGGCCATGCCGGTCACGCGCTCGTGCGCAGCGCGCACGTCGATCAGGCGCACGCCCTGTTGCTGGCGTTGCCGGGCCTGCGCCGGCGTGAGTTCCTGTATGGCCATAGCGCGATTATCGCGCGGACGCGGTGCGTGCGCGGGGAACGCTTCGGTTCGATCAGCAGCATCCGGCCGACGCCCGCGGACTGTGTGCTTCCCTTCCCCCTTTGGGGGAAGGTGCCCGGAGGGCGGATGAGGGCGCTTTTGGACGCTTTCCTATAGAGCCCCAACCCTCATCCGACGCGCTTTGCGCGTCGACCTCTCCCAGGGGGAGAGGTGCTCAGGCTCTGCAGCACGCAGAAGCCGGACGGGTCCTCATGCGTCAGGGAGTCCGGGCGCCCGCGAGTCCGCGCGGCCCTGACAGCGCAGCACTCAGTACGGCAACACATCCACCGGCGTGCCGCTCGCGTATTCGCGCGGGCCCGCATCGAGCACGATCAGCGCGTCCGAATCCGCGGCGGCCTGCATGCGGTGCGAACCGTCTGCCGGATTCGGTTCGACCCAGGAGATGCCGTCGTCGTCGATCCACCAGCGGCCGCGCAGCAGTTCGAGGCGTTCGTGCGTTTTGGTCCAGTCCGACGCCAGACGCGCGCGTCGCAGCGCCCGCGGCGCCCTGCCCTGCAGGCCGTCGACGAGACGACGACCGAGCGCGAGCCAGGTCGCGAGCACCGACACCGGATTGCCCGGCAGGCACAGGAATAGTGCGGGACCGAGCGTGTCGCCCTCGGCCAGCAACAGCGGCATACCGGGTTTCATCATCACCTTCCACACCCGAACGCGGCCGCGGCGCTGCAGCAGCTCGGGCAGCAGGTCCTTCTCGCCGGCGGACACGCCGCCGCAGGTCAACACCAGGTCGAAGGCTTCGCCGGCATGACGCAGCGCCGACGTCACCTGCGCGGCGTCATCGGGCAGCGTCGGAAACGCGACCGGCTCGAGACCTTCGGCGCGCAGCAACGCCATCAGCTGATCGCGGTTGGAGTTGTAGATCTGCCCGGGACCGAGCGACATGCCGGGTTCGACGAGTTCGTCGCCTGTGGCGAACACCGCGACGGTCGGACGCCGTACGACGTCGAGCTGCGCGAGCCCCTGCGAGGCAGCGAGACCGATGCGCGCCGGCGTCAGCGTGTCGCCCGCGTGCAGCAACAGATCGCCGACATTCGAATCCTCTCCGGCGCGGCGCACGTGCTGGCCAAGTCTCGGTGCGATTTTCACGACCACATCGTCGCCATCGAGCGCGGTGTTTTCCTTCATCACCACGGTGTCGGCGCCGGCCGGCAGCGGCGCGCCGGTGGTGATGCGCACGCAACTGCCCGCCTCGACCGTCAGCGCCGCATCGGGGCCAGCGAATTGCTCGCCCGTGAGACGCAACCGCGTCAGCGCGCCGTCAGCCGCGAGATCGGCATGACGCAGCGCGAAGCCGTCCATCGCCGAGTTGTCGAACGGCGGCTGCGGCAGCGTCGCGACCACATCGCGCGCCAGCACGTGGCCATGCGCGCGCGACAGCGAGACCGTCTGCGGCTGCAGGCGACGCTCTGCGGCGACGGCATCGACGATCGCGCAGGCCTCGTCAAACGACACGCGGAACGGGAACGTGGGCTCAGTCATGGGTGACTCCGGCCCGGACCAGATCGTCGGGCGTGTTGAGGTTGCCGAAGCGCACCTGCGCGAAGCGCAGCGTGCACATGCCGAGTGCGCGCTGCAGACCGCGCACGGAGAAGTCGTCGCCGGTCAGCGCGTCGGCAGCGGCCACGCGCAATGCGGCCACCGGCCACAGCGCGACCAGCGGCTGCAAGCCGTCGTCGTCCTCGGCGCTCGCGCCCGTATCGCCGGCGGCATCGATCAATCGGGACAGCACGGATGAATCGACATGCAGCGCGTCCACCGGCAGCGTGAACAGCCACGGCGTCGTGGCCGCGGCTGCGAGCGCGTCGAGTCCCGACAGGGGACCGGTATCAGGATGGCGATCGGGGATCGCGTCGATGTGTGCGTCCACATAGCGCGACAGATCGCGATTCGCACTGACCAGCACGCGCGACGCATGCGCGGCGAAACGGTCACGAAGGCGTTCGACCTGCGACACGCCCCCGCGCAGCAGCCAGGCCTTGTCCAGACCGCCGAGCCGCGTCGCACGGCCGCCGGCCAGCAGGCCGACGGTCAGCGTGTCGCGGGACGGCGGCGGGATCACTTGCGCTTGACGTGCCGGATCAGCCGCTTCTTCTTCGCCAGCTGGCGATCGTTGAGCACGTTCTTCTTGTCCTTGTAGGGGTTGTCGCCCTCGCGGAACAGGAAGCGCACCGGCGTGCCGACCAGCTTGAAGCGCTTGCGGAAGAAGTTCTCCAGATAGCGCTTATAGCTGTCTGGCAGCGTCCGCAGGCGGTTGCCGTGCACGATGATCGTGGGCGGATTCTCGCCACCCGGATGCGCATACCGCAGCTTCGGCGCGTGGCCGCGCACGACCGGCGGCGGATTGGTCTCGTAGGCGATCTCGAGCGCCTTGGTGACTTCCGAGGTGCCGAACTTGTAGTTGGCCGACGCGTGCGCGCGGTGGATCGCCTGGAACAGCTCGCGCAGACCCGAGCCGTGTTTGGCGCTGATGCGCACCGCTTCGGCCCACGGCACGAACGCGAGCTTGCGCGACAGCAGCGCTTCGGTCTGCTCGCGCTGGTAGTCAGTCAGGCCGTCCCACTTGTTGACCGCGACGACGAGCGCGCGGCCCGAATCGAGCACCGCGCCGAGCACGCTGGCGTCCTGGTCGGTCACACCCTCGCTGGCGTCGATCATCACCACCGAGACCTGCGAATGCTCGATCGCCTGCAGCGTCTTGATGATGGAGAACGTCTCGACCGCCTCGTCGACCTTCGACTTGCGGCGGATGCCGGCGGTGTCGACCAGCCGATACTTGCGACCATCGCGTTCGAGATCGACCTCGATCGAATCGCGCGTGGTACCGGCGACCTCGGAGGCGATCATCCGCTCCTCGCCGAGGATGCGGTTGACCAGCGTCGACTTGCCCACGTTCGGGCGGCCGACGAAGGTCACGCGGACGCGTTCGGGATCGCTGTCGAGCTGTTCGGACTGCCCGACTTCCGGCAGCCGTTCGAGGATCTCGTCGACCAGTTCGTCGATGCCATGCCGATGCGCGGATGAGATCGCATGCGTGTCGGAGAAACCGTAGCGTGAGAAATCCGCCTCTGCCGCGCGCGCGTCCAGTCCGTCGGTCTTGTTGATGACCAGGAATGTGGGTTTGTCGATCTTGCGCAGCCAGCGCAGGATCTCGTCGTCCAGCGCCGAGGCGCCTTCGCGGCCGTCGACGACGAACAGCACGAGATCGGCCTCGGCCGCGGCGGCGCGCGACTGCTTCGCAGTCGGGCCTGCCAGACCTTCGTGTTCGAGATGGATGCTCTCGCCGGCGATGCCGCCGGTGTCGACCAGCGCGAACGGCACGTCGGGATTGAGCCGGCACACGCCGTAATGGCGGTCACGGGTGACGCCCGGCTCGTCGTGGACGAGCGCGTCGCGGGTGCGGGTCAGCGCGTTGAACAGCGTCGACTTGCCGACGTTGGGGCGGCCCACGAGGGCGACGAGGGGAAGCATGCGGCGGATTCCGTTCGAATGGGTCTTGCGAGTCGCGCGGGCGTGGCCCGGAAGCACACGGCCCCGGGCAGGTGGCTGCCCGGGGCCGTCATTGTCGCACTTGCGGCGAAATTACTGGGCCAGGCGCCAGGCGGTCACATTGCCGTCGACGTTCTGGACCACCAGCACACCGTCGGCGACGACCAGCGCGCCGCGGATCGGATCACGGCCGGCGCGTTCGCGGGCGACGAATTCGCCGTCGTCGAGACGCATCCAGTGCAGGTAACCGTCCAGGTCTCCGACCACGGCGTAGTCGCCCTGGATCGCCGCACCGGTCAGGTTGCGACGCGCGAGCGCCGGCTGCTGCCACGCGGCGGTGCCGCTGAACTTGTCGAGCGCCCAGACGGTGCCGTTGGCATCGGTCACGACCACGCGCTGCGGCGACAGGCCCGGACGGTTCGCACCACCGTGCTCGCTGACCCACAGCGGACGGCCGCTCGGGCCTTCCAGCGCCATGGTGCGGTGACGGTAGCTGCTGGCGAACAGCACGGCATCGTCGAGCACCGGAGTGCCGTCGACGTCGGACATGCGCTCGAGCTCGGTACGACCGTCGGGCTGCGCCACGGCCTGTTCCCACAGCGTGCGGCCGTCGGACAGCGACAGCGCGGCAACCGTGCCATCGTCGTTGCCGACGAACACGAAGCCCGGGCCGAGCACTGGCGCATCGTTGCCGCGCACGGTCAGCGACGGCATCTCGCGCACCCAGAACCAGCGACGTTCACCGCTGGCGACATCGAACGCGGTGACGCGACCGTCGTTGGACCGCACCAGCACCACGCCCTGCCCGATCGCGGGCGCGGCGATGACTTCGTTGGAGACCTTGGCGGTCCAGCGCTCTGCACCCGTGGCCGCGTCGAGCGCCACCACTTCGCCGTCGAGCGTGCCGGCCACGACCAGACCTTCACCGACACCGGGACCGCCGCTCAGGCGCAGGTCGGAGTCGTATTTCCATACCGAAGCACCGGTCTGCAGATCGAATGCCCGCACACCGCCCTTGATCGCGGCGACGTAGACGCGGCCATCGGCGACCGCCGGGGACTGGCGCACGCCGAGACGGTCCTCACCCTTGCCGGCATTCGCCGACCACAGCCGCGAGACACTCAGCGTTTCGGTGATGTCGGTCAGCGGTGCGGGTTCGGACAGCGCCTTGGCCGCGGCCTTGTCGCTGTTGCCGAACCAGCCGCGCACGGTGCTGCAGCCGGTGACGGTCATCACGCAGAGCGCGATCGCCGCGATCCGCGCGAGGCGGGCCGGCGCAAGGGAAGACGCGGCGCGCGCGGTCTGGTCGGTCATCAGGATTCAACCTCGGGTTCGTCCGGCGTACCGCCGACTTCGGAAAGCTTGAGTTCGAGCAGGCCACGCTGTTGCGCGGCGCTGTCGAGCTGGCGCAGGGCCTGCGCGTAATCCGCGCGGGCCTGTTCGTTCTGCTTGAGTGCGAAATGCGCATCGCCGCGCGCTTCGAGAGACACGGCATCGTCGGCATCGGCGAGCAGCTTGACCGCATCTTCGCCGCGACCGGCATCGGTCAACAGACGCGCAAGACGCTGCTGCACCACTGCCGCCACGCCGGGTTCGGCGCCTTTGACAGACTCCAGTGTGGCGATCGCAGCGTCGCGATCGCCCTTGTCGACCTGCGCCTTGGCCAGTTGCAGGGCGGCCAGTTCGCTGTACGCGGTATCCGGCAGGCCGGCAACGGCCTGCGAGGCCTTGTCGAACTCGCCGGAACGGATGTCCAGCAGCGCGGTCTGGTAGGCCGCGTGCTGCTCGACCGCCTGCGCATGCGTGTGGTTCTTCCAGTACTGCCAACCACCGATAATCGCGGCGCCGACCACCAGGCCACCCACCAGCCCCAGAGCGTTATCGCGAAGCCAGGCCTTGACCCGCTCCCCCTGCTCGCGTTCGTCCAGCAACTCGTCAATCGCCATATGGTCTCTACGCCCGCTGTCGAAGGCGGGTCAAACGGATGAAAGAAGGATCGCGGGACCCCGCATCGATGCGGTGATCCGTCACCTGGTGCGGTCGCCCGGAATTACTCGGCAGCCGGCGCCAGCGCGCCGTCGGAGGATACCGTAAAGCGTGCCACGTTGGCCCGCTGGAACCGGGACAGATCCTGAACGTCCCCACCGCTCGACACTTCCACCGCAGTGGCATTGCCCAACTTGACGCGGGCGACGCTGCCCGCCTCGAAGCGGCGTTCCTGGCCAGCCTGCACCAGCGCCTGCTCGATCTGCGCGCCATCGGAACCGATCACCTCGATCCAGCTGTCGCCACTGAAGCGCATCACCAGATCAGCACCGGTCTGCGCTTCGGGTTCGGGCGCCGGCTGAACGGCCGCCGCACGCTTGGGTAGTGCGCCGAGCGACGCGGTCACCGGCGTCGGACGCGCAGACGGGGTGGCCTCTGCGGGACCCTGGATGTTGCCGTCCAGACCCAGCGACGCGGTTTCGACCGGACGGCTGTTGTCGACGTGCGAACGCGTCGCCACCCAGACCGGCACTGCGATCAGCGCGGTGATCACCACATACACCGCGCGGCCCATGGCCTTGTCGAGCATGCGCTGCATCGGCGGGGTGTAGGTGCGCGGAGTGAGTTCGGGCGGACGCACGTTCGCGTCCGAGACGCCGTCGGCCAGCGATTCGGGCAACTTCAGCAGGCGCAGGTAGCTGCGCAACTGGCCACGAATGAACACCGGCGCGCCGAGACGGGCCCACTCTTCGGCCTCAAGCGCTTCGATGACCCGAAGCTGCATCCGCAGCCGGGTGGCGACATCAGCGACCGTGAGGCCGGCCTCCATGCGCGCGACGCGCAGACGTTCTCCGACCCCAGGCGAAGACGCTGGCATGGTCTGGTTCGAAGAACTCATGGTGGACTGGCTTCCCTTGGCTGTAGGTTCGGCGCAGACGGAAACTCCGCCTGCAAGCGTCGCTGGTATCGGTCGGCGGCCCCTCTGTCGCCGAGCGCGGTTTCGATCTGCACCGCAAGTTGCAATGCTGCCGTACTTGCAGGGGCTGCGGCAAGCCGTCTTTGCGAAAAAGCCCGCGCGTCGAAGTAACGACGCTCGCCAGCGAGGTAACGCGACATCGCATCCAGTGCGACGACGTTCTCAGGATCGAGCTCCAGCGACGCCCGCAGATCGCGTTCGACACGCGCCGTGTCGCCGGCGCTCATCGCACAGGCGCCGGCATTGGCCAGCGCGCCGGACGGATCGGCGTAGGCGGGATCGCGCACCGCCGCGTCGAAATACGCCAGCGCATCGGTCGCCCGACCATTGCGGCACAGCCAGGTGCCGTAGTTGTTGAGATAGGCGCCCTGGTCCGGTGCGCGTTCGGCCGCGGCCTTGTAGTAACCACCAGCCTGGGCGCTGCGGCCCCGGCGATCCTCGATCACGGCGAGCAGCGTATTGGCATCCGCCGCGGTGCCCTCGCCCTTCAGCGCACCGCGCGCGGCGCTGGCCGCCGCGTCGAAATTGCCGGCTTCGAACTCGCGGGACGCGAGCGACAGCTGGCTGCGTGCCGCCTCACCGCGCCGAAAGTCCGCATTGCCGCGGGTTTCATATGTGCGCTGGTCCGGGCGGAAATTGCTTTTGCCGCTGGGCTTGACGAAATCGAGACGTGAACAGCCGGCCACCGCCAGCAGAAGAACAACGAAGCAGGCAGCCTCAGGCAGCCGCATCGACACCTGGACCGCCCTGCGCTTCGAGACGCTTGAGATGTTCGGCCTGGCGACGCGTGCGATCGGCGACCTGGCCCTTGAGCTGGCCGCAGGCCGCATCGATGTCGTCGCCGCGGGTGCGACGCACCGGCGCGATTCGGCCCGATTCGTTGAGCAGCTTCTGGAACCGGCGGATCACCGCATCGTCCGGGCGCTCGTAGCGCGTGCCCGGAAACGGATTGAACGGAATCAGATTGACCTTCGCCGCATCCTTCATCTGCATGCGATTGTCGAAATCACGCATCAGTCGAGCCAGTTCGCGCGCGTGCTGCGGCTGGTCGTTGACGTCCTTCATCAGCGTGTATTCGAACGTGATCGAGTCACCACGCTTGCGCTGCGCATACCGCGCGCAGGCTTCCATCAACTCGGCGATTGGATACTTCTTGTTGAGCGGGACCAGCTCGGTGCGCAACGCGTCGTTGGCCGCGTGCAGCGACACCGCCAGCGAGACATCGCTGACCTCGCCGAGCTTGTCGATCATCGGCACCATGCCGGCGGTCGACAGCGTGACCCGCTTGTTCGCCAGCCCGTAGCCCAGATCGTCGCGCATGATGCTCATCGCGCGGACGACGTTGTCGAAATTCATCAGCGGCTCGCCCATGCCCATCATCACGACATTGGTCAGGCGGCGCTGCTTGTGCGGCACGTTGCCCAGATGCTTCGCCGCCACCCAGACCTGGCCGATGATCTCGGCGGTCGACAGGTTGCGATTGAAGCCCTGGGTCGCGGTGGAACAGAACTGGCAATTGAGCGCGCAGCCGACCTGCGAGGACACGCACAGCGTGCCGCGCGACTTGTCCGGGATGTAGACGGTCTCGATCGCGTTCTTGCCATCCATCGCCAGCAGCCACTTGTGGGTGCCGTCGACGGAGGGCTTTTCGAACTGCACCTGCGGCACGAGGACTTCGGCATGCGCCTCGAGCTTGGCGCGCAGCGCTTTGCCCAGGTCGGTCATCTCGTTGAAGTCGGTGACGTACCGGTGGTGGATCCACTTCATGATCTGGTGGGCACGGAAGCGCTTCTCGCCGAGAGTCTCGGCGAAAAAGCGCTCCATACCCTCGCGGTCGAGGTCGAGCAGGTTCTGCTTGGCGACGGTGGCGTCGATGGCGACCTCGGTCACGATGGCATTACTCAGCGGGAAACGACTTCGTCGTTCTTGAAGAAGTACGCGATCTCGGTCTGCGCGTTCTCGACCGAATCCGAACCGTGGGCGGCGTTGGCATCGATGGAGTCGGCGAAGTCGGCGCGGATCGTGCCCGGCGCAGCGTCCTTCGGATTGGTGGCGCCCAGCAGGTCGCGGTGTGCGGCCACGGCGTTCTCGCCTTCCAGGGCCTGGATCATCACCGGGCCGGAGGTCATGAACTCGACCAGCGCGCCGAAGAACGGACGCTCCTTGTGCACGGCGTAGAAGCCCTCGGCTTCTTCACGGGTCAGCTGCTTGTACTTGGCGGCCACGATCTTCAGGCCGGCCTTTTCGAAGCGGGAATAGATCTCGCCGATGACGTTCTTGGCAACGGCATCGGGCTTGACGATGGAAAGAGTGCGCTCGAGCGCCATCTGGTGTTCTCCGGTCTGGAATGGGGCCGTCCACTCCGGAACGGCCGAGTCTACATGGAAAAACCCGCGCCGAAACGCGGGTTTAGCCAACATGGCTGCGGCAATTCTAACGTATCCGCTGCAACGGCGTCGCCCGCAGTCCGGTTGCCGGTCATTGACGCGTCAGGCGCTCGCCCCCCAGAATCCAAACAAGCGTTTGATCGAGGCACCCGTTGTCATGGCCAGTACCGCCCAGTTCTCCACCAAGGACAAGATCCTCGGCGCCGCCGAAGAACTGTTCGCGACCCACGGGTTCGCAGGCACGTCGCTGCGCCAAGTGACCAGCCGGGCGGATGTCAACATCGCGGCGGTCAATTACCACTTCGGTAGCAAGGAGAACCTCGTCAACGAGGTGTTCCGCCGCCGGATGGACCAGATGAGCGCGCAGCGCCTCGCCCAGCTGAAGCGTGCACTGGCAGAACAGACGGGCGAGATCGAGCCGATCATCGCCGCCTTCGTCGAGCCTGCGCTGGACATGGCCAGCGGTCGCGCCGGCAGTGGCGCGTTCGTCCGGGTGATCGCCCGGGCCTACGTAGAGAAGAACGATGCCCTGCGCAAGTTCCTCTCCGAGCAGTACGGGCATGTGCCGCGCGAGTTCGCAGGCGCCCTCGCCGTCTGCCTGCCGGATCTCGGCAAGGCCGAGCTCTACGGTCGCCTCGATTTCCTCGCCGGCGCGCTGACCTATGCGATGGCCGATTTCGGCCTGATCAAGCGTCCGCCGGGCACCACCGAACATGCGCACCGCACCCGGATCGCCGGCGAGCTGATCCGCTTCGCCGCGGCCGGGTTCCGCGCCTGACCACCAGCCCGGCTCGCGCCGGGTTTCTTTCGAAACAAAGGGATGGAGCAAATGTCTGAGAAATTGCTTGTACGTCGCGCCGCGGTTCTCGGCGCCGGTGTCATGGGCGCGCAGATCGCCGCGCACCTGACCAACGCCGGGATCGACACGGTCCTGTTCGACCTGCCGGCCAAGGAGGGCGACAAGGACGGCGTGGTGCGCAAGGCACTCGCAAACCTCGCCAAGCTGAGCCCGGCCCCGCTGAGCAGCAAGTCCCTGGCCGAGGCCATCGTCCCGGCGAATTACGAAACCGGCCTGGCCGAACTCGAGAGCTGCGACCTGATCATCGAGGCGATCGCCGAGAAGATGGACTGGAAGCAGGACCTTTACCGCAAGATCGCCCCGCACGTGCCGGCACACGCAGTGCTCGCCAGCAACACCTCGGGTCTTGGAATCAATGCCTTGGCCGACGTTCTTCCCGAAGAACTGCGTCATCGTTTCTGCGGCGTGCATTTCTTCAACCCGCCGCGCTACATGCATCTGGCCGAACTGATCCCGGCCAAGACCACCGACCAGTCTGTGCTCGAAGGCCTCGAAGCCTTCCTGGTGACCCAGCTCGGCAAGGGCGTGGTCTATGCCAAGGACACCCCGAACTTCATCGGCAACCGGATCGGCGTGTTCTCCATCCTGTCGACGATCCACCACACCCAGGAATCGAAGCTCGGCTTCGATGAAGTGGACGCGTTGACCGGCCCCCTGCTCGGCCGTCCGAAGTCGGCGACCTACCGCACCTCGGACGTCGTCGGTCTGGACACGATGTCGCACGTCATCAAGACGATGGCCGACACGCTGCCTGAGGATCCCTGGCACCAGTACTTCGCCTCGCCCAAGTGGCTGACGGCGCTGATCGACAAGGGCGCACTCGGCCAGAAGACCGGCGCCGGCATCTTCCGCAAGGCCGGCAAGGACATCCTGGTCCTCGATCTCGAGAAACAGGACTACCGCGCCTCCGACCGCAAGGCCGCCGACGAGGTGGTCGCGATCCTCAAGAACAAGGACCCGGCGCAGCGCATGGCGCAGCTCCGTGCCAGCGACCACCCGCAGGCCCAGTTCGTCTGGGCGATTCTGCGCGACCTGTTCCACTACAGCGCCGTGCATCTGGAAGACATCGCCGAGACTGCGCGCGACGTGGATCTGGCGATCCGCTGGGGCTACGGCTGGCAGCAGGGTCCGTTCGAACTGTGGCAGGCCGCCGACTGGAAGCAGGTTGCCGACTGGATTGCCGAGGACATCGTCGCCGGCAAGACCATGAGCAGCGCGCCGCTGCCCGACTGGGTGTTCGACGGCCGGGAGGGTGTGCACGCCGCCGAAGGCAGCTACAGCCCGTCCAAGAACGCCAAGTTGCCGCGCTCGGCGCTGCCGGTGTATCGCCGCCAGCGCTTCCCCGATCCGCTGCTGGGCGAGCGCTTCGAGCAGGGTGAGACGGTGTACGAGAACGACGGCATCCGGCTGTGGACGGACGGCGACGACATCGGCGTGATCAGCTTCAAGACCAAGATGCACACGGTCTCCGACCACGTGCTCGACGGCATCCAGGAAGCGATCGGCATCGCCGAGCAGAAGTTCAAGGGCGTGGTGATCTGGCAACCGAAGGAGCCGTTCTCGGCCGGTGCCGATCTCGCTGGCGCGCTGGGCCTGCTGCAGGCCGGCAAGGTCGACGCGTTCGAGGCGATGGTCGAGAACTTCCAGAAGACCAGCCAGCGCATCAAGTATTCGCTGGTGCCCGTGGTCGCGGCCGTCCGCGGTCTGGCGCTGGGCGGTGGCTGCGAGTTCCAGATGCACAGCGCGCGCACCGTGGCGCATCTCGAAAGCTACATCGGCCTGGTCGAGGCCGGCGTCGGCCTGCTGCCGGCCGGTGGCGGCCTGAAGGAGCTGGCGGTGCGTGCGTCGGAAGCCGCAGGCCCCAACGGCGACGTGTTCGCCGAGCTGAAGAAGACCTTCGAGACAATCGCCATGGCGAAGGTGTCGAACTCGGCGGTCAACGCGAAGGAACTCGGCCTGCTGCGCGCCGACGACATCGTGACCTTCAACGCGTTCGAACTGCTGCACGTCGCGCGTCAGCAGGCGTCCGCGCTCGCCGAAGCCGGCTACCGCCCGCCGCTGCCCGCACGCGCGATCCGCGTCGCGGGTGACGTGGGCATCGCCACGTTCAAGATGCTGCTGGTGAACATGCTCGAGGGCCGCTTCGTCAGCGAGTACGACTACGAGATCGCCGAGCGTATCGCCACCGTGCTGTGCGGCGGCGACGTGGACCGCAATGCGGTCGTCGACGAGGACTGGCTGATCCGTCTGGAGCGCAAGCACTTCGTCGAACTCGCCCAGCAGGACAAAACCCAGGCGCGCATCGGCCACATGCTCAAGACCGGCAAGCCGTTGCGGAACTGAACAAGCGCCGTGATTGGTGATTCGTCATTCGTGATTCGAAGAAGCGGCATTCCCGCTTTTTCGAATGACCAATCACCAATCCACGAATTACGAATTGCATACGCGTCAAGATTCCGGAGTTTCCAATGAGCAATCAGATCCAGGATGCCTACATCGTCGCCGTCACCCGCACTCCGGTTGGCAAGGCGCCGAAGGGCGTGTTCCGCAATACCCGTCCCGACGACATGCTGGCGCACGTGCTGAAAGCCGTCGTCGCGCAGGCGCCGGGCATCGACGTCAACCGCATCGACGACGCCGTGATCGGCTGTGCGATGCCGGAAGGCGAGCAAGGCATGAACGTGGCGCGCATCGGCGTGCTGCTGGCCGGCCTGCCCGATACCGTTGCCGCGCAGACCATCAACCGTTTCTGCTCCTCCGGCCTGCAGGCCGTCGCGCTGGCGGCGAACGAGATCCGTCTCGGCAACGCCGACCTGATGCTCGCCGGCGGCACCGAGTCGATGTCGATGGTGCCGATGATGGGCAACAAGGTCGCGCTGTCGCCCAGCGTGTTCAAGGACGACCACGTCGCCATCGCGTACGGCATGGGCATCACCGCCGAAAAGGTCGCCGAGGAATGGAAGATCTCGCGCGAGGACCAGGACGCGTTCGCCCTCGCCTCGCACCAGAAGGCGATCGCCGCGATCCAGGCAGGCGAGTTCAAGGACGAGATCAGCCCCTACGAAATCATCTCGCACCAGCCCGACCTCGCCGGCAACACGGTGCGTCTGCGCAAGCTGCTGGTCGACACCGATGAAGGCCCGCGTCAGGACTCGTCGATCGAGGGCCTGACCAAGCTGCGCCCCGTCTTCCGCAACGGCCAGTTCGGTGGTTCGGTGACGGCCGGCAACAGCTCGCAGATGAGCGACGGTGCCGCCGGCATCCTGCTCGCCTCGGGGCGCGCGGTACAGGATTACGGCCTCAAGCCGCTGGCGCGTTTCGTCAGCTTCGCCGTCGCCGGCGTGCGCCCGGAAGTGATGGGCATCGGCCCGATCGCGGCGATTCCCAAAGCGCTGGCCCAGGCCGGCCTCACGCTCGACGACATCGACTGGATCGAACTCAACGAAGCCTTCGCCGCGCAGGCGCTGGCGGTGATCCGCGATTGCAAGCTCGACCCGTCCAAGGTCAATCCGCTGGGCGGCGCGATCGCGCTGGGCCATCCGCTGGGCGCGACCGGTGCGATCCGCACCGCGACCATCGTCCACGGCATGCGCCGTCGCAAGAAGCGCTACGGTCTGGTGACCATGTGTATCGGCACGGGCATGGGCGCGGCGGGTGTGATCGAGGCGCTTTGAGCTTGTTGCTCCGGTAGGAGCGCGCTCGCGCGCGAATCGGCTTATCGGTCCCAGCCCATCGCGCGCAAGCGCGCTCCTACAGGACAATAAAAAAGCCCCGGCATTGCCGGGGCTTTTGCGTGCAACCTGCAGCGAATTACGACTGCAGCGGAATCACGCGGATCTCGACGCGGCGGTTCAGCGCGCGGCCCTGATCCGTGCTGTTGTCGGCGATCGGACGCGTCTTGCCGAAGCCGACGATCTCGAAGCGCTGGCGCAGCAGGCCCTGGCCGATCAGGTAATTGCCGACCGAGTCCGCGCGCTGCTGGGACAGACGCTGGTTGACCGCGTCCGTGCCGACGCTGTCGGTATGGCCGGAGATCTCGACGATCGTCTGGTCGTACTCGGCGAGCGTGCGCGCGACGTTATTGAGCGCCGGGTAGAACTGCGACTTGAGGTCGGCCTTGCCGAAGTCGAAGGTCACGCCGTCGGGCAGGTTGAGCTTGATGACGTCGCCATCGCGATCGACCTGGATGCCGGTGCCCTGGGTCTGGCGACGCAGTTCGGCTTCCTGACGATCCTGATAGACGCCGACAGCGCCGCCGGCAAGACCGCCGACACCGGCGCCGACCATTGCGCGCTGACGGCGCTCGGTCGCATCGCCACCGCTGAGCAGACCGGCGACCGCGCCGATGCCCGCGCCGATCAATGCGTTGTTGCGGGTGCGGTTCGCGTCATCCGGTGCGTTGGTCTGGCCGGTGTACGTGGCGCAGCTCGACAGCAGCAGCGTGCTTGCGAGCGCGGTGGTGAGGCCTGCAGTGGTGAGTCGGCGCATGGTGTCGGTCTCCTGGTGTCCGGTACGGGCGAAGGTGCCCGGAGCGTTGAATTCGGAGCCGAACTTAGCGTGTTCAGAATGCACGCTGGGTGACGGGGTATGCGTCTGGACGGACATCGTTCAGCACGAATGCAGTGCATTGCACCATCGGTCGAGCATCGCCTCTGCCGCCTGCGCATCGAGTGCTTGCGACCAATCGCCCATCATCGCCAGATACAGCAGTGCATCGAACTCACGGCGGAAGTGCACGATCGCCGCGTCGGGGTCCGGCACCAGTCGCGCATCGGCGACGAGGCCGAAGTGCACCCGGTTGTCGTAACTGAGGATCGACAGACCGATGCCGATCGAACCGGTTTGCGGCACCCAGAACATCATCTCGCGCAATGCGCAGCCGGCCAGGTACAGCGGCTGCTCCGGTCCGGGCACATTGGTCGCAACTGCGGAGGCCTTGCGGCTGAAGAGATCGAGCGCGATGCCCTGCGCGGACTGTGGCGCCATCCCCAGCGCGGCCAGCAGGCCGAAGGCGACGATCGCCTGGCGCGATTCCTTGAGTTCGCGCATGCACGCAGCGACACGCTCGAGCCGACGCGCGGGATTGGGTTCACCCACCGGCAGCTCGAGGAACACCAGCCCGAAATGGTTGCCGAGCTTCTTCGCATGTTCGAGCGGACGCAGATTCACGGGGACGGTCGCGCGCAGCGTCAGGCCGTCGGGATCCGCGCCGCGTTCGCGCATGTACCCGCGCAACGCGCCGGCCGCTGCAGCCATCAGCACGTCGTTGACGGTGCAGTCGAACGCACGGCCAACAGCCTTGACCTCGTCCAGGCACAGCGGCTCGGCCCAGGCGACACGCTTGCTGACGCCAAGCTCGCCCCGCAGCATCGAAGGTGGATCGTCCGACAGTGACAGCGCATACAGCAGTTCGCGGGCGATTTCGCCGCCTTCGCGGGCCAGCATGTTCGCCAGCGTCGGATCGCGGTACATCGCCATGCCACGATCGAGCACCTGCCCGCCAAGTTTTTTGTAACGGGCGACCGCGCCGACACGTCGCTCCACACCAGCGCCATCGGCCTTGAGCCAGGCCTGCGGCAGGGTCTGCGCCGGCTGCGGATGGCGCTCGGTGTCGGTCAGCGACAGCAGCACCTGCACCAAGGCGATGCCGTCGGCGTAGCAGTGATGGATGCGCGCGACCAGCGCCGAACCGCCGGCGTAGTCCTCGACCAGATGGAACTGCCAGCGCGGCTTGCCGGGATCGAGCGGCGTCGAGGCGAGTTCGCCGGTGAACGCTTCCAGCGCGCGCTTTTCTTCGAGCGCACTGCTGCCCACCACGCGGCCCGGCAACGCGGCACGTCTGACATGCCAGTCGAGATCGAAGTGCCCATCCTCGATCCAGGTCGCGCCGGTTGTGGCGTCGACGGCTTTTTGCCGGAACCGCGCGTAGGCCAGGAACCGTTCGCCGACCAGGGCGCGCAATGCATCCACCGACATCCGCTCGGTGAACACCAGCACGGCGGTGATCATCATCGGATTGGTCGGCCGCTCCATGCGCAGCCATGCGGTGTCGACCCGCGTCATCGGCTGGCGGCGCAGGCGCCTGCGGCGCGGTGGTGCGGCGGTCTCGGCCATCTCCCCTCCCAAGAAGTCAGCCGGTCGAGTGGATCACGCGACCGCGGCAGGGTCAACGCTCGGTACCCACCTGCTCCAGTCCGTCTTGCGCGCGAACAGAGGGTCGCGTCGGCACACATCAAACCCAGGCTATCGTCGATGCGTGCGCATTCCGCACGCCGCAGCAGCGCGTCGAACGAAACTCAGCGCGAGGCCTGATAAGCGGCGAGCGCGGCCTCACGACCTTCGGCCAGATCCACAATGGGCGTGCGCGGGTAATCCGGCGCAACGGCCTTCAATCGATCGGGATCGGTCCAGGGACTGGCACGCAACGGCATCGGCAAGCCCGCGAGCTCAGGCACCCATCGGGCGATGTAGCTGCCATCGGGATCGAACTTCAGCGCCTGCGTGACCGGATTGAAGACGCGGAAATACGGCGACGCATCCGCACCGGTGCCCCCGATCCACTGCCAGCCCAAGGTGTTGTTGGCGAGATCCCCATCGACCAGGGTGTCCCAGAACCAGTGGGCACCTTCGCGCCAGTGGATGCGCATGTGCTTGCACAGCCAGCTGCCGACGATCATGCGCACGCGGTTGTGCATCCAGCCCACATGCCAGAGCTCACGCATCCCGGCGTCGACAATCGGCACGCCTGTACGCCCCTGCTGCCAGGCCTCGAGCCGGGCTGCGTCACTGCGTGCCCACTTGAAGCGCGCGAACCGCGGATTGAAATCCTGCTCGGGCGTCTTCGGAAAATGATGCAGCAGGTGATGGGAAAACTCGCGCCAGCCCAGCTCTCGGACATAGGCATCGATGTCGGGCGCGGTGGAAGCATTGCGTTCGCCCTCCAGAGCGGCGACCACGCGCCACGGCGCGATCTCGCCGAAATGCAGATGCGGCGACAGGCGCGAGGTGCCCGCCTGGTCGGGGCGATCGCGACCTGCGCGGTAGCCACGCAACGCGCCATCGATGAAGACTTCCAGGGCTTCGTGCGCGCCGGCCTCGCCCGGTTGCCAGAAGTCCCAGAATCCGGCGTCCCAGGACAACGATGTCGCCAGACGGAGATCCTCGAGCGCCACACCCGCCGGTCCGCTGTCCACGTCCGCCAGCACGCGCGGTGCATCCCAGGTCTCCGGCAAGCGCAACTCAGTCAGCGCCTTGCGCCAGAACGGCGTGAACACCTTGTACGGCCCGCCCTGCCCGGTCTGCAGTGACCAGGGTTCCAGCATCAGCGCGCCGTTGTGGCTCTCGGCGCGCACGCCTGATTCACGCAGATCGCGCTTGATCCGGGTATCGCGTGTTTCGATCGCAGGGTCGTAGCGCCGGTTCCAGAACACGGCTTCCGCGTTGCAGGTGTCGACGAGCGTTTCGAGCGTGGCCTGGCTGGGGCCATGGAACAGCCGCAGGCGGCTGCCACGTGCGCGCAGCTCGGCATCCAGGGCGGCCAGCGAACGATGGCGCCATGCATTTGAAGCGGCGCCCGGGCGCCAGTCGCCTTCCTCATCGGGCGCATGGATGTAGACACACACCGGTGCCAGACCTGCGTCCAATGCGGCGCGCAGCGCCGGGTTGTCATCGAGTCGGAGGTCGTTCCGGAACCAGACGATCGCATTTGCCACAGCGCCTCTCCCCTTGCGCCCAAAACTGCGGCGGACATTCTCTGAATAGCCGTGAGGATCGTGAGAAAACGATGCGCTGTAGACCACAGCGAACGCGGAAGCAGGCCATCAACGGCCGCCGCGCGGGAACCCGCGAACGGGATCGGTCACAATATCGGGCCTGCGAACGCGTTGTCCGCGTCTATGAGCCGATTGCCCCTGTGACTGCCTCCCCGTTTCCTCTCGAAGCCAGCCCGACCGACGCCCAGCGCGCGATCGCTGAAGAATTCGCGTTCTTCGGCGACTGGTCCGAGCGCTACCAGTACCTCATCGATCTCGGTCGCAAGCTGCCCGAGTTTCCCGATGCACTGAAGACCGAAGAACACCGCCTGCATGGTTGCCAGTCGATGGTGTGGATCGTCGCGTCCGGCGATGCGCAGCGTCTAGAGTTCGCAGCTGCCAGTGATTCGGCGATCGTCTCCGGCCTGATCTATCTGGCCCTGCGCGTCTACGGCGGCCGCAGCGCGCGCGAGATCGTCGACACCGATGCCGATTACATCGGCGACATCGGACTGGCGAAGCACCTGTCGCCGACCCGCAACAACGGCCTGGCCGCCCTGCTCGCCTTCATCCGCGACCGCGCGCAGCGCGCGCTGGCGTGAGCACGGCGCCACGGGAGCCTGACAAACCAGGCCCCTCTGATTCCAGTCGCGCGGCGCCGCTGCGCAACCGCAATTTCCGCGCCCTTCTGGGCTATCGCATCTTCACGATCCTGTCGTACCAGATCGTCGCGGTCACGGCCGGCTGGCACATCTACGCCGAAACCGGCAATCCGTGGATGCTCGGCCTCATCGGTCTGGCCGAGGTGCTGCCCTACTTCTGCGTCGCACCGTTCGCGGGCTATCTGGTCGACCAGCTGCCGCGGCGCACACTCGGCATGGCCGCCGCCGCGGGTCTGGCGGTCACGCCGCTGCTGCTCGCACTGCTGACCTCCGGGCTGATCACCGGCAGCATCTGGCTGTTGTACCTGCCGATCATGCTGACCGGCATGGTCCGCGCGTTTCTCGGGCCTGTTTACAACGCGCTGTTCGCCCGCGTGCTGCCGCGCGACCAGTTCGTGCGCGGCGCGAGTCTGGGCAGCATCGTCTTCCAGAGCGCGCTGGTGATCGGCCCGGCGATCGGCGGCCTGCTGATCAAGCCGCTCGGCATTCCCGGCGTGTTCCTGCTGGCGTCGATCCTCGCGCTGGTGGTGATCGTGTTTCTCGGCCGCATGGGCGTCACCGAACCACCGCAGCAGCTGCAGCGCGAGCCGGTATTCGCCAGCATCGCCGAAGGCGCGCGCTTCGTGTTCGGACATCAGATCCTGCTCGCTGCGCTGGCGCTGGACATGTTCGCGGTGCTGTTCGGCGGCGCGATCTCGCTGGCGCCGGCCTTCATCCACGACATTCTCGCCTACGGCCCGGAAGGTCTGGGCATCCTGCGCGGTGCGCCCGCGCTGGGCTCAGTTGCGATGGGCATCTGGCTGGCGCGCAATCCGATCCAGCGCAACGCAGGCCGTTTTTTGCTGTGCGCGGTCGCCGGTTTCGGCCTGTGCATGGTCGGCTTCGGCCTGTCGACGGCGTTCTGGCTGTCGGCATTCTTCCTGATGCTGTCGGGCATGTGCGACGGCGTGTCGGTGGTGATGCGCTCGACGATCATGCAGCTCTCGACGCCCGACCACATGCGCGGGCGGGTGTCGTCGATCAATGGCCTCTTCGTGGGATCGTCGAACGAGATCGGCGCGTTCTACATGGGCTCGATGGCACGCCTGCTGGGCCTGGTGCCGGCGGTCGTCATCGGCGGCTGCGTGACGATGGGCGTGGTCGCGACGACAGCACTGAAGGCGCCGAAGCTGCGCAGGTTGGATCTGCGGGAACTGACGTGACGGGCAGGATTGGAGATGACCAGCCATTCGGCTGTTGAAAACCGGGACTGGTGATTCGAAAATGCAACGGACGCACACGAAAAAGCCCGCCATTGGCGGGCTTTTTCTTCATGGAACCGAGGGAATGGCGGCGACCGAGTGCTTCAAATCACGAATCACCGCGTTCCGATCAGTCCCCCATCTGCTTCTGCATATGTTCCCAGCGTTCCTGCTCGTCGATCGTACGCTCGGCGGTCAGACGTGCTTCGAGTCGGTCGAGACCGATCTCCTCGCCCGAATCGACGCTGTACCCGTACTCGTTCGCATCCACGCGCTTGAGCGTGCTGTCGATCTTGCCGATCAGCTTGCGATAGCGGTCGCGGGTCCGCAGTTCGAGCGAGTTCTCAGTTTCGCGGGTCGCACGTTCGGCTTCGTCGCCGACGTCACGCACTTCGTCCTTGAGATTCTCGATCGTCTGCTTGGATTCCTCGACCAGATCCGCACGCCAGTTCAGTAGACGCTGACGGAAGTACTCGAGCTGCAACGCACTCATGTACTCCTCGTCGGCGCCGGGCTTGTAGCCCTGCGGAAGAATGGGACGACCTGTTTCTGCATCGGTCTTGTACTGCACGACCTTCACCTTTGTTCTTGGCGCCGGCTCTTGCTGGCGCGCAACGCCCGCGACGGCGACTTTGCCGACCGGACGTGGACGCTTCGTGGGAGTGGATGCCGGCACCGGCTTCGGCGCGGCGGCTTTCGCCGGAGCGGGAGCCTTCTTCGGGGCCTCCGTCTTCGGGGCGGCAGCGGACTTGTCGGCAATCGACTTGGCCGATGCTGCCTTCTTCGCGACGGGCTTGGTCACCGCTGCGGGAGCAGCGGCCTTCGGCTTCGTCACAGGCGGGGTGGCCGCGGCGTTCGCCGGGGTTGCCTTCGCCGTTTTCTTCGCAGGCGCGCCCTTCGCAGGCACGTTCTTGGCAGCCGCCTTCGCCGGCGCTGCCTTGGTGGCAGGCTTGGGCGGCGCCGGCTTCTTCGCGGGTGCCTTGACCGGCGCCTTCTTCGCAGCCGACTTGGCGGGCGCGGCCTTGGCGACGGGCTTCTTCGGGGCCGGTGCCTTCTTGGCGGGTGGCTTGGTGACGGGGGCAGCCTTCTTCCCGACGGCTGCCTTCGCGGCGGGCTTTGCGGCCTTCTTGACGGCCTTCTTTGCGGGTTTCTTGACTGCCACGTGCTGCGATCCTTGTCATTCCCTTGGGCGGGGAAGCGGCGTGTTATACCCTGCATGCCCCTGCAGCAGCAACCGTCCCGACCACCGTGTTCATCGCCCCTGCCGAGATGCCGTGATCGCGCGCCTGCTCATCTTCCTGCTGCGCGGCTACAAGCGCTTCATCAGCCCACTGCTCGGCCCGCGCTGCCGCTTCCATCCCAGCTGCTCGTCGTACGCGATGGTCGCCATCGCCCGCTTCGGCGTGTTGCGTGGCGGCTGGCTCGCGCTGCGCCGCCTGTCGCGCTGCCATCCCCTGCATCCGGGCGGGAACGACCCCGTGCCGATGCCGAACCTGGACCCCAAGCCATGACCTCGACCCTGATCCGCAACGCACGCCTCGTCAACGAAGGCCGCATCTTCGACGGCGACCTGCGCGTCGGCGCAGATGGCCGCATCGCCGCGATCGGCGGCGACCTCGCCGCCCGCGATGGCGACACCATCATCGACGCCGCCGGCCGCTGGCTGCTGCCCGGCATGATCGACGACCAGGTGCACTTCCGTGAGCCGGGCATGGAGCACAAGGCCGACATGGCGACCGAGTCGGCCGCCGCCATCGCCGGTGGCCTGACCAGTTTCATGGACATGCCCAACACCAGCCCGCCGACCCTCAGCGCCGACGTGCTGCAGGACAAGTACGACCGCGCAGCCGGCCGCGCCCGCGCGAACTACGGCTTCTACATGGGCGCGAGCAACGACAACCTCGACCACGTGCGCCGCATCGACCCGCTGACCACGCCGGGCGTCAAGGTATTCATGGGCGCCTCGACTGGCAACATGCTGGTCGACAATCCCGAGACGCTCGACGGTATCTTCCGCGAGACCCCGGTGCCGATCATCACGCACTGCGAGGACACGCCGACGATCGACGCGATCCAGCGCGAATACGTGGCCAGGTACGGCGACGACATTCCGGCCGAATTTCACCCGGACATCCGCTCACGCGAGGCCTGCATGAAGTCGACGCAGCTGGCGCTGTCGCTGGCGCGCCGTCACGACACCCGTCTGCACGTGCTGCACATCTCGACCGCCGACGAGCTGGCGCTGTTCGAGCGCGGCCCGCTGGTCGATGCCGCTGGCAGGCTGCGCAAGCGCATCACGGCCGAAACCTGCATCCACTTCCTGCGCTTCGACCGCGCCGATTACGCGCGCCTGGGCCACAAGATCAAGTGCAACCCGGCGATCAAGGACGCGTCCGACCGCGAAGCGCTGCTGCGTGCGCTGGCCGACGACGTCATCGACGTGCTCGCGACCGACCATGCGCCGCATCTGCTGAGCGAGAAGGAGAATCCGTACACGCGTGCGCCGAGCGGCCTGCCGCTGGTGCAGTTCGCGCTCAACGCCGCGCTCGAATGCGTGCACGAAGGCCACTTCGACATCACCCGCGTCGTGCAGAAGTTCGCGCACGCGCCGGCGCAGCTGTTCGACGTCGCCGAACGCGGCTTCCTGCGCGAGGGCTATTTCGCCGATCTGGTGATGGTGGAGGACACGCCGTTCACCGTGACGCGCGAGCAGGTGCTGTCGAAGTGCGGCTGGTCGCCCTTCGAAGGAACGACGTTCCGTTCGCGGATCGCCTCGACCTGGGTCAACGGTCGTCTCGCATGGGACGGCGCGCAGCTCGTCGGCGAAGCGGCCGGCCAGCGTCTCGCGTTCGCGCGCTGAGGCATCGGCGCGACACCGTGTCTTCATTGCCGGGTGCGTAGCGTGCCTGCGCATTCCATATCCCGCCCGGACCACCGCATGCCCCTGCCCCGCCTTTTGCCGCTCGCGTATCTCCTCATCGTTGCAGTGCTGGTATTCGCAACGCCGCTGTCTGCACAGGACGCGGGCGATGTGCGGTTCCCGGCGCAGGTGCAGCAGGGCAGCCTCGTGATCGGCAAGGTGCCGGCCGGCAGCCAGGTCCAATACCGCGACCGTGCGCTGCGCGTCAGCGGCTACGGCACCGTGGTGCTGGGCGTCGGGCGTGACGAAGCCGGCCCTGTGCAGGTCGACGTCACGCGCGCGGACGGCAGCCGCCAGTCGGCGTCGATCGCGATCACGCCCCGCGACTGGCCGGTCGAGCGCGTCAACGGCGTGCCGCCGGCCACGGTGAATCCGCCGCCGGCGATCGCGGAACGGATCCGCCGCGAACAGGCGCAGGTCACCGAAGCGCGCGTGCGCGACGACGACCGCGTGGATTTCGGGAACGGTTTCATCCGTCCGGTCGAAGGCCGCATCAGCGGACGCTTCGGTCGCGCGCGTTCGTACAACGGCCAGCCGGGCTCACCGCATTCGGGCATGGACATCGCCGCGCCCACCGGCACGCCAGTCAAAGCGCCGGCTGCGGGCATCGTCACGTTCGCGGGACCTGATCTTTATCTGACCGGCGGCACGCTGCTGCTCGACCACGGGCATGGCGTGAGCTCGAACTTCCTGCACCTGTCGCGCATCGACGCGAAGGTGGGCGATCGCGTCGAACAGGGCCAGATCATCGGCGCCGTCGGTGCGACGGGGCGCGCGACCGGGCCGCATCTGCACTGGGGCATGAACTGGCTGGACGTGCGGGTGGATCCGCAGCTGGTGCTGGAGCGTTGAGGTCGTGGCGTTGAAAGATACGACCGTCGCATTGTGGGCATCTCACCCCGCGTCGGCGCGATGTCTCAGCGTGATCTTGGGCATTGTCACCACGGTGGGTTGTGCCGGCGCGCAGCAATTGGATTCAGATCGTTTGCACGGCAATTCTCCCAACGCCGGCAACACGACGGGGCGCGAAATCCCCGATAGCGCAGTTCGCGTGCCCGCGAAGGTCGAGGCCCTCACAATTCTGGAAGGGCGCGCGCCGCCGACCAGTGTGGTCGAAACGCAAACTGGAAGCGTGACCGTCGGCGACGACGGGCGATTCGCCCTTCAGGCGCCTTCGGAAGGCACGTGGACGATCCGTGTGCGACGCCCTGCCCCGTTGACGCCGCTTCGCTTCAATGTGCTCGTGCATCGCGGCGGACAAGACTGACATCTTTGTGTTGTGCGGTTAGCATCGATGAACGCCTGCTGATCAAGTACGGCGTTCATCACACACAGGGATAGTTAGCATGACTTTACGCAGTTCTCGTTCCGTCCGGCCGCTTCGTTTTGCGCGCACGCCACTTGCGCTGGCGATCACCGGCGGTCTTTTGATGTCCACTGCATTCGGAAGCGCGAACGCTTCCGCCGCTGCAGCGGACGACGCAGTCCGCACGGTGATCCAAGAGGCCTTCGATGCGACGCAGCGGGTGTCGGCCGTGCCCACAGGCAACCTGGCCGCGTCCCAGAATTTCAGCAAGACCTGGCATCGCGCTGCGCCGATTGCAGCAGTGCGGAGCGATATGCACCAGCAGACAGTCGCCGCTGCTGACCTGCCTTCATCGCCTTCGGATCCGCAATCGTGGGTCACGGAAGAGTTCCAAGCCGACTGGGGTCTGGAAGTCATCAACGCACACCACGCGTATGCGAGGGGGTTGAGTGGTGCGGGCGTACGCCTCGGCCTGCTCGATTCCGGCGCGGGCTTCGACCATCCCGAGTTCGCGGGCAAGGAGCACCGCTCGATCACGATGGCCGATGTACTCGAAGACGGCACCCTGTGCGGCAATACCAGCGCGCTCGCCGGACCCGAAGCCTGTTTCTATTCCGAAGGCGACCAAGTCGCGATCGACGGCGAGTACTACGACCCGGCACTGGCCGCGTTCTTCCCCAACCCCGCCAATGACTACCTCTGGGGCAACACGTTCTTCTCGTTCAACAGCCACGGCACGCATGTCGCCGGAACGATCGCCGCCAACCGGGATGGCAGTGGCATGCACGGTGTGGCCTTCGGTGCGGACCTCAGCTCGGGCCGCCTGTTCAACGACAGCCTGACCATTGTCGACCTGCCTTGCATTCTGTTGAACCAGTGCGAGACGTACGGCACATCGGCCGGCAGCACTGCCTTCGCCCAGATGTACGATCAGGCGATCGATCACGGCGTGCGCGCCATGAATCACAGCTGGGGCTACACGTACACCGCCTATACCCCGGAGGAAGCGGCGTATTACCACGAACTGCTGATGGCGACGCCTTCTATCGCGGCGACGTTCGAGGAAATGACGGAAGCATCGCGCCGCTCCGGCATGATCCAGGTCGTGGCTGCCGGCAACAGTGGCGTCAACGCCTCTCCTGAAGCCAGCCCGCAGGCGACGGCACCCGCTACCTTGCCGGCGATCTTTGCCGACATCGAGCAGTACTGGGTCAGCGTGGTGAATCTCAACGAGACGGGCGTACTGAGCGATCGCTCGATGAAGTGCGGCATCACCGCACAATGGTGCATTGCCGCCCCGGGCAGCTTCATCACCTCGACGGTGTTCGACAGCGAACTCGTTCAGGGCGACTGGTTCATCGATGACGCGGGCAACCTGCGCTATGAGTTCGACAGCCGCGAAGGTCTGCCGGGCTTTGCCGATTACTCCGGCACGTCCATGGCCGCGCCCCACGTGACGGGTGCCCTCGGCCTGCTGTTCGAACGCTTCCCTTACCTGCAGGGTTTCCAGGTTCGAGATGTGATGCTGACCACCGCCACCGACCTGGGCGAGGAAGGCGTCGACGAGATCTATGGATGGGGACTGCTGAACCTGGAAGCGGCCATCGAAGGCTACGGTTCCCTGCGGGTGGATACCGACGTGGTGATGGACCTGGCGGCCGGTGGACGCAAGGTCTGGGAAGGTGACGCCTGGGACATGTGGAGCAACGACATCGGGGGTCCGGGTCGCCTCGGTTTCCACTCGAATGTTGGCGGCTGGCTACGCCTGGATGGCGACAACAGCTTCAATGGCGCCAGCGTCACCGGCGGCACCCTCGAAATGCGCGGCCGCAATACCCTGACAGATGATGTCGTGGTGTCAGGCGGGCGCTTGCTGATCGATGCACAGGGCAGCCTGGTCGGTAGCGCACTCACTGTGCGGGGGTCGGAAGATGGAACGACGGGCGGTATGGCGATCGTCAACGGCACCGTGACCGGCGCTTCGACGCGCGTTGAAGCCGGCGGCCTGCTCGGCGGCAGCGGCACGCTAGGCGATACCTGGGTGTCGGGCACCATCGCACCGGGCAATTCGATCGGCACGCTTACGATCGACGGGGATTACACCCAGACTGCAGGCGCGACCCTGGTCGCCGAACTGCAGCCACCGGATCAGGCCGACCTGCTCGAAGTCACCGGTTCCGCAACGCTGCTCGGCGGCACTCTGCTGGCGCGCCAACTGCCGGGTACGTTCCTGCTTGGACAGGAATACCGGATCTTGTCTGCAGCTGGCGGCATCACCGGGACGTTCGACACCGTCGACACCGGTGCACTGTCACCGTTCCTCTCGCTGTCGATGCTGTACGGCGCGAACGCGCTCGATGTCGGCGTTGTAAGGGGCGCAGCGCTTGCAAGTGCAGCCCGGAGTGACAACCAGTGGGCGGTCGCCAACGCCGTCGACGCGCTCCCCGACAACCAGGGACTGCTTGTTCCGATCACCCTTCTCAGTGAAGCTGCGGCGCCCCGCGCATTCGACCAGCTCTCCGGCGAGGTGCATGCGAGCGCCCAGCAGGTGTTGCTCGACAGCGGGCGCCTGGTCCGCGATGCCGCGCTCGCGCGCGCATCTGCAGGCTCAGACGCCTTCGGCGGGCAGCGCGATGCCGACGCCAACACTGGCGCATGGGTGGAGGTACACCGCCAAGGCGGGCACATCGCGGATGATGGCAACGCCGCGCGTACGCAGCACAACGGCTCCGCTGCCCTGGTTGGCATCGACCGGCAGTTCGACGGCGGATGGCGCATGGGCGTGTTCGGCGGTGTCGGCAGCACCGATTTCGACGTGCGCAGCCGCGCTTCGAAGGGCGAAGCCGACACGCGTCACGTGGGCATCTATGGCAGCCAGACATGGAACGGGTTCGGCATTCGTGCCGGCTACACGCACGCCTGGCATGAACTCGACATCCAGCGCGATGTCAGCTTCTCCGGTTTCGTCGACGGCGTGCACGGCCGTTACGATGCGGACGGCTGGCAGGCGTTCGCCGAAGTGGGCTATCGCTTCGACGCCGGCAACTGGGAGATCGAGCCCTACCTGCAGTACGCCCATGTCGAGCTCGACACCGACGGTTTCACCGAGGACGGCGGCGCGGCTGCATTGCGCGGGCGCGATGCCAACGCACGTGTGGATCTGGGAACGGCGGGCGTCCGGCTTGCGGTCAACCCGAGCGGCTCGTCTCAAGAGCAGAGCTGGCTGAGCCTGCGCGGCAATCTAGGCTATCGCTATGCGGGCGGCAACCAGGGGCAGACGACGCAACTCTCGTTCGACGGCACCCAGTGGTATGGCGTGCGGAGTCCTGTCATCCGGGACGAAGCCATGCTCGTCGAACTGGGCTTTGCCGCCAGAACGACCGCGAACAGCATGCTTGAGTTCGGCTACAGCGGCGCGCTGTCGGACGACGCACGCGACCACGGCGCCAACGCCAGGTTCTCACTGCAGTTCTGAGAATCCGGCTGCGCTGCAGACGAAGGGCGGCTCCGGCCGCCCTTCTTTTTTGTCTGGAGCATGTGCATCACAGCGTCCTACGTACCCGGGGCACGCCCCCCACGGTGGCCCCCTCTTACGCGTGGAAGCCCGACGCCCACAGTACCGTGCGATCTGCAGCGCATCGGCTGCTTTGCCTGGGGCAGCGCAGACAACCGGACTTACGGCCCACTCACCCGCGCCACCGCGTCATGCGCGTGCAGGCTTTCGAAGTGCGAGACCTTGGCTTCGAACCGCGTCACGCGCGGGTCGGCCGACAGCGCCGCGGCGACGCGGCGGGCGGCGTCTTCGCAGAACATCAGGTTTTCGGCATTGAGACTGGCGAACGCCTGCTCGTCCTCGCGCTTGACCGCGGTCTGCACCGGCGTGCCGAGCGCATGTTCCAGCGCATCGACGATCGCGAGAATCGGAAACGTGTCGACGTCCGCGCCCAGGGTCAGGCGGACGTCGGCGCGGCTGCGCTGGGCGTGCGGCGTCGCGGCGAGACCGCGCGGCGATTCCAGCCAGTCGCGCACCGCGTCGTATCCGCTCGTCTCCGGTGTGAAATCGCCGGCGAAACGCGCGGCGTTGAGCTGGCGCGACAGCGCTGCCGATGCCGGACAGGTGCTCGAATACTCGACCGACAGCGACAGCGTCAGCGCCAGACCATCCGGGCCGAGCACGGCGTCGATCTCGACCGGATAGGTTTTCCAGCCGCTGTGCGCGCTGGCCAGTGCGGCGCGTCGCAGCAGTTGGCCGTAGCGCAGCGTGAGCTGCACACGATCGGCGAGACCGCGCTGCGAGTCGATGCAGTCGCGCAGCACGCGCGCCAGCGTGTCGCGATCCAGCACCTGGCTCGACAGTGCGTCCTGCAGATGCAGGTACAGGCGCGACATATGGATGCCGCGTGCGTCGGGATCGATCAGGTTCACGCCGATGTCGGCCGAGGCCGGCACCGTGACCGCGCCGCCAGCCGCATTCTCGATGCGCAGCGGCAATGCGATGTTGCCCATGCCCACCCAGTCCAGCAGGCGCGCGGCCTGGGCCTGGTCGCCGGCGACGTCGGGAAGGCGGTCGATGGAGGATGCGGTGCTCAAGACGGGACTCGTGGCGTTGGGCGGGAATGACACGACGGGCGCCGGTGTGCGGCGCCCGTCGTGGGTGTCCAGTCTACCGGCTCGTCCGCATCGACCCCCGCAACGCTGCGTTTCCGCGCCCGGCCGCGCAGCCGATGTTCAGCGCGGACGCGCGGCCCGCCAGCTCGACCACAGCACGCGCGGACCGGGCACGGGACGACTCACGCCATCGCGCGCGAGCACACGCAGACGCGCGCCGAGGATCGCGTTCGCGATCCGTCGCGGACGCGTGCCGGCACCCGGCGCGGGCCATTCGGCCAGCAGATGCGCGGCGAGCGACTGGTCCGTGCGCACGAAGGCCTGCATCGCCAGCAGCGGCGTGGCATCGATACGACCGTCGCCGCTGTCACGACTGCCATCGCCGAACAGGCGCGATTCGCAGGCGGCGATCGCCAACGCGAAATCCTGCAACTGGGCGAGATTGCGCGCGGTATCGGCGGGATGCTCGCGGGTCGCGGGCAACAGGCGAAGCGCCAGGGCGAGCGTCTGCCAAGGCGCATCGACGCGCTGCAGCTGCGACCCGAGCGGATGCCGGCGCGCGCCCTTGCCCCAACCCTGTAGCTCGTCCTGCCACCACGCGAGTTTCGCCAGACCCGGCGTCGCGTCGGTGCCGGCCCAGGCCGCATCGCATAACTCGTCGAGCAGCGAGAACCACGGCGCCGCGCGCTCACGCTGCTCGGGTGCGACGAAGGCCATGCCGATGCGCCATTCCGGCCAACGCGCCTGCCACTTGCCGACGAAATCCTCGTCGCCCGATTGCATCACCGCGCTCATCGCTGCGGCCAGCCGGCGGGTTCGACCAGCGCATGCACCGCGTCCAGCATCACATCGCCCTGCCAAGTAACGGGATCGTCGTCGTCGAGCCGATAGCCCCACAAGGCGACGACCGACGGCATGCCGGCCGCGCGTGCCGCAGCGATGTCGCGTGCGTCGTCGCCGACATAGACGCAGTCCGCCGGCGCGATGCCGATCGCAGCCGCCGCGTGCAGCAGCGGCAGTGGATGCGGTTTACGTTCGGCCAGCGTGTCGCCGCCGATCAGCACGGCGCAGCGGTCCTGCCAGCCGAGCTGCGGCAGGATCTGCGCTGCGAGGTACTCGGGCTTGTTGGTGACGATGCCCCACGGCGTGCCAGCCGCTTCGAGCGCGGCCAGCATTGGTTCGACGCCGTCGAACAGCACGCTGTGGCGGCCGAGCTCTTCGGCGTAGACCGCCAGAAACTCGGGCACCAGCGCGGCCACGCCTTCGGCATCGAGCTCGGGAAACGCGACCGAGGCCATCGCGCGTGCGCCACGCGAGACCACCGGGCGGATATCGGGCAACGCCAGCGAAGGGCGACCGCGGCTCGACAGCATCCGGTTGACGGTCGCGAGCATGTCGGGCGCGCTGTCGAGCAGCGTGCCGTCGAGATCGAACAATGCGCCGGCCGGAAACCGGTTGGCGGGACTGGAATCGCTCACTGCGGTTTCCGCGCCCAGGCCAGGTAATTCACGTCGGTGCGCGGAATCAGCCGCGCGCCATTGCGCCACGGCTCGTACATCAGACCGGTGACGTCCTGCAGTTCAAGGCCGGCTTCGCGCAGCCAGCCGCCCAGCTCGGACGGCTTGATGAAGGCCGCGTACTGGTGCGTGCCACGCGGCAACAGGCGCGCCACATATTCGGCGCCGACGATGGCCAGCGCGAACGCCGCCGGCGTGCGGTTGAGCGTGGACACGAACAGCGAGCCGCCCGGCTTGAGCAGCGTGGCGCAGGCTTTCAGAATCGCGGCCGGATCCGGTACGTGCTCGAGCATTTCCATGCAGGTCACCGCATCGAAGCTGCCCGGCTGCTCGGCAGCCAGCGATTCGACCGACTGCACGCGATAATCGACCTGCACGCCGCTTTCGAGGCCGTGCATTTTCGCGACCTTGACCAGATCTTCGGCCAGATCGATCGCGGTGACGCGCGCACTGCGCTGCGCCAGCGCCTCGCTGAGCAGGCCGCCGCCGCACCCGACATCGAGAATGCGCGCGTCGTCGAGACGGGTGCGCTCGCGCACGTAGTCGAGCCGCACCGGATTGAGCGCATGCAGCGCCTTCTGCGGGCCGTCGGCATCCCACCAGCGGTTGGCGAGCGCGCCGAACTTGTCGAGTTCAGCCTGATGGAAGTTGTCGCGTGCTGCCGTCATTGCAGTGTCCTCATGCGCCGTTGCGCAGCGTGGCGATGCGTTCGCGCCATTGACGCGCGTTCGCGGTGATGGCGTCGAGATCGAAACCGATCAGGGTGCGCGACTGCAGCTTGGGCTGGCCGGCGATCCATACGTCGCCGACCTGGTGGCGGCCGGTCGCGTAGACCAGCTGCGAGACCACGTGATGCAATGGCTGGGTCTCGATCGGCGACAGATCGACGCAGATCAGGTCGGCCTGTTTGCCCGGCTCAATCGAACCGATGCGATCGCCGAAGCCGACCGCCTTCGCGCCGCCCAGCGTCGCCGCGCGCAGCGCGGTGAACGCATCGAAACCCGCGGCATCGTTGGCGACTGCCTTGGCCAGGATCGCCGCGGTGCGGGTCTCGCCGAACATGTCGAGATCGTTGTTGCTGGCCACCCCGTCAGTGCCGATCGCGAGGTTCACCCCGGCGCGTTCCAGCGCGCACGCCGGGCAGAAGCCCGACGCCAGCTTGAGATTGGATTCGGGGCAATGCACCACGCTGACACCACGCTCGGCGCACATGTGGATCTCGGCCTCGGTCAGCTGGGTCATGTGCACCGCGATCAGGCGGTCGTTGACCAGGCCGAGGCGATCGAGGCGTGCGAGTGGCCGCTGGCCGTGCTCGTCGATCGACTGCTGCACTTCCTGCGCAGTCTCATGCAGATGCAGATGTACCGGCAGATCCAGCTGGTCGGCGAGCATGCGGATACGTTCGAAGTTCGCGTCGCTGACCGTGTACGGCGCGTGCGGTGCGAAGGCCATCGAGATCAACGGATCGTCGCGCCACTGGTCGTGCACTTCGCCAGCACGTTCGAAATACTCGTCGTCGCTCGACGCCCACGCCGTGGGAAAATCGATGACCGGCAGGCCGACCCGCGCGCGGAAGCCGTGGCGCTTGTAGACCGCGGCCTGCACGTCGGGAAAGAAGTAGTTCTCGTTGACGCAGGTGGTGCCGCCGCGAATCATCTCGGCCAGCGCCAGGGTCACGCCATCGGCGACGAACTCGGGGCCGATCACCGCGCCTTCGATCGGCCAGATGTGCTCCTGCAGCCAGACCTTCAGCGGCAGATCGTCGGCGATGCCGCGCAGCAGCGTCATCGGGTTGTGCGTGTGCGCGTTGACCAGACCGGGCAGCAGCGCCGAATGTGGCCGCGACACCGTCTCGGCCGGTGCGAAACGCTGCCGCGCCTCTGCGATCGGCAAGACCGCGACGATGACGCCGCGATGCACTGCGACCGCGTGGTCGTCGAGCACCACCGCGTGCGGCTCGACCGGCACCACGTGCGCGGCTTCGATCAGCAGGTCGATGGATTGCGGGGTCGCGTCATGCATGCTCATTCGTCCTCGGGGGCCTGGGTCCAGAAGAAGCCGTTTTCCAGTGCGCTCGTGTCGTAGCGCGTACCGTCGTAGCGCACGACCCGGCTGTCGCGGCGGCGCACGGTCTGCTCCGCGTCACTGGTCGCGGCGCTTTCGATACGCGCGACGTTGGCGG
This sequence comes from Luteimonas sp. AC640a, assembly GCF_979256585.1. Taxonomy (NCBI): domain Bacteria; kingdom Pseudomonadati; phylum Pseudomonadota; class Gammaproteobacteria; order Lysobacterales; family Lysobacteraceae; genus Luteimonas; species Luteimonas sp. AC640a. The sequence goes on along the minus strand of NZ_CEEDOV010000007.1, from coordinate 490,069 downwards.
TCACGCGCAGATCGGCGAAACCGTTGTGTGCACTCCGCTCCACGCCGATGGTGAACGCCGCTTCCTCGGTCACCAGACGCTGGTTCTGGTCCCAACTGCAGGGCTCGCCTTCCACCCGCGCCCAGAAATCGGTGTACGAATTGAACACCGGTCGGAGCGCATCACCTTCGCGCACGTACAGCGTGAGCTCGTCGTTGAAGCGGCCGTCCGGACAACTCGGGCCCGGTGCCGAACTGCGCACCTTCACACCGAACGCGCGCACGCCCTGGGCGAGGTCATAGCGCGCGGTGTCGAGCATCAGTCCGTCTTCGATCAATGCGAATGCCGCATCCTCGGTGAGGTCGGTTTCGTGCACGGCGAGAATGTCGGCCTCCTGCGCACCGAGCACCGCGATCACCAGACGCAGCACGCGCCCGTCATCGTCGGACTCCGGCAGGGGGTAGGCCACTGCCGCGAGTGCGAGCGACTCGTCGTACGGCCAGACCTTGCAGGCCTCGGCCACCAGCGGCACGTCGTCGCCCGTCGGCAGCAGCGACGCCTGCGTCAATGCATACAGGGTCTGCAGCGGACAGGCGTCCTTGGCGGACGCCATGCCCGACGCGCCTGCAGCTGCGAATATCAGAACGCTTGCGGCGAGGCACCGGCGCACTCGCTTCAAGGTGCCTTCAACAACGCGCACGGGCACTGGATCCCCGCCTGCGCGGGAATAATTGATCCGCGACGCAAATCGCTTCGCAATTTTGCTGCGGATCAATCACTTCACCCGGCTGACGTACTCGCCCGAACGGGTGTCGACCTTGATCACTTCTTCCTGGCCGACGAACAGCGGCACGCGGACCACGGCGCCGGTTTCCAGCGTCGCCGGCTTGCCGCCGCCGCCGGAGGTGTCGCCGCGCACGCCGGGATCGGTCTCGGTGATCTGCAGTTCGACGAAATTCGGCGGCACCACCTGGATCGGCGTGCCGTTCCACAGCGTGACGACGCACTGCTCCTCGCCCTTGAGCCATTTCTCCGCGCCGCCCATGCCGGCCTTGTCGGCCTGGAACTGCTCGAAGGACTCGGGGTCCATGAAGTGCCAGGACTCACCGTCGCTGTAGAGATACTGCATGTCGGTATCGACGACATCGGCCGCTTCCAGCGAGTCGGTGGCCTTCATCGTCAACTCGACGACGCGGCCGGACTTGATGAAACGGTATTTGATGCGGGTGAACGCCTGACCCTTGCCCGGCTTGACGTATTCCGTCTCGGTGATCACGCAGGGTTCGTTGTTGACCAGGATCTTCAATCCGTTCTTGACGTCGTTCAAGCCATAGCTGGCCATCGTTCACTCCTGCTGGGCCGGTCGCGCCGGCGTCTACAATATGGGGTTTCCCGGCCGCGACTCACGCGGACGGCTCTACGGATTCAATCGCACATGATACCCGCAGCCCCCCTCACGATGCAGCCGCGCCGCTGGCAGCAGGCCTGGCGCGAGGCCGTCCGGGACCCCCGCGAGCTGCTGGCCCTGCTCGGCCTGCCCGAGATGGCGCTGGGTGTGTCCGACGCGGCCGCCGCGCAGTTCCCGTTGCGGGTGCCGCGCGCTTTCGTGGCGCGCATGCGTCATGGCGATCCGCACGACCCGTTGCTGCGCCAGGTGCTGCCGCTCGACGACGAGATGCGCCCCGCCCCCGGTTTCGACCTGGACGCGGTCGGCGATGGCGCCGCCAAGGCGGGCCACGGCGTGATCCACAAGTACGAGGGCCGTGCATTGCTGATCACGACCGGCAACTGCGCGGTGCATTGCCGCTACTGCTTCCGCCGGCATTTTCCCTACGCCGAAGAAACCGCGGCCGCGAACAACTGGCGCGAGGCGATCGCGGCGGTCCAGGCCGATCCGAGCATCGACGAGGTACTGCTGTCCGGCGGCGATCCACTGTCGCTGGCTACAGCCAAGCTCGTCGAACTGACCGACGCCCTGCGCGCGATTCCGCACCTCCGCCGGCTGCGTCTCCACACGCGCCTGCCGATCGTGCTGCCCGATCGCGTCGACGGCGAGCTGCTCGCCTGGCTGGCGTCGCTGCCCTGGCCGGTCGCGATCGTGGTCCACGCCAACCACGCCAACGAATTCGATGACGGCGTCGATGCGGCCCTGCGCGCCCTGCGCGGCACCGGCGCGGTGCTGTTGAACCAGGCAGTACTGCTGCGCGGTGTCAACGACGATGTGGACACGCTCGCCGCCTTGGCCGAACGCGGCTTCGCCGCCGGCGTGCTGCCCTATTACCTGCACCAGCTCGACCGCGTGGCCGGCGCGGCGCATTTCGAGGTGGAAGACGCCACCGCGCTCGCCCTGCACGCGGCGCTCGTCGCCCGCCAGTCCGGGTATCTGGTCCCGCGTCTTGTGCGCGAGGTCGCAGGTGACGCATCCAAACGTCCGATGACCTGTCACGACGATGGACGGATGCCCCCCCCCGTGGCATAAGGCGGTCTGCCTCCGGAGACCCGAATGTCGACACGAGCCGACACCGCCCTGCGCCTTCTGATCGTCGACGACCGCGTCGAGGATGCCGAGGCGCTCGCCAGCGGACTGCGCAATGCCGGCATTGCGGTGCGTCCCCTGCGGCCCGAATCCGACGACGACCTGGGTCGCATCATCGGCAGCCAGTCTCCCGACGTGGTGATCGCCGCGCGCGACTCGACCCTGCTCCCGTTCGCGCAAGTGATGCAACGCATCGCCGACAGCGGCCGTGACCTGCCGGTCGTCGCGCTGGTCGACACGCTGGTCGAGGCGGACTACATCGACGCGATCCATTCCGGCGCGCGCGCGGTCGCGTTGCGCCATGCGCCGCAGCAGCTGCTGGCCTGCGTGAGCGAGGCCTGGGCCGATCGCGACGCGCGACGCGGCCTGCGTCGCCTGGAAGCACGTGTGCGCGAGACCGAGCGCCGCTGCGATGCGTTGATCGATTCCTCGCGCGACCCGATCGCCTACATCCACGAAGGCATGCATATCCGCGCCAATGCGGCGTATCTGGAGATGTTCGGCTACGACAGCTTCGAGGATGTCGAAGGCATCTCGCTGCTGGACATGGTCGCGCCGCAGCACGTGGAATCGTTCAAGGCGCTACTGAAATCGCTGAGCAAGGGCGAGCCGCCACCGCCGCGCCACGAGATCGAAGCGCGCGATGTCAGCGGCAATGCGTTTCCGGCCTCGATGGAGTTCGCCACTGCGCAGTACGAAGGTGAGCCCTGCCTGCAGGTGGTGTTCCGCCGCCGCGAGGAACTCGATGCCGATCTCGTGCTCGAGCTCGAGGAGCTGCGCAACCGCGATCAGGTCACCGGCCTGCTGAACCGCCCGACATTCCTGCGCGCGATCGAAGACGCCGTCGACGACGCCGCGCAGTCCGACCGCCAGTACGGCTTCCTGATGCTCGAGCCCGATCATCACCAGCAGTTGCTGGCCGACATCGGCCTCGACCATGCCGACGACCTGCTGGCTGCAGCGGCCGAGCGTCTGCAGACGCTGGTCCGCGACGACGCGACGATCGCCCGCTACGCGGGTCACACGCTCGCCATTTTGCTGCGCGGCCACGACTACCACGCTACATCCGCGACCGCCGAACGCATCCGCGCGGGCTTCGCCGACCACGTCTTCGATGTCGGCGAACGCTCCAGCGTCATCACTGTCAGCATCGGTGGCGTGCAGGTCGGCGAGAAGATCGCCAATGTCGCCCAGGTGCTCGCGCGTGCGACGACGTCGCTGGAATCGGCGTCCGGCACCGGCGGTAACCGCTGCGAGGTATTCGACCCGAGCGCCGTCGATCGCGTCGAGGAAGAGCGCATCCAGGCTTGGGTCACGCGCCTGCGCGGGGCCCTCGACAACGACGGTTTCGTGCTGCACTACCAGCCTGTCATCAACCTGCAGGGCGACAACGCCGCGGTATACGACGTCCTGCTGCGGCTCGATGGCGGCGATGGCGAACTGATCGCGCCCGGCACGTTCCTGCAGATCGCCGAAGACAACGGCATGCTCGGCGAGATCGACCGCCATGTCGTCGCGCGCGCGATCGCCGCGATCGGCCAGCGCCTGCGCGCCGGCCATCCGACGACGCTACTGGTCAAGGTCAGCCAGGCCTCGCTCGACGGCGACGCGTTCGCGGATTTCGTCGGCGCGCAACTGTCCGAGCATCAGGTGCCCGGCGAATACCTCGTGCTGCAGTTGCCGGAAGCGAAGGTGTTCACGCATCTCAAGGCGACCCAGGCCTTCGCCGCGCGACTCGCGCGTTTCGATGGCCGCTTCGCGCTCGAACAGTTTGGTGCCGGCCTGGATTCGTTCCAGTTGCTGAGCCATCTCCAGCCGCATCTGCTCAAGCTCGACCGCAGCTTCACCGACGACCTGCCGAGCAACTCCGAAAACCAGGCGCGCATCGGCGAGATCGCTCGGCGTGCACGCGAGGTCGGTATCCGCACGATCGCCGAGTTCGTGCAGGACGCTGCCAGCATGTCGATCCTGTTCGGCGCCGATATCGACTACGTGCAGGGCAACTTCCTGGCCGCCGCAAGTCCGGGCATGCAGTACGACTTCGAGTGACGCACACGCGGCGCCCGCAGGCGCCGTGGCTCACGGCAGGATCGGCGTCCAGGCCAGGCTGTTGATGCGCCAGACGCCGGCGCGCAACCGCCAGCCGCTTTCGATCCGCCACGCCTGCGCACTGTCGGGCAGCAGTGCACTGCCTTCGCCGCCGGTCAGCGCGGCGCGCGTGCGCACCGTCGCGCGGTCCTCGCCCTGCAAGGTCACATCCACCGGTCCGGTCAGCACGCCGATGCGCTGGTGGCGCAGCATCAGCACCGCCGCCATCTGCCGCGCGGCGCGCCGGTCCATGTTCTGCGGACCGATGAAATCCTCGTCGAGCACGTCCGCAACATCCGACGCGCTGCGTTGTTCGATCGCTGTCTGCAGCGCCACGACCTGCGCACGGATCGCGTCTTCAGGCGCCTCGCGACTGCAACCCGCGAGCGCCAGTCCGCACGTCAACACCAGTGACACTTTCCAACGCGTCCACCCTGCCCTGCCGCGCATATCCCGCATGTTTCAAACCCCGTGCTTCGTCCAAGGAATGCGCATCGATCGGCACGCAACCGGCGCGATTTACGCCGCATCGCGCCTTGCCTCCCCCTAGAGCCTATGCTCCAATCGAACGAATTGCACAGGTACGGTCACCAGTTCGAGTGACGGCCTTCAATCAGGGAGAGGATTGCATGACCGATCAACGTCCGTGGCTGGCGAACTATCCTGCAGGCGTGCCTGCGGAAATCGATCCCGGGCAGTACCGCTCGGTGCCGGCGGTTCTGGACGAGGCCATCGCGAAGTTCCGCGACCGGCCCGCGTTCTCGAACATGGGACAGACGATCACCTACGGCGAACTGGACGCGCGCAGCCGCGACTTCGCCGCCTACCTGCTCGGCGACCTCAAGCTCAAGAAGGGCGATCGTGTCGCGATCATGATGCCGAACTGTCTGCAGTATCCGATCGCGACGTTCGGCATCCTGCGCGCGGGCCTGACGGTGGTGAACACCAACCCGATGTACACGCCGCGCGAGCTGCGCCATCAGCTGGTCGACTCCGGCGCCGCTGCCGTGCTGGTGATGGACAACTTCGGCAAGACCGTGCAGGACGTGCTCGCCGATACCCAGGTCAAGCAGGTCATCACCACGGGCCTCGGCGATCTGCTCGGTTTCCCGAAGGGCGCGATCGTCAATTTCGTGCTCAAGCACGTCAAGAAGATGGTGCCCGATTATGCCATCCGCGGCGCGGTGCGATTCCGTGATGCGATCGCGGCGGGCGCGAAGCACGAACTACCGAAGGTGTCGATCACCCACGACGACATCGCGTTCCTGCAGTACACCGGCGGCACCACTGGCGTGGCCAAGGGCGCGATGCTCACGCACCGCAATCTGGTCGCGAACATGCAGCAGGCTTCGGCCTGGATCGGACCGCTGGCGCGCGAAGGCCAGGAGACGATCATCACGGCGCTGCCGCTGTATCACATCTTCGCGTTGACGGCGAACGGCCTGGTCTTCATGCGTCTGGGCGCGAAGAACATCCTGATCACCAATCCGCGCGATATGCCCGGGTTCGTCAAGGAGCTCAAGCGCGAGCCCTTCACCGCCATCACCGGCGTCAATACGCTCTTCAATGGCCTGCTCAACACGCCCGGTTTTTCCGACATCGACTTCAGCCCGCTTCGGCTCACCCTCGGTGGCGGCATGGCCGTGCAGCGCTCGGTCGCCGAACGCTGGAAGCAGACCACCGGGGTGACGCTCGTCGAGGCGTACGGCCTGACCGAAACCTCGCCCGCGGCCTGCATCAATCCAATGGATCTGGCCGAGTACAACGGCGCGATCGGCTTGCCGGTGCCGTCGACCGAAGCCTGCGTCAAGGGCGAAGACGGCGCGCAGTTGCCGGTTGGTGAAGTCGGCGAACTGTGTATCCGCGGCCCGCAGGTGATGAAGGGCTACTGGCAGCGCGCCGAGGACACCGCCGAGGCGATCGACGCCGACGGCTGGCTGCACACCGGCGACATGGCAAAGATGGACGAGAAGGGTTTTTTCTACATCGTCGATCGCAAGAAAGACATGATTCTGGTGTCGGGTTTCAACGTGTATCCGAACGAGGTCGAGGATGTCATCGCGATGATGCCCGGCGTGCTCGAAGTCGCCGCGATCGGTGTGCCCGACGACAAGTCGGGTGAAGCGGTGAAAGTGGTCATCGTGCGCAAGGACCCGTCACTGACCGCCGAGCAGGTCAAGGCGCACGCGCGCGAACATCTGACCGGTTACAAGCATCCGCGCATTGTCGAGTTCCGCACCGAGCTGCCCAAGACCAACGTGGGCAAGATCCTCCGCCGCGAGCTGCGAGACGAAGCGCCAAAAGTGTGATGAAGTTCCCAAATCCGGGTGACCGCTTTGGCATTCAGCTTTTAGCGCGTTGAAATCCTTGCCCTTGTCGCCGGATGCGCGCATAGAAGCCCGGATCGGGCGAAAAACTTTTATCAGGACGCCCGCCGGGCGCCCGACCGGTGGGAAGTCCGCTTCAGGGGATTTCAATGCACAACGTCGAGCTGCTGCACGGTGACGCAACCGCCGCACTGTCCACCATCCGTATCGAACATGACGCGTCCAATGACTCCCATTGGTGCTTCATGCATGCGCAGCAGGCGTTTTCCGATCGCAACTATCGGGCCTGTTTCTCCCCCGCCCTGCTCCGCGAACTACGCCTGTTCGCGCAGCAGACGATCGACCGGATCTCGAGCCGCGCCGAAGCGGAGCCGGCCCACGTTTCGCACATCGTGCTCGGCGCCGACAGTCACGTGTTCAACCTCGGTGGCGACCTCAAGCTGTTCGCATCGTTGATCCGCGATCGCAATCGTGATGGCCTGCTGCGTTACGCGACCGAATGCGTCGACAACATCCATCTGCTGCACACTCGCCTGCACCGCAATGCACACACGGTGGCGCTGGTCGAAGGCGATGCGCTCGGCGGTGGCTTTGAGCTGGCGCTGGCCTGCCAGACCATCGTCGCCGAGAGCGGCGTACAGATGGGCTTTCCGGAAGTTCTGTTCGGCCTGTTCCCCGGCATGGGCGCCTACTCGATGCTTGCGCAGAAAGTCAGTCCGAAGGTCGCCGAAGCGATGATGCTCAACGGTGTGATGTACAGCAGCGACGAACTCCACAAGATGGGCATCGTCGACGTGCTGGTGCCCAAGGGCGAAGGCACGCGCGCGGTGCACGAGGTGATCCGTCAGAACCGCCGTATCGCTGCTGCGCGCCTGGCGCTGCACGAGGTGCGCGAAGGCGCACACCCGGTGACGCATGAGGAACTGATGCGCATCACCCACATCTGGGTGGATACCGCGCTGCAGCTCGGCGATCGCCAGCTGCGCACGATGGAGCGACTGGTACGCGCGCAGCTGCGCAGGCCGGACACGGCGAACGACGAGAAGGCGGCTGACGTCGGCTGATCGCCAGACGCAAAGCCCGGGTTAGGCTTTCTCGGACCCGGGCATGCCGGCACGCGGCAGGTCGCCACGGTCATGTAATGCGACGAGTGCCTGGTCGAGCTGCTGGTCCAGCGTCTGCAGCAGGCCGCTCCATTCCTCGAGGAGCTGTTCTGCGCGCATGCGCATGCCGGTCGACGCGGTCTCGGCCAGGCGCACCGCGCCCATATTGCCGGCCGCGCCCTTGAGTGCGTGGCAGGCATCGCGCGCGGCATCCCAGCTGCCGACGCGCGCCGACGCCTCGAAATCCACGAGGCATTTACGCGCATCGCGCGTGCACTCGCCGAGGAAGCGTTGCACGAAGGGTTCGCCCAAGCCCATCTCGCGGAGTTCGTCGAGGATGTGCTGGGAGATCACGCTGCCATCGGCCTCACGGGCCACGATCTTCGGCGCTGCTGGCGCCACCGGCGCGGCAGTGCTGCCCAGCGCGATTTCTGCGAGCTTCTCGAGCATGCGCTCGATGACGATCGGCTTGGTCAGGTAGGCCATCGCGCCGGCGCGCATGCAGGCCTCGCGCGCTTCGGCGGTCGCATCGGCCGTCAGCACGATGAACGGTGTGCGGCGCCCGCTGCCCGCTTCCATGAACCGTGTCTGCCGGATGATGTCCAGACCATCCGCGCCCGGCATGTGCAGGTCGGTGATCACCGCATCGAAGGTCTGCGCTTCGAGCGCCATCAACACCTCGTCGCCATCATCGACGACATGCGGGCGATGGCCGGCCTTCTCGAGCAGGCGTCGCAGCACCATGCGATTGGCCGGTTGGTCGTCGGCGACGAGGATGCGCATCGGTTCGACGCGTGCGCGGTGCCGCACGAACGGATCGTCGAACGGAATGACGTTGCTGATCGAGGCCGGCGCCGCGTGGTCGCGCTCGACCACGCCCAGCGGAATCTCGATCCAGAAATGCGAGCCCTCACCCACGCGACTTTCGACGTGGATCTGACCGCCCATCTGCTCGGTCAGGCCCTTGGCGATCGTTGTGCCCAGACCGGTGCCGCCGAAACGACGCCCCAGTCCCGTTTCGACCTGTTCGAACGCATCGAAGATGCCGGTCAGCGCCTCAGGCGCGATGCCGATGCCGGTGTCGCGCACCGAGAAGCGCAGCTGCACGCGCGCCGGCGCCTGCTCGCCTGCCACCGCATCGATGGCCAGCGTGACCTTGCCCTGATCGGTGAACTTGATCGCGTTCGACAGCAGATTCACCAGCACCTGGCGCAGCTGGTTGCTGTCGCCATGCAGCAGCGTGGGCACGCCGTCCGCGACCTTCGCCTCGAACTGCAGGCCCTTGGCGAGCGCGCTGGGCATCAGCATCACCTGGATGCCGCGCACCAGCTCGGGCAGCGAGAAGTCGGCGTGGCTGCTGCGGAACTTGCCGGCCTCGATCTTGAAGATGTCGAGCACATCGTCGACCAGCACCTGCAGCGCCTTGGCCGAGGTCTGGATCACATGCGCGCTGTCGCGCTGCTCCGCGGTCAGGGGCGTGGTCACCAGCAGGTCCGACATGCCGATGATGCCGTTGAGCGGGGTGCGGAATTCGTGGCTCATATTGGCCAGGAACCTGCTCTTGGCCTCGCTGGCCGCCTTGGCCGCGCGCGTGGCCTCGGTGAGCGCGCGCAGCAGCGAGCTTAGATACAGCGGCACGGCGACCAGGCCGCCCAGCAGACCGAGCGCCAGCGACAGGTTCTGCTGCCAGTACGGCGTGATCGCGATCGCGGTACCGAAGGTCACGACCGCGAACCCGATCGCGGCATACAGATACCGGGGTCCGAAACGCAAGCCGTTGCCGACGGTGACCCACATGATGACCACGTACAGCCAGGCCAGCAGGTCGCCGAGCAGGAACAGCCCGACGCCCATCAGGCTGTAGTCGGCAACCATGCCCAGTACACGACGTGGATGCGACACGCCCGGTCGCCACACCAGCCAGACGAAAATTCCGAGCGCGACCGCGTATTCGATAGCGAGATACGCCTCCGACAGCCACAGTGCGCGCGCGACGTCCGGCTTGCCGCCGACGAACATCTGCAGATAGGCGTAGATGACGACCAGCATCACCAGGCGCACGGTGGCCTGGCCGTGCTCGCTGTCGTGCCGGTCCGACAGACGCGCGCGCAGCCAGCCGAAGGCGGCATTCATCGTGGACAACTACTGCAACGGCCCGACGGGCCGTTCACCGAAATGGGCGCAGATGTGCTGCAGGCGCGACACGTTCGACAGCATCGCTTCGACGCAGCGGGGGTCGAAGTGGCGGCCGCTGTTCTCGCCGATGTAGGCCAGCGCTTCCTCGATCGACCAGGCGCGCTTGTACGGGCGCTTGGACATCAGCGCGTCGAACACGTCGGCGATCGCGACAATGCGCGCTTCCAGCGGAATCTGCTCGCCGGCCAGACCGTCGGGATAGCCCGTGCCATCAAAACGTTCCTGATGACGCAACGCGATCAGCGCACTGAGCTGGATGAAACGGTTCTGGCTGTTGCTCAGCAGCTCATAGCCGATCTGCGGATGCTGGCGCATCTCCAGCGTTTCCTCGGCGGTCAGCGGGCCGGGCTTCATCAGGATCGCATCGGGGATCGCGATCTTGCCGATGTCGTGCAGCGGCGCGGCGAGTTCGATCATCCGCACTTCGTCCTCGAACAGGCCCATCGCTTCGGCGACCATGCCGGCGACGGCCGCTACGCGCTCCAGATTGGCGCTGGTGCTGGCGTCGCGGTACGCGATCGCGCGCGCAAGCCGTGTCAGGGTCTCGCGTTCGCGCTCCTCGACCTCGTGCATGCTCTTGAGAAGCCGTTGCTCCAGCGACAGCGCCCGCTGCTTGACCGACTCGGACTGCTGGCGCAGCTGCAGCAGATTGCGACAGCGCGCACGCAGTTCGCGCGGCCGCACGGGCTTGACCAGAAAATCGATGACGCCTGCCTCCAGGGCAGCCTGGCGGATCGGCTCGTCACCGACCACGGTGACCAGCACGATCGGCACGTCGCGATGCATCAGCGGACGACGGAAGCGCCGCGCGAACTCCAGGCCGTCGACGACCGGCATGCGGTAGTCGAGCAGCACCAGATCAGGGCGGTGATCGTCGCACCAGCGCAGCGCGTGCTCGGGGTCGCCGAAGTCGAAGACTTCGAGCTCCGGGCTGATGTCCTCGAGGATATGACGCAGCATCGTCCTGGCGGACGTCTGATCATCGACGATGACGATGTTCATGCTGCTGGTCTCCTCACGGCTTCCGCTGACCCGCATCATCGCGGGCCATCTCCCTCAGAAGCAAGTCCCGCGCCAGCCGGAGGGAAACCCCTACCCGCCAACCGGGCCTCGCCCGATGGTGACAACGGCCAGAGCGGCTGCCGCCGGACGGCAGCAACTGACCTCAGACGTCTGTCTGCGGGCGCATGTACGGGAACAGCAGCACGTCGCGGATCGACGAGGAGCCGGTCAGCAGCATGACCAGCCGGTCGATGCCGACGCCGAGGCCACCGGTGGGCGGCAGGCCGACTTCGAGTGCACGGATGTAATCGGCGTCGTAATGCATGGCCTCGTCGTCGCCGCCATCGCGGGCGTCGACCTGGGCGCGGAAGCGCGCGGCCTGGTCTTCGGGATCGTTGAGCTCGGAGAAGCCGTTGGCGATCTCCTTGCCGCCGATGAACAGTTCGAAGCGGTCGGTGATGCCCGCCTCGGCGTCCGACTCGCGTGCCAGCGGCGAGACCTCGACCGGGTAATGGGTGATGAAGGTCGGCTGGATCAGACCGGTCTCGACGGTCTTTTCGAAAATTTCCAGCAACAGCTTGCCCCAGCCATAGCCGGCCTTTGCATGCACGCCCAGACGCGCGCAATGCGCGGCCAGTGCTTCACGATCGCGACAGTCGGCGACGCTGATCTCCGGGTTGAGTTCGCGCACCGCTTCTTCGAGCTTCCAGCGACGGAAGGCCGGGCCGACATCGATCGCATTGCCGTCCCATTCCAGTGCCGTGGTGCCGACTGCCTGCGCAGCGACATCACGGATCAGGGTTTCGGTCAGATCCATGACCTCTTCGTAGGCCACGTAGGCCTCGTAGAGCTCGAGCATCGTGAACTCGGGGTTGTGCCGCGTCGACACACCCTCGTTGCGGAAGTTGCGGTTGATCTCGTAGACGCGCTCGAAGCCGCCGACGACCAGGCGCTTGAGATAGAGCTCCGGCGCAACGCGCAGGAACAGGTCGAGATCCAGCGCGTTGTGATGCGTGGTGAACGGCTTGGCCGCAGCGCCGCCGGCGATGTAATGCATCATCGGCGTCTCGACTTCGAGGAAGTCGCGCGTGTCGAGCCACTGGCGGATCGCGCCGATGATGCGCGACCGTTTGACGAACACCGCGCGTGCATCGGGCGAGACGATCAGATCGACGTAGCGCTGGCGATACCGCTGCTCTACATCGCTCAGGCCGTGCCACTTGTCCGGCAACGGACGCAGCGACTTGGTCAGCAAGCGCAGCGACGAGGCCTTGACCGACAGCTCGCCGGTCTTGGTGCGCATCAGCGTGCCTTCGGCCGCGACGATGTCGCCGACGTCCCAGCCCTTGAACGCGTCGTAGCGCTCGCCGAGCGTCGCCGACTGCAGGAACAGCTGGATGCGGCCACTGACGTCCTGGATCTGCGCGAACGCGGCCTTGCCCATGATGCGCTTGGCCATCAGCCGGCCGGCGACGGCGACCTGCACGCCCTCGGCCTCCAGCGCTTCGCCGGTCCAGCGTTCGGCGTCGCCGTGCGAGATCTGCAGCGCGCCGGCCTCATCGCGGCGACGGAAGTCGTTCGGGAACGCCACGCCCTGCCCGCGCAGCGCGGCCAGTTTGGCGCGACGCTCGGCGATCAGGGCATTCTCGTCGGCGGGCGTCTGCGGTGCGGGGGCGTCGGTCATGGGTGCGGTTCGTGTGTGTGCGAAAGGGTTCACGCGCGACCGGGGCCGGTCGCACCGAGCCGACACGACGTGTCGGCGGAAAGCATCGATCAGACGGCGTCGGTCCGTTTGGAACCCGCCGCCAGGCCCGATTTCAGGCTGGCTTCGACGAACTCGTCGAGATCGCCGTCGAGCACCTTCTGCGTGTCGCTGCGCTCCACGCCCGTGCGCAGATCCTTGATGCGGCTCTGGTCGAGCACATAGTTGCGGATCTGGCTGCCCCAGCCGATGTCGGACTTGGTGGCTTCCAGCGCATCGCGCTCGACGTTGCGCTTCTGCACTTCCAGCTCGTAGAGCTTCGCGGCCAGCATCTTCATCGCGTTGTCGCGGTTCTGGTGCTGGCTGCGCCCGGTCTGGCAGGCAACCACGGTATTGGTCGGAATGTGGGTGATGCGCACCGCGGACTCGGTCTTGTTGACGTGCTGACCACCGGCGCCGGAGGAGCGGTAGACGTCGGTGCGCAGATCGGCCGGATTGATGTCGATCTCGATGTTGTCGTCGACTTCCGGCGATACGAACACCGAGGTGAAGCTCGTATGGCGGCGGTTGTCGGAATCGAACGGCGACTTGCGCACCAGACGGTGTACGCCGATCTCGGTCTTCAGCCAGCCGTAGGCGAACTCGCCCTCGACGCGCACGGTCGCCGACTTGATGCCCGCGACTTCGCCGCCGGACACTTCCATCAGCTCGGTCTTCCAGCCGCGGGTCTCGGCCCAGCGCAGATACATGCGCAACATCATTTCGGCCCAGTCCTGGGCCTCGGTGCCACCGGCGCCGGCCTGGATGTCGACGAAGCAGTTCGCCGAATCGAGCTCACCGGAGAACATCCGCTGGAATTCCAGCTTGTCGACCTCGACGGCGAAGCCTTCGACATCGTCGACCACCGCCTGCGCCGTGTCTTCATCCTGCTCGGACTCGGCCAGTTCCAGCAGTTCGTTCGCGCCTTCCAGACCTTCGGTCAGATTGCGGATACCGTTGACGGTCTTGTCGAGCGTCGAGCGCTCGCGTCCCAGCGCCTGTGCGCGCTCGGGATCGTTCCAGATGGTCGGGTCTTCGAGCTCGCGCTCGACTTCCTCTAGACGCTCGCGACGGGCGTCGTAGTCAAAGAAACCCCCTGAGCGCATCCAGCCGACCGCGAAGGTCGACGATGCGCTGGCGAACGGGATTGAGTTCAAGCATGGGAATGAGAACCGCGGAAAACCGGGGATTCTAACAAGTCCTCGCTCATGCCGCGCGCCGCAGCCGGGCCTGAAGGATGACGATTCTGGTTAGACTTGCCGCTTGCCATCGGGGACTCTGGCAGGACGACGCGACCTCATGACCACACGCGCAAGACGGATGTTCTGGCTGGCCGCCGCGCTGGCGGGCGTCGCGCTGACCGCTCTCGCGCCGGTTTCGGCGGTGACGCCTGCACCTGCGCTGTCGGCCGCCGCCGATATCGACCGCTGTTTCGAACTGCGACAGCAAGAGCCGGCGGCCGCGCTGCAGCTCGCCGATGCTGTGCTTGCGCGCGGCCCGATGGCGCACGACGAAGAGATGAAGCTGCAGAGCTGTCTCGGCCGTGCCGCGGCGTTGCTCGGTGACAGCAAGCGCGCGAGCGCATCGGTCGATCGCATCGAAGCGCTGTTGCAGGCCCATCCCATGCCGCCCGCGTTCCTGTTGCGCGCGTTGTCCAACGCCGGCGCGACCCTGCATATCGTCGGTGTCATCCCGCGCGCGCTGGATCTCTATGTCCGGGCTTACGAAGCGGCGCAACTCGACGAATCCCTCGAAGCCCAGTCCGTGATGCTGATGAATGTCGGCAGCATCTACAGCGAAGAACTTGAGTCCTACGACACGGCCGAACAGTTCTATCAGCAGGCTGACCAGATCATCACTGGTTCGAATCTGCCCAAGAACCAGACGCTCCTGCTGCACTACAACCGCGGCATGAACCATCTTCGCGCCGGACGGGATCACGACGCTCTTTCGAGTTTCGATACAGCTGCGCGACTGGGTGGCGACGATTACAGCGGGCGCCGCGCGCGTACCGAAAGCGTCGCCATTCGCGCGCGACTCGTAGAGGGCAGCGCTGCATCCGCCATTGTCGAACTGCGGCGCATTGCCGATCTCCAGTCCGGCTCGGGCGATCGGGGCGGCGCCGCCACCACGCTGCTGCGCATGTCCCGGCTCGCACTCGACGACGGCAGGCCGGCCGCCGCACTGACGCATGCGGAAGAGGCGATGGCGCTGGTCGGAACGGCGCAGCTGAGCAGAGAGTACCGCGACGCGGTCCAGTTGAAGATCGCAGCGCTGCGCGCGATGGGCAGGTTCGAGGAAGCGCTGACTGCGCAAGACGCACTGCTGGGCTCGGAACTGGGAAATCTGCGCTCGCAGAATCTCAACAGTCTGGCCGGACTGCAGGCGAAGCTGCTGGACCAGGAGCGCGAGCGTGAGATCGTCGCGCTGCGCGAGGCGCAGCAGGTCGAAGCGCTGAACCTGATGCACACGCGTTGGTTACGCAATGCGGCCTTGATCTGCGCCATCGTGCTGGCGGTGCTGATGCTCGCGTTCTGGTGGTACCAGCGTCGCGTCAACCTGCGCCTGCATCACCTCGGCGCAGCCGACGGACTCACGGGCCTGGTGAACCGTGGCGCCGCCATGCGCCGTCTGGGCGCCACCCCACTGCCTGCGCGGCCTGCGCTGCGCAACGCGGTCTTCCTGATCGATGTCGATCACTTCAAGCAGTGCAACGACCGCTATGGGCATGCCAGCGGTGACGCCATCCTGGTGCAGATCGCCGGGAGGCTGGCCGAATGCTGTCGCCCAGGCGATCTGGTGGCGCGCTGGGGTGGCGAAGAGTTTCTGGTCGCGTGCCCGGGCATCGAGCTGCGTGCCGCAACCGAGATCGCCGAGCGGCTGGAGAACGCGATCGGCGGCGCACCGTTCGATATTGATGAGGTAGGCACAGTGCCGTTGTCGATCTCGCTCGGATTCGCCTGCTGGCCGTTCCTCCCAGGTAACAGAGGGAGCCACGGTGGCTGGCAGGACGCAGTCGGCCTCGCCGACCGCGCGCTCTACGCGTCCAAGCGTGGTGGACGTGCGGCGTGGACTGGCCTGTGGGGGAGCGATGCCGTCACGGACGCGACGATTGCGGACATCCTGCGCGACCCGGACGCCGCGATCGCGTCGGGCGCCGCGGCGGCGTGCAGCAGCCGGGCGCAGATCCATTGGGGCGCCGGGGAAGCCGAGGCGGACCCCGCCTCGGATCGCGCACCGGCGTAGTCGCGTCGACGCGTCGGGTGGTGCACAGGCCCGCTGACAGACCGGCGCCGCACGGCGCCGGTCACTGGACCTCAGCGACGCTCGAGCGAGATGCGGTAGTTGCCGCCCGTGTCGCCGTCGATCGACGAGGCTTCGACGACGTAGGTACCCGACTCGAGCCGCTGCGCGATGCGTGCATTCAGGGCGCCGCCGCCATCGTCATCCGTCGCCACTTCCTGGCCGTCGCGGCTCAGACGCAGGTAGCTGTCGACATCGTCGGAGTCCATTGCGATGGCGTATTCGCCGGCGCTGCGGATGTTGATCGTCCAGCGGTCGGTCATGCCGGGCAGCAAGGTGGCCTCGGTCGGACGACCCGCCGCCAGCGTCCCGCCGCCGACATTGTCCGGCGCTTCCGACGCGGCCAACGCCAGCGTGTACAGGCCCGCACCCGCGGAGGCCGTGTCGGCGCGCAGCGTGTAAGTACCCGGCTCCAGCAGCATCGAGATGCGCGAATTGAGACTGTCGCCGCCATCGTCGTCGGTCTTCTCCACGCCGTTGCCGGCCAGATGCATCAACGGATCGATCTCGTCGCTGCGCATGTCGATGCGCACGACGCGGCGTGCCGGCAACGAGAACGTGTAAGCGTGCGCGGTGCCTTCGTACAGACCGGTCACGGTGCTGCCGACGGCCAGTTCGCCGCCTTCGCGCAGGCCACCCTCCGGCAGCGGACGCGCGGCGACGCGGATCTGGTACATGCCATTGATGCGCTCGCTGCCGTAGCCTTCGGCCGTCAGCGTGTAGGTGCCCGGCGCGAGGCGTGCGCTGATGCGCGCATTGCTGCCGTCACCGCCGTCGTCATTGCTCAGCGCCACGCCCGGACCGTCGAGCTTGAGCACGGAATCGAAATCGTCGGACATCATGTCGATCGTGTAGAAGCCGGCTTCGTCGATCCGCAGCGGCAGCTGGCGCTTGGCGTCGGTCCAGTCGCTGATCGCGGCGCCCACGCGCAGGGTCTCGCCGTTGTAGGCCTCGATCGCCGACGCCTGCAGGGTGAACGGACCATACGCACTGGCGTCGGCGCCGCTGACCGCGATCGTGTAGCTGCCGGCGCGCTTGGCGCGCACGACCAGCGAGGCGGACTCGTTGTTCGGGTTGGAGCTCGCGACCAGATCGCCACCATGGAATGCGGTGAGCTTGCCTCGCAATGCGCCTTCGAGCTTGAACGACGCCACCTGGCCTTCGCGCAGATCGACGCGGTAGAGCTGGCTGCGCGAGCCGTCCTGGTGGTTGAGGCTGGACCGGCTGGTGATCTCGCCCCGGCGCTCGGCGCCCAGGGTCACGGATTCGGCGGCATCACCCGGTGCAGCGTGCACGACGAGGGTGGGTGCCAGGGCCAGTGCCACGGCGAGGGCCAGCGTATGGACAGTCTTCAAGAACGTCTCCCTGTACAGAAGTGGGCGGCGTTGCGGGGGCAACGGCCGCGGGCATACCGCGTGCGCGGCGGCCCATTCTGCACGCGCATTCACGATTCCGCACGTGACGCACCGATTGCGTCAGATGGCGCCGAGCGGCTCGCGATGTTCGACGACCAGTTGCACTGCGTCGCCGCCGCGGTAATCGTCGGGCGCGAGCCGGTAGACGATGCGCTCGCGCGCGGACGGCGCGATCTCGCGCCAGCCGCCGAAATGGATCGCCGACAGCGGCTTCGGGTGCCCGTCGAGACGCAGCGTCAGCTTCAGATGCCGGGTGCCGACCACACGCCAGTCGACGACCGCGAACTCGCCGTCGAACTGCGGCTCGGGAAAGCCCTGCCCCCACGGCCCGGCATCGCGCAGGTGCGCGGCATGGACGATGTCGAATTCCTCGCCGCGCAACGCGCCGTCGGTGAGGATCTCGGCGCGCAGCAAAGCGGGATCGAGCATCTGTTCGACCGTCGCGCGGAAGGCTTCGGTGAACGCGTCGAGGTGATCGCGCTGCAGCGTGAGTCCGGCCGCCATCGCGTGACCGCCGAAACGTTCGATGAGTTCGGGATGGGCCACGTCCACCGCCGCGAGCACGTCGCGTATGTGCAGGCCGGGGATCGAGCGCGCCGAACCGCGCAACTGGTCGCTGTCGGGCTCGGCGGGCGCGAACGCGATCACCGGACGGTGCAGCGCGTCCTTCATTTTCGACGCGACCAGACCGACGACGCCCGGGTGCCACTCGGCGTCGAACAGGCACACACCGGCGCTGGCCGGATCGACCGGCGGCTGCCCGGCGACCGCAGCCTCGGCGTCGTCGAGCATCGACTGCTGCACTGCGCGGCGTTCGGCATTGATCTGGTGCAGCGTGTCGGCGAGATCGCGCGCATGCGCGCCGTCGTCGCTGAGCAGGCATTCGATGCCGATCGCCATGTCTTCGAGCCGGCCGGCGGCATTGATTCTTGGGCCGACCGCGAAACCGATGTCTGCCGCGGTCAGGCGCGCGGCGTCGCGCCCGGCGATTTCGATCAAGGCATTGAGCCCGGCGCAGCCGCGTCGTGCACGCAGGCGGCGCAGCCCCGCGGACACGAGCGCGCGGTTGTTCGCATCGAGCGGCACCAGATCGGCAACGGTGCCGACCGCGACGAGATCCAGCAGGCTGCCCAGATCCGCATCCGCGGCGCGTGCATCGCCCTGCCCGCGCAACCGCGCACGCAGCGCCATCAGCACGTAGAAGATCACGCCGACGCCGGCCAGCATCTTGCTCGGGAAGGTATCGCCCGGCAGGTTCGGATTGACGATCGCATCGGCCGGCGGGAGTTCGGTCCCGGGCAGATGGTGATCGGTCACCAGCACGCGCCAGCCCAGCGCTCTCGCCGCGCGGATGCCGGCATGGCAGGCGATGCCGTGATCGACGGTCACCAGCAGCGAGGGCGCCAATGGCGCCAACGATTCGACCAGTGCCGGTGACAGGCCGTAGCCATGCGTGATGCGATTGGGCACCGCATGCACGATGTCGCGCGCGCCGAGCATGCGCAGCCCACGCACCGCGACCGCGCACGCCGTCGCGCCATCGCAGTCGAAATCGCCGACGACGAGAATGCGTTCGCCGCTGGCGATGGCATCGGCCAGCAAGGCCGTCGCGGCATCGATGTTCGACAGCGCATCGGGCGGCAACAGGCCTGCGAGCTTCGGCTGTGCGGCGTCGAGATCGTGCGCGCCACGCGCGGCATAGATCCGCCGCAGCAGCGACGGCACGCTCGACGGCCAGGCCTCGCCGACCGCGGCCTCGCGGCGGCGGATCGTCGGCGCCTGCGCGCTCAAGACGCCGCCGCCGGCACTGCGATGCGCGGACGACGCCAGACGCGCAGACGATGCCAGCGGCGCAGGGTCAGCACACGGCCGTCTTCGTCGTCGATCGTCAGCGTGCGCAGTTGACCGCGCACTAATGCAGCGATTGCCGGCTGCAACCAGTCCGTCTGCAGGCGGCGCAGATCGCGCTCACCGACCAGATCGAACAGCGCCGCGTCACGCGACTCCGGGAACGCCTGCGGCAAGGACGCGACCGTGGTCGCGCTCGCGGCGAGTGCATGCAAGGTCGGATCGTCGGTGTGAACCGGCGCGTGCGCACTGCGCGTGTGCACGCGCGCATCGGGCAGCGGCCCACCACCCCAGAACCACAGCGCATTGACCGGCGTCCTGCCGGCCGCGACACGGCGCGCGTTCCAGGGATGGTTGTGCAGGATGATCTGCGCCTCGGTCGCGAGCGCACGCCAGCGACGCGCCGCGGCGCTGTCGTCGTCGTGATCGGCGAGATCGGTGCCCAGCGCTTCGGACGGATCCAAGAACTCGGGCAAGGGACTCGCGCGCGGCACACGTAGATACCAGCGCGCCGGATCGGGTGCATCGAGCGCGAAGCCGGCATCGCCGAATACCGGCTGCAGCGCCGGCAGCAATGCATCGCAGTCTTCGCGGGTCAGGCCCAGCGTGTCGCCATGCGCCATCAGGCGCACGCCATTGATGTCGGGTCGCAGCCACGCGGGATCGGCGCGCAGCCAGGCGCTGTCGGATGCGTCGGCATCGCCGACATCGACCTGCCGCGACAGGGCCGCGAGCGGCCAGGTGCCGCCCGGCAGTTCGATGTGCCGGGCCAGCTGCGCACGCCGGCCGGACACCAGCGACGCGATGTCCGCACGTCCGAACGCGCGCGACACGTCCTGCTGCCAGCGCTGCGCACCGAAGCGTGCGGCCGCGGGCAACAGGAACGTCGTCATCGGCTCAGCCGAGATACTCGACGCTGATGATGTCGTACTCGCGCGAGCCGCCGGGCGCATCGATGCTGACGCTGTCGCCCTCGTGCTTGCCGATCATCGCGCGGGCGACCGGCGAGGAAATCGCGATCAGACCCTTCTTGATGTCCGCTTCGAGGTCGCCGACGATCTGATAACGCTTCTCTTCATCGGTCTCGGTGTCGGCGATGACCACCGTCGCGCCGAACACCACCTTGTCGCCGGCATTGAGCTTGGCGACGTCGATCAGGTCGGCATGCGACAGCTCGCCTTCGAGCTGCTTGATGCGACCTTCGATGAAGCTCTGCTGCTCGCGTGCGGCGTGGTACTCCGCGTTCTCCTTGAGATCGCCGTGTGCACGCGCTTCGGAGATCGCCTCGATCACCGCCGGACGCTTGACCGACTTCAGTTCTTCGAGCTCTTCGCGCAGGCGCTGGGCGCCGCGCAGGGTCATGGGTGCGCGCATGGGCGTGCCTCCGTCAGTTCGTTGAAGTGGCTGCCGCGCTGCCCTTGAGCCGCGCGTGCAGTTCCTGCAGTGCCCAGACCGGGCCGCTGCCGCGGAATTCCAGAGAATGCAGCAGGGCCTTGGCGCCGGCAACGGTGGTCGAATACGTCACCCGGTGCTGCAGGGCCTCGCGACGGATCGAGAACGAGTCGGAGATCGCCTGCTTGCCCTCGGTCGTGTTGACGATGTACGCGATCTCGCCGTTCTTGATCAGATCGACGATGTGCGGACGGCCTTCGACGACCTTGTTGATCTGCTCGCATTCGATGTCGTGCTCGCGCAGCCACTTGGCGGTGCCCGCAGTGGAGACGATCGTGTAGCCGCGCGCGATGATGTCGCGGGCGACCGGCAGCACGCGCTTCTTGTCGGGATCGCGCACGGACACGAACACCTTGCCGCTGGTGGGCGGGGTCTTGATGCTCGCCGCTTCCTGCGCACGTGCAAACGCCGCGCCGAAGCTCTCGCCCACGCCCATGACCTCACCGGTGGAGCGCATCTCCGGCCCGAGGATCGGATCGACGCCCTGGAACTTCGCGAACGGGAAGATCGCTTCCTTGACCGAGAAGTACTCCGGCACGATCTCGGTCGTCGCACCCTGCTCGGCCAGCGTCTTGCCGGCCATGCAACGCGCAGCGATCTTGGCGAGCGGAATACCGATCGCCTTGGACACGAACGGCACCGTGCGCGAAGCACGCGGATTCACTTCCAGCAGGAAGATCGTATCAACGCCGTCGTCGTCGGTCTGCACCGCGAACTGGGTGTTCATCAGGCCGATCACCTTGAGCTTGCGCGCCAGTGCGACGACCTGCTCCCGCAGGCGCGCCTGCACGTCCGCCGACAGCGAATACGGCGGCAGCGAACACGAGGAATCGCCCGAATGCACGCCGGCTTCCTCGATGTGTTCCATGACGCCGCCGATCAGCACGTTGCCGTCCTTGTCGGCGATGACGTCGATGTCGACCTCGACCGCGTTGTCGAGGAAGCGGTCGAGCAGCACCGGCGAATCGTTCGATACCTTGACCGCGTCGCGCATGTAGCGCGCGAGATCGCTGTCGGCGTGCACCACTTCCATCGCACGGCCACCGAGCACGTAGCTCGGACGCACGACCAGCGGATAGCCGATCTCGCGCGCGAGCACCAGCGCTTCCTCGGGGTTGCGCGCGGTGCGGTTCGGCGGCTGCTTGAGGCCCAGTTCGTCGACCAGCTTCTGGAAGCGCTCGCGGTCTTCGGCGAGATCGATCGAGTCCGGCGAGGTGCCGATGATCGGCACGCCGTTGGCTTCGAGCGCACGCGCGAGCTTGAGCGGGGTCTGGCCGCCGTACTGCACGATCACGCCCTTGGGCTTCTCGACCTCGACGATCTCCAGCACGTCTTCGAGCGTCAGCGGTTCGAAGTACAGACGGTCGGAGGTGTCGTAATCGGTCGACACGGTTTCCGGGTTGCAGTTGACCATGATGGTCTCGTACCCGTCGTCGCGCAGCGCCAGCGCGGCATGCACGCAGCAGTAGTCGAACTCGATGCCCTGGCCGATGCGGTTGGGACCGCCGCCGAGGATCATGATCTTGTCGCGGGTGGTGGGCTGCGCCTCGCACTCGTCCTCGTAAGTCGAGTACAGGTACGCGGTATCGGTGGCGAACTCGGCCGCGCTGGAGTCGACGCGCTTGTAGACCGGGCGCACGCCGAACGCGCGGCGCAGCGCACGGATCGCCTGCTCGTCGGTGCCCAGCAGCTGCGACAGACGCGCATCGGAGAAGCCCATGCGCTTGAGCGCACGCACACGCGCCTTGTCCAGCGCATCGATGCCGGCAGCGGCGACTTCCGCCTCGGTCGTGATCAACTCTTCGATCTGGTCGAGGAACCAGTGATCGACATAGGACAGTGCGTAGACGTCCTCGACCGACAGACGGGCGCGGAACGCATCGGCCAGATAGAACAGACGCTCGGGGCCCGGCTCGCGTACTTCGCGGCGCAGCGTCGCCATGTCGTCTTCGTCGGTCAGGTCCAGACCCGTGGGGTCGAAGCCGACCTTGCCCGTTTCCAGGCCGCGCAGCGCCTTCTGCATCGATTCCTGGAAAGTACGGCCCATCGCCATGACTTCGCCGACCGACTTCATCTGCGTGGTCAGGCGCGCGTCGGCCTGCGGGAACTTCTCGAACGCGAAGCGCGGAATCTTGGTGACCACGTAATCGATCGACGGCTCGAACGAGGCCGGGGTCTTGCCGCCGGTGATCTCGTTCTTGAGTTCGTCGAGCGTGTAGCCGACGGCCAGCTTGGCCGCGACCTTGGCGATCGGGAAGCCGGTCGCCTTCGACGCCAGCGCGGACGAGCGCGACACGCGCGGATTCATCTCGATGACGACCACACGGCCGTCCTTCGGATTGATGCCGAACTGCACGTTCGAGCCGCCGGTGTCGACGCCGATCTTGCGCAGCACCGCGACCGATGCATTGCGCAGGCGCTGGTATTCCTTGTCGGTCAGCGTCTGCGCCGGGGCGACGGTGATCGAGTCACCGGTGTGCACGCCCATCGGATCGAGGTTCTCGATCGAGCAGACGATGATGCAGTTGTCCGCGGTGTCGCGGACCACTTCCATCTCGAATTCCTTCCAGCCCAGCACCGACTCCTCGACCAGCACTTCGGTCGTCGGCGACAGTTCGAGACCGCGGGTCACGATGTCGACCAGTTCCTCGCGGTTGTAGGCAATGCCGCCGCCCGAACCGCCGAGGGTGAAGCTCGGACGGATGATCGTCGGGTAGCCGACGCGCGTCTGGATGTCGATCGCTTCCTCGAGCGTGTGCGCCACTTCGGCGCGCGGGCATTCGAGATCGATCTCGTCCATCGCCACGCGGAACAGCTCGCGGTCTTCGGCCATGCGGATCGCTTCGCGCTTGGCGCCGATCAGCTCGACGCCGTACTTCTCGAGCACGCCGTTGTCGGCGAGATCGAGCGCGCAGTTCAGCGCGGTCTGGCCGCCCATCGTCGGCAGCAGCGCGTCGGGCTTTTCCTTGGCGATGATCTTCTCGACCGTCTGCCAGTTGATCGGCTCGATGTAGACCGCGTCGGCCATGTCCGGGTCGGTCATGATCGTCGCCGGATTGCTGTTGACCAGCACTACGCGATAACCCTCGTCGCGCAGCGCCTTGCACGCCTGCGCGCCGGAGTAATCGAATTCGCAGGCCTGGCCGATGACGATCGGGCCGGCGCCGATGATGAGGATGGTCTGTATATCAGTGCGCTTTGGCATGTCAGCGGCTCTCGGCGTTCTTGTTGTGCATCAGTGCCACGAACCGATCGAACAGCGGCGCGACATCGTGGGGACCCGGCGAGGCTTCCGGATGGCCCTGGAAGCTGAAGGCAGGCGCATCGGTGAGCTCGATGCCCTGGTTGGTGCCATCGAACAGCGAGCGGTGCGTCACGCGCACATTGGCCGGCAGCGAGGCCTCGTCCACGGCGAAGCCGTGGTTCTGCGAGGTGATCAGCACCTTGCCCGAATCCAGATCCTGCACCGGGTGGTTCGCACCGTGATGCCCGTGCGGCATCTTCAGCGTCTTCGCGCCGGCAGCGAGCGCCAGCAGCTGGTGGCCGAGGCAGATGCCGAAGGTCGGCACTTTGGCGTCGATGACGCTGCGGATCGCGTCGATCGCGTAATCGCAGGGTTCCGGATCGCCGGGGCCGTTCGACAGGAACACGCCGTCGGGCTTCAGCGCCAGCACATCGGCGGCGGGCGTCTGCGCCGGCACGACCGTCAGCTCGCAGCCACGCTCGGCCAGCATGCGCAGGATGTTCGTCTTCACACCGTAGTCGTAGGCCACGACCTTGAACTTCGCGGGCGCGGTGACGAAAGCGTTGCTGTCGAGATCGAGCTGACCATCGGTCCAGCCGTAGCGCTCGGTCGTGCTGACGACTTTCGCCAGATCCATGCCCTTGAGGCCGGGAAACTTGCGCGCGGCTTCGAGCGCCTGTTCGACATTCACATCGCCCGCCATCACCGCACCGTTCATCGATCCGCGGTCGCGCAGCAGGCGCGTCAGCTTGCGGGTGTCGATTTCTGAGATGGCCACGATGCCACGTGCGCGCAGCCACTCCGGCAACGACACCTGGCTGCGCCAGCTGCTTGGACGACGCGGCACGTTGCGCACGATGAGGCCCGACGCCCAGACCTGCGACGCTTCGTCGTCCTGGTCGGTGCAGCCGGTGTTGCCGATGTGCGGATAGGTCAGCGTCACCAGCTGGCGCGCATACGAGGGATCGCTCAGCACTTCCTGGTAGCCGGTCATCGCGGTGTTGAACACCACTTCGCCGACGGAAAGCCCGGGGGCGCCCACGGAAACGCCCTCGAATACGGTGCCGTCTTCAAGGACGAGAATTGCGGAATCTGTCACGAGGTCTTCGCCTACGTCAGGTTGCAGGAAACCGCCAGAGCGGTGGAAACCGGTCCGGAGGTTTGGGGTTCAGGCGAGCGAGAATTGTACCGATGCGCCCCGCCCCGCGCCAGCGATGTGACGGATGCGTTCAGCGATACAGGCGCGCGAATCAGCCGGCGGCGTCGCCCAGCAGGTCCGCGATGGCGTAACGGCGCGGCGGACGGCCGGCCAGACGCGCCGCCACGTGCAAGGCGCCACTGGCGAAAATGTCGCGATTCGTTGCCCGGTGCACCAGTTCGATGCGCTCGCCATGGCTGGTGAACTGCACCAGATGCTCACCAACGATGTCACCCGCGCGTATCGATGCGTAATGCGGCGTTGCGCCCTGCCCGGCCGCGGCTTCGCCCAGCGTCAGCGCTGTACCCGATGGCGCATCGAGCTTGCGCGTGTGATGCGATTCGATGATGTCGCAGTCCCAGCCCGGCAGCACCGCCGCGGCGCGCGCAACCAGGTCTTCCAGCACGGCGACGCCTAGACTGAAGTTCGATGCCCAGAGCACCGGAATCGTCGAAGCGGCCGCATCGAGCGCAGTGCGCTGCGCGTCGTCGAGACCGGTTGTGCCCGAGACCAGCGCCGCGCCGCGCTTGAGGCACAGCGCGAGCAGCGGATCGAAACCGCCCGGCAGACTGAAATCGATGGCGACGTCGAAGGTCGGCGCGCCGCCGAGTTCGGATGCACCGAAGTACGGCACGCCATCGATGACCCGCTGCTTCGGCGCGCGACCGGAGACCGCCGCGACGATGACGAGATCCTCGCGTCCCGCCGCCAGTCGCAACAGCGCCTGGCCCATACGACCCGACGCGCCATGCACGAGAATCCGCGGTCGCGTGCTCATACCTGCGGCTCCATGGAACCGATGCGGCGCGCGCGTTGCGGGACGATGGACGGGGTGGACTGCGGGCGAAAGATGCTCATGCCCGCATTCTAGCGGCGCGTCCGTCGACAGGAAGCGGTCACGCGCAAGACTTCTGCCATCCGCCCAGGCCGGCGTTACGCTTGCGTGCTCTCCACCGCGAGCCCTGTCATGCAGCTCTCCGAACAGATCGTCCTCGTCACCGGTGCCGGCCGCGGCCTTGGGCGTGAGATCGCACTCGCCTTCGCCCGCGAAGGTGCCCGCGTGGTCGTCAACTACCGACGCAGCCGTGAAGCCGCAGAGGGGCTGGCGGCACAGATCGGCGCGCGCGCGATCGCGCTGCAGGCCGACGTCACCGACCGCGCCCAAGTCGATGCGCTGTACACACAGGCGCGCGCGCATTTCGGCGCCGGCATCACCACCGTCGTCAACAACGCGCTAGTCGATTTCGCATTCGACGGCGATGCACGCGCAAAGGCGGACATGATCGACTGGCCTGCATTCTTCACGCAGTTCGAAGGCAGCGTGCGCGGTGCCCTGAACACGGTGCAGGCCGCACTGCCAGGCATGCGGGCGCAAGGGTTCGGGCGCGTCATCAACATCGGCACCAACCTGTTCCAGAACCCGGTGGTGCCGTATCACGACTACACCGCCGCGAAGGCTGCGCTGCTGTCGTTGACCCGCACGCTTGCTGGCGATCTCGGTCCGGACGGCATCACCGTCAACATGCTGTCCGGTGGCCTACTGCGCACCACCGACGCCAGCGCTGCGACACCCGAGGCGGTGTTCGACTACATCGCCGCGAACACGCCACTGCGCAGCGTGACCACGCCGGCCGAGTTCGCCGATGCGGTGCTGTTCTTCGCCTCGCCGTGGTCGCGCGCGGTGACCGGACAGAACCTGGTGGTCGACGGCGGGCTCGTACGCGACTGAGTGTTCCATCCGCGCCGATGTCGAGCCGGATCCCGGCGCGCGCACGATGCGCATGCGGATCGCGCTGCGCGGGTCAAGCGGCATCTCGAAGCGACTTCGCAGCGCTGGT
The DNA here is from genome assembly GCF_979256585.1 of Luteimonas sp. AC640a. NCBI lineage: Bacteria > Pseudomonadati > Pseudomonadota > Gammaproteobacteria > Lysobacterales > Lysobacteraceae > Luteimonas > Luteimonas sp. AC640a. Next base: position 462,799 of record NZ_CEEDOV010000007.1, on the reverse strand, counting down.
CAATAAATGACCAGCGCTGCGAAGTCGCGTCGCAGGCGGCATCGCATCGCTTACCCACAGACTTGTCATCGAATCATCCACAACCGCTGTGGATGACCGGCGGGCTAGTCGGTCGGCGCGGGTCGGTCAAGCGCGGCTGCACCACGCATGCGTCCGGACCATGCAGGCGATCGGGCGCCGCGCGCCGCGATGACGAAGCGCGTGCGCAGGTCAAGCGCCATGTCCGCGCCCATGCGGGCAAGTGGCGAACAAATCACCACCCGTTTCGAGGGCCGTCGCAGCGCGGCGCGTGATGCTTATCCACAACTTTGTCGTCAGAAGGTCCACATGCGCTGTGGAGAACCGCGTCGCTACGTGGCGGATGCACGCGGGTCAATCACTTCGACGGACTTGCACGTGACGGCGATTCGCGATCGCCATCGATGTCGCCCGACCCGATTTCAGCGAGCGGTTCCGTCCATGCGCAACGCGCTGGGATTGGTCAGCCAGCCGGCAGCGTGCCGACCACACGCGACTGCACTACGACTTGCGCAGGTCAAGCTCGCAAACAGGCCCTCACCGCGCACCTGACCAGAAAATCACCACCATTTCCGCGCCCGGATACGGCGCCGTTCCACACGCTTATCCACACCTTGACCCACAGTCCATCCACACTGCATGTGGACAGCGCGCGGGGTAGGCGCATCCGGGGCCCGCGTCAAGCGTTTTCGCGCAGTACCGCGCCGCGAAGCCCGCCACGGCGGGGATCGTGCAGATCGGCCATCGCGCCCGGCTCGTGTGCGCGGCGTCACAGTGGCGACGCAATGACCAGCGTGCCGCCGCCCAATGCAAACGCGGACTTGGACTGCTTATCCACAGCTTTGTCGACAGTTGATCCACACCTTCTGTGGATCACCGCAACCAGTCACGAGTCGCGGCCCGACAGCGGCTTGCACCCGCAAAAACCACGCTTGGACCCACAAACGACGACGCCCGGCACTGGGCCGGGCGTGTCGATCGAACGGTTACAGGGCTCAGGACGTCATACGATCCCAGAAGCCCTTCACCCCGTCGATGAACGTGCTGGACTTGGGCGAGTGCCGGTGTGCGTTCTCACCGGTGAAGGTGGTCTCGAACTGTGCGAGCAGCTCGCGCTGCTCCTTGGTCAGATTGACCGGCGTTTCGACGACGACCTTGCAGTACAGATCGCCGGGGCTGCGGCTGCGCACCGACTTGACGCCCTTGTCGCGCAGGCGGAACACCTTGCCGGTCTGCGTCTCGGCCGGCACGCGGATCTCCGCTTCACCGCCGAGCGTGGGCACCCGCACGATGTCGCCCAGCGCGGCCTGCGAGATGCGCACCGGCACTTCGCAGTGCAGATCGTCGCCATCGCGCTGGAAGATCGCATGCGGACGTACGCGGACTTCCACGTACAGATCGCCTGGTGGTGAACCCGCCGGACCGGCTTCGCCCTCGCCAGCGAGACGGATGCGGTCGCCGGTGTCGACGCCCGCAGGCACCTTCACCGACAGCACCTTCTCTTCCTCGACGCGACCGGCGCCGTGGCAGGTCTTGCAGGGATTGGCGATGATCTGCCCCTGTCCGCCGCAATGCGGGCACGCCTGCTGCATCGTGAAGATTCCGCGTTGCATGCGCACCTGGCCGCGGCCGGCGCAGGTCGAACAGGTCTCGCGCTTGCCGTCTTCCGAACCGCTGCCGTCGCAGTCGTCGCAACCGGCGAGCGTCGGCAGTTCGACCCGCTTCTCGACGCCGCCCACCGCGTCTTCGAGGTCGAGCTCCATCACGTAGCCGATGTCGGCACCACGACGCGGGCCACCGCGACCGCCGCCACCTCCGAAGATGTTGCCGAAGATGTCGCCGAAGATATCGCCCATGTCGGCGCCGCCGCCGAAGCCCGGGCCGGCATTGCCGCCGCCCATGCCGTGCTCGAACGCGGCGTGTCCGTGCTGGTCGTACATGCGCCGCTTGCCGCCGTCCGACAGGACTTCGTAAGCCTCCTTGCACTCCTTGAACGCAGCCTCGGCACTCGCGTCGCCGGGATTGCGGTCAGGGTGGTGCTTCATCGCGCAACGGCGATAGGCCTTCTTCAGTTCGTCTTCGGTCGCGCTGCGGGTAACACCCAGCACTTCGTAATAATCGCGTTTGCTCATGGAAAACCGGTCGCAGGGACCGTCGCAGCGACGGTCTCGTTAAAAACGGAAGCCGGTCGCCCGACACCGCCGCGCCGAGGGCGCGCGCGATGCCGGGGTTCCGGCCGAAACGCCGCGGCAGGACCACGGCGGTACCGACTTACTTCTTCTCGTCGTCCTTGACCTCGGTGAACTCGGCATCGACGACATCGTCGGACTTCGGCGCATCGCCCGAAGCCGCACCGGCGTCGCCTTGGCCCGCCGCGCCGGCGGCTGCGAACAGCTGCTGCGCGACTTCCTCGAGGTGCTTGGACTTGGCTTCGATCTGCGCCTTGTCGTCGCCCTTCATCGCGGTCTCGACTTCGGCGATCGCCGACTCCGCGTTGCCGATCAGATCGCCCGGCACCTTGTCGCCGTTGTCCTTGATCGCGGTACGCGTGGCGTGCACCAGCGCATCGGCCTGATTGCGCGCGCCGACCAGCTCCTGGAACTTCTTGTCGTCCTCGCGATGCGCTTCCGCATCGGCGACCATCCGGGCGATCTCGTCGTCCGACAGGCCCGAACCGGCCTTGATCTCGACCTTCTGTTCCTTGTTGGTCTTCTTGTCCTTGGCCGACACGTGCAGGATGCCGTTGGCGTCGATGTCGAACGACACCTCGACCTGCGGCATGCCGCGCGGCGCGGCGTCGATACCGGTCAAGTCGAAGCGGGCCAGCGACTTGTTGAAGCGGGCCTGCTCGCGCTCGCCCTGCAGCACGTGCACGGTCACGGCCGACTGGTTGTCGTCGGCGGTGGAGAACGTCTGCGAGGCTTTGGTCGGAATCGTGGTGTTCTTCTCGATGATTTTGGTGAACACACCGCCCAGGGTCTCGATGCCGAGGCTCAGCGGGGTCACGTCGAGCAGCAGCACGTCCTTGACGTCACCCGCCAGCACGCCGCCCTGCACTGCCGCGCCGATCGCCACGGCCTCGTCGGGGTTCACGTCCTTGCGCGGTTCCTTGCCGAAGAACTCGGCAACCGCCGCCTGCACCTTGGGCATGCGGGTCTGGCCACCGACGAGGATCACTTCGTTGATGTCGGACGCGCGCAGGCCGGCATCGTTGAGCGCAGTGCGGCACGGCTCGATCGTCTTGCGCACCAGCTCCTCGACCAGCGACTCGAGCTTGGCGCGGGTCAGCTTGATGTTGAGGTGCTTCGGGCCGGATGCATCGGCAGTGACGTACGGCAGGTTCACTTCGGTCTGCTGCGAGCTGGAGAGCTCGATCTTCGCGCGCTCGGCCGCGTCCTTCAGACGCTGCAGCGCCAACGGGTCCTTGCGCAGGTCGATGCCCTGGTCCTTGTTGAACTCGTCGACCAGGTAATCGATGACGCGGGCATCGAAGTCTTCGCCGCCGAGGAAGGTGTCGCCGTTGGTGGCCAGCACTTCGAACTGCTTCTCGCCGTCGACTTCCGCGATCTCGATGATCGACACGTCGAACGTGCCGCCGCCCAGGTCGTACACGGCGATCTTGCGGTCGCCGCCGGACTTGTCGAGACCATAGGCCAGTGCGGCCGCGGTCGGCTCGTTGATGATGCGCTTGACGTCGAGACCGGCAATGCGGCCGGCGTCCTTGGTCGCCTGGCGCTGGCTGTCGTTGAAGTAGGCCGGCACCGTGATCACGGCTTCGGTGACCTTTTCGCCCAGGTAATCCTCGGCGGTCTTCTTCATCTTCTCGAGGATGCGCGCGGAGACTTCCTGCGCGGACAGGCGCTTGCCGTCACTGGTCGACACCCAGGCGTCGCCGTTGTCGTGCTCGAGGATCTTGTACGGCACCAGGCCGATGTCTTTCTGGACCTCGCCGTCCTTGAACTTGCGGCCGATCAGGCGCTTCACCGCGAAGAAGGTGTTGTGCGGATTGGTCACGGCCTGACGCTTGGCCGACGCGCCCACCAGCACTTCGCCGTCCTTGGTGTAGGCGACGACCGACGGCGTGGTGCGATCGCCCTCGCTGTTCTCGATGACCTTGGCCTTGCCGCCGTCCATGATCGCCACGCACGAGTTAGTCGTGCCGAGGTCGATGCCGATGATCTTTGCCATTGCGCTGCTTCCTCTAAAAGGTATGTGTCTGGGTAACGGCCGGAACCGTCGATGACCGTGATCTGGGGACACGCAACACAGCGTTCAAGCGGTGTGACGCATCGGAATTCGCGATCGGGCCGGGGCCCGGGGCGTTCAGTCAGCCTTGGCGACGACGACCATGGCCGGTCGCAGCAGACGCTCGTTGAGCAGATAGCCTTTCTGGAACACCTGGGCGACTGCGCCCGGCGGCACGCCCGGCACATCGACGATGCTCATCGCCTGGTGCTGCTCCGGGTTGAAGGGGTCACCCGGCGCCGGCGCCAGCGTGGCCAGACCGTTCGACTCGGTCGCCTTGGTCAGCTCGCGCAGGGTGAGCTCGACGCCGCTGCGCAGCGGATCGGTCTCGGAGGCATTGGCGAGGCCGGCTTCCAGTGCATCGAACACCGGCACCAGCGCGGCCAGCAGGCGCTCGTTGGCGAAGCGGCGTGCGCTCTCGACCTCACGCGCCAGGCGCTTGCGCTGGTTCTCGAGATCGGCGCGTTCGAGCAGGACCTGCGCGCGGAGCTGCTCGAGCTCGCCGCTGAGGCGCTCGACCTGGTCGGCCAGTTGCTGCTCGACCGAGGCCGCTTCCGGGCCATCGGTCTCGTGGAAATCGGGGGACTGCGAATCGCGCTGCTGGGTCATGTCGGGTTCCGGGGCGGTCGTCTGGCCGCCAACGGCACCAGCTATGGGGCCGCCCGCCAGCGATTCAAGGTTCAGGATGCAGCGCGGCGCCGAGCACGGCCGCGGTCGCCTGCACCACCGGGATCACCCGCTCGTAGGCCATCCGCGTCGGCCCGATCACGCCCAGCACCCCTAGCGTGCGACCGCCGGCGCCATAGGGCGCGGTCACCAGCGACATGCCTTCCAGCGGCGCCAGACCGGTTTCCTCACCGATGAAGATGCGCACGCCCGGCGCGCGGATTGTGCGTTCGAGCAACTGCAGGATCTCGCGCTTGCGCGCGAAGGCCTCGAACAGTTCGCGCAGGCGGTCGAGGTCGGACAGGTCCTGCACGCCGATCAGCCGGTTCTGCCCCGCCAGCAGCATGTCGTCGTCGCCCGGCACCAGCGCCTGTTCGGCGAGCTCCATGGTCTGCGACAGCAGCGCTTCCATCTCGTCGCGGGCGTTGCGCAATTCCTCGACCAGCGCGGCGCGGATGTCGCCCAGCGGGCGCCCGGCGTACTGCTGGTTGAGATAGTTGGCGACGCGTTCCAGCTCCGCAGGCTCGAAGCTGCGACGGGTCTGGATGATGCGGTTCTGCACTTCGTGATCGGCAAAAACGATGATCGCCATGACCCGCTGGCCATCGAGTGCCACGAAATCGATATGCCGGAACGCCAGCTGTTCGCGCCGCGGCACTGAGACCACGCCGACGAAATGCGTCATCGCCGAGACCAGTTCCGACGCGCTGCCCAGCAGCGACTGCTGCCCGCCGCCGCCCAGCTCCCCGCGCAACCGTTCCATCTCCTGCGCGCGCAGCGGCTTGACCTGCAGCAGCGAGTCGACGAACACGCGGTAGCCCTGCGCGGTCGGCACCCGGCCTGCGGAGGTGTGCGGCGAGGCCAGCAGGCCGGCGTCTTCCAGATCCGACAGGATGTTGCGGATTGTCGCCGCGCTGACATCGAGGCCCGCATGTCGAGCCAAAGTCTGCGATCCGACCGGCCCACCGTCCTGTATATGCCGCGAGATCAGCGTGCGCAGCAGCTGTCTGGCGCGCGGATCGAGCGGATGGCGGGGATCGGATGACATGCGGGCGGTATACGGTGCCCCTGTGGGTGATGCAAGCGCCGCATTCTCCAGCCGTGAGACGGAAGCACGGTATTCAGCGCACCGTCGAGTGCCGATCCACTCGCCGATCTACTCGTCCGCAACGCGCCAAGGCACAATCCGCACCCATGCTGACCCATCTCGCCATCCGCAATTTTGCCGTCGCCAGCCAGTCGGATCTGGAGTTCGGCGCAGGCCTGACCGTCATCTCCGGCGAAACCGGCGCCGGCAAATCCTTGCTGGTCGATGCACTGGGCTTCCTGTCGGGCCAGCGCGCCGACAGCGGCATCGTGCGCCACGGTGCCGAGCGCGCCGAGCTGCATGCCGAGTTCGCACTCGACGATGCCGCGCCTGCGCTGCGCTGGCTGCGCGAGCACGAACTCGATGATGGTGACACCTGCCAGCTGCGCCGCACCCTGCGCGCCGACGGCGGCTCGCGCGCCTGGATCAATGGACGTCCGGCGACGATCACCCAGCTCGGCGATCTGGCCGGGCATCTGGTCGAAATCCACGGCCAGCACGAACATCAGGCCCTGCTCGCCCGCGGCAGCCAGCTCGCGCTGCTCGACGCGCAGGCCGGCAATGGCGCGCTGCTCACCGAAGTCCGCGGCACCGCGCAGGCCTGGCGCGCACTGCACGACGAGCGTGACGCGCTGGTCGGCATCGGCGATGTCGCCGAGCGTCGCGACTGGCTGCGTCATCAGCTCGACGAACTCGACGGCGAATCGCTCGCCGCCGACGCGGTGGCCGACCTGTTCGCGAGCCATCGCCGCCATTCGAACGCGGCCGGCCTGATCCAGACCTGCGACACCGCGCTCGAGCGCATGCGCGGCGACGACGATCTCGGCCTGCCGCAGGCGCTGCAGGCGCTGCGCCACGATCTGGCGCGGATGCGCGCACACGAGCCGCGGCTGGGCGATGTGGACGCGATGCTCGACGCCGCGGCGATCCAGCTCGACGAAGCCACGCTGCTGCTGGGGCAGGTCCGCGACGATCTCGATATCGATCCCGAGCAGTTGGAGACGCTGGAACAGCGTCTCGGCCGGCTGCATGAACTCGCGCGCAAGCACCGCGTGCCCCCGGAAGAACTCATCGATGTGCAGACGCGTCTGGCCGGCGAGCTCGATCAGCTCGATGGCGCCGGCGAGCGCCTGAAGCAACTCGACGACGAGATCGAAGCCGCGATGGGGCGCTGGCGCACCGCCGCCGACCGTCTCGGCGCGGCACGCCGTAAGGCAGCCAAGGCGCTGTCGAGCGCGACCACCGCGTTGATCCACGAACTCGGCATGGGCGGCGGCGTATTCGAGGTCGCGATCGAACAGGTCGAGACGTCCCGCCCCGATCCGCAAGGCGCCGAGCGTGTGGAGTTCATGGTGTCGGCCAACGCCGGGCAGCCGCCGCGCGCACTCCGCAAAGTCGCGTCGGGCGGTGAGCTGTCACGCATTTCACTGGCGATCGAAGTCGCCGCGCTCGGCCACGATGCCGTGCCGACGATGGTGTTCGACGAAGTCGATTCGGGTATCGGCGGCGCGGTGGCCGACATCGTCGGCCGCAAACTGCGCGCGCTCGGCGAAAGCCGTCAGGTGCTGTGCGTGACCCATCTGCCGCAGGTGGCCTCGAAGGGCCACACGCATTACCGCGTGCACAAATCCAGCGCCGAGGGCGCGACCGAAAGCCGGGTCAGCCTGCTCGACACCGGCGAGCGCACCGAGGAACTCGCACGCATGCTCGGCGGCGTCGACGTCAGCAAGGAAGCGCGCGCCGCGGCCCGCAAGCTGCTGCAGGGCATGGTGTGAGGGGATGCGCAGCCGCGCGGACGAATACCGCTGCGGTCACTGACGCCAGAACCTGATGAGGCGCGGCAACGGCCTGTGAACTGAACACTGACGTCCGCGCACATCGCGGCCGCCTGCGAAAAGAACGTCAGCGCTTCTTGCGCACGTAGAGCACCAGCGAGTGCTCTTCGAGGATGTAGCCGTACTGGTCGGCGATCTGCCGCTGCAGCGCTTCGATCTCGTCGCTTTCGAATTCGATGATCTTGCCGCTGTCCACATCGACCATATGGTCGTGATGGCCGCCGCGGTCGAGTTCATAGACGGCGTGGCCGCCCTCGAAGTTGTGCTTGAGCACGAGGCCGGCGGCCTCGAACTGGGTCAGCACGCGATAAACCGTGGCCAGGCCAATCTCGTCGCCCTGCTCCAGCAGTTGACGATAGATGGCCTCGGCCGTCAGGTGCTGGCGCGGCGTACGCTGCTCGAGCAGCTGCAGAATCCGCATCCGCGGATGGGTGACTTTCAGTCCGGCCTTGCGCAGGTCGAGCGATTCCATGGTGTCTCCGAATACAGGCAGGCATGCCACTGGGGGTTGAACGCCAGCTGCCTGGATCGCGGTTGCGGCGTGGCGCGCAGTGTATCATCGGGCGGTCATTCCAGGCCGTCACCCACGCATGCACAAGCTTCTTCTCGTTCCGGTTCTCGCCCTCGCCACCAGCGGTTGCGGCCTGCTGTACAAGCAGCCGATCTACCAAGGCAACCTGATCGACGGCTCGGCGGTCGAGCAGTTGCAGGTCGGCATGGGCAAGGCGCAGGTCGAAGCGCTGCTGGGCACGCCGTCGATCGCAGACCCGTTCCACCACCAGCGCTGGGACTACACCGCGTCGCAGCGTGTGGACCGTCGCGGCCGCACCGAGATCAAAAACTTCACCGTGTTCTTCGAGAACGACCAGCTTGCGCGCTGGGAAGGCGAATACTTCCCGAAGCGCGACGAAGAACTGGCTGCAGAGATGCGCAAGTTCGGCAACCTGCCGCGTGAGAAGGGCAACCAGCGCCGCTGATCGGCTCGCCAGACACTAAATTTTCAGCCTCCGCCGCGGCTTGCAGCCGCGCGTCGTCGGCGCGCATCTTTCGGATCGATCTGCAGGGCCTCCAGCAGTTCAAGACGGTCGCCATCCCGCAGCAGCGTGGTGGGCTGCACCCGCACACCGAACACCGCATATCCGGCGACGGCATCGAGCGAGGCCGGTGCGATCTGACGTATCGCTTCGATCGCTTCGGCGACTGTCGCTGCGTCATCCAGCTGCAGCGTCCAGTCATCGTGGTGCCCGGGCCTGGCCCGGACCGCGCGCACCGCTTTCACGCAGCGGGCTCGCGTTCGGCGACCCGCACGAAATCGTCGACCATGCGGTCAGCGAGGCCTTTGAAGCCGAGGGTAAGCGCGGGCAGCATCAGCCGGCTCTTGGGTTCGAATTCGAGCAGCAGCGTGACCCTGCAGGCATCGTCGCCGAGTGCGGCGAAGGTCCAGCGGCCATGCAGCGACTTGAATGGACCGTCGCGCAGCTGCATGTCGATGTTGGCGGGCGGCGACAACGTATTCTCGGTCGTGAACCAGGTGCGCAGTGCACCGAGGCCCAGATCCAGACGCGCGACCATGCGCGATTCGGTCGCCTCCTGGATTTCCGCGGCATCGCACCAGGCGAAGCGACGGGGATAGGCGGCGACATCGTTGACCAGCGCGTACATGCGCTCGGCGGGCTGCCCGACGAGGGCACTACGTTCGATCTTGGGCATGACTCGCCTGGGGGACCTGCTTCAGGGACAATGGACGGATGAGCAAGAAGAGCGGCAAAGACAAGGATAAGGCAAACAGCACGGGCACCATCGCGCTGAACAAACGCGCGCGCCACGAGTACTATTTCGAAGACCGCTTCGAAGCAGGCCTCGCGCTGCAGGGCTGGGAGCTGAAGGCGATCCGCGCGGGCCGCGCGATCATCGGCGAGAGCTACGCGATGGTCCTGAACAACGAGCTGTTCCTGATCGGTGCGCAGATCACGCCGCTCAGCCAGGCTTCGTCGCACGTGATCGCCGATCCGCATCGCACGCGCAAGCTGCTGTTGCACCGGCGCGAGATCGATACGCTGATCGGCCGGGTACAGCGCGACGGCTACACCGTGGTGCCCACGTCGCTGTATTGGAAAGGCAACAAGGTGAAAGCCGAAGTCGTGCTGGCGAAGGGCAAGCAGAGCCACGACAAGCGCGACGTTGCGCGGGATCGCGACTGGGCGCGCGACAAGCAGCGCGCGATGCGGGCGCACAACAAGAACGCCTGATCGCATTTCCCGCGCGCGTGAAACGACGCGCGGGGTTCGATCAGCGTCGCTGCGCGACCGACGCCAGCGTGAAGCGGAACGTCGCACCGCCATCGGGCCGTCCGGTGGCCTCGATCGTGCCGCCATGGCGTTCAACGATGCGCCGCACCGAGGCCAGCCCCACGCCGTGGCCCTTGAATTCGTCATCGCGATGCAGACGCTGGAACGGGCGGAACAGCTTGCCGGCGTAATCGGCGTTGAACCCTGCCCCGTTATCGGCGACGTAGAACACCCCGCCCGGCTCGACGCCGAACTCGATCGTCGCGCGCGCGGTATTCGCGGTGAATTTCCAGGCATTGCCCAGCAGGTTCTCGAGCAGATTGCGCACCAGCGCGGGATCGCCCTCGGCCTGCAGACCCGGTGCGATCCGCACCGCGACCTCGCGGCCCGGTTCGGTCTGCCGCAGCTCCGAGAGCACATCGGTCGCCATGCGCGTGAGATCGAGTGCCGCGCGCTTGAATTCGCCGCGGCTGATCCGCGACATCTTCAGCAGCGCATCGATCAACTCGTCCATCCGCGAAGCGGCGTTGCGCACGCGCGCGAGATAGTCCTGCCCCTGCGCATCGATCACCGCGTCGTAGCGCTCGGCGAGGATGCGGCCGAAGCCGTCGATGCTGCGCAGCGGCGCGCGCAGATCGTGCGAGACGATATAGGCGAAGGATTCGAGTTCGTGATTGGCCTGGGTGAGCTCGCGCGTGCGCTGCTCGACGCGCGATTCCAGCGTGCGGTTGAGGGCATGTACCTGGGCTTCCGCGCGCAAGCGTTCGGTCACATCATCGACCTGGACCAGCCGCGCCACGTCATTGACGTCGTCGCCGGGCATCAGAGTCGACGCCAGATGTACCTCTCGGATGTCGCCATCGTGCCGGCGCAACCGGCGCGTGCTGCGATGCACGCCCTCGTGCAAGGCCTGCATCTCCTGCGTGCGCGTGAGATCGTCATGCACGTCCGTGAAGTACCCCTTGAACAACGTGCCGCTCAGCGTCGCCTGGCTGACACCGGCAATCTCGGCCATGGCCGGATTGCTTTCGAGAATCGCGCCATTGCGATCGAGCAGCACCATGCCGATCGCCGAGTACTGCATCGCGTTGCGGAAGCGCTGTTCGCTGCGACGGTAGGAATCGCTGAGTTGGTGCGCGAGCGTCTCCGCACGTGACTGGGTCTGCGCCAGCGTCATCACCATCGCGAACAGCAACAGCGATGCCACGACGCCCGTGATCAACGTGGCCTGCAGCTCGCGCATGCCGGCCGAGGTCAGCGGACCGACGTGCTGGAAATCGTATCGCCAGCTGCGACCATAGAGTTGCTGGGTCACGGAATGCAGCACTTGCCTTTCGTCACCGGCGACCCAGTCGTCGGACGCGAGCAACGGAGCGTCCCCGCCCTCGCTGACATCGACGATCCGGAACGCGAGATTGCGATTGACCGGAATCATCGAGCGATCGATGAATTCCGCAGTGCGGAACGGTGCGTAGACCCAACCCACCAGCGCGTTCTCGCGCCCGGCCTGCGACAGCGGCAGACGCGCCGTGCGATACACCGCAGCGAACAGCAGCACGCCCGCCTGCCCTTCGCGCCCGTACTGGCGCAGGCGCAACGGCGCGCTCAACCGCACTTCGCCGCTGTCGCGGGCCGCATCCATGACGACACGGCGGGTCGGATCACTGTACTGGTCGTAGCCAATCGTCAGCCGGCTGGAATCGACCTCCGGCTCGAAGTAGAGAATCGCCCCGTAGTGAGGCCGCAAGCCTCGCGGCGTCAGCGTGAACAACCCTTCGCCAGCGGCACGCTGGCGCAACTGCAGTTCGGTCAACGACTGCGGATCGAGATAGGCGACGTAACCGATGCCCATCAGGCCGGGCAACTGCCGGCGGATATCCAGACCATCGACGTAGCCGCGCCATTGCCGCGCAGTCGGCGTTTCGACCGCTGCACTATGCAGTGCCACGCCGCCACGGACGCTGAGCTCGTACTGCAGCAAGCGCTGACGCACGGTCTCGGCCAGCTGATCGGCGTCTGCGATGAAGCTCGCTTCGGCCAACCGGCGCTCGCGCTCGCCGGCGCCTCGCGCGTACAGCGCCACCATCAGCAGCGAACCCAGCAGCACGAGACCGGCGAGTACGTGGCTACGGCGCAGCCGCCAGACGGACTGGACGCGTGTGATCGGAGGCGTGTGGTGCGGCGTGGACGCGGCCATCACGACAGCATAACGAGCGCGCACGAATCGACCAAAAAAAAACGGACCCGAAGGCCCGTTTTTTCAACAAATGGTGGAGGTGGCGGGAATCGAACCCGCGTCCGAAGGCACTCCATCCCCGGTACTACATGCTTAGCTCACCGTTGGATCTCGTCCTGTGGCAGCACGGTGTGCGAAGCGCACCCCAGGACCAGCCTGCTTTGGTTAAGCCGTGACTGACAGGCAGCCATCACAGCCGGTTCCGTGATAATGACCCTACATCTACGAGCACGGGCACAAGTAGGTTCGGGGCTTACGCCTTAAGCGGCGAGAGCGTAGTTGTCGTCGTTGGCAACTAAAAGTTTGCTACTGGATTAACGAGGAAAGTCGCCCCCTCGGCATGCACCAGGCAATTTCGCAACCCCCGTCGAAGCCTGGGCACCCCCGGGAGTCAGAAGTCGCTCTGACACCCGCAGTATAAGGCCGCCGCCGGGTATCTCAAGCAACGCATCGATGATGCGTACTCACGGTTCACCCGCCGACCTGCACGCCCTGCCCTCGCCGCGCGCAGGGCACCAGATGCGTGGCCTCATATCGGCGTCGATCATGTCATCGGCTATACGTGTGCGTTGTCTGAAACACGCTGCTAGCATGCGCGTCCCCTTGGGGAGTAGCCGGCTTCCGCATCGCGGAAGCGCCTGTATCAACACACTCGATCCGTCGCGATCGTGGTGCAGGCAACCAGTCCAGGTTGGCGAGACCAGCGGTATGCCGGCGCAACAGTGGTTGGGCGCGCCGGCGTGCTGTGCATGGTCCACGCCCGACCCGAAGCAGTGTTTCGCATGTCCCTACTCTCGATCATCCTGATCGGCTTTGCCATGTCGACCGATGCCTTCGCCGCTGCCATCGGCAAAGGCGCAGCCATGCAGCGGCCGCGTTTTCCAGAAGCGCTGCGCGCGGGCGCGATCTTCGGTGTCATCGAAGGCGTCACGCCGATCATCGGCTGGGCCCTTGGACTCGCAGCAGCCGCCTATGTCACCGCATGGGACCACTGGATCGCGTTCGTGCTGCTCGGCGTGCTGGGTACACGCATGGTGCTGGCCGGATTCCGTAAAGACGCGCCCGACAGCGGCGACGTCGACGCACGTCCGCATGGGTTCTGGAATCTCGCCGCGACCGGGTTCGCGACGAGCATCGATGCGATGGCGGTCGGCGTGGGCCTCGCGTTTCTCGACGTCAACATCCTGCTGGTCGCGACGGTGATCGGTGTCTGCACGCTGCTCATGGTGACGACCGGGATCATGCTCGGCCGCGCGCTCGGCGCGATCGTCGGCAAACGTGCGGAGATCATCGGCGGCCTGATTCTGATCATCATCGGCAGCGTGATTCTCTATGAGCACCTGTCCGGGAAAGGCGGCGGCATCGGCATCGGCTGATCAGCGAGCGGTCGATGGCCGCCATGCGCAGCGCGCATTCGGCGATCGCTGCCAAGTACGCAGAGATCCATGGAAGGCCTGCTGCCGAGACCGCAATCGAGGCCAGTGAGGAAGCGGGCGTGACGCGCACTGGCAGGTGCGTGACCGCGACCTCGTTGCACCGGGTCAACGCGTGTTTCCGGGACGGTGATACAACGTCGCCTGGCGGGTGAGATCGCAACCCCCGCTATGCCGTCTCGCACGCTGCGCGCGCGACATGCTGAAGTGTGTTGTCGACCCAGACCACCGGCGCCGCATCAGGCCGCGCAATCACCACGGCCTGCGTGAAGCCGACGTCCCCACCGAAGCCGTCCTTCGAATTGACCTCCATGCAGATGACCTCGCCGCCCTGCAACGCCCGCTCATGGCGGAACTCGGCGGTGGACGGATCGCGCAGGTGATCGAGCACCAAAGCGCGTGCAAGCAGGAATTCCGCGTTCGCAGCGAGAGAATCCCGCTCCGCTGATGCAGCCTCGCCGACCTTTCTGGGGCCCGAGATGCGAGACGACGAGCCCTGTGTCGTTGCCGATGCGTCAGCCGCCGGTTCTCTGGGCAACGCTGCCGAAGCGGGCTGGGACGAATGCGACGATGCGCCATGCGGGACGACTGCCGACGCATCACACGAGGCGCGAGCATCCTCGTAGCCGCGACGCAGGTCACTCCAGGACACGCCCCCAGCGACGAGGCCTGTCACTGCAAGCGCGATCGCCATTGATTTCGCTTGCTTCATTTCGCACCTTTCTGCGTTGCAGATTGCCCTGCTGCGAGTCTAGAGGCGTCGCCGTGCGCAAACGCCGATGGACGAAGCAACGGCCGTCACTGTCTCGCGGCGGTGACCAAAAAGAGATGCGAAGGCGGGAGTTGGGCATCGAAATGCCGGTACTGCAAAATCGCGTCCGCGACGCGAACGGGCATTGGCGGAGAGAGTGGGATTCGAACCCACGGAAGGTTTGACCCTTCGGCGGTTTTCAAGACCGCTGCCTTAAACCACTCGGCCATCTCTCCGATGTGTACCGCTTCATCACCAGCGCCGCTCACACGACGCGGCGGTTTGACCATCGACCGCCGAACCAGACGCCACGCGTATTCGCGCGGCGTTGTGGGTTCAGGCCATTGTCGCACGCACCGCAGCGGTGGAGATACGCGGCGGTGGCACAGCGCCTGGCATCGGCTTCTTCTCGCAGTTGCGGCAGTCGAGGCTGGAGGCTTCGATCAGCGGGGGCAGCTTTTCGGCGAGGAAGTCGATGAAGACCCGCACCGCCGGCAGTAGCCCGCGGCGCGAGGCGAACACGGCGTGGGCGATGCCCTGCGGCAGATGCCAGTCGGGCAGCACGACCTCGAGCTCGCCGTTGCGCACGGCTTCGGCACACAGGGTTTCGGGCAGCATCGTGATGCCGAGTCCCTGCTTGGCCAGCGCCATCAGCATCGGGAAATCGAACCCAGCGACACGGGGCTTGAGTTCGACGCGGCGGGTGGTGCCGTCGTTGGCCTGCAGATCCCAGCGCTGCTTCACTTCGTCCTCGCCCATGCTCATCGTCGTGTGCTGGTCGAGTTCGTCGGGATCCTTCGGGCGGCCCATGCGGTCGAGATAACTGGGGCTGGCGACCAGCAGTTCCTGGATCTGGCCGAAGCTGCGCATCACCAGGCTGCCGTCATCGTCGAGCTTGGAGCGCACGCGCACCGCGACGTCGAAACCTTCGTTGATGACGTCGACGCGACGGTTGCTGACATGCAACTGCACGCGGACCTGCGGATAGCGCGCGAGGAACTCGGGCAGCATCTGCGGAATCGACTGCTGGGCGATGCTGACCGGCACGCTGACGCGCACGAGCCCGCGCGGCTCGGCGCTGAGGCGGTCGACGACCTCACGTGCGGCCGTGGCCTCGGCGAGCATCGACTGCGCGTGGCGGAACACGCTTTGGCCGACATCGGTGACCGCGAAACGACGCGTGGAGCGCTGCAGCAGACGCACGCCCAGCTCGGTTTCGAGCTGGCTGATACGGCGGCTCAGGCGCGACTTTGGAATGCCAAGTGCACGCTCGGCGGCCGCGAAGCCACCGTGCTCGACGACCATCGCGAAGTAGTACAGATCGTTGAGATCCTGCATGTGGGGGAACCTCGCTATCAGAACAATCCGCGATATTCCACCACCTTTATTCCAATTTCGCAACAGACGGCATCTATCGCTGCCAATCGTTCCAAATAGGACACAGGTCTTGCTGCGTGATCAATCGATGCGCGTGAGCCCACCCATGTAGCCGCGCAGAGCCTCGGGCACTTCAATCGAACCGTCGGCCTGCTGGTAGTTCTCCATCACTGCGATCAGCGTGCGGCCGACCGCAAGGCCGGAACCGTTGAGCGTATGCACAGGCTCCGGCTTGCCCGTCTCGGGATTGCGCCAGCGCGCCTGCATGCGTCGCGCCTGGAAATCGCCGGTGTTCGAACACGAGGAGATCTCGCGATACGTCTCCTGCGACGGCAGCCAGACTTCCAGGTCGTAAGTGCGGCGCGCGGCGAAGCCCATGTCGCCGGTGCACAGCAGCAGTTTGCGGTACGGCAGACCGAGCTTCTCGAGCACGGTTTCGGCGCAGCGCGTCATGCGCTCGAGTTCGGCGTCGCTGTCCTCGGGCCGCACGATCGACACCATCTCGACCTTCTCGAACTGGTGCTGGCGGATCATGCCGCGCGTGTCGCGGCCGTGGCTGCCGGCCTCGGAACGGAAACACAGCGAATGCGCGCTCATGCGCAGCGGCAGGCGATCGGCCTCGACGATCGTGTCGCGCACGATGTTGGTCAACGGCACTTCGGCGGTCGGAATCAGATACCGCGTCTCGTCGCCGAACGGCGTCGCGAACAGGTCGTCCTCGAACTTCGGCAGCTGGCCGGTGCCGCGCATGGTGTCGGCGTTGACGATCAACGGCACGCTGGTTTCTTCGTAGCCGTGTTCGTTGGTGTGCAGATCGAGCATGAACTGCGCGAGTGCACGATGCAGGCGCGCGAGCTTGCCGCGCAGCACGGTGAAACGCGCGCCGCTGAGCTTGGCTGCCGTTTCGGCATCGAGCCAGCCATGGCGTTCACCCAATGCGACGTGGTCGCGGACTTCGAAGTCGAACGTGCGTGGCGTCCCCCAGCGCGACTGCTCGACGTTGTCGGATTCGTCGCGGCCCACCGGCACGCCGGCATCGGGCAGGTTCGGCACCCCGAGCACGATCGACTCGATATCGGCCTGGATCTCGACCAGACGCGCTTCGCTGGCCTTGAGTGCGTCGCCGAAACCGGCGACCTCGGCCAGCAGCGGCGCGACATCCTCGCCCTTGGCCTTGGCCTGGCCGATCGCCTTGCTGCGCGTGTTGCGCAGGTTCTGCAGTTCCTGCGTGCGTACCTGGATCTGTTTGCGTTCCGCCTCCAGCGATTCGATCCGCGACACCGGCAGTTCGAACCCGCGGCTTTCGCGCAGTCGCGCGGCGGTATCGGTGACGTGCTGGCGCAGGAGGCTGGGATCGAGCATGGCGGGGCTTCGGCTTATCGATAACGGAATCCGCATTATCGCCCGGATTCCCGCAGGACGCGCCCGCTGCGTCCGCGTGCCGAACAGTAGGCGCGAAGGCGTGTGCAAGAATGCGGCGCCACGTCGAGGAGCCCGCCATGTCCGCTTCGTCTCCGCCTTTGTCCGTCCGCTTGCGCCGCACTCTGCGCGACGTGATGCCGAGCGGGCGCGCGTGGTGGTTCGTGGTCGGTGGCTGCGTCGCGGGTGTGCTGCTGTTCGCGCTGCTGTGGCTGGCGCGTCCGTCGACGGATGCAGGTGGCGACGGCGAAGACATCCCTGCAGTGGCCGGCGACCGTGCGATGACACCCCTGCCCGCGCCATTGCCCGCCGCCGGCAGTACCGACCGGGGGCTCGATTACGCCAGTCCGCAGGACACGCGTACGCCCGTGCGTATCGATGCGCATGTGCCACAGACCGCACCGTCGCCCGCGCCTGTCGCAGCGCCCGTGGACCAGGCGCCCGCGCCGCCGGTCACGACCGCTGCCACCGATCTGCCGACCAGCGTGCCGCGTCCGGTCTCTACGCAGCAGCCAGAATATCCGCGCGCGTCGATGCGACGTGGCGAACGTGGGGACGTGCTGTTGCGCGTGACGGTCGGCGCCAACGGCCGGGTCGATGATGTCGAGATCGTCAGCAGCAGCCAGCATCGCCGCCTCGATCGCGCGGCCGTCTCCGCAGTGCGTCGTTGGCGCTTCGAACCGGCGATGCGCGACGGCCAGCCGGTCCCCGGCGAGTTGCGGATTCCGTTCTCGTTCGCACCCGAAAGCGGCTGACCCCGCGCGTTCACAGTGCACATCACGTCCACATCCTGCGTGGGACGCTCGCCGCACTCATTCAGGTAAGGAGGTGCGGCCATGAGCGATCCCATGCAGCGTCCTATCGATCCCCCACCGCAGGATCCGCCGCGCAAGGGCTCAAGCCCGCTCGTATGGATTCTCTTGCTCGTCGTGCTGGTCGCGATTGGCTGGTACGCGCTGACTCAGCGCGGCACCACTGACACGCCCGAACTGCCGCCGACGCCGGTCATCGACGATCCGGCCGCCCCGCCCGCCGAACGCGAACCCGCGACCCGCACCACGCCCCGTGCCGACACGACGCCCGCCCGTACGGCCGATCGCGAAGCACGCCCGGCCGCGCAGCCGGAAATTCCGTATCCACCGGCCGCCGCACGCAGCCGCGAAGAAGGGTCGCTGATCCTGCTGGTGCAGGTGGACGCGAATGGCAACGCCACCGACGTGACCGTGGAGAAGCGCAGCGGTTCGCGTGATCTCGATCGCGCCGCGCAGCAGGCCGTGCGCGACTGGAAGTTCGAGCCGGCGATCAAGGGCGGCAAGCCGACCGCGAGCGCGGTGCGCGTGCCCATTGACTTCAAGTTGCAGGATGCAGGCTGATCCACGCAGTTGAAGTGCGCTGAACGCAGAACGCCCGCATCTCCGGATGCGGGCGTTCTGGTTTGGCGCCGCTGTTCTACAGGAACGCGCTCGGGCGCAATCGAGATTTTAACCGACCGTCCTCAGCGCGCTCCCACACGTCAGCCGTTGCGCAGCGAGAACCCTGCGGTCTCCGCCAGTTCCAGAAACCCCGGAAACGAGGTCGCAACATTCGCGGTGTCACCGATGGCGACCTCTCCGCGCGAGCGCTGACCGGCAATCGCGAACGACATCGCGATGCGGTGGTCGCCATGACTGTCGACGCGACCGCCACCGACGCCATCCGCGCGACCTGTGATCGTCGCGCCATCAAGCGCTTCTTCGATCTCAACATTGAGCGCACGCAAGCCTGCGGCCATCGTCGCGATGCGGTCCGATTCCTTGACCCGCAGCTCGTGCGCGCCGGTCACCCGGGTCACGCCCGATGCACAGGCCGCGGCGATGAACAGCGCCGGGAACTCGTCGATCATGTCCGGCACGTGCTGCTCGGGCACATCGATTCCGTGCAGCGGTGCATGACGCACACGGAGGTCGGCCACCGGCTCGCCGCCCTCCTCGCCCGCGCCGGATTCCACGATGTCGGCGCCCATCAGGCGCAGCACATGCAGCAGGCCGGTGCGACGCGGATTCATGCCGACGCGGCGCAGCAGCACATCGGAGCCGGGCACGATCGACGCGGCGACGAGGAAGAACGCGGCCGACGAGAAATCCGCCGGCACGCGCACATCGGTCGCGCGCAGGCGGTGGCCGCCGCGCAGGCGCGCGATGCCCGGCGCGAATTCGACCGGCCAGCCGAACGCGGCGAGCATGCGCTCGGTGTAATCGCGGGTTGGACGGGTTTCATGCACGACGGTCTCGCCATCGGCGTACAGACCCGCGAGCAGCAGGCAGGATTTGACCTGCGCGCTGGCGAGCACGTTGTCGAATTCGATGCCGGTCAGCGGGGTGCCACCGTGCACGTGCAGCGGTGGTACACCGCCGTCACCGGTGTCGATGCGTGCACCCATCTGCGCCAGTGGCTCGGTGACGCGGCGCATCGGACGCTTCGACAGCGATGCATCACCGACCAGCGTGCTGTCGAAGGCCTGGCCCGCGAGCAGGCCGGCGATCAGACGCATGCCGGTGCCGGCGTTGCCGCAGTCGAGCGGACCGTCGGCCGCGCGCAGGCCGTCGATGCCGACGCCGTGCACGACGCGCTCACCCGCTGCCGGCGTGTCGATCGCGACGCCGAGGCGACGGAAGATCGTCTCGGTCGCACGTGCGTCTTCGCCTTCGAGAAAGCCTTCGATGCGCGAGGTGCCGTCGGCGAGTGCGGCCAGCATGATCGCGCGGTGCGAGACCGATTTGTCGCCCGGCACCCGCACTTCACCGCGCAGCGGCGCACCCGGCGCCGCGATCCACGACGCCTCGCTCACGGCACGGCGACCGGGTAGGAACCGAGCACGCGGACCTCGCCGGCGAACGCGTCGATCTCGCCCAGCGCGTCCTTCAACGGCGATTCGTCGACGTGGCCGTTGACCTCGATGAAGAACGCGTACTGCCACAGCGCACCGTGCGCGGGGCGCGATTCGATGCGGTTCATGCTGATGTCGCGACGCGCCAGCGGCTCGAGAATGCGATACAGCGCTCCGGGCTGGTCGCGGATGAACACCATCAGCGAGGTGCGGTCGTTGCCCGAGGTCGGGAACGCGCCGCGACCGATCACCAGAAAGCGCGTGGTGTTGTCGCTGCGGTCTTCGATCGGGCCGGCGAGCACCTGCATGCCGTAAACGTGCGCGGCGTTCTCGCCGGCGATCGCGGCCGCGTCGTCGGATTTCTTCGCCCGGCGCACGGCTTCGGCATTGCTGACCACCGCGTGCTTCTCCACGCCCGGCAGGTTCTCGCGCAACCACGACTTGCACTGCGCCAGCGACAGACCATGCGAGTACACGCGCTCGATGTCCTCGATGCGGCCGGTGCGCGAGAGCAGGTACTGGTGCACGCGCAGTTCCACTTCGCCGCAGATCTTCAGCGGCGAGGTCAGGAACATGTCGAGCGTCGACTGGATCGTGCCCTGCCCCGAGTTCTCGACCGGCACTACGCCGAAATCCGCATTGCCGGCGGCGACCTCGTCGAACACTTCCTCGATGCTGGCCAGCGGCAGGCCCTTGGCCGAGTGGCCGAACTGCTTGTGCACGGCCTGCTGCGAGAACGTGCCTTCCGGGCCGAGGTAGCCGATCTTCAGCGGTTCCTGCTGGGCGAGACACGCGGACATGATCTCGCGGAACAGGCGCACGAGTTCGGTATCCGACAGCGGGCCGTCGTTGCGGTCGACGACACGGCGCAGCACCTGCGCTTCGCGCTCGGGCCGGTAATAGTCGACAGCCGCGGCGAGCTTGCCCTTGGCCTTGCCGACCTGGCGCGCGAACTGCGCGCGCTCGGCGATCAGCGTCTGGATCTGGCGGTCGATGCCGTCAATCTGCGCGCGGACCGCGTCGAGATCGGGCTTGGCGACACCTGCGGTGGCAGCGGCCTTCACAGCGTCGACCTTCGCGCCCGCAGGCTTCTTCGCCTGTGCGGCCACCGCGGTCTTCTTCTTCGAATCAGCCATGGGTCTTCTGGAAATCCTGCATGTAGGCAATGAGGCTGCGGACGCCGTCGACCGGCATCGCGTTGTAGATGGATGCGCGCATGCCGCCGAGCACGCGGTGGCCCTTGAGGCCGATCAGGCCGGCCTCGCGCGCGCCTTCGAGAAACGCGGCATTACGCGCTTCGTCGGCGAGGAAGAACGGCACGTTCATGCGCGAGCGCACGGCGGCATCGATCTCGTTTCGGTAGAAGCCACCGGAGCCGTCGATCGCGCCGTAGAGCAGCGCCGCCTTCTCGTTGCTGCGGCGGTTGAATTCCACGGTACCGCCCTCGTCGAGCATCCAGCGGAATACGAGACCGGCCACGTACCAGTTCCAGGTGGGCGGCGTGTTGAGCATCGAATCGTTGGCGAGCTGCGAGCCGTAATTGAAAATGTCGGCGCGCGGCATACCTACGCGCTCAAGCAGCTCGCGACGCACGATGACGACCGAGATGCCGACTGGGCCGAGATTCTTCTGCGCGCCGGCGTAGATCACGCCGTAGCGCGAGATGTCGATCGGCTCGGACGCGATGCTGGAACTGAAATCGGCGAACAGCGGCACGTTGCCGGTATCGGGCGCGGGCTCGCCCCACGCCGGCCGGTACTCGACGCCGTGGATCGTCTCGTTCGCGGTGATGTGGACATAGGCCGCGCCCGGCGTCAGACGCCAGGATTCGCGTGCGGGAATCGTGCGGTAGCCATCCGCCTCGCCGCTGGCGGCGATATTCGCGGAGACCGCCGGGGTGAGCTGCTTGAGCGCGGTCTTGCCCCAATGGCCGGTGATGACGTAATCGACCGTGTCGCCCCGGTTCGCGAAGTTCAACGGCAGCAGCGCCTGCGCCGTCGTCGCGCCGCCCGGGAGGAACAGCACCGCGTAGTCATCGGGCACACCGAGCAGCGTGCGAAGATCGGCCTCGGCGCGTGTGGCGACCTCCATGAACTCCGGTCCGCGGTGGCTCATCTCGACGATCGACGCGCCGGCATCGCCCCACTCCAGCATGTCCGCCTGCGCCTGTTTCAGCACGCTTTCAGGCAGGGCCGCCGGTCCCGGGGCAAAGTTGTATGCACGCGCCATTGAACACTCCACGGAACGGATTTCGGGGTCGGCAAGTATGCCGCAGCGCAGCAGTTTGACGTGCATCCGATGGTTGCGCTGGCAACGTATGTCACTGGTCCACAACAGGCGCGCCGCGCCGAGGAGTCCCACATGTCATTGCGCGATGCGTTGCGGATCCGGGAGTCCGAAGTCACCGACGAAACCGTCTATCGCGACCGCCGCCGCCTGCTGGCCCTGATGGCCGCCGCGCCCGCGCTGACGCTGGCAGGGTGTGCCGAAGCCGAGCCGCCGCCGGCATCCACCGCGCGGGTCACGCCCGCGCAGGCGCGCAGCGGTTTCCGCACCGACGAGCCGCTGACGCGCTTCGAGGACATCACCAGCTACAACAACTTCTACGAGTTCGGTACCGGCAAGGGCGATCCGTCGAGCGCGGCGAAGACGCTGCGTACCTCGCCTTGGACGGTGGAAGTGGGCGGCGAATGCGCCAAGCCCGGGCGCGTGTCGTTCGAGGACCTGTTGCGCGGCGTCGCCAACGAGGAACGCATCTACCGGCTGCGCTGCGTCGAAGGCTGGTCGATGGTGATTCCATGGAGCGGCGTGCCGTTGGCCTCTGTGCTGCGCAAGTTCGAGCCCAACGCCAATGCGAAGTACGTGGCGTTCACCACGCTCGCCGACCGCGAGCAGATGCCCGGCCTGCGCTTCCGCTCGATCAACTGGCCCTACCGAGAAGGCCTGCGCATCGACGAGGCCATGAATCCGCTCGCCTTCCTCGCCACCGGCCTCTACGGCAAGCCGCTGCCGCAGCAGAACGGCGCGCCGCTGCGACTGGTCGTGCCGTGGAAGTACGGTTTCAAGAGCATCAAGTCGATTGTGGCGATCCGCTTCGTCGAACGTATGCCAAGCACCGCGTGGAACGATCTGCAGCCGTCGGAATACGGCTTCTTCAGCAACGTCAATCCGGCGGTCGACCATCCGCGCTGGAGCCAGAAGACCGAGCGGCGCATTGCAGGCACCGGCAACCGTCTGCTGGCCAACCGCATCGACACGCGGCCTTTCAACGGCTACGCCGACCAGGTGGCCTCGCTCTACTCGGGCATGGACCTGCGCAAGTGGTACTGAAGGCTGCACCTGCGGCGCGCCCCGCGCGGCCGGCAACCCCGCCGGCGATCATCGCTGCCAAGGCGCTGGTGCACCTGCTGTGTCTGGCCCCGCTGGCGTGGCTGGGCTGGCGCGTGTGGCAGGTGTTGGGCGGCGCGAATGTCGATGTGCTCGGGGCCGAGCCGGTGGTCGCGATCGAACACGAGCTCGGCATCGGCGCGTTGCGTCTGTTGCTGATTACGCTGGCGATCACGCCCTTGCGCCAGATCACCGGCTGGACGGCGCCGCAGCGGTTCCGCCGGATGCTCGGGCTCTACGCATTCGTGTACGCCAGCCTGCATTTCGGGGTGTGGCTGGCGCTGGATCTGGTCGGCGACCTGTCACAGGTGGCCACCGAGATCGCAAGGCGCCCCTTCATCACGGTCGGATTTCTCGCATGGCTGCTGCTGGTGCCACTCGCGGTCACGTCGACCAAGGGCTGGATGCGGCGCCTCGGCCGCAAGTGGGGGCAACTGCACAAGGCCATCTATCCGATCGCTGCACTCGCGGTGCTGCATTTCTGGTGGATCGTGAAATCGGACTGGCGCGAGCCCGCGTTGTACGCAGGCATTCTCGCGGTGTTGCTCGGCTGGCGGGTGTGGAAGGCGGTGCAGAAGCGGCGGCTGGCTAACGCTGCCGGCGCCCGCGTCGCAACGCCCAGACGATAACGCCCACCACGACGACCGGCACCACCAGTACGCCGAGAATGATGATCCAGTGCCAGATGCTGAAACTTCCCATATCGAATCCTCGTGTCCTTGAAATCAGGCGGCGCCGAACAAGAGCAAGGCGCTGAGCAAACCTGCGATCACCACCGCTGCCAGCAGCAACCAGGGCAATGGCAGGCCGCCGCCACGCGATGTCCTGGCTTCATCGACGAGCGCCTGAGGTTCCGGCGCACGGTCATAGCCGGCGCTGTGCCCAGCCCGGGCAGGCGCTTCCACGACGAAGCGGTGGTGGGCGTCGAATACGATCTGGTCACCGGCCTGCAGCACGGCGTCGCGCATCGGTTCACCATTGACCACGCTGCCGTCGGCCGAGCCGAGATCGGTCATCCGCACCATGCCCCCGGCACGTTCCAGACGTGCGTGACGATCGGCGAAGCCCGGTTCGTCGATACGGATATCGGCTTCTGCATGACGGCCGACCAGACGCGGCCTGTCGAGCGTGAAACTGCGGCCGTGATAGCGGCCGCCGACACCGCGCAGCACGATGCGGGGATCGACATCGCTGCTGTCCGCGTCATCGATTTCGTCTGCGGATACGTTGGCGGACATTGGCGTCGTCGACACCAGCCGTAGTTCGTGGCCGTCGACGAAGATCGCATCGCCCGTGCGCAGCATCGCCATGCGCCGTATCTGGCGGCCGTTGACGTGCACCCCCTGCACGCCTTCGGTGACAGTCAGCCAGACGCCGCGGCGATCGACACAGAAGCGCACGCTCGGCTCGCCGCCGTCGGAGACCGGCGTCAACGCGCCGGCGCTGCCACGGCCGATGCCGTGCACGCCGATGTCGAGCGGCAGTTCGGGTTCGTCGGGCGTGGGGAATCGCAGCTTGAGCGCAGTCATGCGGCGGCAATCTAGCACGAGGCCACGTGACTGCACGCGCCGTCACTTGGTCGCGGCGCCCGGTCGACGCACAATGCGCGTCCACGACAACCCGCGGAGCCTCGCATGGCTGGTATCGACATCACCCATCCCCACTCGCTGCCGCCGGCCAAGGCCCGCACTGCGGTCGAAGCCGTCGCCAAGAAGCTCTCCGAGCGCTTCGACATGCAATACGGCTGGGACGGCGACACGCTCAACTTCAGCCGCTCGGGCGTCGACGGCGCGATCGCGCTGCTGCCGCAGAGCCTGCACGTGACCGCGAAGCTGGGTTTCCTGCTGTCGGCGATGCAGGGGCCGATCGAGGCCGAGATCCGTCGGGTGCTGTCCGAGAAGTTCTGATCTAGTCGTCGAGCGCGTACGGCGCGGGGTGTCCGGCGAACAGACGCCGCGACACTTCGCCCTCGTCGCGCTCGATCTCGGCGACGAACGCGTCCGGATCGCCCAGCGCTTCGAACGCGCCATAGCCGCGTTCCAGAAAGCCCTGCAGCTCGGTCAGACCCGCGAGCCGGGCCGGACCGCGCGAGAACGCCAGCAGCGCGGACACGCCGCGCATCTTCAAGGCTTTGCCGAAGCCGCGACCCACGCGGCCGATCAGCCGCACCTGACGCCGGCGCAAACCCTCGCGGCCGACGTCGCGGTAAGCCTCCGCGTACAACGGGTCGTCGAGCTTGCGGCGCCGCGGCGCCAGGCGTTGCAGCGCTTCGACCATATGCAGATCCAGCGCCTGGCTCAGCGCGCCGAGTTCGATCGCGTCCGACACCGTCTCCAGCAACCGCGCCGGCAACAGCCGGCGCATCGTCGGCAGGATCCGGGCGATGTCGGCATCACGCCGGGTGAAGTCGCGATCGCCGTAGACATCGCCGAGGAAAAAGTTCGCGGCCGGTGCGCGCGTCGGGTCTTCGAGGAAGTGCGCGAAGCTCACGCGCAGGCGTGCGGCCTGCCAGCGGCGGAGTTCCGCCAGCCAGTGCGAGCGGGCGCGCGGATCGTAGTCCGGGTCGTGCAGGGCCTGATGCCATGCCAGCCGTCGTGCGAGGCGGGCAGAAATGTCGGATGCCGTCATCGGCGCATCTTCGACGCTGGCGGCGTCTGGAGCAATCCTTCAACACCGGCTGGCTACACTCGGACGGTCCCACCTGCAGGCCTCGCCATGCTGTCGTTGCATCCCGCCCGGCACCGTCGCACCCGCGCCTCGCCCCGCGCACCGAAGATCGGCCTCGCCATCGCCGGCGGTGGGCCGATCGGCGGCATGTACGAACTCGGCGCGCTGCGTGCGCTTGACGAGGCGCTCGACGGTCTCGACTTGACCCGGCTCGACAGCTACGTGGGCATCAGCAGTGGCGCGTTTCTCGCTGCGGGTCTGGCCAACCGGCTCGATGTCGAGGAGATGTGCCGCGCCTTCATCACCGGCGACAGCGACGATCTGGAATTCCGCGCCGAAGACTTCCTGCGGCCCGCGTTCGGCGAATACGCACGCCGCATCGCCGGCCTGCCGGGACTGGCGATGGACTGGAGCCGCGGTCTGCTGCCCGGCGCCACACGCGCCGCGCTGTTCGGCGGTGTGGTGCCGACCGGTGTGTTCGACAACCGCGGCGTCGAGCGTTTCCTCGCTGAAGTGTTCTCGCGGCGCGGACGCAGCAACGATTTCCGTGCGCTCGAGGCGGCGTTGCACGTGGTCGCGGTCGATCTCGACAGCGGCGAAGCTGCGCTGTTCGGCAGCGGCGATCTGGCGGCTGTGCCGATCTCGCGCGCGGTGCAGGCCAGCGCCGCCCTGCCCGGCCTGTATCCGCCGGTCCGCATCGGCGGCCGCGACTACGTCGACGGCGCACTGCGCCGCACGATGCATGCCTCGGTGCTGCTGGAACGCGATATCGACCTGATGCTGGGCCTCAACCCGCTGGTGCCCTATACCGATCGCCCCGCGGGTGCCGCGCGGCGCAAGCGTCGCAGCCGGCCGTTGACCGACGGTGGCCTGCCCGCGGTGCTGTCGCAGACCTTCCGCACCCTGTTGCAGTCGCGCATGCAGGTCGGACTGGCGAAGTACGCGCAGCAGTATCCGGATGTCGACCAGCTGGTGTTCGAGCCCGGCGACGGCGCCTCGGAACTATTCTTCCTCAACGCCTTCAGCTTCTCCACGCGCCATCGCGTGTGCGCACTCGGGTACCGGCAGACGCTGGACGACCTGCGCAACCGCGCGGCCGAACTCGAACCGGTCCTTGGCGCGCACGGCATCGGACTGCGTCCGGAGATCCTCGCCGACGTCGACCGCACCCTGCTCGATGGCCTGCCGCCGCGGCGTACGCGTCGCACCGAAACCACCGCACGCCTGCACCGCGCGCTCGACGATGTCGAACGCCTGATCGACACGCCACCGCGCTGAGCGCCGGTGTGAAACC
Organism: Luteimonas sp. AC640a; assembly: GCF_979256585.1. NCBI lineage: Bacteria > Pseudomonadati > Pseudomonadota > Gammaproteobacteria > Lysobacterales > Lysobacteraceae > Luteimonas > Luteimonas sp. AC640a. The sequence continues at coordinate 435,230 of NZ_CEEDOV010000007.1, read as the reverse complement.
TCCAGATCGCCGCATGAGGGTGCGATCGTCCTGTCCACCACGTCCGGAGACACCGATGGCCACGTTCAAGAAGACCGCGAAGAAAGCCACCAAGAAGTCCGCACCGCGTTCCAGGCCCGCCGAGGGCGATGCCGCCAGCGGCGAGGCACTGTCGAAGTCGATCAGCGAGTCCGCGCAGCAGATCTGGCTGGCCGGTGTCGGCGCGTTCGGCCGCGCGCAAGCCGAAGGCACCCGCTTGTTCGACGGCCTGATGAAGGAAGGCGCGGGCCTGGAGAAGACCGCGCGGGCCTACGCGAATACGCGTGCGGGCACGGTGCGCAACGCGGTGGAGACCGGCGTCGGCCAGACCCGCGATCGCGCGGCTGATACCTGGGATCGTCTCGAGAAGGTGTTCGAAGACCGCGTGCAGCGTGCGCTGGTCAAGCTCGGCGTGCCTGGCCGTGACGATGTGCAGTCGCTCAGCAAGCGCGTCGATGCGTTGACCGCGGCGCTGCAGGCTAGAAAGTCTGCGCCGGCGCGCAAGGCGACGAAGGCACCTGCGAAGAAAGCGCCCGCCAAGAAGGCCCCTGCGAAGAAGGCGGCACCGCGCAAGGCGGTGGCGAAGACGGCGAAGGCGCCGGCCAAGCGCGCGACGAAGAGGGCTGCAAAAGCGGGCTGATCTCGGGTCGCCACTGGCCCGGCTACGAGATTGTTGGCGCATTCCCGCGGCAACCTTTGTTTCCAGCTCTGATGGCTTGCCCCCCACCCAACCCTTCCCCCGCTTCCGGGGGAGGGCTTCGAGCGACGGTTCGCTCCGATCTGACGCTGATCGGGCGGCGCGCTCGGGTATCCTGCCGCCCTGCAAGCGGACACGGACACCGGCATGACCACGCAGTGGATCGCCGCAATCGGAGTGGCGATCGCCATCGGATGTGCGGCCTCGTTCTATTTCCTGACCTTCCAGCGGCGCCGCGACGAAGCCGCGGCCGGCATCGTCGCGCTGTCGGCGATCTCCTGGCGCGGCTTCATCGGCATGGTGCTGCAGGCGCTGCGCCGTCGCGGCTACGTGCAGGTGGTGGATCTGGAAGATGTGTCCGGCGACCGCGACTACATGCTCGAACGCGAAGGCGCGCGCTGGCTGCTGTCGTGCAAGCACGCCTCGACCTATGTGCTGGGCCGAAACGCCGTACAGGCGCTGTCGAGCGAAGTGCTGCTCAAGAGCGCGGCCGGTGGCCTGCTGGTGACGCAGGGCAAGATCGATGCCGAGGCCCGCGGCGCGGCCGGCAAGCAACGCATTGAATTACTCGACGGCGCGACCCTGTGGCCGGAACTCCGCGATCTGATGCCGGCCGGCGAACTCGACGCGATCCGCGCGACGACCGGCGCCGTGGCCCGTCAGCGCGTGCTGCTGGGCTGGCTGTTCGCCCTGCTGGCAGGCGTGGCCGTATTCCTGGCAATGCCCGATGCCGCGCCCGCGGCCAACGCGACCGTTTCAACGCCGTCGAGCGAAACTGCACCTGCCGCGCCAGTCCGCATCGAAGCGCCGCCGCATGCACCGATCGAAACCCAGCGCAGCGATCTGTCACGTGCGCTCGGCACCCTGCCCGATGTCGACCGTGCGATCTGGGCGACCGGCTCGACGCTGCAGGTGTTCGTCGCCCGCGTGGACGATCAGACCAGCGTCGACGCGATCTGCGCCCTGGTGCTGCGCCATCCGGACCTGACCTCGTCGCGCCTGCAGCTCACGCCGCCGCCCGCCAGCGGGCAGCAGACACGCTTCCTGCAGTGCCGGAGCTTCTGAATCGCAGGCAGCGCACATGCCCGCGACCTGCGGGCGTTACCAGTGCACGCCCCGCATCATCGCGGCGAACGCGATCTGTTCCTGGCTCGGTGTCTCGTCGCGTAGCGCCGAGCGGTCGCCCTTCGACGCCGCCGAATCCGGGAACAGTTCGAACGCGGTGCTCATGACGATCTCGTAGGCCTTCGGCGCAACCGCGTTGACCAGCGCCGCGAACACGCCCAGACGCGTCGTGATGCGGCTGGGCTTTTCGATGATCGCCTTGACCAGCAGCCCGGCCGCCTCGTCCGGGGTGAGTGTCGGCACGCTGTCGTACATCTTGGTCGGCGCGATCATCGGCGTCGCGACCAGCGGCATGTTGATCGTGGTGAAGCTGATGCCCTTGCCCGACAGCTCGCCCTGCGCGCAGCGGCTGAATGCATCCAGCGCCGCTTTCGACGCCACATACGCCGAGAAACGCGGTGAGTTCGCCAGCACGCCGATCGAACTGATGTTGATAACGTGGCCCTTGCGGCGCTTCGTCATCGACGGCATGAATCCCATGATCAGGCGCAGGCTGCCGAAGTAGTTGAGCTGCATCGTGCGTTCGAAATCGTGGAAGCGGTCGTAGCTGAGTTCGATCGAACGCCGGATCGAACGGCCCGCGTTGTTGATCAGCACGTCGACATGCCCGTGCTCGCTCAGCACCTGCTGCACCAGCCGATCGCAGTCGGCGAGATCGGCGAGATCGGCCGTGTACGCGAATACCTTGCCGCCGGCCGCGCGCATCGCGTCGCGCGCGGCGAACAGCTCTTCTTCGCGGCGCGCGACGATCACCGTCACGGCGCCGGCCTCGGCCACGCGCTGCGCGGTCGCCAGACCGATGCCCGACGAGCCACCGGTGATCACGACGATCTTGTTGCGCACCTTGCCCTTGAGCGTGCGGTCGATGAAGAGATCGGGGTCGAGGTGGCGCTCCCAGTAGTCCCACAGACGCCACGCGTAGTCCTCGAGCTTCGGCACTTCGATGCCGCTGCCGCGCAATGCGCGTTCGGCCTCGCGGTTGTCGAAGCGCGTGGGATAGGTGATGAACTTCATCACCTGCTTCGGGATGCGGAAATCGCGCAGCAGCATGCCGACGAAGCGACGCACCGGGGGCAACGCGCCCACCGCGCCGCGGATCGACGGCGGCACGAACGCGAACATCCGTGCGTCGAGACGCATCGTCATTTCCGGCGCATGGCCGGCGCGGCAGAACAGGTTCAGCACCTCGCCCACGCGCAACGGTTCGGGATCGGTGAGATGGAACGTGTGGCCGTCGAGCCGCGGCTTGTGCGCGATGTGGTCCATCGCATCGGCGACGAAATCCACCGGCACGATATTGATGCGCCCGCCCTCGACACCGAGCATCGGCATCCACGGCGGAAACACGTCGCGCAGCTTCTTGATCAGGGTGAAGAAGTAGTACGGGCCGTCACTCTTGTCGATCGCGCCGGTCTTCGAATGACCGACCACCATCGCCGGCCGGTAGATGCGCCACTTGATTCGCGTCTCGCGCCGCACCAGCCCCTCGGACTCGTGCTTGGTACGCAGGTAGGGATCGTCCAGCCCTTCGGCTTCGGCGTACATGTCCTCGCGGAAAATGCCCGGATACAGGCCCGCCGCGGCGATCGAACTCGTGTGGTGGAAGCAACCTGCTTCGAGCGCGGCGGCGAGATCGAGCGCGTGCTGGGTGCCGTCGATGTTGGCGATGCGCTGCGCCTCGAGCGATGCGGCCAGGTCGTACAACGCGGCGAGGTGGAAGAAGTGCTTCACCTTCCCCTTGAGCGCGCGCAGTTGCGCGGTCGAGACCCCGCCACGTTCGGCAGTCATGTCGCCTTCGACCACGACGAAGCGCTTGGCGTCCCAGCCGAGGTCGCGCGCGAGTACGTCGAATTTCTTCCGCGAGTCCTTGCGGATCAGCACGTGGATCGTGCCCTTGCGCTTGAGCAGGTTGCCCACGAGGTGACGCCCGATGAAGCCGGTCGCACCGGTCACGAAGTAAGCCATCGCATCCCTCCACGCCGCCACGGTGCCGGGCGTCGTTCCCGTGGCTACGGTGCCAGAGGCGACGGCGCCCCACAATCGACCGCGGTTGATTCCCTGCGACGACGATGCTGTGATGACGACCGGCTCCCGGGAGGCTCCACGATGTCCGATGTGACGCAGGCATTTGAAGCGGCCGCGCAACGCGTGCAGGCACTCGACGCACGACCCGACAACGACACGCTGCTGCGGCTCTATGCGCTGTACAAGCAGGGCTCGGAAGGCGACGCGCGTGGACCGAAGCCGGGCTTCTTCGACTTCGTCGGCACGGCCAAATACGAGGCCTGGGGCAAGCTCGCCGGCACGCCGCGGGATGCTGCTATGCAGCAGTACATCGCGCTGGTCGACACGCTCGCCGGCTGACCGGCGCTTCGATGGCACGCGATACCCGGCAACGCATCCTCGATTGCGCACTGGCGATGTTCAACACCCAGGGCGAGCCGCGGGTGACGACGAACCACATCGCCGACGAGCTCGACATCAGCCCGGGCAATCTCTACTACCACTTCCGCAACAAGGACGACATCATCGAGCAGCTGTTCGCGGGCTACGAAGCCCGCATGGACGACGCGCTCGTGGTGCCTGACGGACGCCTGCCGGAGCTGGAGGACATCTGGCTGCAACTGCACCTGGTGTTCGAGTGCATCTGGGATTACCGCTTCCTCTATCGCGATCTGCTGGAAATTCTCAGCCGCAACCGCCGTCTGCGCGTGCGGTTCTCGCGCATCCTGCGCCGCGCCAGCGAACGCGCGCATGCGGTGATCGCGGGCCTGGCACGCGCCGGCATCCTGCGCGCATCACCCACCGAGATCGATGCGGCGGCGACGAACCTGATCGTCGTCGCCACGTTCTGGCTCAACTACAGCGCCACGCGTGGCGACCGCGACGAGCAGGTCGCGATCCGCGAGGGCATCGTGCAGGTGATGATGCTGCTCTCGCCTGCACTGCGCGATGCCGAGCGCGTGCACCTCAACGCGCTGGTCAAGGCCTACACCCACTGACGGCGCGACCGCGCCACTTCGAGAGACCACGATGGCCAAGTCCGCATGGGCGCCCGTTCCCCACCCGTCCGACGCATTCGAGTATCCCGGCGACGCCTTGAAGAAAGCCTGGCCGCGGCTGCACGCCGGTGATGCCGAACCCTTCCCCGATACGAAACGCGCACAGGTGTTGATCGACGCCGCCGGCAAGGCCGCGCCCAAAGGCCTCGACGCCGCTGCGCTCGCGACCGCGCTGCAGGACGCCTGGCGCGCGTTCCATGGCGGCGACTTCAAGACCGCGTTCGACGCGGGCAGTGCGCTCGGGCCTGTCGGCGCGTCGGTCGCAGTGAAGGCACTGGGCATTCACGCCACGCATCTGGTGACGTCGGAAGCCGAGCAGCTCAAGCGTTACGAGCAGGCCGCCGCGCTGGCCGAGGCCGCGATCGCCGCGTTGCCCGATGACGCCAACAGTCATTACCGCCGCGCCTATGCACTGGGCCGCTACAGCCAGGGCCTGAGCATCGCCAAGGCGCTCAAGCAGGGCATCGCCGGCAAGGTCCGCGATTCGCTGCGCACCACGCTCGAACTCGCGCCGAAGCACGCCGAAGCGCACACCGCGCTGGCGCTGTACCACGCCGAGATCATCGACAAGATCGGCGCGATGATCGGCGGCCTGACCTACGGCGCGAAGGCGGCCGAGGCCGAGTCGCACATCGCGATCGCGCTCAAACTCACGCCGCAATCCCCGATCGCCCATATCGAGCACGGCAACGTGCTGATGCTGTTGCATGGCGCCAAGAAGGAAGCGGCTGCGGCTGCGGCTTACGAGAGGGCGGCCAAATTGAAGCCGGCCGATGCGATGGAAGCGCTGGACGCGGCGTACGCGGCGGAACAGATCGAGTGATGGGTCGCGTGGCCTGAGCAGAGATTCCGACCTCGACGACGCAAGGTCGCGCTATCCACCAGGCCGTCGCCCCGGCGCAGGCCGGGGCCCAGCGACTCCGGCTCGGGACGCGACTGATTTCTGACCGCGTAAAGGCGCTGGATCCCGGCGTACGCCGGGATGACAGGTTCCGGTTTTCGTCATGCCAGAGAATGCGTGGCACGTCGTCCCGCAATTCGCCCGCAACACCCGCTTGTCGCCAACCCGAATCACCCGTAGAATTCGCGTCCCGATCGCGCCACCCCTTGTGGGTCCAGCGCTGCGGAGACGGCCCAGGCAGTTTGCCCGCCCCTCCGAACGATCCGGGCGGTTAGCTCAGCGGTAGAGCATTGCCTTCACACGGCAAGGGTCACAGGTTCAATCCCTGTACCGCCCACCAGACACCAAGCGTGTGCGAGAAAGCCGGCCTGAGCGCCGGCTTTTTCGTACGCGCGCGTTCCTGCGATTCGCATTCTTCACGGCCGTGCGCGATGGACGGTCATCTCCCTGTGTTTCGCTTCGTGACCGTGCGCCGGTTGAACCGGCGTCCTGCACGTCCGCTGCACGATCCCACGCCTACTTTGGCGCACCTCCAAGGAAGATCTCCCGCAATGCGTGTCCAAGCCGGCTGCGAACTCTCGATCGAAACCGACACCGCCAGCCCGGTCATTGCCATGCTGCGCCCGCGCGACGGCATCGCCAGCTGGCGGATCAACGACCGCTCGGGCTTCGAGCGCAGTCACGGGTTCGATGAGCATGTCGACAGCTTCGGCAATCGCTGCCAGCGTTTCGTGGTGCCGAAGGGACTGACCCGCGTGCGGATCGACACCACCGTCGAGACCACGCCCGATATCCGGGTCGCGCCCGACGCGCCCGCGATCGATCCCGGTGCACTGCCGGCCGACACCCTGCAGTTCCTGTTGCCCAGCCGTTACTGCCCGTCCGACCGCAGTGCGATGTGGGAACAGGCACGCAACGTCGTCGGCGATGCCGCGCCGGGCTACGCCCAGGCCGAGGCGATCCGTCGCTGGATCGCCGCGCATCTCGAATATCGCTACGGCGTCAGCAACGCGAGCACCGATGCGCAGGACACCCTGGCGCACGGCGCCGGCGTGTGTCGCGATTTCGCCCATGTCGGCATCACCCTGTGCCGCGCGCTCGACATTCCGGCGCGCATGGTCGTGGGCTGGCTGCACGACCTCAAGCCCATGGACATGCATGCCTGGTTCGAGGCCTACCTCGGCGGCGCCTGGTACACCTTCGACGCCACCCAATCCGCCCCGCGCGGCGGACGCGTGGTGATCGCACATGGCCGCGACGCCGCCGACGTGGCGTTCCTGACCACCTATCGTCCGCTGCGTACGCTGTCGCTGCGCGTCTGGGCCGACCTCGAGTCTTCTGCCGCTCGCACGTTCGACGACGATCTCGGCCACGCCGCCTGATCCCGGAGCGACCTTGCCATGCAACTGTTCAAGTGCTCGCATTGCGAGCAGGTGCTGTACTTCGAAAACACCGCATGCCTGCGCTGCGGCAAGACGTTGGGCTTCCTGCCGCAGACGCTGACGCTCGAAGCGCTGGATCTCGATGCCGGCGAGTGGGTCACGCCCGCGCGGCCCGGCGCGCGCTTCAAGTTCTGCCGCAATGCCACGCATTCGGCCTGCAACTGGCTTCTGCCCACCAGCGATTCGAGCAGCTACTGTCTCGCCTGCCGGCACAACCGGACGATTCCCAACCTCGGCGATGCCGAACGCCTGGCCGACTGGCAGAAGATCGAAGTCGCCAAGCGCCGGCTGTTCTATACCTTGCTGCGTCTGCAGCTGCCGACGCCCGCGCCGGGCAGCGCTGATCCGCGACCGCTGTCATTCGATTTCCTCGCCGATCCCAAGACCGGCCCACGGGTCATGACCGGCCACGACAACGGCCACATCACCATCGCACTCGTCGAGGCCGACGATGCTGCGCGCGAGGCTACGCGGATCGCGATGGGCGAGTTGTACCGCACTCTGCTCGGTCACTTCCGCCACGAGATCGGCCATTACTACTGGGACCGTCTGGTGCGTGATGCGGGCGATGACGAACTCGCACGCTGTCGTGCGCTGTTCGGCGACGACAGCCAGAGCTACAGCGATGCGCTGGAGCGTTATTACGACCGCGGCGCGCCGGCCGACTGGCAGGCCGCGCACGTGAGCCCGTACGCGACGATGCATCCCTGGGAAGACTGGGCCGAGACGTGGGCGCACTACCTGCACATCGTCGATACCCTGGAGATGGCATCGGCGTTCGGCATCCGCATTGCGCCCGACGTTGCCGACGACCCGTCGATGGAAACCGACCTGTCGTTCGATCCGCATCGCGTTGCCGACATCCAGCGTTTGGTCGACGCGTGGCTGCCACTGACCTGGGCGATCAACAGCCTCAACCGCACGATGGGATTTCCGGATCTCTATCCGTTTGTGATCGCGCCGCCCGTAGTGGAGAAGATGGCGTACATCCACGGCCTGATTCGCCGCGCGCGGCGGGCGGCCGCCGCGCGACCCGCCACGCCGGCCGCACACTGAGCGCAGTGTCCACGACACGACGTGTGGCCTCGTCACCGAGACGAGGTTTGGACGCGATCCGCGAGCTGCACCACAATCACGCCGCGTCAGCGACATAAGTCACGCCGCAGTGTCGCGTTCCGCGTCTTCCGCGCCCCGCCTTGGAGTTGTCATGACCCTGCGTTTCAGCGAATCCCTGCGTCAATCCTGCGCGTCCACCTGGACCCGCGCCGTCGAACACCGCTTCGTGCAGGAGCTTGGAGAAGGCCGCATCGCCGATGAGGTGATGGCCGCCTATCTGGTGCAGGACCACCGCTTCCTCGACAGCTTCCTGGTACTGCTGGGCGCGGCGATCGCGAGCAGCGACCGCTTCGAATCGCGGCTGGTGCTGGGCGGCTTCGTCGGCATGGTCTGCGGCGAGGAGAACACCTATTTCCTGCGCGCGTTCGACGCACTGGGCGTTGACGCCGACACGCGGCACCGCGCGCCCGACACCGCGCCGACTGCCGGCTTCAAGGCGATCATGCGCGAGGCTGCGGCGACGCGGTCCTATGCCGCAACGCTCGCCGTGCTCAACGTCGCCGAAGGCCTGTATCTCGACTGGGCGCAGCGCGTGCCGCGCCCGCTGCCGACGCATTTCGTCCATGCCGAGTGGGTCACGTTGCACGACAACCCGATGTTCGTGGAATTCGTCGCGTTCCTGCAGGCAGAACTCGACCGTGTGGGGCCGGACGATGCCGCACGCGCGCAGGATTTCTTCCAGCGCGCGGTGGACCTCGAACTCGCGTTCTTCGACGCGGCGTATGCGGATGGCAACGCCTGATGTCGCTGTTCGAACGACTCAAGGCTGCGGCACCGAGCGACTGGACAAGCTATGTCGATCACGCGTTCGTGCGCGGCATGGGCGATGGCACGCTGCCCGAAGCCGCGTTCCGAACGTATCTGGTGCAGGACTATCTGTTCCTGATCCAGTTCGCACGCGCCAATGCGCTGGCCGCCTACAAGAGCCGCACGCTGGCCGATCTGCGCGCGGCGAAAGACGGACTGTCGGCAATCGTCGATGTCGAACTCGATCTGCACGTGCGGTTGTGCGAGCGCTGGGGACTGTCGCCTGCCGACATCGAGCGCGCGCCCGAGCATCAGGCCACCGTCGCGTACACGCGCTTCGTGCTCGATTGCGGCATGTCGGGCGATCTGCTCGACCTGCAGGTCGCACTGGCGCCCTGCGTGCTGGGCTACGCGGAGATCGGCCGCGCGCTGGCACCGACGGGCGTCGATGCGCTCGCCGGGCATCCGTATCGCGAATGGATCGGCGAATACGCCGGTGACAGCTATCAGGCGGTTGCTGCGAATGCGTCGCGCCATCTCGATGATCTGGGCGCGCGTTATCTCACTGCAGCCCGCTTCGACGAACTTGCCGCGCTGTTCGGCAAGGCCTCGCGACTGGAAGCCGATTTCTGGCAGATGGGACTGGTGGGACTGGACGCGACAGGAGGCTGATCGCGACGCCGATCAGTCGATACCGTCCGATCAGCTGCGTGTCTGTTGCAGCGCGTCGTAGTGCATGTCTGCCATCCGGTGCGCGTCGATGGTCGCGCACTGTTCGGCGATCGCCTCGCGATGCGCGGGGCGGTCCCAGCAGCGCGCGGTGTAGGCCTGCAGGACATCGCGGCCGTCGAGGAGGTCCAGACGATGCGCGATCTTCAGCACCGAGGACAGCATGAGATCGGCAACCGAGAAGTCGTCTCCGACAATCCAGGTCCGCGTGCCGAGCGCATCCTGCAGGTCGCTCAGACGCGTGCGCGCGGCGTCTTCGACGACCGGGCGACGCGCAGCCTGCTGCGCTGGATCCCTGGTGAAATACGCGACCTCCGCGACATTCATCAAAGCCGGCTCGACCGAGTTCAGCGCCGCGATGACCCAGCAGCTCGCGAGCGCGCGCTCGCCGGGATCCAGCGGCAGCAGTTTCCCCGCACGCGTGGCGACATCGAGCACCAACGCGCCTGATTCGAACAACGGCGGCCGGCCGTCTTCCTCGAGCACCGGCACCTGACCGAAGGGCTGGGCGCGACGGTACTCGGCGGATTTCATGCCAGGCGCGTCAAGCAGACGCACCTCGTAGGGCCAGCCCACCTCACGCAGCACCCAGCGCACGCGGTGATCCCGGACCTGCCCCGCCGCAAAGGGCGGTGCCCATTTCATTGCGGTGATCCGGATCATGTTTACCCTCCCGCGCGACGGATGTGCGCAGGCTGAGGCGGCGGACTGTAGAACCAGGTGAACACCGTGGAATGACGTCACCGCATTGACGCGGACGTCCAGGCGCACGTCGGCGACGCGGGACGCGCGAAGCGCACGTAGCCGGTCCGCGCCGTCCCGGCGCAGTGCGCCGGGACGGATCACACGATCAGGCGGCCTGCTGGACCTGACCGATTTCCTTCTCCGCGTCGGTCGCGTCGCGCACCGCGACGATCTCGATCGCGAAATGCAGGGTCTTGCCGGCGAGCGGATGATTGCCGTCGATCTTGACCTCGGTGTCGCCCACCTCGACCACGGTCACCAGCATCGGACCGGCGCCGCCCTGGGCCTGGAACTGCATGCCCGGCTCGATCGTGTCGATGCCCTGGAATGCCTGGCGCGGGACGGCCTGGACGAGGCTGTCGTTGCGCAGGCCGTAGCCTTCTTCAGGCTTCACGTCGACCTTCAGCGTATCGCCGGCTTTGCGGCCTTCCAGCGCCTGCTCCAGGCCCGGCACGATGTTGCCGCCGCCATGGAAGTACGGCAAAGGATTGGCTTCCGCCGACTTGTCGATGACGTTGCCGTCGTCGTCAGTGAGGGTGTAGTGGAACGTGGCGACGCGCGCAGCGGCGATCTCCATGGACGAACTCCTTGGATGGAATAGAACGAAGGGAATGCTGCAGAAGGCACCGGTAAAACGCACGATGCAGCAGCGATGGAACGCCGCTCACGATACCGGCCGGGCCCTTCGCGCGCAAACCTGCAGCCCTGCGCGTTCGACGCCCGTACACTTCGACAGCGCGCAGCAAATGGCGGAAATTCCCGCATATCCGCCGCATTTCCACTGGACGACGATGCACGCAGACGACACCGCCGACGAGACACCGCCGCAGATCTGGGTCGATGCCGACGCCTGCCCGGTGGTGATCCGCGACATCCTGTTCCGCGCCGCGCAGCGCGCGCAGGTCCACGTGACTTTCGTCGCCAACCAGTGGCTGCGCACGCCGGTTTCGCGCTACCTCCGGGCGATGCAGGTCTCCGGTGGCTACGACGTCGCCGACGACGCGATCGCCGCGCGTGCGCGCCCGGGCGATCTCGTCGTCACCCAGGACATTCCGCTGGCCGCGCGCGTGATCGAACGCGGCGCCGATGCGATCGATCCACGCGGGCAACGCTTCACACCCGACAACATCGCCGAGCGCCTGTCGATGCGGAATTTCATGGACGAGCTGCGCGGCGCCGGCGTGCAGACCGGCGGTCCTGCGGCGTTGCATGCGCGTGACCGGCAGGCGTTCGCCAGCCGGCTGGACCAGTGGATCGCCGGGCGTGACGCGCGACGGTGACGCACATCGATGCGCACGCCTTTCTACTGCACCGCTGCCAAGCGGTTCACAATAGCGGCATGTCACGTCCCCAGTCCCCCACAGAACCGCAGCTGATGCATCCGCGCAACCGCCACCAGGGTCGGTACGACCTCAAGCGGCTCTCCCGGGTCACACCTGCGCTGCAGCCTTTTCTCGTGCGCACGCCTGCGGGCGACACCAGCGTGGATTTCTCCAATCCGCGCGCGGTGCGCTTTCTCAACCAGGCGCTGCTGAAGGCCGATTACGGCATCGCGCACTGGGAAATTCCGGAGTCGTACCTGTGCCCACCGGTGCCGGGCCGCGCCGACTATGTCCATGGGCTTGCCGACCTGCTCGCAGGCGACCGTGACGGCGATATCCCGCGTGGCGATGACGTGCGGCTGTTCGATCTCGGCACTGGTGCGAACGTGATCTACCCGCTGCTCGGATACACCGAATACGGTTGGCACTTCGTCGGCTCGGACATCGACGAGACCGCGCTGCGCATCGCCGAATCGATCGTGCGCGGCAATCAGCTCGGCGGCGCGATCGAAGTACGCCCACAGACGCTGCGCGGACATCTGTTCCACGGCGCGCTGCGCAAGGGGGAGCGATACGCCGCCACGCTCTGCAACCCGCCGTTCCATGCCTCAGCGGCCGACGCCAATCGTAGCGGCCGCGACAAACGGCGCAATCTGGCGGCCCGCTCCGACGGTCCACCGCGCGCGTCGCGCAAGCTGCCCCTTAACTTCAGTGGCCGCGACGGCGAGCTCTGGTGCCAGGGCGGCGAAGCGCGGTTCGTGCGCAAGATGATCCGCGAGAGCGTGGATTTCGGATCGCAGGTGCTGTGGTTCAGCAGCCTGATTTCGAAGTCGGCGCATTTGCCGGGTCTGCGCGCCGAGCTGCGCAAGGCCGGCGCGGTGGAGGTCCGCGAGGTGGCCATGGCGCAGGGCAACAAGCAAAGCCGGTTCCTGGCCTGGAGCTTCCTGGCGACCGACGCCCGCCGTGACTGGTGGCGTGAGCCAGCCCATCCGACGCCGGACCACGGCAAGCCCTGACACATGCGCCGGGCGAGTCCCGGCACGGCACTCGACAGGTGCTGCCTACGCTGGTTCTCCCGTTGCCGGAGCACCGGATCGATGACCAGTCGCAGCGCCCGCACCACACTCGTCCTCATGCTGGCAGTCATGGCGCACGCCACGTCGGACGCACAGGCACAGACCGGCGAGCAGGGCCTGTTGTGGCGGTCCGGCGATCCGTTCGTGTTCTGCCGCCACGGCATGCAGCACAGTCCGAAAGCCTGGTACACCATTTCCGATTACGCCACGTCCACGCCCCGTCCGACGCCGGGCTACTGCCCGTGGCCGACCACCTATTGCCAGTATCAGCGTGGCTGGACGATGGACGAGATCTTCGCGTTCTTCACCTACCTGCGCATCTGTCCGCAGGCCGAGCGTTCCGGCCGCTGGGAAGGCGTGGGCGAGGGCACCCAGGCGCCGTTTTCGCACTGACGTTGCAGACACGTGGCGACGCGCAACGCAATCGCCACCCGCCCGGGATCGTGACCCCGGGTCACAGCGACTGCCGGCATGGTGTCTCGGTGATGTCGCCCTCTATGGGCTGCGCAAGATGACAATCCACCACAGGCTTGCGCCCGCCTTGCACCTGACGACAACTGCGTGGTCCGACCGACCTGCCCGCCTAGAGCATGTTGGTCATCGTAGCCGCCTCCCTGCACGCGGCCGTTCAGTCCTTCCGTCGCGCCGCATCCGTGCAGTGGACGTCCGGGGTCTGCCGGGGCCGCGTGCCTGACGACGCCGGATTCACCACCGCACTGGCATTTATCCGGTTCGGCCCGCGTTCGCGAGCACAGAACGGATACTTCCGATGGCACTGATCCACTCGATTCTCATGGGCGCCGTGGCCGGCATGCGCGCGATGACGCCGCTGGCCACGGTCGCGAACGCCGCCTGCAAGGGGACCCTGCCCCGCGGCAACGGCGCGCCGCGTCTGCTGTCGAACCGGCTGGCCTCGACCGGCGCCAAGCTGCTGGCTGCCGGCGAGCTGGCGGGCGACAAGATGGACGACGCGCCGGACCGCATCGTGGCGGCCGGCATGCTGGCGCGCATCGTTACCGGCGCCATTGCCGGCATGGCGCTGGCGCCGCGCGAGCAGCGTCCGCTGGCCGCTGTGCTCGGTGCCGGTGCGGCGGTCGGCATGGCCTATGTGACGTTCGACCTGCGCATCCGCGCGATGCGCCGCTTCGGGCAGAAGACAACCGGCGCGGTCGAGGACGCGATCACTGTCGGCAGCGCCACGCTGATCGCGCGCAGCGCGGCGCCCAAGCGCCGGGGACTGCTGCGCCGCTGATCCACGCGAAGCGCGTTACGACGCGCTTTCCGGTCACCACGCGTTCCGTGAAGCGTTGCTGGAGGCGTTGTTCGCGGCGGCGTGTGCGCACGTGAATCCGCACTGCGCAAGTCTCAACATCCGCGAACGGCCGACCCTACAATGCGCGCCCCCCGTCGCGGTCGCATTGCATGCACATCGTCGTTCTCGAAGAACTCAAGGCCTACATCGATCCGTTGACCCCCGACGAGTACGAAGCGCTCGAGCGCAGTCTGCTCGCCGAAGGCTGTCGCGATGCGCTGGTGCTGTGGGGCGACATCCTCGTCGACGGCCACAATCGGTACGGCATCTGCCAGAAGCACGACATCCCGTTCAACACGATGCAGAACACCCGCTTCCAGTCGATGGACGACGTGCATCTGTGGATGATCGAGCAGCATCTCGGACGACGGAGCGTGTCCGATTACCAGCGTGGCGTGCTGGCGCTGCGCAAGCGCGACATCGTCGCTGCCCGACAGCAGGCGCAGCGCATCGCGGCGCTGGAGACCGCGCCGGCCACGGGCACCGACGCACCTCCCGAGGACACCGACGACCGGCCGCCGTGGGACGACGCACCGTCGCAGGTGAGCCGCGCCGAGCTCGCCCGCGAGGCCAAGCTCAGCAGCAACCAGGTCGCGATGATCGAACGCATCCACGCCCAGGCCACGCCCGAGCTGGTCGAAGCGCTGAAGTCCGGCGCGATCTCGATGAGCGCGGCGGCGGCGGTCGCCAGCCTGCCCGAAGACGAGCAGCGCAGCGCCGCCCAGGCCGGCAAGGCCGAGCTGAAACAGGCCGCCAAACGGGCACGCGATTCGAAAAAGCGTCCGAAATCCGGCGACGAAGACGCGGCGGTCGCTGACGGCGTAGCGCCCTCGCCCGATGCGAAGGCGCTGCAGCGACGCGTCACCGAACTGGAACGCGAGAACGCGGACCTACGGGGCCAGATCGAAACGCTGCAGAACCAGATCGTGCGTCTGCGCGGCTGAGGGGCTGGAACCCCGGGATTCCCGGGCTGCGCCGACATGTGCCGCAGTGGGTTTCAGTTCCTGAATGGCGAAACTGGATGAGACCGCCTCCCAGATGAGACACTAGGCCGCTCAATCCAAGGGAGTTTCCGTGGCCAAGCCCAACTATTCGTTCGAAAAGCGTCAGCGCGAACTCGCCAAAAAGAAGAAGCAGGACGAGAAGGACGCGAAGAAGCGGGCCGAACGCGACGCTGCCAAGGGCACCGCAGAGTCGGGGCAGGACGCCGGTTCCGAGTCAGCCTGATCGGCAGCGCCGGGCGGCGCATGCCGCCCGGTACGGTCTTCGGATCTGTTGTTCCGCGCGACCGCCTCCGCGCGCGTCGACCGGGCGCAGCGCGCGCCCGACCGTCGGTTTTCATCGACGACGCGTACTGAATCACAGGTCTCGCACCGGAATACGGACAGCTCCGACACGCATGCGAACGTTTGTACTCAGAGCGCGGGCCGCGCCGACCGAGAGCCAGGCCTTACTGGCCGCTGTCGGCCAGGACGCGCACACCGAGATCCTCGCCCACACGCTGATGAACGCGATGTTCGTCGCGCAGGCGCATCGTCCGGACGTGACGGTCTATCTGGTGCTCGAGAGCACGCGGGATTTCTCCCGCACGATCCGCTTTGAAGTCAACGCCATGCGCGACATCGGCGGCTTCGACGAGCGGGCCCTGCTGGGCAAGATCGCGAACGCATTGGATACATCACGCGGCATGGGAAAGGACGAGACGCGTCCGGTGGAATCGGGCGTCGAGGTCCGGACGACCAGCTTCGAGCGGCTGGTGCAGACGCTGTCCGAAGACCACCAGCTGTTCCTGATGGATCGCAAGGGCACGCCGATCCGTGAGCAGGTGTTCGCGGACAATCCGTGTTTCCTGCTGACCGACCACATCCCGATGCCGAAGAAGACGATTCCCGGCCTCGAGCGCATGGGCGCGCGGAAGATCGCGCTCGGCCCGAAGATGCTGTTCGCCTCGCAGTGCGTCGTGCTGATCCATTACGAGCTGGATCAGAGCTGAGGCGCGATGTCGCTTATCCTTCTCTAGCTGGCGGAAGGTGCCCAGAGGACGTATACGGATGTTTTTACGGCGCGCTCAGTAGAGCCTGGACCCTCACCCGACGCGTTTTGCGCGTCGACCGCGCATCGAGTTCGGGGCAGGCTCTCTGCCGAAGGAAGAGGCGCTCGCTTTCCCGCATCTGTGAGGCACGACACACGTCGGCCGTTACGAAACATGTGGGTTCCGGCTCACAGGTCCCTTATCAGCCGCCGCGCACCCGCATCGTCAGGCCCTTGAGGAAATTGCGCAGCAGTTGGTCGCCGCACGGACGGAAATTGCGGTGTCCGGCCTGGCGGAACAGGGCCGACATCTCCGGCTTCGAAATCGGGAAGCCCGCGTCGGCGAAGATCTGGTGCATGTCGACGTCGGTCAGTTCGAACGCGACCCGCAGCTTCTTCAGCACGACATTGTTGCTGATGCGCGATTCAACCGGGCGCGCGGCCTGGCGCTCGTCGCGGCCACGGCGGTGCACGATCAGGCCGTCGAGCACATGCGCGAGCACGCTGTCGCTGCAGGCCACATAGCCGGGCTCGTCTTCCTTCAACAGCAGCGGACGCACGTCGTCCTTGTCGAGGGCGAAGTCGGGATCCACCAGTTTGGCGAGATCGACGACCTTCTGGTCGCTCAGGTCGAGCATGTAACGGATGCTGCGCAGGACGTCGTTGGTGATCATCGATCCAACAGGGCGGTTCGGAAGAGGCGCAATTCTACCGCTGTCGACCGGTGCGTCCCCGAAAGCAGTGCACGCACGCGCGTGATTTTCCGCAAGTACGTTCAAAACGGAGCGGGCGTATCGCGCGTGGCGGCCGGTGTGATGCGGGCATTCAACGCACGCGATCGAACCGGAACGTGCGCATGACCGCCTTGCCGTCGGCGCCGAAATGCACCGCGGTCTCGATCAGCTGGTCGCCATCCGGTGTGACCGCATAGACCCGCGTCGAGGCCGGCATGCCCTGCTTCGCCAGCGCCATCGTCAGCACGTCGCCGGTGGGCCGCTTCACAGCGATCGCGTCGGCTTCCAGCGTGTCGCCTTCGATCGGCACGGTGCTGCCATCGATCGGCACGGTCGCCGAGGACACACGCGCTGCGCCCTCGGCCGGCACGATCTCGACCCGTACCTTTAGCGCGCCCGCTGCCGCCTCGTCGAACGCCACCGTGACCCGCTGCGGCCGCGCCTCTGGCGGCATCGGCAACTGCACCACGTCGACCGACCACATGCCGAGCAGCCGCGCACCGTCGTCTGCCTGCACCGCTGCCGGCATCGCGAGCGCGATCACCGCAGCCATCCACACACCCGCCATCGTCTGTCGCATCGCTCGGCACTCCGGTCCGCGAAGGTTCGGGAACGACGCAGACCACACGGCCCGCTCGCCCTCGCCGCATCATCCACGCAATCGCCATGCTTGAGGCGCTGCGTCCGACGAACGCGCCGACCGGCCCCGCTCGCTACACTGCCCGCCCCGATTCCCGGCTGCACCCGATGTCCGCCCCCGTCCGACTGGCCAAACGCGTCTCCGAACTCGCCCGCTGCTCGCGCAGCGAGGCCGAGCAGTACATCGAAGGCGGCTGGGTATCGGTCGACGGCCGTGTTGTGGACATGCCGCAGCACATGGTGACCGACGAGGCCGTCGAACTCGATGCGGCTGCGAAGCTCGCAGTTGCCGAGCCGGCGACGATCCTGTTCCACAAACCCGCCGGTCTGGATGCGTTCGCCACGTCCGATGCCGCCCTGCCCTACGTCGAGCCGACCACGCGCTGGAGCGAGGATCCGACCGAAGTGCGCCTGCTGCAGCGGCACTTCCATCGGTTGACGCCCCTCGCGCCGCTGGAAGCCGAGGCCAGTGGTCTGATGGTGCTGAGCCAGGACGGCCGCGTGTGGCGGCGTTTGACCGAAGACCTGGATGGCATCGAGCAGGAATTCGTCGTCGAAGTAACCGGCGAAATGCCGTTCTACGGCATGCAGCGGCTCAAGCACGGCCTGCAGTACGACGGCCACACGCTGCCGCCGTGCAAGGTCAGCTGGCAGAACGAAGTGCGCCTGCGCTTCGCGATCAAGGGCGTGCGGCCGGGGCAGCTGCGCGACATGTGTGCGCAGGTCGGGCTGGGCGTCGTGTGGATCCGGCGCTTGCGCATCGGGCGCGTGTCGCTGGCGAAGATGCCGGTCGGCGCGTGGCGTTACCTGCCGGTCGAAGACCGCTTCTGAGCACAACGCGTTGCCGTGCGGTTGTCGGCCGGACCCGCACCGAAATCGGGCTTTCTAGCCGCCCGACGCTGCACGACGTCCGCTTCCGGATGCGACAGCACGCACGCTTGAGACAGGCGCCTGAATGCAGGCGCAGTCCGGCCCGCGACGCTTCACCCGCACACCCCCGGCTGCCGGTATCGTCTCCCGTCCACGTCGATAGAAGCGCCACCATGTCCAACCAGCACAAGAGTTCTCTGCGGCAGGCCAACGCGGCCATCGCGCGCGGCGACATCGAGGGGTTTCTGGCGTACTGCACCGACGACATCCAGTGGACGACCGTTGGCGGATCGACGCTCGACGGCAAGGACGCGGTGCGCGAGTGGATGACCGGCGCCTATGTCGAGCCGCCGGTGTTCACCGTCGATCACCTCATCGCCGAAGAAGACTTCGTGATCGCGCTGGGCAGCATCACCGTCAAGGCGGCAGACGGTACCGAGACGCGCCATGCCTACTCGGATGCGTGGCGGTTCCACGACGGCAAGATGGCGGAACTGCGTGCATTCGTGATCTGACGACACTAGATGTCCGCGACGCATTCGCGGATGCCGCAAATGCACGAACGCCGCCGGTGATGGAGAGATCACCGGCGGCGTTTTCACGTGCGTCGGAATCGATCGTCAGTCGTCGACCGTGCAGCCCAGCAACACGCGTGCGTGCGGATAGCCGGTGTCCGGATCGATCCACAGCTCCAGCACCGTGATGTCCTGGTCGGAGCGACCCCAGCTCCGGTAGCACTGGTCGTCCGCGTCGCGCCAGGCGTTGTCGATCGCCTCTTGGCTGCTGCGGCCGTAGGACTCGCCGATCACATCGAAATGATGTCGCGCTGCGAATGCGGTCGTGCTGGCAGCCACCGTGGTCAGCAGCAATACGCCGGACAAAGCCCACTTCTTCATCGGAAACTCCACGCGTCTGGAAGGAACCTCGACCTTTCCACTGCGATGCGACCGTGGTGTTAAGCATCGGTAAGACACGCGCGTTCAAGCGCGAGGCGATGTCCGTTACGTGACCGGGATTGCGTTGTGACGTGCCAGTGTCGCGTCGCGTTGCGACTCAGCCGGCCTCCGGCACCTTCGACGGCGCCCTTCGGCGCGCTGCAGGCTTCTTCGGCGTGGGCGAGTCGTCCGCGTCGGCTTCCACGTCGCCGTCCTCATCCTTGGCCGCCGCCATGGCCTCGGGCTCGAGTTCCTCGACGCTGCGGTTGAGTCGCAGGAACACGCCCCAGCCGACCAGCAACAGGGCCGCGGTCGCACCGATTGCCGCGGCGTAAGGCAACTGTTCCGGCGCTTCGTGCAGCAGGCGGAACACCGCGACCAGGGTTTCGATCGACAGCGCCACCACCAGCACCACCATGAAGCGCGACAGGAACCGGCGCACGCGCGTCGGCCCGCTGATCTTGACCTCCCGGCGCACTTCTTCCTCGAACACCGTCTGCGCCAGTTCGAACGCGACCAGCGCGATGGTCACGATGCCGATCGCATCGAGCACCGAGTCGAACCGTCCGCGCAGATCCATTGATTGCGCAGGCACCAGGGCCTGCCACATCTCGATCGCCGCCAGCCCGATCAGCGCGGCACCGGCGAACAGGAACAGGGCGATCACGGCGAGATAGCCGGCGGCGAAAAGGCGTTCGATGAGGCGCGTCATGGGCGGCGACTCTCGCTGTTCGAGACCCCGGGCCGCGTGAAGGTCAACCGTGGCGTTCCGGACGACGTCGTTGCACCGCCGAGGCGGCGCGATGCAGGTCAATCGGAAGGCGTCGCATCCTGCGAGCGCTGCGGTGTGTCGACCAGCTTGTCGACCGGGTAATCCATCGCGCGCGCCTGATCGATGAGCCGGCTGCGGATCTCCGGATCGAGCTGCGGCTCGCGCGACAGGATCCACAGGTAGTCCTTGCCCGGCGAGCCGACCATCGCCCAGCGGTACTCCGCTTCGTCGAGCGCGATCACCCAGTAATCGCCCCAGACCATCGGCAGCCACGACAGCCACTGCGGCGCGAATCGCACTTCCAGTGTCGAGGTCTTTCCGTCGACCACACGCGCGATGCCGTGTGCCTCGTTGAAGCTGCCGTCCTTCGTGCGGCAGCGGTTCAACACGCCGACCGTGCCATCCGGGTTGACGCTGTAGTTGGCGGTGGTGTCGTCGATGCATTTGCGCTGGAAGAACATCGGCAGATGCGCCTGCTCGTACCAGGTGCCGGCGTAGCGCGCGAGATCGACGGCGGCGACGGGTTCGTTCGGCACGGGCGGCTGGCGCGCCGCGTCGGCAGCGGCGGGCGCGGTCAGGCCCGCGGCAATCAGAAGAGGAGCAATTGGCAGGCGCATGGGCCACTCCGTGTGCAAAACACGATTCTCCGGGGGCGTGGCGTGCGGGCAACGTGAGGCTCCAAGATGCGGCGCGTTATCGCCTGAACAGAGCACGCGTGCAGTGGAGCCTGTTGCGAAATGACATTCATTCGCATCTAATACGCCTGCAGTTTCATACGCCCGCGGAGCGGGTAGGCAACCGACGCCGCCATTGCAGGGCCCAGAGAGGCGCTGCGGACGGAGCGATCCGATCACCCAATGCTGCCATCGGCAGCGGGACTGCAGCCTGGGAAACGCGCCGGAACTGCGCGCCCCAACGCACTTGATCGCTTTCCTCCCGCCCCGCTTGGCAAGGTTCCCATGTCCATGCTTCTGCAGTCCGTTGCTTCGATCCGCGCGCCCGCCAGCGCTGTCCTGTCGTGCGCCATTGCCCTCGCCTTGTCGGCAGGTGCGCTGCCTGCCTTCGCCGCCACGCGGGACGTTTCCGACACCGGGGCCGGCGCAACCGAACTCGATACGATCTTCGTGGTGTCGCAGCGCGCGGGCCGCGTCAGCAACGGCGCGACCAACCTCGACCTCGACATCAAGGACACGCCGCAGTCGATCAGCGTCGTCAGCAGCGAGCAGATGCAGAAGTTCGGCGCCGACAGCCTCAACGAGGCGCTGCGTCTGGCGACCGGCATCCAGGTCGAGGAATGGGAAACCAACCGCAGCAACTACACCGCGCGCGGTTTCGATATCGCCAACACCCAGATCGACGGCGTCGGCCTGCCCAACGGCTGGGGCATCGTCACCGGCGCGATGGACACCTTCGGCTACGAGAAGCTGGAGGTGATCCGCGGCGCCAACGGTCTGCTGACCGGCGTCGGCAACGCCGCCGGCACGATCAACTACGTGCGCAAGCGACCGACCAACCAGGCCGAAGGCTCGGCCGGGATCAGCTACGGGTCCTGGGGCACGACGCGCGGTGAAGTGGACTACTCCACGCCGTTCACCGAAGACGGCACCTGGGCCGGCCGCATTGTCGCCGCGCACGAGGAAGGCGATTCCTGGCTGCGTGGCAAGGACGACCGCCGCGACTTCGTCTACGGCGTCGTCGACGGCCAGATCGGCGAGAACGGCACGCTGACGCTCGGCACTTCGTGGCAGGACGCGCGCACCAACGGCAACATGTGGGGCGCGCTCGGCTTCATGTACAGCGACGGCACCCAGGCGCGCTGGGACCGCGGCGCATCGACCACGCAGGACTGGACCTACTGGGACACCACCAGCCAGACCGCGTTCGCCGAGTACGTGCACCAGCTCGGCGTCGACTGGCAGCTCAAGCTGGCCTACAACCATCGCGACGTGCGCAACGACGACCGCCTGTTCTACGCGACCGATTTCAACGCCACCGGTCTCGAGCCCGGCACCAATCTCGGCCTGTACGGCTATCCGTGGGGCGGCGAGGACGAACTGAAAGCCGATCTGGTCTCGGCCACGCTCAACGGCCATTTCCAGATGTGGGGCCGCGACCAGGAAGTCATGCTCGGCGTGGGCTGGTCGAAGAGCGAGAACGTCAGCTCGGAATTCGCCGGCGCGCTGTGCGGCGGTGCGCCGTGCGGCTACATCGAGATGCCCGGCTTCCCGTGGGCGGGCAATGTGATTCCCGAGCCACTGTGGGGCGAGAGTTCGGTCTACAGCACGCTCGACGAACGCCTCAAGCGCGCCTACGGCGCCACGCGCCTGGCGTTCACCGATCGCCTCAAGGCCGTCGTCGGTTTCAACTATGCCGAGTACCACCGCGACGACGTGAACTACGGCGTCCGCTTCGACCAGACCGAAAGCGAAACCAGTCCCTACGCCGGCCTGACCTACGATTTCAGCCCGAATGTGCTGGGTTACGTCAGCTACTCCGACATCTACCAGCCGCAAAGCCAGTCGGATGCGGACGGCCGTTACCTCGATCCGACCAAGGGCGCGAACTACGAAGTGGGCGTCAAGGCCGACTGGCTGGACAAGCGCCTGCTGACCACGCTGGCGGTGTTCCGCGCCGAGCAGAGTGGCCTGGCGACCGGCGCCGGCTACAACGACCGGGGCCAGTTCTATTACGAAGGCGTCGATGTCGAATCGAAGGGCGTCGAGCTCGAAGCCACCGGTCGCCTGAGCGAACACGTGGATCTGGTCGTGGGCTACACCGCGCTCAAGCTCACCGGCGACGACGGCGACGACACCTATCGCTGGGTGCCGCGTCGCACTGCCAACCTCGTGCTCAGCGCACTCGTGCCGAGCTACACAGCGCTGTCGTTCGGCATCGGCGGGCGTTGGCAGAGCGCGATCTCGAATGTCGAGAGCAACGGTTTCACCGTGCGCCAAGACAGCTACGCGGTGTTCAACGGTTTCGTCGGCTGGGACTTCCAGCCGAACGCCACGTTGCGCCTCAACGTCAACAACGTCGGCGACGAGACCTACATCAACACGCTGCGCTACAGCGGGTACTACGGCGCGCCGCGCAACTACACGCTGAGCCTGAACTACCGCTTCTGATCTGGATGCCCTGATCCACGTTTCCCGCCCTCTCGACACCGCAGCCGCCATGTCCCACGCCGCCATGTTCTCGACCCCTGCCCCGCGCCTGCGGCTCGCCGCGCGCATCGGCGCCGCCGTGTTCGGCGGCTATGCGTTCACCTGGGGCTGCATCGCCGCCGGTGCCGCGCTGATGTGCAAGGCCGGCATGGATTTCCACGATGCCGAGTTCCTGTCCAGCGCGCTCGGCCTGCTGGTGTTCCTGACGGTGTTCCTGTGGACATTCGCCACGCGTCGGCTCGTGCTGGCGTGGGGGGTGCTGGCCGGCGGTGGCGCGCTGCTGGCGGGCGTCGCGTCGCTGGTCCAGGCGAGCATCGTCTGATGGCGGCCCAGGGCGTGGTGACGCAGAGCTTCCGCCAGGCAATGGCATGGCTGCACACGTGGTTCGGCCTGGTGCTCGGCTTCGTGCTGATGGCCGCATTCTTCTTCGGCGCGCTGTCGGTATTCGATCGCGAGATCGACCGCTGGGCGATTCCATCCACGCGCTTCGAACCGCAGCCGATGCCGTCCTACGAGCAGATCCTGCGGCCGGCGTTCGAGCGTATGCAGCCCACGCAACAGGCCATCGATGCGATGCAGCCGCGCGTCGACGGCCCGATGCCCGAGCACTTCGACACCGTCGCCAACTGGAGCGCCTACACCACGCACCGCGATCCGGTGCTGGCGCTGTTCGCCGGCTTCCAGGTGCCGGGCGCCAAAGATCCCGACGAAGCGATCTTCACTCTCGGCACCATCGATCCGCGCGATGGAACCGCGCTGCCGGACGACCGGCTCAAGATCGGCAGCGGCTTCTTCTACCCGATGCACTACAGCCTGACGCTGGACTGGAAGAATCTCGGCTTCTGGATCGTCGGTTTCTCCGCGCTGGTGATGCTGGCCGCGCTGGTCAGCGGCGTGGTGATGCACCGCAAGTTCTTCCGCGAACTCTTCACCTTCCGGCCCGGCAAGGGCGGTCTGCGCAGCGTGCTGGACCTGCACAACCTCACCGGCGTGGTCGCGCTGCCGTTCCACTTCTTCTTCGCGTTCACCGGCCTGGTGATCTTCTCGGCGACGTATTTCTTTCCGGTCGGTCACACCCAGCTGCACGACCTGCACGATCTGCATGCCGCGACCGAAGCGAGCGAACTCGGCCTGCCGCACCAGCGCGCCGGTGTGCCCGCGGGCCTGGCGAACGTGGATGCGATGGTCGCCGAGGCGCAACGCCGCTGGGCGGCGCGCGACATGGCCGGCGATGTGGGTTTCCTCGTGCTGCAGCACGTCGGCGACGCCAACGGATACGTCAGCGTCTACCGCGCCGGTACCGATCGCATCGCGCTGGTCGGCCAGGGCATCCACTTCAAGGCGTCCACGGGAGAACTGATCCGCGAGGATCCCGTCGCCACGCCGGTGGGCAAAGTCGCCGAATTCCTGACCGGTCTGCATCTGCAGCATTTCCGCCACTGGCTGCTGCGCTGGCTGTACGTGCTCGGCGGCCTGCTAGGCGCGGTGTGCATCGCCACCGGCTTCGTGTTCTTCGTCGAGAAGCGCAAGCGCCAGCATGCGAAACAGGGCAGCCAGGGCGCGCGCATCGTCGACGCGCTGGCGGTGACGATGATCACCGGCATGGTCGCGGCCACGCTCGGCATTCTTGTCGCCAACCGCCTGCTGCCGGACGATCTGCCGGCGCGCGGCGACTGGGAACGCTACGCGTTCTGGGGCACCTGGGCGCTGGCGCTGCTGCATGCGGGCCTGCGCAGTGCACCGGTCGCACGCGGTCTGGCGAACCCGGCGTGGCGCGAGCAATGCGGCGCGATCGTCGTGCTGGCATTGGCCGCCGTCGCGCTGAACTGGATCACCACCGGCGACCATCTGCTGCGCACGCTCGGCGCAGGCTACTGGCCGGTGGCCGGTCTCGATCTCGCGTTGCTGGCGACCGCAGCCATTGCAGGCGCCACCGGCCTGCACCTGCGCCGCCGCGCAGCGGCCACGGCAGCCGTCGCACAGCCGCGCCGGGAGGCGGCCCATGCATGAGGCGTCGCACGCGGCCTGGCTGCTGACCGCGGCCCTGCTCGCCAGCAGTGTCGGCACGGCATGGCTGGCCCTGGCGATGCCGGCGCACGGCCAGCAGGTGTGGGGCGCGCCGGTTTCGCCTGTACATGCGCGGGTGCTGCGCGTGCTGGGCGCCGTCGCGCTCGCCGTGTCGCTGGCGCTGTGCCTGGCGAGCGACCATGCCTCGATGGCCGCGCTGGTCTGGGTGATGTCCCTCGCAGGCGGCGCATTCGCTACCGCGATGGCCCTCGCCTGGCGCGCCCGCTGGCTGGCGTTGCTCGCGCCCTGGATCGGCGCCGCGGACACCGTCGCGACGCACTGAGCCTGCGCACGCCGGCTTAACCGCTCGAGTGGCCTGCTGGATGTACCGTCCACGAGGGTCCCGGCCATGATTCCGAAGAACACCATCTGCCTGTGGTTCGACGGCACCGCGCTCGACGCGGCGACGTTCTACGCGGACACCTTTCCCGACAGCGCGGTCCAGGCAGTGCACCACGCGCCGGGCGACTACCCGGACGGCAAGGCCGGCACGCCGATCACGGTCGAGTTCACCGTGTGTGGCCTGCCCTGTCTCGGTCTCAACGGCGGTCCGCACTTCCCCCAGACCCAGGCGTTCTCGTTCCAGATCGCCACCGACGATCAGGCCGAGACCGATCGCCTGTGGAATGCGATCGTCGACAACGGCGGCGCCGAAAGCGAGTGCGGCTGGTGCAGGGACCGGTGGGGCGTGAACTGGCAGATCACCCCGCGCGTGCTCACCGAGGCCTACACGAGTCGCGACCGCGCAGCGGCCAGTCGCGCCTTCGCCGCGATGATGACAATGAAGAAGATCGACGTCGCCGCGATCGAAGCGGCGGTACGCGGCTGACGCGGCATTCCAACTCCATCGTTGCGCGTTGCGCTTTCCACGCAACGTGCGCGATCGATGTCTCAGGGCGACGTCGCCTGTGCCCAGCCCCAGGCGAACGCGTCGGCGAGTTCCGCCACCTGGCTGTCCTGCGACGAGCCGATGCCGTGGCCCTGCGCGGTATCGACGCGCAGCAGGATGTCGCGCCGGTCACCGAACTTCGCGCTCGCACGCGCAGCGAACTTCGCCGCCATCCACGGCACCACGCGGGTGTCGTTCATGCCGACGGTGATCAGCGTATCGGGCAGATCGCGCGCGTTCTCGAGCATCACGTAGGCGTCCTGCGCGAGCAGCGCTTCGAACCCGGCCTGCGTGCGCGGATCGCCCATCTCGGCGAACTGGTTCGGCCCGTTCGGCGCCGCTTCGAGACGGCTTGCATTGAGCACGGCGACGCGCGGCATCAGGCCGGCGAACAGTTCGGGATGTTTCATCGCGGTCGCTGGTGCCAGCAGACCGCCGGCACTGGTGCCCATGACCAGCGTGGTCGCCAGCGACGCGACGCCCATGGCCTGCGCCTGTTGCGCGCAAGCGGCCAGGTCGTCGTGCGCATTCGGCTTGTTCGCCTCGCGTCCGGCCTCGTGCCAGGCGCGGCCGCGTTCGCCACCGCCACGCGTCCCGCAGAACACGAAGGCGCCGCCGCGCTCGACCCACGGCGACAGCAACGGCGAACTCAGCGGCGATGTGGTCAGCACGCCGTAGCTGCCGTAGCCCTCGACGAACGTGGGCACCGGCACATCCGCGGCGCCCGGCTTGCGCAGCACGACCATCGGCACGCGCGTGCCGTCGCGGCTCACGGCCTCCTCGCGCGTCGCGACGAAGGCCTGCGTCGGCGCCCAGATCGCGGAATCCAGACCGAGTGCGTCGATACGTGCGCCGGTCGCGCGGAATGCGCGCGTGGTCGTGGTCCAACCGCGCAGGCCGAACACCATCGATCCGCCATCGCCGTCTGCCGAGGCATCCAGCAATTCACTTTCGAACGGCAGCGCGATCGCCTGCGGCGTGCCTGCGCCACCGGCGAGATACAGCACCTGCGAGACGCCGTCGCGGGTGCCCATCACATAGAGGCCGTCACGCGTGGCGACCAGGTCCGACAGGATCAGATCGCCTGCGGGCATCACGGTTTCGATCGCGCCGATCGCATCGGCGGTCAGCGTGCGCCGGTACAGCGCACCGTTCGACGCCTCCCGGGTGCTGACGAAGTAATAGTCCGACTCGCCGACCAGCGCATCGGTGGCGAGCTGGTCGCTGTAATCCGCAAGCGTCCGCCACGTGGGCGTGCCCGCGCGCAATGCGGCCAGCGAGGTCACCAGCGCACGTGCATCGGCGCGCGCGCCGAAGCCGTAGCCGAACACCAGATCGCCATGGCCCGGCCCGATGATCACCGGGAACTCTTCCGACGCAAAGGTCGGCCCGCCTTCGAGGCGATTGCCGAGGCCGATGCGTTCCACCGCGCCCTGCGGCGTCAGCGCGACCACCATCGCCTGCGTGTCGAGCAGCGGATCGACGCCGCTGTCGGGCGCGTGCGTCATGCGCGTATAGGCGACCAGATCCGGCGCGAGCCAGAACAGTTCGAAGTCGCCGAAGGTCATGCCGTCGAGGCGGTAGCGCTCGCGTCCATCAGCAACATCGAGAATCGCGAAACGCCCGAGTTCACCGCCGCCCTCGCCCACCATCACCGCCACAAGCGTGCCGTCGGGCGACGGCGCGTAGCTGGCGATCGCCTGCGTCGCGCCTGCGCGGCTGGAGGTATCGAGCAACACGCGCTCGCCGGCGCCATCGCGCACGACCAGCTTCGGCACGGCCGCGCCCGGATCGCGCTGCAGGAAGAACAGGTGACCACTGGCGGATTTCGTGTCGCCGTAGGACACGCCCGCGCGGGTCGCGGCCCGCAGCATGGTTTCGAACGCCGCGCGCTCGGGCAGCGCATCGAGACGCGCACGCGTTGCCGCGCTGGCTTCGGTCATCCACGCCTGCAGCTGCGCCGCCCGCGCCGGGTCTTCCATCCAGCGATACGGATCGTCGATGTCATGTCCGAAGCGGTCTTCGACGAATGCTTCGGTCGGCGCCGGCGGCAAGGGCGCAGCGTGTGCAATGGCGGCGCCCAGCAACAGCGGCAGGATCGAGTAGGCAGCGTTCACGCGTTGGACTCCTGCAGCGCCGCGATGGCGTGCTCGACTGGAGACAAACGTGGAGTACGTCGCCGACCGGACAGGTGCGGCCGCGACGCGCTAGCCCACGTAGGCGAACACCGCGTACTCGAATCCGTTGAACAGAAAGCGGGCGACCTCCTGCATGCCCATCTTCAGATGGGCGCGCAGCGAGGGCGTGTTGTCCGCGCGGATGAAAAGCACGCCCTCGCGTCCGGGTTCCAGCACCCGCAGCGCATCGAACATGCGTTGCGCAAGACCCTGCCCGCGCGCGTCCGCGCCGACACAGATCGGGCCATAGACGTAGCCATCCGGCGCGCCCGGATAGGCCGCGAACATCGCGCGCACGATCGCCAGATCGGCATTCATCGTCCGATCCGTCGTCATCAGAAAGCCGACCACGCGATCTCCCCGCCGCGCGACGATCAACGGCATCGCCGCCATCATCGCGACCACGCGTGCCAGGGGCAGACTGGCGGCTAGCGTGCCGCCGCGCGCGATCTGGTTCTCGGCCTGCAGCGCGAGGATGCCGTCGAGGTCGGACGCATCCGCGCGGGCCACAAGGGTGGTGTCTTCGGTCATCCGGAAACCTGTACGCGCGAGGCGTCGAGCGGTTGCGTTCGAGAATAGCAACGCACCCGGCCTCGCGTGATCCCGTTATCGGGAAGATCTGCAGAACGCAGAACGGGCGCAGATCACTGCGCCGTTTCCTGCACACCAGTATTGGGATCGGGCCTGGCACCGCGTCGATCCGTATTGCGCGGGCTGCACGTGCTCTCGTAGATCGCGGGTGAAAGACCAGTCCTTGCGGCCGGCAGACCATCGATCGGTATTACGCTCTGACGGCTCATCTGATTTCGCGACTCGGGCCTTTCCGGCGCCTTCATCCCGGCAGAAGGCGCGCTGTATCGGGCGCTAGCGCCAAAAAAAGCGCTAGCGGTCACACAGCTGGCCCTGCGCCGCCGATCCGATGGCAGGTTCGAACCGGTTTCTCCGTTCTCCCGGATGTCGCGCGGCCTCTCGCCCTTCGATTTCGCACCCACCTGCCGGAGCGCCCCGTGTATCCACCCGATCGTCTGACCGCGTCCACCATCCCCGGCGCCGCGACTTTGCCGCGCCACCGCACCGTGTTCTTTCCGGCGATGGCGCTGCTGCTCGCCGTCGTCGTCGCGGGGTTCTGGAACACATACTTCTTCCGCTCCGAGGCCGACGGGCCGCTCGCACTCCACCTGCACGTCCACGGCTTCGTGGTGACCACCTGGTTCGTGCTGTTCGCGACGCAGAGCCTGCTGGTCGCCAACGGTCGCATCGCGCTGCACCGCCGCCTCGGTGCGCTGGGTGCAGTGATCGCGCTCTGCGTCGTCGTGACTTCGATGATCACGCTCGCGCAGCTCGTGGACAGCTGGCGCGTTCAGGGCATCGATGTCGAAGCGCAACGTCCGCTGCTCAGCCTGATCATCTGGGGCGATCTCGGCGCGCTGACCGCCTACGTCGTGTTCCTCGTCCGCGGCCTGCTGCTGCGTCGGCGCGCAGACGCGCACCGGCGCCTGATGCTGCTGGCCTCGCTGGCGATCATCTCCCCTGCCCTGATCCGGCTCGCCGACCTGCCGCTGTTCGGCGGTGTCGACGGTGTCCTGATCACGATCGGCGGCCTGCTGGCGCTGGCCATCGTGCTGGTGGTCTACGACCTGGTGACCTTGCGCCGCATCCACCGCGAGACGTTGTGGGGCGCACCGTTCTTCCTCGTCGTACATCTGGCGCCGGCGTTCCTCATGCCGGGCACTGCTGCGGATACCTGGCTCATGGGCCTGGTCTGGTAGGCGCGAGAACGGCTGCCGCAACCCGTCGTTCCCCAATGCTTCCAGTCAACGGCTTTCGAAACGCACCACGGAGTTCGCCAGTGCACTACTACGGCAAGTATCGCGGCGTCGTTGTCGACAATCGGGATCCGAGCGGCCTGGCTCGGCTCAAGGTGTCGATGCCCGTCCTCGCCGGTACAACGCGCATGGATTGGGCGCTCCCGTGCCTGCCGCCTGGTGTGCCACCGCTGCTGCCTAAGATCGGCGACACGGTATGGATCGAGTTCGAAGCGGGCGACGTCAGTACGCCCATCTGGTGCGGTGTGTTCTGGACGGCGCAATCTCGTCCACCCCCAATGCCTGCCGCCGCGCCACCTTTGGACACATGGTCGGTCCGCACGTCCGAAGGCGCGATCATCGAAATCGGTCCAACCGGCATCGTGCTCGACAACGGCCAAGGCGCGCGCATGACGCTTGCCGGACCGGCGGTGTCCATCAACCGCGGCGCGCTGGAGATCGTCTGATGGGACAGCCGGTGCTCACATCCGCGGCCATTGTGATGTGCGTGCACGGTGCGCAGGCGGCCGTCTGGACCTCAGCCGCGCGCGTGCGGATTGCGGGCTCGCCTGTCCTGTGCACGGGCGACGCTGCCACCCTCGGCGCATGCCCGGCTCAACCGCCTTGCCTCGCGCTGCATCTGGCGGGCGCCAATCGCGTGTTCGCCTCCGGACGCGCGCTTGCTATCGGCGTGTCGCCGCTCCAACACCGCCCGACCTCACTGGGCCTGGTCGTCCATACCCAGGAACGGGTGCGCGTGACCTAGACGTCCCTCCCCGCGCAACGCATGACGACCAGCACTACCAACCCCTTACGGTCGCGACGCTATGATCCGCCGACATGGCGGGCATCGTGCCCGACCACGAACTGAAGGGAATTGCCATGGGTCTCGTACAGGCGGTGTCGGGTGCAGTCAGCGGCGTACTGGCCGACCAGTGGAAAGACTTCCTGACCGTGCCGACCGGCCTGCCATCGACGGCGGCGCTGTTCGCGGCGGTGCCGCAGGGCAAGAACGCCGGACGGGGGTCCAATACGCGCGGTTCGTCGAACATCATCAGCAACGGCTCGAAGATCGTCGTGCCCGAAGGCTACGGCCTGCTGCTGTTCCAGGACGGCGCGATCACCGGTTTCGTCGCCGAGCCGGGCGGCTACGAATGGCGCTCGGACGACCTCAACTCACAGTCGATCTTCGCCGGCGACGGCATCGTCAGCCCGTTGATCAAGCAGAGCTGGGAACGGTTCAAGTTCGGCGGCCAGCCGGGCGGCCAGCAGGCGGCGTTCTTCGTCTCGCTGAAGGAACTGCCGGACAACCGCTTCGGCACGCAGTCGGAGATCTACTGGGACGATGGCTTCCTCGGCACGCAGGTCGGCGCACTGACGCGCGGTTCCTACACGCTCAAGATCGTCGACCCGATCCTGTTCGTGAAGAATTTCGTGCCGGCGAGCTACCTCGCGCCGGGTCAGGTCTTCGACTTCACCGACATCGACAACGCGGCGGCCAGCCAGCTGTTCAACGAGGTCGTGAGCTCGCTCGCACCGGCCTTCAGCCTGTACACGAACGATCCGGGCAAGGGCAATCGCATCACGAAGCTGCAGCAGGATTCGCTGGGCTTCGCGCAGAGCCTGTCGGCAGCCGTCGAACAGGGTTACCAGTGGAAGTCCGACCGTGGCCTTGCCATCGTCAAGACCGCCATCGTCTCGATCGAGTACGACGCCAACACCCGCGAACTGCTCAAGACCGTGCAGCGCGCCGACGCCCTCGCCGGCTCGCGCGGCAATTCCAATCTGCAGGCAAGCGTCGCCCAGGGCATGCAGTCGGCCGGCGAGCACAGCGGCGCGGCGGGTCTCGTGGGTCTGGGCATGGCCTCGGGCATGGCCGGCGGCATCGGCAGCCTGCAGCAGCCGGCAACGCCTGCCGCGCCTGCCGCGGACGATCCGGTGGCGAAGCTCAAGAAGGCCAAGGAGATGCTCGACCTCGGCCTGATCACCCAGGACGACTACGACGCGCTCAAGGCCAAGGCGCTCGGCCTGTAAGCCGTCCGACGCACCTCGACCATGTCCGATACCAAGTTGCCGCCGCCGTTGCCGGTTCGCCCCGTCGACGGCCCGGGTTCGCCGCGTGACGTGCCGCCATTGCCGGGCACGTTGCCGGTCGATCCGGCCACGCTGCCCGGCCCGATCCGCGACGAGCTCGAAGCGCCCGATCCGCTGGCCATCGACACCTCCGCCGACGAATTGAAGGACGGCCTCAACCGCTGTCCGAAATGCGGCGCAACCGACATCCGCCAGCGCGTCGGCACCGACATCCTCGTGTGTCTGTACTGCCGCAACGAATGGAACGGCGAACGCGTGGAGGAAGCCTTCGGATTCGGTGAAGGCATTGCCGATCTCCGCGGCACCGTCATCGCGTCCGGCGCGCGCGACATCGAGGCCGATGCCGCCAGCCTGATGACCTTCAAGTGCGCCGGCTGCGGTGCGGAAGTGACGGTCAACACCGAAAGCACGATGACGGCGCGCTGCCACTGGTGCCGCCACGTGTTCGGTGTCAACGAGCAGATCGCCAACGGCGCGGTGCCCGATGCGGTGCTGCCGTTCCACATCCGCCAGGACGACGCCGTCGCGCGCATCCGCCAGTTCGTCGACAAGCGGCGGCTGTTCGCGCTCAAGGCGTTCAAGGACGAGTTCACGCCGGAGAACGTGGTCGGCGTCTACCTGCCCTACATGATCGTCGACGGCAGCGCGAGCGCGTCCGTCGCCGGCAAGGGCGAGATCAAGACGCGCGAGTACACACGCGGCACCCAGAACAACAAGCGCACCTATTACGACGCCGACGTCTACCAGGTCGAACGCCATGTCGAATTCACCGTCGACGACCTGCCGCTGGAATCGTCCACCGAGCGCGGCAATCTGGACGTCAACGTCAACACCAACAACATCATCAATACGATCCTGCCGTTCGACACCAAGAACGCGGTCAAGTGGAACGCGTCCTACCTCTCTGGTTTCACCTCCGAGAAGCGCAACAGCAACGTCCAGCATCTGCAGCCGCGGCTGGAAGACCAACTGCTGTCGATCGCCCGCGCGCAGGTCGAAGGTTCGACGCGTCGTTACGACCGCGGTGTGCGCTGGGAACAGGAACAACTCGACGTGCACGGCACGCGCTGGGCCTCGATGTACCTGCCGGTCTGGCTGTATTCGTATCACCAGCCGGGAAAGAGCGGTGGCCTGCTGCACTACATCGCGGTCAACGGCCGCACCGGCGAAACCATGGGCAGCGTGCCCGTCCAGCAGTGGAAACTGCTGCTCGCCGCGCTGACCGCCGGCACCTTCCTCGAGGGCATCGCGATCATGATTCTGGTGGGCATGTCATGAGCGACGACAGTGGTCTCTGGTTGCTGCTCGCCGGCCCCGCCGGCGCGACCGCGCTGTACTGGGCGCTGTACCGGTTCTATCGCAACACCGACAAATCGCACGCCTTCGAGCGCGAGACCAGCATCGACGCCAAGCCGGTGACCGGCAGCGACGCAAAGGTCGGCAACATCACAGGCACGCAGGCGACGCGCATCCAGGGCGACAACGTGGGTGCGTACCGCGCGCGGGTGCAGCGTGTGGCAAGCGGAGATGGTGCGACACCGGACGCGGACCACGATCGCCCGGTCTGAGCCGTCCCTGGCGAGGCTGACGTGGTGACCGCGACGCTGCTCAGCGAGTGTGCGCCGTGTGCGCACTCGCGGCGTTCGACGATTGCGCCGCGTTGCGCGCGCCCCAGACCTCTGGACCCGCTTTGCAGTAGCGCTCGATGAAAGCCTGTTGCGCAGGCATCTGCGACACGCCTCGCGCGATCGGCTCACGGATGCCGCGCAGCAGTTGCCGCAGATCCCCGTCGTCCAGAGCCCGCGTCAGCGGATGATGCTGGCGCGGCTCGATGCCCTGCCCCAGCAGTACATGCGTCCAGGAGTCGACCCGGAACAGTTCATCCGCGCCCTGCCAGGCATGCGCGCGGTCACGCCAGGCACGCAGACGGAGCTCGAGCGACGGTGGCAGCTCCATCGCGCGGCAAGCGGCCCACATGGGTTCGTCGCGCCGCGTCGCGTGGTAGTGCAGCACGATGAAGTCGCGCACGTGTTCCATCTCCGCGCGGCTGACGTCGTTGAAGAGCTCGACCAGCGCAGGCGAGATGCCGTCGAACGGAAACAGCTGGATCAGCCGCACGACGGCGCTGATGGTCAGATGCAGGCTGGTCGATTCCAACGGCTCGATGAAACCGCTGGCCAATCCCAGCGACACGACGTTGCCGTTCCAGGCCTTGCGGCGACGGCCGGTGCGGAACGGCACCAGCCAGGGATCCTTCAGCGGCGGCGCGCCGACATCGCGCAGCAACTTCGCGTGGGCTTCGTCATCGGACATGTAACGGCTGGAGAACACCAGGCCGCAACCCACGCGATGCTGTAGCGGAATATGCCAGCGCCAGCCCGCCTCGTGTGCGATGGCACGCGTGTACGGCACTGGTGGGGCCACCGGTTCGGTCTGTACGGCGACCGCGCGATCGCTCGGCAACCAGTGGCTCCAGTCCTCATAGCCGGTCTGCAGCGTCTGCTCGATAAGCAGCCCGCGGAACCCGCTGCAATCGATGAACAGGTCGCCTTCGATCCGCTGCCCGTCCTCCAGCACCACCGCTTCAACATCGCCGCTGTGCGCGTGACGCGTGACCTCGCGGATCTTGCCCTCCACACGACTCAGACCGTTGCGTTCGGCAATCCGACGCAGGAATTTCGCATACAGGCCGGCGTCGAGGTGGTAGGCGTAATTGACCGGCGGGTCGGTCGCCAGCGAGAACCGATCGCCCTGTGACGCGACGGTTTCGAGGCAGAAATCGCCGAGTTCCGACTGCATGCCGCGACGCCGGCTCTCCAGCCAGAAATGATGGAAACCGGCCGCCAGCGTGCCCTGGCCGGTGAACCCGAAGGGATGGATGTAGCGATCGCCGGGCCGGCGCCAGTGCTCGAACGAGATCGACAGCTTGAACGTGCCGGCCACAGCGCGCAGGAATTCCTGCTCGTCGATCTGCAGGAACCGGTGGAAGCTGCGGATCGGCGGCACGGTCGATTCCCCCACGCCGACGGTGCCGATCTGTTCCGATTCCACCAGCGTGATCTGGAGGCGCTCGCGGAACTGGTGCGCCAACGCGCACGCGGCCAACCAGCCCGCGGTGCCGCCGCCTGCGATCACCACCCTGCGGATCCGATCCGGTGTCGACTGCGCCGTGTCCATGTCTTCTGCGTCCTGGCCGCTCACCGGTTCAGCCAACCGATCAACATCGCGCGGATGCGACGCGCCCGCGTGTCGTCGATGGGTCCGAGCACATCGCGCGCCTGCTCCGGCACATGCGCGCCCGCGCGCGCCTTCGGACCGAACACGTAGTAATCGAACACATGCGACCAGGCTTGCTTGTCACGTTCGGGCAGATCACGCACAGCCCACAGCGCGTGGTAAAGCGCCGAGAACGGCGACGGCAGGAACGCCGGCGCATTGCGCCACCAGTAATTCACCAGCACGTTGAACGGCGCGAGGCTACGCACGTGGTGCCACCACATGCCGGGAATGAAGATGGCGTCGCCCGGCTCCAGCAATGCGGTCTGAGCGGTTGCCAGCGCATCGCGGAATCGCGGATAGCGGGCGTCATCGGGTCGGTCGAAATCGACCAGACTGACCGCTTGACCGCCCGGCGTCGGTTCCAACGGGCCCGGATAGAGATTGCCGATCTGGTCGGGCGGAAACACGGTGAATTCGCGTCGGCCCACGGCGCAGACCGCCAGGTTGTCGGGCGCATCGTAGTGGCAGGACGCGACGACGCGATTGCCGATCCAGATGCTGGGCGGCGCCTGTATCCCGTGATCGGCAAGCCGCAGATCGTTGTCCCGGCCGAACCCCGGCAACGCGCCTGCCACCGGCAGCGACGCGACGTAATAGGTCGGGGGCTGCGCGTCGTCGAGGTGTTGCGCGATCGCATTGAGCACGTCGCCCAGTGCGCCACGCCGGACCTCGAAATTCAGATTGCTGCAATCGTCGGTGTAGAACGGGCGCCCGCCGATGCCGGGCGCGCCGTACGAGTACGGCACCGGGCGCCCTGCGTCGAAGCCACGCAGGTACGACATCGCCGAGGCGGGGGATACCAGCCCGGCCCGCACCAGATCCCAGTCGCGCGCGACGCCCTTGAGCAGCGCTGGCTGGCCTTCGGTCAGCAGCGTCTCCAGCGGCAACGTGCCCGCCGAGCACTCCATCACGCGCATCGGCGCGGCCATCGGATCAGCGCCCGTTGCCGGACATCGCCGCGTCCTGCTCGCGCAGGCGGCGCTGTTTCTCGGCCATCAGCCGGCGCACGTTGTGCAGGGAAGCCAGCACCAGATACGCGCCTTCGAGATAGCCCGCGCGGCTCAGGCGTTCAAGCGCAACACCGTCCAGCGCTGCAAGCCGATCGCGATCGATGCCGTGCAAGCCACTGACATCGACCCGATGGCGATCATCCAGGTCCACGGCCAGCGTGACCGGCTGGATCAGGTCCAGCGCGTCGAAGGCCGCGAACATGTCCGCGCCGAACGCACTGCCGTCGCGGATGCCGCGCAGG
Organism: Luteimonas sp. AC640a; assembly: GCF_979256585.1. Taxonomy (NCBI): domain Bacteria; kingdom Pseudomonadati; phylum Pseudomonadota; class Gammaproteobacteria; order Lysobacterales; family Lysobacteraceae; genus Luteimonas; species Luteimonas sp. AC640a. Next base: position 398,231 of record NZ_CEEDOV010000007.1, on the reverse strand, counting down.
ATGCCCGCGACGTGATCGAGATAGGGACTGTTGCCGCCCTGTGGCAGGAAGACCGGCTCGCCGTGGGTCTCGCTGACGCGCGGGTGGTCGAGGTCGACGTGGATCACCGGTTCCTGCCGGAGTTCGCCGTCGATGCGTTGCTCCTGGAACCCGATGAGGAACGGACCTTTCGCCGCGGCGCCGGGCAGGTAGGCAGCGTTCCAGCGGTCGTCGCGCAGGAACAGGTTTTCGCGTTGCTCGAATCCCAGCAGCGCCACCGAGCCCCACTGCCCGGCCTCGTCCTTGCGAAAGAAAATCGGGTACTCGCGCTGCAACTCGGCGTACTCGCTGGGGAACGCCGGCACCATGCCGATGTCGTCGCCGAAGCGCGGGCCGAATCCGGTCGCGACACGCAAATCCCGGTGCGCGACATTGTTGAGCAGTTCGTAGCGGGGCATCGCCTCTCCAGGGTGGAGCGCCGGCGCACAGTTGGGTGACTGCCGGGCAAGATACTACGGGTCGGACGGAAGGACCTGTCCTTGCAGACCGGACCTCCGTGGGCCGATCGACAGAGGCCGCTGCACCTGCAGCGGCCCTGCCGCGCAACACCCGGGGGAGGTATCGTCAGGATCAGAACTTGTAGCGCGCGCCGAGCATGTAGCGCGGGCTCTGGTCGGCGAGTTTCATGATCTGCTGATCGGTGCGGGCGTGCCAGCGCACGTCCTCACCGGTGAGGTTGATCGCCTCCAGGCCGAACGACCAGTGATCGTTGAGCGCGTAGTTCACGCTCAGATCCCACTGGTCGTACGCTTCCACGTAATAGGGATTCCGGCTGGTGCCCTGGTTGGCGAGAATCAGATATTCGTCGCGCCAGTTCCAGGCCAGACGCACCGACCAGCCATACTTCTCGTACATGAACATGACATTGGCCGTGTCGCTCAGGCCCGTCAGCGAGAACTGGTCGATCCCCGGATCGCCGCCGTTGTCGTAACCGACATCGCCTTGGACGACCGTGTAATTCGCCAGGAGACCGAGTCCGCTCTGACCGAAGAAGTACTGCCCGCCCAGTTCCCAGCCGTGCAGTTTGGCCTCGTTCTGGTTGATCGGCCGGTTCACGTTGAACTGGTACAGCGGATCGTTGGCCTGCCCGTAGAGGTCATAGGCCGCTTCCGCCGCCAGCGCCTGTGCGCCGGTGCCATCGAACGCGCCGAGGCCGCCCGGATCATTGCGCAACAGCGCCAGTGCCGTGAACAGCGACGTATCGTTTCCCGAACACGCGGCGGCGTTGGCAGGCCCGACCTGCGCCCGGCACCCCGCGCTCTGCAGGAAGGCCAGCGCAGCCTGGGCATCGGGACCCGACGTGGGATCGGTCAGTCCGTACAGCGGCTCCTGGGTCACGGTGTTACCGACGAAATTGCCGACCGACTTGTTCCAATACGTCACGGACACATAGCTGGCGTCGGCGAAATACCATTCGAGTGCCAGGTCGAAGTTGTCTGATTCAAGCGGCTTGAGACTCGGATTCTGCGCGTTGCCGCTGGCGCGGCTGGACGGGTCCAGCAGCACGGAGCCGAACGGTCGCTCCGCACCCGGTCCGGCATACAGATTGCCGTAGGGCACGCGCGCGATGCTCTTGCCGAACGACGCGCGGCCTTTCAGCTGCTCGGTGAAGTCGATGCTGAAATCCAGATTCGGCAGAAGATAGCTGTAGCTCGAACGCTCGCTGAAAGGCTCCAGCTCATCGGACAGCACGATGCGGAAGTCATTGTTCGACTGCCACTCGATCGCTTCAGGAATCGCGATCACCGACGTCGAGATGACGTCCGTGGTCTCGTAGCGCATGCCGATCCGGGTATTGGTGCGCATGCCACCGAGTTCCCCGTCCAGCGAGACCTGCAGGTAAGCCGAGTTGGTCTTCTCCTCGACCCGGTTGTCGGCCGCGTACTGCGGGCTGACCCCCAGGCCCACGCCGTACTGCCCAGCAGCCCACTGGGCCAGCGCGCCGGCATCACCGCGCCATCCCGGCCAGCTGTTGACGCTGTAATCATCGAACAGGCCCGCCACATTGACAGGCTGCAGGAAGTCCATCAGCCCGCCTGCCACGTCGGCGTCGACATTGGCCACGCTCCAGTCGCCCAGGGTCGAATAGGCCTCGGCAGCCTGCAGGCGATGGGTGGTGGACTTGTTGCTGTCCACGCCGAACTGGAAGCGTCCCGCATCGAAGCTCCACTCACCGTCGACGCGTGCCTGCTTGATCTCGCTGATCTGCGTTTGCGCATTGATGCGCAGGACCTGCGAGCCGATCTCTCCGGCAACGAAGCCCGGATTCACCACACCGTTGGTGCCCGCGACCGCATCAGCGGCCGTGGGGTACCAGGTCTGGGTACCGACTGGCAGGCTGTTGTTGAAGAACAGTTCCTGCACCCACGAGCCGCCGCAGTGCGGACCGGTGGTGCAGTTGTTGGTGCCGGCAATGCTCGAGAAGATCGAACCACCGCCGGTCAGCGGATCGTTGGGCTTGCTCTCCGTCTTGGAGTTGTGCGCGTCGAAGCTCAGGCGCAGATCGCTGCTCACGTCCCAGACCGCGTTGAGGCCCAGCGAGCCGAGCTTGTACTTCTGCATGCTGCGCTGCTGTTCGAGGCCGAAATCCTTGGTGCCGGCGATCTCCCGGATGTAGACCGGCGTGGCCACCGCACCGGAGGTATCGAACTCGACATTGGTGTAGTCGCTGTTCTGCAACCACATGGCGCGCTCGCCGCGGTTTTCGGTGATCTCGTTCGTCGAATAGGTGTAATCCAGCGTCAGCGTCAGCGCATCGGTCGGCGCGAACTGCACGACCGCCTGGCCGTTGATGCGCTCGCGCTCGAACTCGGAGAAGGCATAGCGCAGATCGTTGGGCCGCGCGTAGAGCTCGCCAATCGCCGGCGCATTGACCACCACCGGATCACCCGGGAGCGTGCCCGTCCACGGCTGCACGTTCCAGTAGTTCTCGGTGGCCTGCACCGAACCGCCCTTGCGCTTCTGGTAGCTGGCGCTCAGACCCACGCCGAAGGTCTTGTCGGGATTGGTGAAACTGAAGATGCCGGACAGTTCCGGCGTCAGGTCGTTCTCGAAGATCTGGCTGCGATCGGACACCACCTTGGCGCCGGCGCTGGCGACGATGCCCGTGTGATTGAACGGCCGGTCGGTGAGGATGTTGATCGTCGCGCCGATGCCGCCGCTGGGCACATGCGCCTGACTGGTCTTGTAGACCTCGATCCCGCTGATGGACTCCGCCGCGAGCTGCGCGAAATTGAATGCGCGCGTGCCACCGTCCACACCACCGATCGCGACCTGTCCCGCCGCGCCGAAAGCATCGGCGCCGGGCACCTGACGCCCGTTGAGCGTGACCATGTTGAACTGCGGTCCGAAGCCGCGGGCGGTGACCTGCGCGCCTTCACCGTCACGACGTTCGATCGAGATGCCGGTGACGCGTTGCAGCGACTCGGCGAGATTGGTGTCCGGGAACTTGCCGATGTCCTCGGCACTGATCGCATCCACCACGCCGGCGGCGTCGCGCTTGGTTTCCATCGCCTGGTTGAGGCTGCCGCGAATGCCTGTGACGACCACCGAGTCGAGCGTCGTGGGGTCCGGGGCGGCGGCGGGGCGCGCCTCGGCGCTTTGCGTCGTGGGCTGCGGCGACGGATCCTGCGCGAACGCAGGATTGATGATGAGAACACCCCCCACGAAGGTGAACATCGCAGTCGATTTGAAGCGGTTGAATTTCAGGTTCATTGGCCAGTCCTCTGCACCGAGATACCAACGTCCGCGAGCAGGTTGCCCACGGCACGTGCCTCACTACCACCCCGTCGCACCTGACACGGGTGCGGAGCAACAAACGCACCCACTTGTCCTTCGAGCGCTCTCTGGAATCCAACGAATCATCGTGTCGTCAGCTGGCGATGCGTCCGCTCGGCAGCGTGTGTGTCCCGTGCATCGCCACCGGCTTGTGAAGTGCCCCACGCGGCATCGCGCCGCGGCAGGCACACCGCTCGCGGTGCACGTCATCCCTGGATCTCGTCTGTTACGACAGCGCTGTCTGATAGCGCTACCACCCTGGACGCAGATCTATACCGATGCGGGGGCGTTGTCACCGTGCACTGCAGCATCCAGGGAGATCGACCGGGCCGTTCGCTCGGGAGCGGATCGAAGCGACGACGCCCGCTCGAGCGCTGAAAATGAAAGGCGCTGGCGCGCCGATCGCTATACGTGTACGGGCGACGCAGCCGGCGTTTTTCGACAACATCCGCGCAGGCGAAGCGTGCGGCACGTACGCCAGTTCGGGTTCCGGACAACGCGGCCAAACAGTGCGGATGACCGCAAGCGGACGCTGCGCGCAAACCATGCCGAAGCGGAAGGCTTTACGACGAAGCCTCGCAATGCGGGGCTTCCTGCTTGCCAGCGTCAGCGTAGCGCGCCTGGCCGACACGTATCCCGCTGGCCGGATCAGCTGCGGGCCGAGACGAACGCCAGCAGATTGCGGAATGCACTGGAGAAATACAGTTCGTAACTCTTCTGCTCGACGTAACCCAGATGCGGGGTCGCGATCACGGCATCGTTATGCAGCAGCGGCGAGGTCGCCGGCAAAGGCTCCTGCTCGAACACGTCCAGCGCGAAGAGGCCCGGTCGGCCGGTCTGCAGCGCGCGCTCGATTGCACCGGCTTCGATGAGTTCCGCGCGACTTGTGTTGACCAGCAACGCGGTCGGTTTCATGCGCGCAAGATCATCGCCGGTGACGATGCCGCGTGTCGCGTCATCGAGGCGCAGGTGCAGCGACAGCACATCGGTCCGTTCGAAAAATGCCTCACGCGATTCGGCCACGGCGTAGCCGTCCGCAGACGCCCGTTGACGGCTGCCGTCCCGACCCCACACCAGCACCTGCATGCCGAACGCCTGGCCAAAGCCGGCAACGCGCCGGCCAATATTGCCGTAGCCCCAGATCCCGAGCACATCGCCGCGCAGTGACCGCCCGATACAGTCGCTTCCGGGCTGCGTCGCGCTCGATTGCCACACGCCGGCCTGCAGTTGCGCGACGTACTGCGGCACGCGGCGATAGGCCGCCATCACCAGCGCCCATGTCAGTTCGCTAGGTGCCGTCGGATCGCCCTCGCCCTCCAGCACGGTGACGCCGCGCGCGGCGGCCGCGGCGAGATCGATGTGCCGACCGGCCTTTCCGGTCTGCGAGATGACTTTCAGTGCCGGCAATCGCGTCAGCAGTGCTGCGTCGATGCGCGTGCGCTCGCGGATCAGTACCAGTGCTTCAAAACCGACCAGCGCGTCCGCCAGCGCATCGCCGTCCAGCGCCTGCTTGAACACGGTGACATCGTGGCCATCGAGCAGCCGGAAGCAATCGAGCCCGCGCGCGGCATTCTGGTAGTCGTCGAGGATCGCGATTTTCATGCGCCCGCCTTTGCGATTCCCGCGGACATGGCAGGCCTGCGACTCATGCGTACAGCGCCGCGTAACCGGCGCGATCGACCTGGCTCAGTCCCAGTCGGTCGAACTGATCCCACATGCCGTGCCAGCGTGCGGCATCGCGCTGCATCGGGCCGACGAGACGCGGACAGGTGTCGGCGATGATCGCGTCCATCAGCGCGGTGGGTTCGGTCCCGCTGTAGGCGTACCAGAGCGCAGCGGCCTGCGCGGGATCGTCGCGGCACAGCGTCGCGCCCTGCCCGATCAGGCGTGTCACCGTCGCCGCCACGTCGGCATGCTCGGCCAGAAACGCCTGCGCGGTGAAGAGTTCCAGCGCCGAGAAGTTGTGCAGGCCCACGTCGTGCGTGGCGATGAAGTGCGTATCCAGACCTTCGAGCCGCGCTTCGACACCTTCGAAGTTGGCGAAGCACAGCCACGCACCATCGAAGCCCGCGCGCAGGTTGGCGAGATGTTCGAAGCCGGCGCTCTCGATCACCACCTGCGACGCATCGAATGCCGCGCCCTGCTGCACACACCAGCGCGACAGGATTTCCACCGCGATCGCATCCGTCACGCCGCCGGCGACCGGGGACGCCAGCCGCAACATGCCGCCTTCGAGCAGGCGCTGGCCCGCCGCACGCTGCAGCAGGATGCCGCCATCGGTTTCGAAGAAGCAGCCGAGCGCCCTGAGGCCCGGCCGGTCCGCATCGATCATGTGCAGCGGTTCGTTGCATGCGAACGCGACATCGCCGCTGACCGTCGCCGCCAGTCCGTCGTAATGGTCATCGGGCACCAGCAGTTCGAGTTCGAGGCCCGCCTCGCGATACCAGCCCAGCTGGATGCCCGCGATCAGCGGCAGATGGTCGGGATTGAGGAACCACTCGAGGGACAGCTGGAGCTTCATCGTGACGACCCGGTTGGATGCAGGGCGCACAGACTAGTCGACGGCGCGCGCACTGGCACCACGATGGCGCGCCCTCAGTCGTCCTTCGCGAACCGGATCACCAGACCCGCGCGATCGTCGGTCGCCCAGATCGCGCCGTCGCTGGCGATTGCGAGTCCAACGGGTGAGCCCTGCGGACGCACGCCGCGCTTGAGTCCCCATCCGGGCGTCAGAAGAACCGACGTGGCCGCGGGGCCGGCGCCATAGGCGCGCATGCCCTGGCCGTAGACCGGAAACCGCGGATTGGCATCGACCGCCGGCACGCCGCGTGCATCGACCGAGAAGCTCGCGATGCGGCCGCCGACGGAACGATGTCCGTGCCAGGTCATCAGCAGACGATTCTGCAGCGCCGGGAACATCGCGCCCTCGTACCAGAGCATGTCCAATGGCGCGGCGTGCGGCGGCAACAACAGTGCGGGCGCGGTATGGGCGTCGGAACGGCACCAGTCGGCCTTGTCGCGCCACGCGGGCGTGGCCTGCGCGATGTCGGCGCAGTAGGGCCAGCCGTAATGACGGCCGGCTTCGATCACGTTGAGTTCTTCGAACGGCGACCAGCGGCTGTCGAAGTCATAGCTGTTCTCGGCCTGCAGCACGGTACCGGACGCATGCACCGCAAGCGCCAGCGAGTTACGCAGTCCGCGCGCCAAGACGGTGTAGTCGGATGACCAGCGGCCGTCGCCCTCGTAGCGATACCGGCGCAGGCTCGCGGCATCTTCAGCGCCTTCGCTCTGCGCGCACAGGCCGGCGTCCGTTCGCGCTTCGGCGCCCGTGCACTGGTCGCTCGGCGCGCCGACGTTGACCAGCAGGTCGCCGCCGGGGAGAAACACGAACTTCGACAGCGGATGACGATGGTCGTGCAGGCGGTTGTCCGGCAGGCCGCCGACCACTTCTTGTACGGTGTCGCCGGGCGTCGCCGCGTCCGGGTCGAAGCGGACGATGCGGCTCATCTCGCCGACATACACGCCTCCGTCCGGACCACGCGCGATCGCGTGCGGCAGGTGCAGGCCGTCGAGCGCGACCGCGAGATCGACGGCGCCATCGGCACCTGTGTGCACCCGCCACACCGCACCGCGGGTACCGTCCCATGCCCCCAGATCAGTGACCAGCCATGTCTGTGCGTCGAGCTGCAGCAGCGAGCGCGGCAGGCGCACTGTGCGCGTCGGATCCTCCGTTGTCGGCCCGAGCACCCGCCCCGCACACATGCCGGGCATCGTCTCGATGGCCAAGCGTGGATAGCCACCACACGCATCGCCCTCTACGGCGTGGCGCTCGCGCGCAGCGCACACCAGCACAGGCAGACAGCACAGCAACAGCAGCACGCAGATGCGCAGGCTTTGCATCACATCGACTCTCGGCATCGTGGAACCGCGCATTGTGGGCCAGCAGACAGATGCACGCGGACGCTTCGTGCGCCCATGCAGCGGCGGTGCCCCGCTAGCGTTCCAGGATCTGCGCGAGCGCGTCGTCCTTGTCCTGCCACAGCGCATTGATCCACTGCTGGAACCGGGCGCGCTTGGCGCGATCCTCGGCGCCGCCGCTTTGCAGGATGTCGTGGGGCATCGGGCGTTGCTGCACGACGACGTGGACCGCGGGGACGCGTGCCGCCAGCAGGTCGACCAGCGTCGGGCGTCCGCCGGGATAGGCGATCGTCACGTCGATGATGCCGTGCAGCGCGTCGCCCATCGCATCGAGCACGTACGCCACACCGCCCGCCTTGGGCTTGAGCAGGTGCCGGTACGGCGAGTCCTGGCGCGCATGTTTCTCTGCAGTGAAACGCGTGCCTTCGACGAAGTTCATCACCGAGACCGGAATGTCGCGGAACTTCTCGCAGGCCCGTCGCGTAGCCTGCATGTCGCGGCGCCCCAGCTCAGGATTACGCGCGATCTGCGCCCGGGTGTGGCGGCCCATGAACGGGAAATCCAGCGCCCACCACGCCAGGCCCAGCAGCGGCACCCAGAACAGCTGCCGCTTCAGGAAAAACCGCATCAGCGGAATGCGCCGGTTGAACACTTTCTGCAGCACGACGATATCGACCCAGCTCTGGTGGTTGGCCAGCACCAGATAGTGCCCATCGACCTGCAGCCCCTCCAGCCCGGTGACCTCGAAACGCGCGTGGCTGTAGCGGTCGACGAGCCAGGTATTGACCGCGATCCAGCGTTCGGTGAGCCCGGTGAGGGCCGAGTTGCATGCCAGACGCAGGCGCGCGGACGGCATCAGCGCCTTGACGAGTGCGGCCACGAGCAGCAGCGGCACATGCACGATGGTGTTGGCCACGACGGCCAGAAAGATCAATACAACGCGGAGCGATGTCATCAGGCGCGGAGTTCGGCAGAGAGGGCGAAAGAGTGCGAAAGGTACCAGTGGAGGGCGCCGACGACCATGCGGCGCGCACGCGACTGCAGCAACGGACCCGGCGCACGCGGGCGGTGACAAGGCCAGCCACCCGCTGTCGCGCGGATGCGAACGCCGCGAACGCGCCCGCCGCCCGCGCCAGGCGTTGGGAAGCGTCCTGACCTCACCCTGCGCCACCGGCCGACCCGCACTGAGCCTGAGCCGCCAGCGCGCTCGCCGTCCACCCCTCGGGCGCGTCCTCGCAGTCGCTGTCGATGACGGCCTGCCGGGACGGCATCGGTTCCACGTCACGCCCGATCGGGGCGAGGATGCCCGGCAGCACGCGCGCAGGCCGCCATCACCAGCGCCGGCGCCTGCCCATCCTGGGCAGCTGTCTGCCCACTGCCATCGTGGGCCTGGCCATTGACCTACTGCCTGCTGTTCGGCGCCCTGATCTCGCCGGTTGATCGGATTTCAATCCTGCTCGCGCGCCTGCTGACCATCGGCGCTCCGGTGCGGCTTACGAGCGGGCTCTTCCGCCTGTCTGCCAGCACCGGGCGCGTGCTGACTCGGGCCGGCCTGCGCGGCCGCATCGGGGTGGCGCTGGCGCCCTCGTTGCCGCGCCGCCCGCGACACCGTGCTGGCGCTCGCCTACGGTGTGGTCGTGTTCTCCGTTCTCGTGCACGGGCTGACCGTGGCCCGCGTCGCACGCAGCGTGCGCGACCTGACGCGCGAGGCGTAGCCGCCACTGCAGACCACACGCTCGCGCCTGCGGGGCTCGATCAACCCGAACGATCCACCGCTCGCGTTCACCGCTTGCCCTGCCCGCGTCGCGCAAGCTGCCGGTACCGCGCCGCACCGACGCTTCGAGACCGCCCCCATGCCCCGCGACACACAGCGTGACGCCGACGCGCAGGCCGATCCCCCGGTGGAAGACGAGACAGACGCAGACGTCCGGGACACGCTCAAGGAAACCTCGGGCAGCGGCTTCGCCTTGTCTGGCGACGAGCACGAAAAAGTCGAAGAACAGAGCCCGCCGCGTGCGGCCGTGCTGCACGAGATCATCCGGCGCAACGGCCAGGCAGAACTCAAGCGCGGCGTGGCGGCGCTGGCCTGGTCGGCGCTGGCCGCCGGACTGACCATGGGCTTCTCATTCCTGGCGCGCGCCGTGCTGCACCGCTACCTGGAGGACGTGCCGGCGAGTCATCTGATCGACGGCTTCGGTTACACCTTTGGCTTCATCGCCGTGATCATCGCCCGCCAGCAGCTGTTCACCGAGAACACGCTCACGGTCGTGCTGCCAGTCATGACGGCACCGAGCTGGCAGCAGTTCGGACGCCTGCTGCGGCTGTGGGGCGTTGTGCTGGTCGGCAACCTGGTAGGGGTCACGCTGTTCGCGCTCGGCCTGTTGAAGCTGCACCAGTTCGATGCCGCGACGCACGCCTCGTTTCTCGAGATCGGCCGTGAGTTGATGGGCAATACGCCGCTCGAAATGTTCACCAAGGGCGTGCTGGCCGGCTGGATCATCGCGATGATGGTCTGGATGATGGCCGCCACCGAGCAGTCCCGGCTGCTGATCATCATTCTGTGTACCTGGTTGATCGCGATCTGCGGCTTCACCCACATCATCGTCGGCTCGGCCGAGGCGATGTACATGGTGTTTGCCGGCGAAACCGCATTCGCCGATGCCGTGCTGCGGTTCGGCCTGCCGACGCTGGCCGGCAACGTGGTCGGTGGCAGCCTGATCTTCGCGCTGATCAGTCACGCGCAGGTGCGCAGCGATGTCGAGTGACGTCGCACGGGTTCGCGATCACGTCTCGACACGAACCCGCCGGGCGATCAGCCGTAGAAATCCACGCCGATGATCTTGCAGACCTCTTCCTCGTTGTAGCCGTGGAAGCGGCGGCCGCGCGTGGTGTGCGTGCGCGCGAACAGCTTGCCGTTGGCATCGGTCCGCTCGCGCTTCTCGGTCAGCAGCCACTTGGCGTAATCGTGTGTCAGGTTCCGCTCCCGGGTCGGGTCGCGCTTCAATCGGGCCATCGTCTGCATCCTCGGTTCTGATCCGCGGGCGTCCTGGCAGGCGCGCGCGGCGCACAGGATACGCGGCTGGCGCGCGCGCGGCGCCGGTCGCGGTGGCATGTGACAGCGCAATCGAGCGCGCGACCCGGAGCGGGATCGCATCCGCACGCTTCGAGACGCTTCGATCCATCCATCGCCGCACGCACTCTGGCACTCTGGGCGCCGTTGCGTTCCAGACCCGTCGCCCGCCCTGCATGACCCCGAACCTGCCGCTGCCCGCCGAGATCCTGGACCTGCTGCCCGATGCGGTCTGCGTGGTCGATCCGGCCGGACGCTACCTGTTCGTGAGCGCGGGCTTCGAGCGGATCCTCGGCTACCGTCCAGCGGATGTGCTCGGGCGTCAGGCCTTCGAGTTCATCCATCCCGACGATCGCGACGACACCATGCAGCAGGCCACCCAGGTGATGGCCGGCGAGTTCCAGCGCCATTTCCGCAACCGCTACCTGCACCGGGACGGTCATGCAGTGGACATGCAGTGGTCGGCCAACTGGCATCCCACGCATGGCGTGCGGATCGGCGTGGGGCGCGAGGTCACCGAGTTGCGGCGTGTGGAGCGTGAGCTGGAACATCTCGCTGGTCACGACGCACTGACCGGATTGCCCAACCGGTACCGGTTGCACCAGACGCTGGACCGTGCGCTGGCGCAGGCCGGCGCATCCGGTGACGGTCTCGCCCTGCTCTACATCGACCTCGACGGTTTCAAGACGGTCAACGACATCGGCGGACACGATGCGGGCGATCGCCTGCTGCAGGATGTCGCGGCCCGCCTGACGGCATCATTGCGACATGGCGACGTGGCCGCGCGCGTCGGCGGCGACGAGTTCGTGATCCTGCTGCCGGGATGTCGCGATGCCAGCGTCGCACGCCAGGTCGCCGACACCCTGCGCGCGCAGTTGCGACTGGTGTACCGCCTGGCGGATCGCGCGTTCCAGCTCGATGCGAGTCTGGGCATCGCCTGCTTCCCCGCCGACGGCAGCGACGCAGCGAGCCTGCTCGGCCATGCCGACCGCGAGATGTATGCCGTCAAACGCCGCGCAACGCGCGACACCGCGGCCTGATTCCGGGCACCCCGCGCCTGCCCGTCATCGACGCCGGCGTCTGGTGCCAGACGTCTGTTGTCAGCCTCAGCGCCCGGGCATCCGTTCCCCACCTCGCGGCACGAGGCGGGCACTCGTCCCGCATCGCGCGGTGTCCGTCGCTCGTGACCCTCAGCAGCAGTACATGCGTCGGATCGTGTTGTCGCGGTCCAGTTCCAGCGTCATCCGGTCCAAACGCGTATCGCGACCGACGATCGGCTCGGGCCGGCGCGGCCGGATCAGGCCGGCGCGACTGTCCCGCCAGACGCGACCGGTCACCGCCGAGGTCGCGACCTGGCCGACTGCCCACTGCACGGGCTCGGCGTGACTGGCGCCCGACACCGCGGCGCGTGCGTGCGGCCCACCCGGCACGGGTTGCCAGGCGGCGCAGGCAGACGGCCTGCAGGCCAGGAACGAGCGCATCGAAACGCGAACGGCTGGTACACGACGCGACCTCCGGAAGGGAATACGTCGCGCGCGCACGTCAGACGAACGCGTTCCGCGAACGCAGGCAACGCCGACAGCTGCCTTCTATACGAACGCCGCGTAGAAGAACCAGCCGGCCACGCCGACCATGCCCAAGGCCAGTGCACGCCGGACCGGTTGCACCCGGTCGGGCCGGGTCAGCACGGTCCGCAGACGTCCGGCGCCGAGCACCAGCCCCAGATGCACCAGGGTCGCAACGCCCACGCTGATCAGGCCCAACAGCATGATCTCGCGCAACGGGGCGTCCGGTCCGGACAGGAAGCGCGGCACCACCGTGAGAAAGAACAGCGCCGCCTTGGCATTGAGCAGATTGATGGCCACACCCGCCCACAGGTCGCGATGCGATGCGTAGCCTGCCACGCGTGCCGACGACGCATCAGCCGAGGCCTGCCAGCCACGCCAGGCCAGCCACAGCATCATCAGGCCCGCGCCCACGCCGACCCACGTACCGACCCCGGGGAACTTCAGAAGCAGGGCGCTGAGGCCCAGACTCGACAGCGCTGCATTGAGCATCAGGCCAATGGCCACGCCCGCTGTCGCAATCAGCCCAGCGCGCCGTCCTTCGGCCAACGTCAGCGAGACCAGCCAGGCCATGTTGGGGCCGGGCGTGATCTCCACCAGCAACACTGCAAGCGCAAAGCCGAGCCAGTCCAAGGTCCGTCCCCCGTGTGTCCAGCGGACACACCGGGCACGAGACTAAACGGTTCCGGACCAACGCACCTCTGCGCGATCCATGTCAGTCCGGCGCGCTGCGTCGGTGACGGCCCCTCGTGATGCGCCGTCAGGGCGACAGATAGCCGGTGACGTCTTCCGCATCACGCTGCCCGTCGATCGCCAGCAGGTCCTTGAGGATCGCGGTGTGTCCGGCGCCGGCGATCACCAGCACGCGATGACCGGGCGCCGCGGCTTTCTGCACGTTGGCGTACATGCGGAAGTTGCGATGCCACCAGCTCGCGGATGCATCTGCGCCGACGAAACCGCCGCCCGCATCGACGGCATTGGTGACGATGTAGAGATCCTTGTTCTCGCGATCGCGTTCGGGATCGTTGGTCAACCGCAGCAGTTCGTGCAACGGCAGCGTGGTCTGCTCGCGGGTCGTGCGCGCCGAGAGTGCTTCGAATACCGCGTCCATTGCGGCTTTCTGCGCCGGCGCGTGCGCGCCGACGTACTCGAACAAGGGTTCGCCGTTCCAGTGCACGTTGCCTTCATCAAAACACGTCACGCCCTCGAGCCCCGCCGCTTTCGCCACGCGGAACCCGATCTGCTGGGTCTCGTCGACAGTCAACGCCGCCGTCCCGTCGCGCCAGGCGGCATACGCGGCGTCCTGCTTCGCCTGCGCTGACGGCTCGCACTCCACCAGCACATCGGTCGGACGGAACGCGGCGATTCGCGTCGCCAGACCCGCCAAATACGCCTGGTTGGCGTCGGTCGTGACGTCGACCACTTCCGACTTGACCACGTCCAGACCGGGATTCTCGAAGTGGAACACGCCCAGCATCATCACCTGCGCCGGTTCGGACACGGTTTCTGCTGCGCGGGCGTCGGTGAACAATGCAGCTGTGATGAACAGGAGCGCGGCGTAAGGCAGTCGGTATGACATCGGGGCAGCTCCGTTGGCGGCTCCAGCCTGGCTGCACCGTGCAGTCAGGTCCGGCAAGGCTCCAACGTACGGCGCGCGCCCGGAATGCGCACATGCCGGAAGTCGCGGGATCCAAGGACATGGGACCACGCCGCCACTTCGCATGATCGATCGCATCTGGCGCCGCTGGACAGGTTCGACGTGTCGTGGATGGTGAATCCCCGATCCGTCGACGCAGACCTAATCAGGAGCGCGTGCATCCTCACCCGATGCGCTGTGCGCATCGACCTCTCCCGGAGGGAGAAATGGCTGGTCTGCGTGGCGACGACGCAATCGGTGATTCCGAGCAGAAGTTCGAACGGATTCAGTCCGTCAGACGATTTCTCTCCGTCGCAACTGGCGAAGACCCAGATGCAGCGCTATCACACCCATCACCGGCGACAGCAGGACCGCAAGCCGCTGTGCCTCGACGGTCTGCGCGGAGATCGACACCATCGGGTAACTCCACGGCACCCACACCCAGAGCCGGGTCGAGGCCAGCTCCATGCCGACGAACGTGGCGATCAGGGCGATCGACAATGGCGGCACAAGCGTGCGGAAATGCCAGCTCAGTCCGTGCTGGATCGCCAGCGTCGACAGCGCCGCCACCGGTGGGGCCCACAGCACGCGCCATGAGCGCAGGTCGAACGCGCCGGTCAGGTCGTAACCGGACAGCCCCAGCACCCAGAGCGCGAGCACGATCGACACGAGCAGGATCACGTGTGCACACAGCATCAGCGCGATCGCGAGCAGCGCCTTGGCGATGTAGAGCGCGTCCGCGCTGATCGGCAGGCTGAGCATGAGCCGCCACGTCTGGTTGCGATGGTCGTTGCCGTTGATGAGGCTCGTGGTCAGTGCGACGAACAAAGGCAGCATGAAGTATGCCCAGATCGAAACGACATCCGACCAGAACCGTGCCATGTCGGCGCCGGTCATCTCCGGCGGGTCCCATGCCCGCAGCGTCATCAGGCACATGAAACCCACGATCGCCAGCGGACACACCAGCGTCATCACGATTACCAGCGAACGCTTGATCTTCAACAGCTCGATCAGAAACAGCTGGCCGATCATGACGCGTCTCCTTCCGCGAACGCGCTCTCGAGAAACCACTGCTCCAGGCTGGGTTTGCGCTGCACGGATTCGAACAGCGTCACACCGGCATCCATGAGCGTCCGATGGATTGCGCCGGCGTCGGCGCGCGTGACAGCGGGGATCGTGACGCGCCCTGCCCCGTCCACCGCGGCCGCATGACCGCCGGCCTGCAAAACACGTGCTGCGCGTTCAGGGGTATCGACATCCAGCGACAACACGTTCGGCAAGGCCTGCGTGAGGTCGCGGATGGATGCCTGCAGGCGCACTGCACCTTGACGCAGCACCGCCATGTGGGTGGCCGTCTTCTCCACCTCGTCCAGCAGATGGCTCGAGAAGAAGATCGTGCACCCGGCCTGCTCGGGCAGTGTCGATAGCAGATATCGGATGTCCTGCATGCCGTCGGGATCGAGTCCGTTGGTCGGTTCATCGAGGACCAGCAGGCGCGGCTTGCCGACCAGCGCGAACGCGAGCGCGAGTCGCTGTTTCATACCGAGCGAGAAGTGCTCGATGCGCTGGCGCCGATCGGCCTGCAGGCCGGCCAGCTCCAGCACGCGATCAATCTCGCTGCCCGGCAGCTGCTTGACCCGTGTCGCGATCGACAGGAACTCGCGGGCAGTGAGATTCGGGTACGCGCTCGGCGCTTCGATCAGGCACCCCATTTCGGCGAGCGCCTGTTGTCGCTCGACGCGGATATCGCGGCCCAGCACCTGCACACTGCCCGCATCCGCATTGGCGAGACCGGCGATCAGCCGGATCGTCGTCGACTTGCCGTGACCGTTGTTGCCCAGAAACGCGAACACGCTGCGCTCGGGCACCTGCAGATCGAGGTGCCGCAACACATGGTGCTGACCGAAGAACTTGTCGACTGCACGCAGCTCGATCGCAAGATTCATGAATGCATTTCCTTCCGTGGAGATAACCGATCAGACGCCTCAGCCGACGCGAGGCAACAGATCAGACAGCCGATGCAACGTTTGGTTCATCGCTCGAGTGCGGCGTCCTTTTCGCACGGACACGCTCGCACCATGGCGCCATCGCCTGTTTGCACCTGTTGCACGCCTTGCGTTCCGTCAGCTGCCTGCTGGCGCTGACGGTCGCGACGCCCGCGCATGCCGCGCGCGATCGCGCCGGCGCGCTCCGCGCTCATTGCGCGTACAGCACTTCCGTCGCTTCTGCCGCCGCAGGCACATAGACTGCAAAGCCGATTGCGTTCCCTCAAGGAGTCAAGCATGCGGCCTGGACAACACCGTGCGTTGCAAGATGTGACGCTGGATACGATCCCCTCATCCGGGAGCGCCGCCTTCCTGGGCCAGGCGGAGGCACACCGCATTCTCATCGAATGGAACCGGACAGCGCAGGCGTACGACCAGACGGACACCATCTGGGGGCTCGTCGAGAAGCAGGTGCAGGCGCAGCCGCAACAAGTTGCCATCGTCGATGGACACACGCAGATCGATTACGCGCAGCTGGCAGCACGCGCGAATGCGATCGCGGGCGAACTCGTGACGCGGAGCGTGGAGCCGGGGTCGTTGGTCGGCGTGTGTATGGGCCGCACTTGGGAACTGGCGGCGACACTGCTGGGCGTGATGCGCGCGGGGTGCGCGTATGTGCCGCTGGATCCACAGTACCCACGCGAACGGGTGCGCTACATGCTGGCGCACGCCCGTGCGGCGGCGGCCATCGTCGATGATTCGAACGCGGCAGAACTCTGCGC
The DNA here is from genome assembly GCF_979256585.1 of Luteimonas sp. AC640a. NCBI lineage: Bacteria > Pseudomonadati > Pseudomonadota > Gammaproteobacteria > Lysobacterales > Lysobacteraceae > Luteimonas > Luteimonas sp. AC640a. The sequence goes on along the minus strand of NZ_CEEDOV010000007.1, from coordinate 381,459 downwards.
CGGGGTGCCCACACTCGTGCGGCTCGACGAGGTGACGGCACGGGCACCGGCGCCGATGGCCGGGCCCTCGGCGCGGGACCTCGCCTATGTGATCTATACATCGGGCTCGACAGGACAGCCCAAGGGCGTGGCCGTCGAGCATCGAAGCGTCGTTGCGATGACCCGTTCGATGCGTCAGCTGTTCGATGACGAAGAACTGGCCGGTGTACTGGCGGCAGCTTCTGTCTGTTTCGACACCTCGGTCATGGAAATCCTGGGCACGTTGTCGCTCGGCGGCACGGTGGTGCTGTCCGAAAACGCATTGGCGCTGCCGGAACTGCCGTCGGCAGACCGGGTGCGGACAACCATCATGGTGCCGTCGGCGATGCAGGCCCTGCTCGTGGCAGGCGGGTTGCCGAAGGGCGTTCGCTGCGTCGTGCTCGGAGGCGACGTGCTCAAACGTCCGCTGGTGGAGCAACTGCACGCGCTGGCACAACGGCCGCGCGTGCTCAACCTGTACGGGCCGACCGAGGACACCGTCTATGCGACGGCGACCGAGGTGCCCGCAGATGTGGAGACGATCACGATCGGCAAGCCGGTGGCGAACGCCCGCACGTACATTCTGGACGATGCCATGCAACCAGTTGCGGTGGGCGTGTCGGGAGAATTGCACCTCGCAGGCGACCAGCTCGCTCGGGGATATCTGCACGACGAGGCGCGCACGCGGCTGCAGTTTGTCGAGGTGGACCAGAACGGGCCGATTCCGGAGCGACGGCTGTACCGGACCGGCGATCGATGCCGATGGACGACAGAGGGCCAGATCGAGTTCCTCGGACGGGTCGACCAGCAGGTCAAGATCCGGGGCTTCCGGATCGAACTGGAAGAGATCGAGTCGACGCTGGAGTCGATGCCGGGCGTCGAAGAAGCAGCGGCGGCAGCCATCGACATGGACGGTGGCAAGACCCTGCTCGTTGGCTATGTGGTGAGCCGGGACGAAGCGGTGACCAGCGAGGCCTTGCGCACGCACGTGGCAGAGCGGCTGCCCCGATACATGGTGCCGCAGGTTGTGATGCACCTCGCCGACATTCCCCGGTTGCCGAATGGCAAACTCGACCGCAAGCGGCTCCCGAGCCCGGACGTGGGCCAAGCGCATGGCGCGTCGGACCTGCATGCCCCACAGTCCGACCGATCGGTCCCCGACGAGAGCGGAGGCCTGTTGCATCGCCTGGCGAACCTGCCGAAAGACCAGCGGCATCCGGCCCTGCTTGCCATCATCCAGGGCGAAATCGCCCGCTTCCTTCGCCTGGACGATCCAGAACTGGTCCCGCCACATCAGGCGTTGGAAGCCCTCGGCATCGACTCGCTGGACTCGGTCGAACTGAGCCATCGGCTGTCCACGCTTCTGGGCAGGAAGCTGCCCGCATCGACACTCGTCGAACATCCGACGCCCGCCGCCGTTGCCGATCATCTGCTCGACATATTGGGAAGCGGCGCCACAGATCACGCCTCGAACGCACCTGCGAATGGCCGCACCTCGGACACGCTGGGTCATTTCCAGGCGCAGATCCAGTCCGGCCACCCGCCTTTCCTCGCCGCCCGGGCGCCCGCTTGGTCCGCGACCGACAAGGGCACGCTGATCCGCGCGCTCAAAAGCCTGCTCGTCAGTTCAGGGCGGGAGCCCTACAGCAAGCTGGTCCGCACCGGCAGCGGACACAAAGGCACGGTCGCCGACGTGCACACCGGTGAAGAACACGAGGCCATCATCTGGAGCACCAATCTGTATCTCGGTCTGAACCGCGACAGCGACGTCATCCACCAGGCCCGATCCGCCCTCGAACGTTTCGGCACCGGCATGGGCACATCCCCGACCGCATCGGGCATGACCGATCTGCACCTGGACTTCGAGAAAGAGTTCGCCGAGCTCGTGGGCAAGCCGGTCGGCTGCCTGTTCTCCACGGGCTTCACCGCGAACCTCGGGGTGATCGCGGGCATGCTGGGCGACAAGGACGTGGTGGTGATGGACCAGCTCTGTCATGCCTCCATCGTGGACGGCGCCCGCCTGAGCGGCGCGACGATCAGAACGTTCAAACACAACGACCCGACCGACCTACAATCGGTCCTCGAGGCAGAAGCGTCGCCCTACCGCACCACCCTCGTGGTGCTCGAAGGCGTCTACAGCATGGGCGAAGGGACCGCGCCGGTGCGCGACATCGTACGCACGGCGAAACGGCACGGCGCGCTCGTCCTCGTCGACGAAGCGCACTCGTTCGGCTTCTACGGTCCCCGGGGCGCCGGCATCTGCGCGGCCCAGGGCATCACCGACCAGGTCGATTTCATCATGACCACCCTCAGCAAGGCGCTCGGCAGCCTTGGCGGTGTGATTGCCGCCAGTGAGGCACACATCGCACTGCTCAAGACATCCGCCAGGGCCTATGTCTTCCAGGCGACCACCACCCCTGCCGATATCGCAGCGGCGCTGGCCGCATTGCGGCGACTCCGCGCGGACGACGCGCTGCGCGAGCGGCTGTGGGACACCACCCATTACATGCGGCAGCGCTTCTCCGACGCCGGCTACGATCTGGGCACGGGCGATGGCCCCATCGTCACCCCGCATTTTTCCCACAGCGACACGCTGTATGCGATTGCACGCGGCCTGGAGGCGCGCGGCATCCACACGACAGCCGTCACGTATCCGATCGTCGAACGCGGACGTGGGCGCCTGCGCTTCATCTGCTCGGCCGCGCACACGCGCGACGACGTCGACAGAACGCTCGACGCCCTGATCGACGCGCAGCGCGAGGCCGAGAGGATTCGACCGGCAACACAGCACGGCTCCCATGACAGCAGATCGGGCGCGGTCCCATCGCTCGAACGCCACGACATGCCCGGCGCGAAAGTCCAGCAGACCAAGGAGGCGCCGGAGGCCGTGCATCCGGAACGATCCAGCGTGCACGCTTGGGCCCACACCTTTCGCGACTACCTGGAAGGCGCTCTGGCCGAGGTATCGGGTCCGATGCCGGATCTCGCCGTGTCGATCGGACTTCCGGACAAGGAAGACCCGATCACGATCCGGATCGATGGGCGGGCTCTCACGCTGGGTGCGCAAGGCGCAGCGCATATGCCCTGCTGTTCGCTGCTGCTCACGGACGATCCGGCAATCGCCGCGTTGCACGCGCGCGATGTGCAGGGACTGCTCAGCAGCATCGTCAAGGGCACATGCGTCCTGAGCGGGCAGACCGAGCCTTTCGTCTGGCTCATCGGGCGACTGGCCGACTGGCAACGCGCGGATGCGGCGCTTCAATAGGCGGGAGACGGAGAGGGGGTAGTCCAACCTGCCCCCGTTGTCCGCTGCGTGCTGATGTGTAATGGATTCCCCTTCGTCCGCCTGGCGCCCTCGCTCGGGGCTATCCTGTCGCCCCGTTTATAGCGCTGCCTCTCATGACTCATCGCCTGCTTCGCCATGTCGCCGTCCTGTCTGTGCTGCTGCTCGCCGCCTGCGGCAGCCCACCGCCGTACACCGGTGGCGACGTCACCGAACTCGAACGCATCGACATGACAGCGGGCGAAGGCGCACCTGCGGTGGTGGGCGACACGGTCACCGTGCATTACACCGGCTGGCTCTACGACCAGAACGCGCCCGACAAGCGCGGCGCGCAGTTCGACAGCTCGCATGACCGCAGTCAGCCGTTCGTGTTCGAACTCGGCGCGGGTCGCGTCATCCGGGGCTGGGATGAAGGCGTTGCCGGCATGCGGCCGGGCGGTACGCGCGAGCTGCAGATTCCGGCGTGGCTGGGTTATGGCGACAGCGGCGCAGGGAGGGCGATTCCACCCGGCGCGTCGCTGGTGTTCGAAGTGGCGCTGCTGGACGTCCGCAAGTAGCGCGAAACGCGCATCTGCACGCGACCGAGGTCAACGGTTCCTCAGCGCTTGCGAAACACCACCACGTGCTGCCACGGCAATGTCTCGGCAGTGCGTTCCCAGACCAGCGGATGCAGCGCCGTTTCCTTGCGGATCTGCGCCTCGCTCATCTTGTGCAGCGGTTTGATCGGCACATCGTCGTCCTCGGCGCGATACTCGACGAACACCAGTCGCCCACCGGGCCGCAATGCGCGCACCAGCGACTGGAGTACCTCATGCGGGTATTCCAGCTCGTGGTAGACGTCGACCATCAGCGCCAGATCCACGGACGCCGGCGCGAGTCCGGGATCGGTAGCGCTGGCCTGGATCGGAACGAGGTTGTCGAGTCCCGGCTGTGAGGCCAGCTCGGTAAGCATCGCCACCATCTGCGGCTGCACGTCCACCGCGTAGACCTGGCCGCCGGGCGCCACCAGCGGCGCCATGCGGCGCGCGTAATAACCAGTGCCTGCGCCGAAGTCCGCGATCTCCATGCCCGGCTGCAGCGCCAGTTCCTGCAACAGCAGACTGCCGCGCTCCTCGCGCTCGCGTGCCTCGCGCTCCAGCCACGCCGCACCCTGCCAGCCCATGACGGCCGAGATTTCGCGACCCTGATAGGTCTTGCCGATACCGTCCGCGCTCCGTCGCACGGATTCGTAGATGGGTTCGCCTGCGCCAGCGCGTGCGGTGGCCGGCGTTTCGGTCGACTGCACGGACGGCGGCGCGGAACACGCCGACCCCATGCACAACATCAGCGCGAGCACCGCGAACGAATGGACGTGGCGCATGGCGGGCTTCCGGTCAGCGGCGGCAATGCCGAGCGTCCAAGCCTGCACCTTCGGCTGCCATCGCGCAGTGATGTCGCTCCTGTGTTCCGCATGCCTTCCGCCGCACCGATCCACGTCTGCGAGGCATGCGCGGGACTGTCAGTCCTGCACCGCCAAGGCTGGCGTCGCGAATCCAATGCCGGCGTCCGCACCGTCGTAGAACGCATCGCTGCCGACATGTGCGCCGCCTCCCGCCGCTGCGGCCGCAGCCTCATCGCGGAACTCGCCGGCGATACGGGTGATCTCGTCCTCGATCTCGAAGAACGCATCGAGCACGGCCGGATCGAACGTCGCGCCGCGCAGTTCGCGCATCATCGCCATCGCCTGTGCGTGCGGAAACGGCGGCTTGTAGCAGCGGCGATTGACGAGGGCGTCGTAGACGTCGGCCACCGCCATGATGCGGCCCGACAGCGGAATCGCCGGGCCCTTCAGACCGGCCGGATAGCCCGAGCCGTCCCACTTCTCGTGATGTGTCGCGGCGATTTCCGCCGCCACCGACAGGAAGTTGTCGCCTTCGATGTGACGCGACGTGCTGAGGATGATGGTGCGGCCGAACTCGGCATGCCGGCGCATCAGCACCCACTCGGCTTCGGTGAGCGGGCCCGGCTTGAGCAGAATGTGATCGGGCACACCGACCTTGCCGATGTCATGCAGAGGCGCGGACAGGAACAGCAGGTCGATGTACGCCTCGGTCAGGAGATCGGCGTACTGGCCGCTGTCGCGCAGGCGCTGCGCGATGACGCGCACATAGTGCTGGGTGCGCTTGATGTGCGCGCCGGTCTCGGGGTCGCGCGTTTCGGCGACCGCCGACATCGATTCGATCGTGACCTGTCGCGCGTTCTCGAGCTGCCGGCGCCAGCGGCGCGCATGGCGTTGCTGCACCCAGAACCGGATCGCGGCAGCCGCGATCAACACCGTCGATGCCACCAGCGCCGGCGCTGCAACCGGCAGTACGAAGCCGAAGTATTCGAAGCCGGCGAACGCCAGCGCACCGAGCCCGAGCACGATGCCCAGTGTCACGATCGCCACCGTCAGCAGGCTGCGCCCCGACACCAGCAGGCCGCCCTGCAGCAACGCGATCAACAGTCCGAGTGCCAGCGCCGCACCGGCGCCCCACTCCGGCGCCCGCAACACGCGTCCGTCGAACATGTTCTGCATCAGCGCCGACTGCACTTTCGATCCCGAGAATGCAAGGCTCATCGCAGTGATGTGCCGGTCGCCGAGGCCCACTGCCGACGAGCCGATCACGATCACCTTGCCGCGCAGATCCTGCGGTGCATGCCGCCCGGCCAGCACGTCCACCGCCGAGACGCTGGCGTAATCCGCCGGCGGGCCATCGAAGCGCAGCAGCGCATGCCCGCGGCGATCGACCGGTACCACGTGCGGCCCGATCACGAGCGAGGCGCCATCGCGCCCGGCCACCACCTGTCCGGACGACACGCCCAGCGCCCGCATCGTCGTGGCCAGCGCCAGGCTGGGCTGCAGCACGCCGCGGTATTCGATCAGCAGCGGCAGGCGACGCAGCACGCCATCGTCGTCGACCTGCATGTTGACGAACCCGCTGACGCGGGTCTGCGCGCCGATCGCGCCAACGTTGTCGAGCACGCCATGCGCGCTGTCGAGATCCAGCGCGTCCAGCGCACCTTCGAAGCCCACGCCGGGCCGCGTGGGCGCGGTCTCGCCGGTGGTGTGGTCGAAATAGAAATAGCGCGCACCGACCACGCCCGCGTCGGCCATCGCCTGGCCCAGGTAGCCGTCGTTGTCGAGCAGCCCCTCGGGCACGCCGGTGATGGCGACATCGATGCCGAAATCGCGCTGGAAGGTTTTCTGGATATCGGCCAGCGACACCCGGTCCGCCTCGGGCAACAGCACGTCCAGCGCGATCGCCGACGGGCGTTCGGCGGCAATGCGCTCCACCAGCGCGGCAAGGCGATAGCGCGGCCAGGGCCATTGGCCCACTGCCGACAGGCTCACATCGTCGATGTCGACGACCACCGTGTCGGGCGCGGGTACGCCGGTTGCGGTCGCACGCATCAGGCCGTCGAGCACCGCGTCGTCGAATCGTTCCACCGGTGCGACGCGCTGCAGTCCCGCCACGCCAATTGCCACGGCAATCAGCAGGCCGAGCACCAGCAACAGCAAATCCTGCCGTCGACTCTGTGCGGCCCCCAGCCCCGGCGGTTGCGCGCGTGCGTCTACGCGGCGCATCGCGTGCGCCCCATACCTGTCCCTGGCCGCGTGGCCGCTGCCGTCACAGGATCAGGATCTCCGCGCGGCGGTTCCGGGGCTCCGGTTTGCCGGCCGGCGACGGCACCAGCGGCGACTTGTCACCGAACCAGTCCAGCTGCACCGGCAACGCCGGATCGATCTTCCGCAGCAGCGCGGCGACCGCGCGTGCGCGCTCGGCCGAGAGCTGCAGGTTGTACGCGGGCGCGCCCGAGGAGTCGGCATAGCCGAACACCGTCACTTCGGTCGGCAGGCGCTTGCGCACCGCCGCCAGCACCTCGGGCAGCTTCTGCCGGGATTCGGGCGTGAGTTCCATGCTGTCGAACAGGAAATTCAGCACGAAGCTCGACGGCGGCGTGGGCTGCGCGTCCAGCAAGGCGCGGTGCTTCGCCTCGAACGCTTCGCGCGTGTCGGCTTTGGCCTGCGCGGGCGCCGCCGAGGTGCCGGCATCGATGCGGCCATAGGCCTGGTCGAGCCGCTGCTGTCCATGTGCGTTGTGCACCACCACCGCGCCGACCTTGCCGTCCTGGTCGGGCAGCAGGGTCACGCGCGTGGGCGCAGCCGAACAGGCCGACAGCAAGGCGGCCATACACAGCAGCACGAATGCATGCCAATGGCCGCGATAGAGCTTCGCCATGCTCAGTTCGCCTCGATCAAAAAGCGCGTGCCGCGCACGCCCACCGTGGCCTGCGGCGTTTCCACCTTCACCGACTCCGGCGCCAGACGACCGATCTTGCCGGACTCGTAGATCGCCGAGCCCTGCCCCATGTAGACCGAGAATGCGTAGCGGTTGGTCTTCGGCTCGAACACATAGTCGCGCACGTGGACATCCGCGCTTCCGCCGAGCGTGAGCATGGTGCCGTCGCGGAACACGATCGATGCGGTCGCGCCCGGCGCCGTCACGATGCGATCCGCCACCTGCAACTGCGTGCCCGCTTCCGCGACGCGCGTGGCGCTGGCCTGCACGATGCTGACGCTGCCGGACACACCCTTGACCAGCCCGACGTGCAGATCCTCCGCGGCAAGCGGCGACGCGCTGCACGCCAGCCATGCGGCGGCCAGCAAAGTCAATACCTTCGACATCGAATTTCCCCTGTTGATGTATGCACCCGGCCGGGCGACAGCGCGTCAAGCGGTCCGCATGGCCTGAACCCCGAAGCCACGCAGCTCCGTTGTGAAGTCGTTAACGGCTGCGAAGCGGAATGCTACAGAGGCACTTTGTGATGAATTTTTCACTGCCCGCGCGTCCGCTGGCGCAGTTCGGCAACTGCAATGCGCCAGGGCCACGACAGATTCCGCACAACGCCTGAAGCCACGGCGCGTGGCTGCGCGGTTCCAAGACCGACGCCTCGCCCGTCAGAACGCGATCAGTGCACCTGGCGTCGTCACCTTGGCCGGCGACACGTCCGCCGCGAACACGCACAGCCCCAACGCCTGGCTCTTGGCCTGGTACATCGCGGCGTCCGCGGCGCGTAGATAGTCGTCACTCGTGACCAGGCGGGGATGGCTGCACACCAGACCGATGCTCGCGCTGCTGACCACGGTCTGCGGGCCGATCTCGTAGGGCGCTGCCAGGGCGACGGCAATCTGCCGGGCGCGATCGGCGGCGGCATCCGGATCGACGGACTCGAGCAGCACATTGAATTCGTCGCCACTCATCCGGGCGACCAGGTCGACCGCGCGGACGCAGGATTCGAGTCGGCGCGCGACCTGCTGCAGCAACTGGTCACCGACGTGATGGCCGTGGGTGTCGTTGACCGCCTTGAACCCGTCGAGATCGAGCATCAGCACGGCGAACATCGTGGCGTCGCCGTGCGCCGGGGTGCACGCGTCTGCCGCCCCGTCCCGGTACAGCGCAATGGCGTGCTCAAGGCGGTCGCGGAACCGCGGCCGGCCCGGCAGGTTGGTCAACGCATCGTAGGAACTGCCGCGTTCGGCCAGGTCGCTCAGCGAGCCCGCCATCCGCACGGGAACTCCGTCCTCGAACCGGGCGACCCCGCGCCAGTTCACCCACACCAGCCGCCCTGAGCTGTGCCAGGCGCGGAAATCCACGGAGAAGTTCGGGCTGACCCCCGACAGATGCCGCCGGTACGCCGACTGCACGCGTGCGCGGTCGTCGGGATCGATCAGCGTCTGCAGAAAGCGCCAGCCGTCTTCGTGCAGAGCACCGCCACCCGCCAATCCGACGATCTCGTGGAAGCGCCCCGATGCATGCAGCACGTCCGTGCGCAGGTCCCAGTCCCAGATGCCATCGTTGGAACCGCGCGTGGCCAGCGCATAGCGCTCATCGGACCGCAGCAGTTCGAGTTCGGCATTCTTCTCGCGGGTCACGTCGATCATCAGGCCGATCATGCGGTTCGCCCGCCCCGCCTCCACGACCGTCCGGCAGAGGTCGCGCACCCAGATCACCTCGCCGGAGCGCGCAATCAGGCGGTAACTCATCTCGTAGGCGTAGCTGTGCGTCGCGTTGTAGGCGGCCTCGTCGATCGCCAGCGCCGCCGGCAGATCGTCGGGGTGCACGCGCGACCGCCAGAAGCCCGGATCGCTCCGCCACTCCTCCACGGTGAAGCCGAACAGGCGCTCGACCTGCGGGCTCAGAAAGGTATTGCCCGCACCGCGCTCAGCTTCCCAGACCACGCCGTCGATGGTCTCCAGCAATCGCAGGAAGCGCTGGCGCACCTCCACCAGCACCTGCTCGGTGACATCCGTAATTTCGATCAGCACGCCCTGGCGGCTGAGCACACGATCCGCCGCATCGGTCTCGGGCTGCAGCTGCAACCGCATCCACCGGTAGTCCCCATCTGCAAACCGCAGCCGGAAGACCGGCATACCGGATCGCAGCGTGCCGATGTCATCGGCATGCACGAAATCGAGCAACGAATGGTCGATCGCATCGGCCACCCGATGGCCCGTGAGCGTGTGCCAGGCGGGATTGAGATAGGTGACCGTCCACTGGGCATCCGTCTGCACGACCGCGTCGGGCAACAACTGCAGCAGGTGTGCGGACGGTGTGGGGTGGGCGGGCATCTGGCCGCTATGGTCACCGATGCGCGATCACCCGGTCCAGCACGGATGCGCTGCGTTCGGGCGATTGACGACCTCGCCTGCCCCCGGACCCCGCCTGCCCCCGAACGCCGGTGACGTTGCGCGTTCCGACGACGCCCGCGCCTCGGTCATTCAGGGTTTGCCGATCAGCCGGGACGCGTGACCTGTCATCGCTGGCGTGCGTCGCGCAGCCGCGCGAGCGCAGCGGTCGGTTGAACCCGCCCGCGGTCCCGCTCAATCGCGACCGAGACGACGCGCGGCCTCAGCTGCGGTTTTCAGCACGCCGACATAGTCCGTCCGCGCCTTCGGGGCCTGACCTGCCACGCTCTCCAGCCCTTCCACATACGCCGCCGCCAGTGCGGAGGCGTTGTACTGATCGGCCAGCTCGGCCATCGACCTTGCCACGGCATCCTGCAGATGGAACTGCACATTGACGCCCTTCTGCGCCTCATTGGCGAGATCCACGACGCGCAGCAGATGTGGCGTGACAAGACTGACGACGGTGGCTCTCATGGGCGATCCTGGATTCGGAAGTACGGAAGCCTACCCACAGATGCGCTGGCAAACAGGGATCCGCGTGCACTTTTCGACACAGGCCTGTCGCCGGGTGCGGTGCTCTCGCGGCGCCCCCGTCTTGTGCCGGGCATGTCCGCGTTACCGCGCATGTCCGCAGCGGCATGTGCCAGCTTCGCTCTTCCCCAAGCGATACTGGGAAGGCGCGGACACCGTCGCCCCCGGACGCGACCCTGTTCTGTTTCCAGACCGCGCGACGCCGATCAGGAACCGGGCTTCTGCAGCCGCGCTTTCAGATCCGCAAACGGATTGGACGTGGCCGCGGCAGGCGCGTCCTCAGCATTGCGCGCACTGACGCCGGTGTGGTCGAGCTGGCGGGAATGCTCGTTGTCGTGGCAGTACACGCACAGCAACTCCCAGTTGCTGCCGTCGGCCGGGTTGTCGTCGTGGTTGTGGTTGCGGTGATGCACCGTCAATTCCCGCAGATTGACGCGGGTGAACTCGCGCGCGCAGCGGCCGCAGATCCACGGGTACATGCCCAGGGCACGTTCGCGGTAACCCTTGTCGCGCTGCTCGGCGTTGCGCCGGGCGTCGGCGACGATGCGGTCGAGTTTGGTCTGATCGAGATTGGCCATGGGCGAAGTCTAGCCGGAAGGCCGCGTGGGACTACGCGCGGCGCAGGCCATGGGGGCACGACGGCTTGTCGAAGGTGCATCCATCGCGCATCACGCGAGCAAACGCGGTACCCCTTCGGAGTCCACGGGACACGCTCAGTCGGCATGAGCGGTCACTACGCCTGTCTCATCGATATCCCCGCGCCGGCGATCGCTCGCCCGCAGATACAGGCCCCGGCTGCGGCAGACGTCGATATCGCGATAGAGCAGCGTGCGCCCATCGCGAAATCCGATGCGGAAGTCCTGCATGCACGGCTCGCCGGACAACTCGATCGTCGCGGTGTTGAAGCCGCCACGCAGTGGCGCGATCGGGATCGGTACAAATCCGCCGTCGCCGGCGGGCGCCGCCGAGACAGAGACCGCGCTGTCGTGGCTGACGTTGATCAGCTCGAAGTAGCGCGTGCCGGCACCTTCGGCTCGCGCATCAGGGGTGTGGGACAGTGTCGCGAGCAGCGCGACCAGAACGAGAACGCGCACAGGGGTCATGACAGCGGCTCCGGGCAAGGATTGGGACCGGAGGCAGGTGATCCACGCTCCGGCCCTGACATCAGGCCGTCTCGTCGGGGTACCCGAAAGCGATTCGGGACGAATCGTCGTCATGCGCCTGCCAATCGTAGCCAGCCGAAGGCGTCGCTTCCGGCGCACCTTCGATCCGCCTAGGATGCGGACGTCCCACAACGACGCGCGCGGCACGACGCCGACGCCATCACCCGCACGCCACCACCCGCGCAAGCGACATCGATACCGGAGCAGCATGAAGATCCGTCTGGGCGGTCACGAGATCGGCCTGTTCCGCTACCTCGGGCTGTGGACGGCAGTCGCGGTGCTGTTCGCCCTGCAGAACAAGATCAACCGCGGCCTGCCCACGACCGATTTTCCGCTGTGGGATCTGCTCCGCTGGTCGTTGATCCAGTGGTACACCTGGGCGGCCCTTGCCCCCAACGTGTTCCGCCTGGCCGAGCGTTACCCGGTCCGCAACACGTTGCGCTTCTACGGGCTGGGCACGCAGCTGCTGGCCAGCCTGGGCGTGACGTTTCTCGCGATGATGATCGGCGCGATGGTCTCGACGCTGTTCGAACCCAGCGGCTTCGGCACGCAGCTGGAGTACTTCATCGAGCAGCACTTCGCCATCGGTCTGCTGACCTACTGGCTGCTGTTCGCCATCCAGCAGGCGATCCACTTCCACGCCGAGAAAGCACGACGCGAACTGGAGGCCAGCCGGCTGGCCACCGACCTGGCGCAGTCGCGCCTGCTGGCGCTCAAGTCGCAGCTGCAGCCGCATTTCCTGTTCAACACGCTGCACGCCATCATCACCCTGCTCGACGAGGACAAGGTTTCCGCCGAGGACATGCTGCTGCGCCTGAGCGAACTGCTGCGCGCGTTCCTCGAAGACTATGACGGCCAGGAAATCAGCCTGCGTCAGGAACTGGTGCTGCTGGATCTATACCTCGGAATCCAGCGCACGCGCTTCAAGGATCGCCTGACCACGCGGATCTACATCGCGCCGGACACACTCGACTGCGCCGTGCCGAGCCTGATCCTGCAACCGATCGTCGAGAACGCGATCCACCACGGCATTGGCAAGCGCGTGGGCGCGGACTGCATCGAGATCGAGAGCCGTCGCGAGGGCGGCACGCTGTACCTGGACGTGCGCAACCGCAACAGCACGCTCGAAGACTCGGGTACTACCAGCGACACTGGCGATCTGGGCAGCGATGGCATCGAGGTCCCCAGCCATGGCATCGGCCTGTCCAACACCCGCCTGCGATTGCAGGAACTCTACGGCGATGCCGCCCAGGTGCGCCTGGACATCACCTGGCCGCAGGGCGTCGCCTGCCGCATCCAGTTGCCGTTCCGCAGGTTCGAAGAGGCTGCGGTCGATCCATTCGGACCCGATGCCCAGGGATCCACCACCCACACGCACGACACCGACCTGTTCGATGACGACGACGCCCCGGAAGTGCCGCGCGCATGACGCTCACCGCACTGGTCATCGACGACGAGCCGATCGCGCGCCTGGCCATCGTGCGTCTGTTGCGCGATGACCCGGAGATCGAGCTGGTCGGTGAGTGCGGCGACGGCGTGTCCGCAGTCGAGACGATTCGCAGCAGTTCCCCGGACCTGGTGTTCCTCGACATCCAGATGCCCGGCATCACCGGACTCGACGTGGTCGCGACCATCGGCGCAGCGCGCATGCCGGCGACCGTCTTCGTGACCGCCTACGAACAGTTCGCGGTGCGCGCCTTCGATGCCAATGCCGTCGACTATCTGGTCAAGCCCTTCGCCCGCGAACGGTTCGCCGATGCGCTGCGCCGGGTCAAGGCGCGGCTGGCGGCGGCGCAAGGCAATCAGGCCGACACCGCCGCGCGGATCATGCAGGCGCTCGACGCCCTGCGCCAACGCGACGACTACCTGACGCGCATCCCGGTGCGCGAGGACGAACGCGTGGTCTTCGTCGATGTCGACGACATCATCTGGATCCGCGCAAACCGCAACAGCGTGCAGATCCACGTGCCCGGCCGCGTGCACGAGCTCCGCGAGACCATGACCGCGCTGCAGGCGCGCTTGGACCCACGTCGCTTCGCGCGCGTGCATCGTTCGGCAATCATCAACATCCAGCGCATCAAGACCATCGACACCTGGTTCAACGGCCACCACGTGGTCACGATGGACAACGGCCAGCAATTGCGCATGAGCCGTTACCAGCACGAGACCTTCCTGCGCCTGGTGACCACGCAGCGCCCTGGCGCCCAGGCCGTGGACACGTCCGTCTAGCCGATCATCGGGACTTCGCGCTGCATCTTTAGATACTCAGCGTCACGGGGTCAGGCTTGAGTACAGCGGTTGGGGCCTCGGCTCAAAGCCAGCGGCCTGAGCACGCTCAGCAGCCCCAGCAAGGCCAATGCTGCGCCGACCCATAGCGGTGCGCGCAGGCCATAACCGGCCTCGATTGCAGCGCCGCCCGCCCAGCTTCCCAAAGCGATCCCCGCGGTGATCACTGAGGTATGCAGGGTGTTGACCAGCGGCCCGGATTCAGCCGACTTCATCACGCGAGCGACCATTGCCGGGTTCAGCGCCACGCCGGTCAAGCCAATGGCGAAAAAGCAGCCGAGATTCAGCCAGACGTGATCGCCCGCCAAGGCGAAGCCAAGCAATGCGAGTACCAGCATCAACAAGCCCCCACCCAGTGCGGCAAATGTGTGGCTATCGGCAACACGCCCTACGACCATGTTGCCCAGCAGATTGGCCACGCCGTACAGCGCCAATATTGGTGCGACCTGGCCGGGCGATATGCCCACTTCTTCGATCAGGATGGGCGTGCAATAGCTGAAGGCGGCAAAGGCGGCACCGATGATCAGGCCGCTGGTGAGGTACGCCGCCCACAGACTGCGGTTACCCAGTGTCGCCCACTGCCGCCGCAGCCCGGCTTGCCCGGCGTCACTTGCAGGCAAGCGCAACGCCGCAAAAAAAGTGCAGATGAGGGCCAATACGACGACTGCCCAGGAGCTGGCACGCCAGCCGTAATGATGTTCGATCCAGGCGGTCATCGGGACGCCCGCCACGGGCGAGAGCATCAGCCCTGCCAGCACCACCGAGATTGCCCTGCCCCGCGCCTCAAGCGGCACCATGGCTGCGCAGACCGTCATGCATAAGCCGATACAGGCGGCGCTGGACACGCCCATGATGACCCTCGCCAAGGCCAGCACCGCGTAGCTCGGTGCAGCTGAGGCGAGTACGCCTGCGGCCACATACACGGTCAGCAGCCCGACCAACGCGTGCTTGTTGCTGATACCCCGAGCGAGCAGCAGGATCGTCACAGGTGGCCCACCCAACGCCATGCCCAGCGCATAGAGCGCGATGAGGTTGCCAACCTGCGCCAGGCTCACTGAAAACGCATCGGCCAAGGCGGGCATCATCCCCGCGACCATGAATTCGGCAGTGACCAACGAAAATATGGTCGCCCCCAGCAAATAGACAGTAGCGGGCAATCTCGAGCGGACTGTCATCAATATTTCGGGGGGAAAACGGCCGCACACCCTATGCACTACTGCACGATTGGTCAAATAATGGCCACGCATAAGACGCTGACTGAAAACCTGTGCGGTCTCAGATACCAGCTGTTGCGCTGTGAATTCGAGGCGCGGTCACGTGGCGCTGATCGGTCACGACGCACGTGGGGCGTTGAGCAGGCTCGAACGCAGTACGTCGACATTGCGCTCTGAGAGTTGCGACCAGGCGCATCGCCCACGGTTCGGGCGGATCAATGGGCGCGTCGAGCAGCGTGCAGACCGGTTTCAGGTTCACTTTTCCGGGTTCACTTTTCCGAAACGGTGGAAACCCTCGAAGGGACGCAACCATGCGTCGACAGCCCTGCATCGAACTGCCAGGAAGGCTGCAACATGTCCGCCAATGCGGTCACGACCGGCAGCCTGGCGTTCTCGCCGACGTCGACCGTATCCGCCATCCGTAGGATCTGCGCCGGCATGCGCGTCGCGAGGCATGTGCCGTGCGCACGTACGGCTTGATAACCCACTACCTCCATTTGCTGACCCGTGATCAGCCATCCGCCTCCACGCTACTCTGCACGCCCGATCCTCCGAGCCATGCACCATGCCGCGCCGATCACGTCTCTGCGTCGTTCCGTCTGTCATGCAGCTGATCGCCGTGTGCGTACTTGCATTGGTACTTCCTACAACCTTCGCAGCCGCACCGCCCGCGCCGCAGGTGATCATCGAATCCGAACTGCGGGTTCCCACGCGCGACGGTATCGAACTCGCGGTCCGGGTCTGGCGGCCAGCCGGCGACGGCCGTTACACAGTGGTCATGCAGCACACGCCCTATCTGTCGGACGAAACGCACGCGCGGGCGATGAAGTTCGTGCGCGCCGGTTTCGCCTACGCCAGCGTCGATCGCCGCGGCCGCGGCACCTCGGGCGGCGAGTTTCGGCCGCTGGAAGGCGGCGGGTTGGACGGCGCCGACGCGGCGCGCTGGCTCGCCGGCAGGCCTTGGTCAGACGGCCGCGTGACGATGATGGGCGGCTCCTACCGCGGCACGATGCAGTGGCAGGCCATGGCGGAGGACCCGGGCGCGATCCACGCCGCCGCGCCCACCGCGTCGGCGTACCCGGGCTTCGACTTTCCACAGCCGCGCGGCATCTTCCTGGGGTTCATCGCGCCGTGGCTCGCCTACGTCGACGGGCGCGCCAGTAACGGCCAGTGGTTTGCCGACACCGAACTGTGGAAGAGCCACTTCGAGCGGGCCTGGCGCGGCGAGATCGCGTTCGCCGACCTGCCCGCCGTCAGTGGCGTGCCGCAGGCGCCATTCGCACGCTGGCTGGCACATCCCGGCTACGACGCCTACTGGCGGGCCATGAACCCGACGCCTGCGCAATACGCGGCCATCGAAACACCGGTGCTCAGCATCACCGGCTACTTCGACGGCGACCAGGACGGCACGCTGCGCTTCCACAGCGAACACCTCGCACACGCCAGCCCGCGCGGGCGCGCCAACCATTGGCTGCTGATCGGCCCCTGGAGCCACGCGGGCACCCGTTACCCCAAGGCAGAACTGGGCGGCCTGAAGTTCGACCAGGCCGCAGTGCTGGATCTGGATGCACTGCAGATCGACTGGTTCCGGCACGTGCTCGACGGCGCGCCCAGGCCCGACGCCCTGCCCGACCGCGTGACCTACTACGTCATGGGCGCCGAAGCCTGGCGGTCCGCGCCCAGCCTGGAGGCCGTCGCCGCGCACAGCCTCAGCTTCCAGCTCAGCGGCGGTGGACTACCGGCAGATGACGTGTTCCGCAGCGGCCGCCTGCAGCGCGGGCCGGCTGGCGCGGAGCCGCCATCGGTCTATCGCTACGATCCGCACCACACGCCCGAGCGCCCGGCCACGCTCCCCATGGCGGAATTCGACTACACCGTGCAAGGCAACGCGCTCCAGGGTGGCCAGCTGTTTTTTCACAGCGATCCGTTGCCGAAGACGCAAACGCTCTGCGGACGCATGTCGTTCGATGCCAGCATCGAGCTCGACGTGCCGGACACCGACGTGCAGGTCGAGGTGTACCAGGTCACGCCGCGCAACGAGCTCCGCTGGCTGGGCCGCGACTTCAAGCGCGCGCGGTTCCGTCACGGCATGGAATCGGAACAGTTTGCGACCCCGGGCACGATCGACACATGGCGCTTCGACCAGTTCCCGTGGACCTGCCGGGAACTGGAGCAAGGCAGCCGGCTGCGGCTGGTGATCGCACCGGTGGACACGCCCGAGCTGCAGCGAAACTTCAACAGCGGCGGGCGGATCGGTCACGAGACACTGGCGGATGCACGGGTGGCGACGGTGCGGCTGCATCACAGCGCCGCGCATCCAAGCGTGCTGCATCTGCCGGTGGTCGAAGCGCCGGCAGAACCGGGCGATCAATAAGACGCACGGCCTCGCGCGTCCGATCGACGGCGAATGGCTGCAAACACGGTCGATGGTCTGGAGGTCCGACGTCCCTCAAACCTTATGAAGCGCACGGCACTTCATAAGGTGTTCCTGCCGATTGGCCGCCCCAACCTCGAAAGCAGGCAGCTGGTGGAAACCGTTACGCACCGTATGCACAGGCCATCAAACCTGCGATGGCAAGCAGGCGTCGAGCGCCCGGCTCGAAAGGCGATGCAGTGCCCGGCGGACGCTGACGATGTCTTCCGCCGACGCAACATCTGCCAGCAGCGGCTCAATCAAGTCCAGCGGTACATGGCTGGACGCATGGGGGCGAC
Source organism: Luteimonas sp. AC640a (assembly GCF_979256585.1). Lineage (NCBI taxonomy): Bacteria > Pseudomonadati > Pseudomonadota > Gammaproteobacteria > Lysobacterales > Lysobacteraceae > Luteimonas > Luteimonas sp. AC640a. Next base: position 363,543 of record NZ_CEEDOV010000007.1, on the reverse strand, counting down.
GCTGCGTTCGCCCGTGATCCCGCAACAGATTTCGCACGACGCGATACATCACCGATGCGTGGAGCGTGATGTCGGGCGCCTCGCGGTAGGCGAGCATGCGCAGTCACGCTTCTTGCGTGAGGTCAGCGGCAGTGTCCGCGTCGCGAGCGTGCCGTCGCATAAGCGCACCTTGCACCGCGATTTCCCAAATCAGGCACCGCTGATTCCCGCGAGAGACAGAGCGCGTAGCCGGCCCCCGTTGTCGAACAGCGCCAGGCGCACGTCCCTGGGCACCGCTGTTCGAATCAATCCTCGCGTTTCGACGACGCGCGGCTTTCCGCGAAATCCGGGAAGGTCTCCGCCATCGAATCCTTGTCCGGCAGGATGTAGAACACGCCACCCTTCTCGAACGTCGTGCTGACGACCTGTTCGTAGAACGCGGGCGCGACGTTGATGCACCCGTGGGTCACACGATTGTCGTCCGGCGTGGGCGATGCCAGACGCTCATCGCGTCGCTCGGCCGGAAGGCCGCTGGCCGTGGGGTGCATCGAGACGGCGGAATCGTAGTCCACCCAGAGCACGCGCCCGGCGTCGATGGATGGACCGTATCCGCCTACGAAACGTCCGGCAGGCGTGGTGCGATCCCGCCCCGGAATCTCGCGAAGCGCAAGACCGGCGATGCCGGGCGCCGCATGGTCGCCGACCGCCGACCCGAACAGCCCGGGGGCTGCGCCCCGCAGCTTGCCGTCGCCGCCGAACACCAGTACCTGCGCGGCGGCCTTGTCGATCACCGCGAATGGGTAGCCGTGGTTGTCGTCGGCAGCGATGATCCAGCCCGCAAGCTCGATCACCGTGTCGGACACCTCTTGTCCGGGCGGAAGCTGATCGACCGAGGCAACCGGTCGTGCCGCGGGTTCCTCGGCCATGGCCACGCCCACGCTGGCGGATACCAACGCAAGCAGCAGCGCACCGTGGAAAACCCGCATCGCAGCGTGTGGGGACCTGGCGATGGGAACACTCCTCAAAAGAACGGGTGACACACCGGGACCCGTGGCCGGCAGGCCAGCGGGTCCCGGTCCGATCAGATCAACCGCGCGGCGTGCGACGCGGCGCCGTTTCCAGCTGCTGGACGCGACGTTCCATCGTATCCAGGCGCTGATTGGCTTGCGTCGCCGACTGGTTGGCGGATTCCGCGCTCTGGGCCGCACCCTGCACCCGCGAGTCGAGGGTATCGAGGCGCGTATCGATGCGTGCGAAGTCGTCCTTGTAGGTGGCACAGCCACCAAGCCCCACGGCCGCGACCAGCGCCACGCCGACCATTTGTGCCGTCTTCTTATGCTGTTGGATGAGCGACATTTCAGTTCTCCTGCTTCGGGGGAGTCCGGAATATAGCGGCGTTTTTGCCGCAGTTTCCGTGTGTCTTCAGGCGAAATTGGCGTACGTGGACGACATGTGAAATTCGCCTGATAACTGACCTAGGGCGTGCCCTAGATGCCGGAGATAACGCGTTGTGCTTTGCGATTCGGACAGGAAGGCTGAGCGGAGTCAGGTTCATTTCCCCGACGCTCCGATCATTCGACCGGCCAGCCATCTACAGACTCGACCGATGCGCGCACCGCGTCCGGAGCGGCACGCTGCGTCTAATGGCTCGCCTGCCCCGCCTCGATCTGCCTGGCATTCCGCAGCACACCGTGCAGCGCGGCAACAATCGCCTGCCGTGTTTCCTCGACGATGGTGACCGCCTGCGGTATCTGCAGGGACTGCAGGACGCGCTGATGGCGACCGGCGTGCAGCTGCATGCCTACGTTCTGATGGACAACCACGTGCATCTGTTGGCCACGCCGGCCGCCGCTGGCGACATCGGGCGACTCATGCAGCGGCTCGGACGCCAGTACGTCGGCCTGTTCAATGCCCTCCACCGTCGCACCGGCACGCTTTGGGAGGGCCGTTACAAGTCGTGTCTTGTCGATAGCGACCGTTACGTGCTGATCTGCCAGCGCTACATCGAACTCAATCCGGTACGCGCCCGAATCACCGACGATGCGGTCGCCTGGCGCTGGTCCAGTTGCGCGGCCCATCTGGGCGAATGCAAAGGATCGATGCTGACGCCCCACCCGGCATGGCTGGCACTCGATTCCGATCCACTCATGCGCGCACGCCGCTGGCGGGACATGCTCGACGAAGCTGTGACCGAAGAAGACCCCACGCGATCCGCGAATACCTGCAACAACAGCGCGCCTGGGGCCGCGACGACTTCCGCACCATGGTTGAAGCCGAGATGAGGCGCTTTGCTGGCGTACGTCCTGCGCATCGACCCAGCAAGGCGGATAAGTGAACCTGACCCCGTTATTCCACCTTCGCTGGCAGTCGGTCGATCTCCATGCGCTCCGGGTCTACAAACACGACCCGCGAAAGTCTCAACTTCGCTCGGTTCCCATGATTATCGACGTGTGTTCGACCGGCCCAGAAGAAAAGAAAGAGGCTAGCCGCTAAAAATAACGCGACAACCCATTCAATACGCACGCCTTGATCAGTCGAAAAAGGCAGCAAAGTGCGCACAAACATCACAGTCCAAATTAAGACAGTGAAGTAGCTAATTATCTGATTAATTGCAGAAACTGAAAACGCCGCCGGCCCCGAAATTAGCTCTTTGAAATAGGCACCCCCTGAAGCCTTTGGTCGACGCAAAACTGTCTTATGAAGAGGGCCAATGACATCATCCTCCAGCATATCAACATGATTTTCCCAGTTTTCCTGCCACTGCTTGCTACCTTTATTGACCAGCAGCCAAGCCACTGAGAACAGCAGGCCAAGGGCTGAAATCACACACGCAAGCAATTTCCTATCATCAACGTCTGCACCACTGAGCACTCTTGAACTATTTACTACACCGTAGCCAACTAAGCTCGCGCCGATCAGAGTCCAGAAATAAGTCGCGCGCTTCCAGTACATTTCTATCTCAAATTTTCGCGTTTCCAACGCTTGAGCGAGAGCTTTGTGAAGCTTCGTATCCGGGCCACACGATTCTCCTTCGAACAAGGCTCGGTACTGGAGAGTTTGAGCAGCCGAATTATTCTTGAACTCCTCTCGACGCTGGCTCTTCGCTTCCTCGCATTTATCCTGCTTATTCCAAAAAAATTTCAGTTTCATAGCAATCCCTCGCTGCAAAAATTCTTGATACGCAAGGTCGACCACGTCAGCCCTGCGCGCGTTCTGAAATTAGTCTCAGGCCACTAAAAGCCCCGTTTCTCACACTCCCCCCCCTACACCCTGCCAGCGCACCGTTCGGACCAACCTCAAAACCTTGTCGCACGCTGTTCCCCGGACCACGTCACCGCCCGCACGGCGTCTTCTTACTGATCCCAGTCGTCGCCCAGGTCGCGGCGATTCCCGCGCCATGTTCGAAGCGGAGATCATCGCTTCGCTGGCGTGCGCCCTTCTAATCGACAGCCAGGACAGACGAGTAAACCTAACCCCGTTCTCCGCCCGGTGGACCAGAGGCGCGGAGTCTGTTCTCACATTTCGGGTGTCGAAGCGCGCAGCACCTCCATCGCGGCATCTGCCTTGCGCTGCGACTCGCGGACATCCGCGAGGCTGGGCTTCGGGCGTGCGGCGTGTTCCGCGCAGCGGTCGACACTGGCACCAGTGCGCGGATCGTGGTCGATGCAGAAGCTCGCGACTGCGGGCGTGGCCGCGACGGCCGAGCGCGACGGCACGAACTGTGGCGCTGGTGCAGGACGCTGGATGGCCGCCGTCGCAGGTCGGCCGACGGACTGCAGGCTCTGGTCGAGATTCCGACTGAGCGCCTGGATCACCTGGTACACGACCAGCAACATCACTACGAGAGCAAAGCCCTTCAGCGCCAGCGTTGCGGCGGTGGCTTTGGCCCAGGACGTTGCCGCCTTGCGGCCAGCCGGCAAGGCGCGATCCATGGCCGCGTGCAGCAGGTGTTCCCCTACCTGCGCAGCCAGACTGTCGGCGGTGCGCGTTGCGGGCGGCGCTTCCGGCAAAGGCCCCAGCATTGCGCGGAGTTCGTCGCCGTCGATCAGCTGCACCAGCCCGTTGCGGGTCGCCGCCTCAATCGCGGCCTTGGTGAACTCACCGCTGGTGACGAGGATCGCGGCATCGGCGCGCGCGTTGACCATCAGCCCGATCAGCTGATGCACCTCGTTGTGCGGCACCTTGTAGGCGTTCCAGTGCTTGACCTGCACCAGCACGACCCGACCGTCGCGCTGCAGCTTCAGATCGACGCCGCCATCGAACCGACCAGCCGATGCGCCGGTTCCCACGTGCTCGACCTGATAGCCCGCGTCCCGGTAATACGCGGCGAGCAGATGCTCCAGCCGGTCCCACCGCACCCCCGTCAGCGCATCGTCCCGACGATGCGCCACCCGCTTCAATCCCTGTCGCATGCCGTCCCCCTGACTGGCCTACGTCGCCGCTCGCGCGGCGTCATCCAAAATAAGTGAACCTGACCCCGTTATTCGGCAATCAGCGCCAGCGTCTAGAACGAGGCGTCGTACAACCGGACCAAATGACTCTGCATTCTTTTCCGCAATCTTGCCTCGCAGAACTAATCGCTTGGTCTTCGGAGTCCGGACGGTAAGCCCAATTGCTTCTTCCATCGCCGGAAACAACAGCCGCACATCCCAACTCCAAAGTGAACTCAACTTCGCACTCTCCACCACCCCGTTCTTCGCACATCTGGAGGGCAGCTCGTTCCGCCAATCGCTCAGACTCGCCGTAAACAAAACCCGTCATGGAGTTCGTCAGGCTTCCGGCAAAGGCAATCCATGGACCAGATGGGAGGCCCCAGCTTTGTGTAGTGGAGGGATGCTCTGGGATGGTCTGTTGCGCTGAACTCGGACTGGGTATCAGCCCGGATAGCAGGGCTATCGCAGCAACAACCAAAATCGTTGAGTAGCGCATTTCACCTCTCCCTGTGTGCGTCAAACGATCGTAGCGCAGAGACTGGGGAGCGTGTCTCCGACGCCCCCTGACTGCCCTGCGTCACCGCTCGCTTGGCGTCATCCTGGATACGTGAACCTGACCCCTTTTATTCGTCATCAACAGCGCCCATCGCAACGCAGCTCCAGATCGACGCCACCGTCGAACCGGCCGTCCGTCGCGCCCGTCCCCACGTGCGTGACCTTATACCCCCACATCCCGGTAGTACACGGAGAGCAGATGCTCCAACCGGTCCCACCGCACCCCTGTCAGCGCATCGTTGCGACGATGCGCCACCCGCTTCAATCCCTGTCGCACGCCCTCCCCCTGACTGGCCTACGTCGCCGCTCGCGCGGCGTCATCCTAGATAAGTGCACCCGACCCCGTTATTCATCCTCTTACACTGTCCCATGTTTTGTCGATTAGGCGGCACCATCGCGAATCACTTGTTCTGTTAGACCATAGAACGACTCGGTTCTAATCTCTTCGTTCCAAACGTCTTTGAACGGATGACGCTTAAGGTACCAAGCCATACCCCGACACCAGGACCGCCACACCTCCCGCGGTATATAACCCTCTCGATAGAATAGGTACTCTTCCGCGCACAGATTGAAATAGTCGACTATGATATTACGCTGATCAAGCGTAATTTTAGCCCCATTACCTACCATTTCGATAAGCGGACCGTTAAACCTGTCATAGCGAGCATTGAAACTCGTGAAAAGCTGATGGAAAAGATGTGTTTCCGCAAGCTTCTGTTGCTGAACGAAATAGCAAAATCCTAAGGCCCCGGCAACGCTGCTCCCAATAAGTCCAACCCGCTCACCGCCGCCATACAAGTACGCCGTAAATACAAACGCACTACCAATCAGAATGGCGATCCACCAATAGTGCCTGAATACAAAACGTCGATTAATCAACACTCTCATTCCTTTGCAATACGCCGCGGCTTCAGCCCTGTCGCATGCAGCCTTCAACCGGCCGACGTCGCTGTTCGCCCAGCTCCGACCCAGATATGTAAACGCGACAACGCTACTCCACGAGAATAAGGCTCCGACCCCTTCGGGAGGAGTCATTCTAGATAAGTGCCTCTGACCCCGTTACTCCCCGCAACGCATGGCGAGGAAACGATGCCAGGTTTACTTCTCCGATGGTCGAAGCCAAGATCCGACGCTTCGCTGGCATCCGCTCCGCGCATTGTCCAGCCAAACTCAGTAAGTGAACCTGGCACCGTTACTTTGACCGGCGCCCTCCTCTATTTTCATTAGGTCACTTGTCCATGGCGAAACCACCAAACGCGTCTCGCACATCAGATTGATCCCCTTGAGGGACAAGCCGGTCAACTAGAACTCGTAAACGGAAAGAAATTGACGATGCATCATTAGGGGTCTGAGAAAGCCGGAAGAACTCTCTGAACGCAGAGGCCTCAGCATCACTTAGACCAGAATTTCCATTCTTAAGCTCATCGCGTAGTGCCAAGCACGCCTCAACTTCATCAACTTTGAAATGTTCCTCACGCCCAGAGACCATCAAAGTCCTAGCCAGCCAATATAGCACTGGCACTAGCCCCACAGACTTAAAGATAGGATCTCGCTGGCGAGCAACATTCGAAATAAAATCCAGAACACCGGCAACTCGCCCGGCAGCGATTTTAACCCCGGAATCGCCGACTCTAGAAAATGTCCGCGCAAATCGATCCAAAGACTCTCGCTTTGTGTCACTAATAGATTCTTGAAATTCAAGAAACAGAAGCTTAGCCGCGACATCAGCATGTCGAGATCTATGGTTTCGGAACGGCACTATATCCCTAAAGAAATCGTGCTGGACTAGATTATTCACCTCGTCCATCACAAAACCACCGATTGCTCGGCGCTTCTCAGCAGCACTCAAAGGAGCACCTTCATTTAAACGACAAAACATGTCCTCAATAAGGGATTCGTCTTCGGTCGACACGTTTACAATCGTCAGCGGGAAAAAATCAAAGTCGCGCTTCAGAGATGGGGCCACTAGCCCTAGCTGGGAGTATTTCTTTCCAGCAAGCGATGGAACTTGGGAGTCCAATAACTCGAAGTCATTCGCCAGAGAAAACTCGTCAGACATGAATCCCCACAACGCTTGGAGGCGTTGCTGACCGTCCACCACCGCGAACCTATTCTGGCCACCGTTTATGCCAAGATCGTGAAGGTAAAATTTTGGAAGATCAAATCCGTTCAGAACAGAATCTATTAGAAGCTGCCTCTTATCCAGCGACCAGACATCGCCCTCGCGCTGATACGGAGGATTAAGGTCGATCTCTTTCCTTAACCTATACATATCTGCCACCGTCGCTTCGCGCAGAAAACGAAAGCTTATAGACTTTTTCATCGAATGCCCGCCTTAAGCAACGAAATTGCTTTGTCAAGCTCCGGGAACATCGAGAATCCGTTTACGCGAAGAAGGTCCAGCTCTTTGCGGATATTCGGCTTATCGCCAGACTTAATTATGTAGCGCCACAGATGCTTCTTGTCGTGCAAGTCCTCCAGAGGATCAAAAACACTATGGAACACGGTGAAAACTCCGTGTTGAGCCACGATCCTTGGTGAGTTCCTTGAAGCCAACGCAGCAACCGGCCATTGCCCCGAACTATCGACGACGTTCTCGTACGCATAGCTCTCAAGATCTCGATCTATCCCGAAGAAGGGAATTCCGTTACTCAAAGTTGCGGCTGACAAGGCAGCCTTTTGGTTAAGATCTTCAGGCGTCAGCACCCAAACCACGCCGTCTTTGCCACTCAATGCTTCGCTTTGAACGGCAAAATACAGAGCCACTAATGGGCTCTCGCTCCAGTCGAGCAGGCGGGTAGGAAACCCATAGTGCTGCATCAGGAACATCCAGCCCCAATCGTCAACCGGCAAGGGCTGAATAAGTGATGCGGCATTCTGACGAAAAGCTTTTCTAGATTGATGCTCTTTTCTTAATGGTTCGGCTTCATCTCGCGCAACATTAGGCTGAAGCTTCCATTCAATCGCATCATGGCCGCGAAACCAGTTTATCTGCCCTGCTGTCCTATTCGCGTCCAACTTGTTAATAAAGTCGCCAATCGACTTGACCTCCTTATCCTCGAATCGCATTCCTGGCATCCCCTTAGCAAGATACAGACACAACACCCAGCTTCAAACAACAAGAAAACTACATATTCCGCCGATATTCCCCACCCACGTCATACAACGCATGGCTGATCTGCCCCAGGCTATGCGTCTTCACCGCCTCCATCAGCGCTTCGAACACATTCCTTCGTTCCCGCGCCGCGTTCTGAAGATACGCCAGACCATGTCCGTCGTGGACCATCGGCGCCTGTTCGTCGGCGTCGGCCTGATGGGCGTGTGAGGTCTCGCCCTTCGGCGCGAGGGCATTGCGGCCTTCCTGCCAGTTGCGGACGTTCACGATCTGCTGGCCTTTCTCTTCCTCTGTGCTGCGGATCAGTTCGATTTCGGTGGCGATCTCGCCGGCGTGTTCCTTGGGCAGGAACATGTTCACGCCTACCAGGGGCAACGAGCCGTCGTGCTTCTTGTGCTCGTAGTACATGGACTCTTCCTGGATCTTGCCGCGCTGGTACATGGTGTCCATGGCACCCAGCACGCCGCCGCGCTCGCTGATGGCTTCGAACTCCTTGTAGACGGCCTCTTCCACGATGTCGGTGAGGTAGTCGACGGCAAAGCTGCCCTGCCAGGGGTTCTCGATGAAGTTGAGCCCCATTTCCTTGTTGATGATCATCTGGATGGCGACGGCGCGGCGCACGCTTTCTTCCGTCGGCGTGGTGATGGCTTCGTCGTAGGCGTTGGTGTGCAGGCTGTTGCAGTTGTCGAACAGGGCGTAGAGCGCCTGCAAGGTGGTGCGGATGTCGTTGAACTGGATCTCCTGCGCGTGCAGGGACCGGCCGCTGGTCTGGATGTGGTACTTCATCATCTGACTGCGTTCGTTGGCGCCGTAGCGCTCGCGCATGGCGCGGGCCCAGATGCGACGGGCGACGCGGCCGATGACGGTGTATTCCGGGTCCATGCCGTTGGAGAAGAAGAACGACAGGTTGGGCGCGAAGTCGTCCACGCGCATGCCGCGCGCGAGGTAGTACTCGACTATGGTGAAGCCGTTGCTCAGGGTGAAAGCGAGCTGGCTGATCGGGTTCGCGCCGGCTTCGGCGATGTGATAGCCGGAGATGCTGACCGAGTAGAAATTGCGGACCTTGCGATCCACGAAGTATTGCTGGATGTCGCCCATCATCCGCAGCGCGAACTCGGTGCTGAAGATGCAGGTGTTCTGGGCCTGGTCCTCTTTCAGGATGTCGGCCTGCACGGTGCCGCGCACGGTGGCGAGGGTGCGTGCCTTGATGTCGGCATAGGTGTCGGCGTCCACCATCTGGTCGCCGGAGACGCCCAGCAGGCTCAGGCCGAGGCCGTCATTGGTGGGCGGCAATTCGCCGTGGTAGCGCGGGCGCTCGCGGCCTTCGAAGAGCTTGGCGAGTTTGGCTTCGGCCTCTTTCCAGCGGGCGTCGTCTGCCTTGAGGTACTTCTCGATCTGTTGGTCGATGGCGCAGTTCATGAACATCGCCAGGATCATCGGCGCAGGGCCATTGATGGTCATCGACACCGACGTGGTAGGCGCGCACAGGTCGAAGCCGGAGTAGAGCTTCTTCATGTCGTCGAGCGTGGGGATGTTGACGCCCGAGTTGCCGATCTTGCCGTAGATGTCCGGGCGCGGCGCCGGGTCTTCGCCGTACAGGGTGACGCTGTCGAACGCGGTGGACAGGCGCGCGGCCGGCTGGCCGACGGAGAGGTAATGGAAGCGGCGGTTGGTGCGCTCGGGCGTGCCCTCGCCCGCGAACATGCGGATCGGGTCTTCGCCGGTGCGGCGGTACGGGTACACGCCGCCGGTGTAGGGATAGCTGCCCGGCAGGTTTTCCTTGCCGAGGAAGGTCAACAGCTCGCCCCAGCTCTTGTAGGTGGGCGCGGCGATCTTGGGGATCCTCTGGTGGCTCAGCGAATCGCGGTAGTTGTCGACCTTGATCGACTTGTCGCGCACCTGGTACTCGGTGAATTCGTCGGTGATGGACTTCAGACGCTGCGGCCAGTCGCGCAGGAGTTTGAGCGATTCACTGCTGAGCGCCTGGATGGCGTCGTTGTAGCGCTGGCGCAGGGTGAGAAGCGAGCGGTCGACTCGTTCGTCATTCCCGCGAAGGCGGGAATCCAAGGACGTTGCGCTTCCACTGCCTGAACGTCCATGGGCCCCCGCCTCCGCGGGGGCGACGGCGCTCGGGTCAGGCGCGGTGCCGGCCTGGACGGGGTCGGCGGGGACCGCGGGGGATGGGCTGTCGACGACGGTCGCGCTGGAAGCACCCTCACCCGCGCCTACGGCGCGACCTCTCCCGGAGGGAGAGGTGTTGAGATCGCGTGCGGGCTGCAGGTCGTCGGAGTGGTAAAGATCCAGCGCCTTTGGCAGCTGCGCGTCGTCCAGTTCCTGCAGCGCCTGCCACATGGCCTGGGCGCGGTCGGCGGCTTCGGCCTGGCGCTCGATGTCGCTGTTGATGCGTCGGCCGGATTCGGCGATTTCGGCCAGATAGCGCACGCGTGCGCCGGGGATCAGCACGGTGGCGCGCGGTTCCTTGAGCGAGGTGTCGAGGTTGGGCTGGAAATCGCACGCCAACGCTGTTGTAGGAGCGGCCTTGGCCGCGATGCCTTTGACATCACCGGTCGAAGCCCCGGTCGCGGCCGAGGCCGCTCCTACAGGGGTGCCGGCGCCGGTCTTCTCGCGCAACAGGCGGCACAGGTTGTCGAACATCCAGGTCACGCCGGGATCGTTGAACTGGCTGGCGATGGTGGGATACACCGGCACGTCGGCATCGGCGGTCTGGAACGCGACGCGGTTGCGCTTCCATTGCTTGCGGATGTCGCGCAGCGCGTCTTCGGCGCCGCGCTTGTCGTACTTGTTGAGCACGATCAGCTCGGCGTAATCGATCATGTCGATCTTCTCGAGCTGGCTGGCCGCGCCGTAGTCGCTGGTCATGACGTACATCGGGAAATCGACGAGATCGACGATCTCCGAATCCGACTGGCCGATACCGGCGGTCTCGACGATCACGAGGTCGTAGGCGAGGCTCTTGAGGAAGCCGATGCAGTCCTTGAGCACCGCATTGGTGGCGACGTTCTGGCGACGCGTGGCCATCGAGCGCATGTAGACGCGATGGCTGCGCAGCGAGTTCATGCGGATGCGATCGCCCAGCAAGGCGCCGCCGCTACGGCGACGTGTGGGATCGACCGAGATCACCGCGATGCGCATCTGCGGGAAGCTGGCAAGGAAGCGGTTGAGCAGTTCGTCGGTGACCGAGGACTTGCCCGCGCCGCCGGTACCGGTGATGCCGATGACGGGCGTCCGGCCGCCGGCCAGCTGCCAGGTCTTGCGCAGCTTCGCGAGTTCGTTCTCGCTGATGCTGCCGTCTTCGAGTGCGGACAGTACGCGGCCCAGGCCGATTTCGTCGTCGATGTCGGGCGCGTGGCCCGAATCGTCGCGGACGGCGGCATCGCGCGCGGATGCGGCGCGGTTGACGACGTCCTCGATCATTTCGACAAGGCCCATCTTCATGCCGTCGTTCGGGTGATAGATGCGCTCGACGCCGTAGCCCTGCAGCTCGCGGATTTCCTCGGGCGTGATCGTGCCGCCACCGCCGCCGAACACGCGGATATGGCCGGCGCCGCGCTCTTTGAGCATGTCGACCATGTACTTGAAGTACTCGACGTGGCCGCCCTGATAGCTCGACAGCGCGATGCCGTCGGCGTCTTCCTGCAGCGCGGCGCGCACCACGTCCTCGACGCTGCGGTTGTGGCCGAGGTGGATGACCTCGGCGCCCTGCGACTGGATGAGCCGCCGCATGATGTTGATGGCCGCGTCGTGCCCGTCGAACAGGCTGGCGGCAGTGACGAAGCGCAGCGGCGAGGACTCGGGCTGACGGTCGGAGGCGGTGGAATCGATCTGGCTGGCCGGCGTGCTCATGGCGCGCTCCTGCGGGGGAAAAAGATGCGTCGATTGTAGCGGCGGGGCGCGGGGCTGTTTCGGTTGAAAATATGCTGCGGTGCGGCATTTTCGGGGTGTGTGGGGTGTTCGGCTGGTGGGGCTGAAGAGCAGAGTCGCTGGGCCCCGGCGTGCGCCGGGGCGACGGGTGGTCTGGGTTGCGTGGATTGATCTTTAGCTGCATGTGAATGCTTTGAGGGAGCATTTACAAAAGCTTTTACGAGCGCTCGCGCGTTCCCGGGTTGCGGCGTACCGGCAGCTGAAGATCAAAATGGGCCCCAGCGTGCGCTGGGGCGACGGCTGGAGATGCTTAGCGTGTTGCCGTCATCCCAGCGGCCTTCAACAGACGCATGTCTGGTCATGCTGGAAGCGCCTTTCAACAGCCGAACGGCTGGTCATCCATTTTGATTTTTCGCGGATCCGGGCGGTTCGATAGAGCGTCACTGCGCCTAGCCTGTCGCCCCGGCGGCTTTCAACAGACGCATGTCTGGTCACGCCTGGGCCCAGCGACTTCCGCCCTGACATAGAGCGCTACCGCCACCATTGCCTGCCCTCGACAGCATCGGGCGCAGCATCCAGACCCGACTCTCGGAGCGCCGCCCATGACCCCACTCGACAAACCGCTCAAGCGCGAAGTCCGCATCGGCGAGGACGCGTACTCGCTGACCATCGATCCCGACGGCCTGAAGCTGGTGCCGAAGGGCAAGCGCAAAGGCCTCGAACTGCGCTGGGCGGATCTCGTCAGCGGCGATGCCGCATTGGCGACCGCGTTGCAGGCGTCGCTCGAATCCCGCTGAGCGGCACGCTTCAGAACAGGCCGGCTTGCGCCGGCGGATAGACGAGATCCGCGCCGGCGGGCCGGGCATCGGGATGCATCACGTGCGGCTGCACCTTGCCGATCTCCAGGATGTGGCAGACATCGACACCGCGATGGGTCAGCAGATCGGCGATCAGGCGGCGGTGACATCCCCACCACAGCGCCTCAGCACACATCAGTGCGGTGCGTTTTTGTGCCGCCACCGTGAGTGTCTGCGAGAGACCATCCGCGAATTCATCGCTGGCCATGTGGTCGGCATACCCCTGGAACGCGGCGCTGCGCCACGCGCCGTTCGGCGAGTTGGGCTGCGCACGGCGGCGGCCGCCGAGTTGCGGCAGCCAGTGGTAGTCGATGTGCGACGCCAACAACTGCTCGGCCATCGTCTCGCTGGCGAACCAGGGATAGCGGCGTGATCCGGGAAACCGCCGCACGTCGACGATGGCCTCGATGCGCCAGTGGGTGAGTAGTGCGAGGAAGTCGTCCCAGGACCGCGTCGAGTGACCGATGGTCCAGAGGGTGTCGACGTTGCTGCCTGGATCGGGACTGGGCACGGCGAGGCGGAGCTGGGCGGGTGTGCCATTGGACTCGACGGCATGTCTGGCGGGCGTCAGTCGGGTGGCGTGCGAGGGCCGACGTTAAACACGCAGATCAAAATGGGCCCCAGCGCCTTTCAACAGCCGAACGGCTGGTCATCCATTTTTGACGTTCGCGCAGTGTGCGGCGCTACCGGGGCACGCAGACCTCACACCGTCATCCAATCGCACGCGAAAAAACCTTTCGACAGCCGAAGGACTGGTCATCCAGTTGATCTTCGCTATGAAAGCTCAAGCGCCAGAGAACCACCTCTCACCCCGCCCCCCGGCGGCTTTCAACAGACGCATGTCTGGTCACGCCGGGGCCCAGCGACTTGCGCACCGGGTCAGACAGCCCAAATCACCGCCGCCCCACCGGCTCCAACGCCTCACTCAACCGCGCCCGGCAATCCGCCAAGCCCGATTCCGAGCGGTGAATCCGCACCGGCGCCGTGGTGCTGCGCTCGCCGAGGATCCGGCACAGCGTGGCCTGCAGCGTCGCGCTGTCATCGTCGAAACCGCCGTGACTCGTGGCCGCGCTGCCATCCGCCGCTTGCGTGGGATCGCCCTGCATCGGTGCCTGGATCCAGTCGAGCTTGCCGGTCGCCAGCAGGTCGCGGATGGCGCCGTTGGATTCGATGAAGCGCGCCATGCCCAGCAGTGGCGTGCCGTTGCGGTATTCGCGGCGCACCCAGCTGCGGGCGCGTTCCTCGAAGGCGTGGGCGACGAGGTACAGCAGTGACTTGTTGTAGACGCGGGCGCAGTGGTCGTCCTGTTCGGCGCGGTCGCTCAGCGTGAACAGGCCGGCGTGCGCGATCGTGCCGGCGGCCAGCGCAGGCGCGAAGCTCTGTTCGAACAGCGCCATGGTCATCGCCGGCGCCCACAGGTTGAGGCTGGCGATGCGCTGGCCGATGCCCTGCATGCTGGCAGCCGGGCCGGTGGCGACGAGTCCATCGGACGTCAGCAGTTGCGCCAGCGGCGCGAGCAGGATCGAGCCCGCGCTGTGGCCGACGAGATGCAGTTCGACGGTCGGATCTGCCTGCATCCATTCGCCAAGCAGGCGCGCGACCTGCGCAGCGCCGCCGGCTTCGGTGAGTTGATCGCCATTGCGGATGACGGCCGTCGTCGCCAGCAGCGCGTTCTCCTTCATCTCGTCCCACATCGCCTTGCCGCCGAGCGCGCGCGCCAGCGGTTCGATGGTGTCGTCGACGCGATCCAGCAGCACGCCCTTGGCCTTGTCCATCAAGCCTTCGCTACGCGGGCGCACGGCGTCGCGCAGCACGTTGCCGAGCGTGCTCCAGACGTCGGTCTTCCAGACGAAGCACAGCGGGTAGATCTGCTGCGGCAGCATGAGTTCGCGCAGGTCGGCGACGCGCTGGATCGCAGCCTGTTCCGGCACGAGGCCGCCGTGCGCGTAGACCATCACGCGCTTCTTCGGCCAGTCTTTCGTGATGCGCGGCAGGTCTTCGCGGATGAGATTGCGCACCGCGTCCTGGCCGGTACCGAAGCGGCCGCTGGTGCGCAGGCGGCCGTCGTTGCCGAGACTGACGATATGCGGACGCAGGTCGGCCTGCGAGTAGCCGTTCGATTGCCGCGCCAACGCGGAGTTGCTGGCGGCCACGGCCTGTACGCGCTGCAGACGCACCGGCACGGCGAGGCGCGCGACCCAGACATCGGTGCCGCGCTGCAGCCATTCGTCGTAGCTGACCCAGCCGAAGCCGCGCTTGCCCCAGCGCGTGCCCCAGGAGTTCTGGATCCAGAAGCCATCGCGGTCGTAGCCGACGATCGCGAACGCGTGGTAGCCGGCGATCGTCTGCTCGGTCCATTCGATGACACCTGATTTCGGCGGCGCCATCCAGCCGGCATGCACGGCGGCCGAGGCGTAGAGCACGCCCACTTCCGCGAACGCGGCGTGCATCGCCACCAAGTCCTTGTGGTTGACGCGGTAATAGGCGCCGAGCGGATGTGCCTGCGCGGCGCGCGCGCGTTCTTCGGTGTAGACCTCCTGCAGCGGGCGGCCGGGCGTGTCCGGCCAGCATTCCTCGGCGCACACGCCATGGCGATGCCAGCCCTTCATCGCGCCGCGGCAGCTGGAACCGTCGTAGTCCTCGCCTTCCCATTCGTCATACCGGCGGGCCATGTCGTAGAGCATGCGCGTGCTGATGCGCCGCGTGACCGGATCGGGCCGCCGGCGCCGCAGCAAGGTGTGCGCGACGGTCGCGAGGCCGTAGGCGGTACAGGCGCCCGCATCCCCCTGGTCGAGCACCGGCACGCGCAACGCGACGAAGCGCGCCAGCGGCATCTCGCTGGGCACGTCGACCAGCGTGGGTTCGAACATACGGTCTCGAAAATCCGCGGTGTCGGGGCGTGCGTCGAGCAGCCGCGGGGTGGTCGCCTTGGGCGCAACGCTGCGCGTGGTCTTCCGGGTCGCCATGAAGCCTCCGTGGTTCGCATATCGAACGCGCCCGGACCTGCCGGGCGGACAGCGACGGATCCCCCGCCGCAGTGTGCAACGGATCGATGACCGTCGCGATGTCGTCCACGCTGCACCGGCGCGGTCGCAGGCGCCGCGACCCTCCCTGCGAAGACGCGTGGGCGGCGCATCTGCGATGCTTGTCCGGATGACCTCAGGCCCCTGCACATGAAGAAGCGCGTCAAGAAACTGATCGGCTGGGGACTTTTCACGTTGCTCGTGATGGCCGTGAGCAGCGTATTCGTGGCCGACCATCTGCTGCCGCCGGCCACGGGCAGGCCGAGCCAGACGCTGCCGCTGTCCGAGGACGCGACCCCGCTCGACCGCGAACTGGTGCCGCTACTGGCGCGTCACGACGGCAAGACCGGCGCGATCATGCTGCCCGACGGCGTGGACGCCTACGCCGCGCGCGCGATCTCCGCGCGAAATGCCGGGCGCAGCCTCGATCTGCAGTACTACATCTGGCACGACGACCTGACCGGACGGATGCTCGCCAACGAAGCCTGGGAGGCGGCCGAGCGCGGCGTGCGCGTGCGCATCCTGCTCGACGATATGGGCATCGGCAAGATGGACGAGACGCTGCTGGCGATGGACTCGCACGACAACATCGAGCTGCGCGTCTACAACCCGTTCCGCAACCGCACCGGCGTGATGCGCCTGCTGGAAATGGTGCAGCGCGCCTGGGGCGTGAACCACCGCATGCACAACAAGGCCTGGATCGCGGACGGCCGCGTGGCGGTGGTCGGCGGGCGCAACGTGGGCGAGGAGTACTTCAGCGCCGCCGAGGAATTCAATTTCCACGATCTCGACATGGTGTTGTTCGGCCCGGCCGTGGCCGATGCCAGCGTGATCTTCGACGACTTCTGGAACAGCGAAGCGGCGATTCCGATCGAGGCGCTGAACCGCAAGTCGAAGTCGACGATCCGCGCGGTGCTGGCGCGGATCCACAAAGAAGCCGGCAGCGAAGAAGCGCGCCGCTATCTGGATGCGACGGAACTGTCGCCGACCGTGCGCGGCTATTTCTCCCAGGGGCTCACGCCGATCTGGAGCGAGAACGTCCGCATCATGTCCGACCCGCCGATCAAATGGCGCGGCGACGACCGCGAGGACTGGCTGGTCGAGCGCCTGGTTGGCGACATCGTGAAGGCCGAGCGGTCCGCGCTGCTGATCTCGCCCTACTTCGTGCCCGGCGTGCAGGGCACCAGCGGACTGGTGCACCTGGCTGAGCGCGGCGTGCACGTCTCGGTGGTGACGAACTCGCTGGCCGCGAACGATGTGGTCGCCGTACACGGCGGTTACCTGCGCTATCGCAACACCTTGCTCGAGGGCGGCGTGCATCTGTTCGAGGCCCGCAGCCAGGCGGACGCGAAAGCGGCCAGCAGCCTGTTCGGCAGCGGCGGCGCCAGCCTGCACACCAAGGCGATCCTGGTGGACGGCCGACGCGGTTTCGTCGGCTCGTTCAACCTCGACCCGCGCTCGGCCAACCTCAACACCGAAATGGGCGTGCTGTTCGACGACCCTGCACTGGGCGCCGCCCTGTTCAAGGAATACAGGCACCTCACCGCGCCGGGCATGAGCTACTGGGTGTACCTCAACGCCGACGGCGACACGCGCTGGCTCGACCGCGACAGAGACCCACCGGCGCCGCTGAAGGTGGAACCCGACAGCACCCGCCTGCAGCGCGTGGGCGCGAACGTGGTGCGGTGGCTGCCGGTGGAGTCGCAGCTGTAGCCTGACGCCCTTCCCTGCGTGCGGGGATGGCGCGTGTCGTGTCTCGTCAGGGCGGTTTTACCGGACGCTTGTCCGATCCTTCGCGCCATTGCTCGACGCCGCGCACACGTCCATGGACTCCCGCCTCCGCGGGAGTGACGGGTGTGTGGGCAAATCGTCCGAGCCTGCGTGATGCGCTTGCTGCCGATCGAGTCGCAGCCTCAGCTCGAAGCCCTCCCCCGCGTGCGGGGGAGGGTTGGGTGGGGCAAACCGTCCGATCTCGCGTACTGCCCTGGCTGCTGATCGAATCGCAGCACCAGCTCGAAGCCCTCCCCCGCATGCGGGGGAGGGTTGGGAGGGGGCAAACCGTCAGGCGGTGCAGTGCACGAACCACGCGAGCCCGACAGGCGTCTCCTGCCTGGGCGCACGTCGTCCCGCCGCTCGCCAGAACGACACGTCCACGCCTGAAGCCCCCGCCCACTTGCGGTTCGACACCAGGCATCCCCGAGCCAGCCCGGCACACAACGCAAAACCCCCGCAACCAATTGATCCTGAAGCGCTTCCGCTCTTTCGGTTGCACCTTCAACCAATTGTCGGATGAGGGGCGTAAAATGACCCCGGTCAATCACACCCTGCGGCCCTGCCGGACCCATCCGGTCGCCTAGACCGACCCGCACAGCCCCCACGCCGCCTCCTGCCACCAGACGTCGGGCCCAACGCCCGTGACGGAGTTTTGAATGATTTTCGAGCACCTCGACACCTACGGCCACGAACAAGTCGTGTTCTGCCACAACAAGGACGTGGGTCTGAAGGCGATCATCGCGATCCACAACACCGTGCTGGGTCCGGCGCTGGGCGGCACCCGCATGTGGCCGTACGACTCCGAGCAGGACGCGCTCAATGACGTGCTGCGCCTGTCGCGCGGCATGACCTACAAGAACGCGGTCGCCGGTCTGAACCTCGGCGGCGGCAAGGCCGTGATCATCGGTGACCCGGCCGCCGACAAGTCGGAAGGCCTGTTCCGTGCGTTCGGCCAGTGCGTCGAGTCGCTGGGCGGCCGTTACATCACCGCCGAGGACGTCGGCATCGACGTCAACGATATGGAACTCGTGTACCGCGAGACCCAGTTCGTCACCGGCGTGCACCAGGTTCACGGCGGTTCGGGCGACCCGTCGCCGTTCACCGCCTACGGCACGATGCAGGGCCTGCTGGCGTCGCTCAACCGCAAGTTCGGCAACGAGGACGTCGGCAACTACAGCTACGCCGTCCAGGGCCTAGGCCATGTCGGCATCGAGTTCGTGAAGCTGCTGTCCGAGCGCGGCGCGAAGGTGTTCGTCACCGACATCAACAAGGATCGCGTGGCACGTGCGGTCGGCGAATACGGCGCCGAGGCTGTGGGCCTGGACGAGATCTACGACGTCGACGCCGATGTCTACTCGCCGTGCGCGCTGGGCGGCACGGTCAACGAGAAGACGCTGCCGCGCCTAAAGGCCAAGATCATCTGCGGCGCGGCGAACAACCAGCTCGCCAACAATGCGATCGGCGACGAAGTGGAAAAGCGCGGCATCCTCTACGCGCCCGACTACGCGGTCAACGCAGGCGGCGTGATGAACATTTCGCTGGAAATCGACGGCTACAACCGCGAGCGCGCGATGCGCATGATGCGCACGATCTACCACAACCTCACGCGCATCTTCGAGATTTCCGAGCGCGATGGCGTGCCGACCTACATGGCCGCCGACCGCCTCGCCGAGGAGCGTATCGAGACCATGGGCAAGCTGAAGCTGCCGCTGGGCCGCGCGCAGCCGCGCTTCCAGGGCCGCGTGCGCGGCGGCTGATCCAGCCGTCCCGCAGCTGTCACAAAAACGCCACCTTCGGGTGGCGTTTTTCGTTCTCGGGGAGCCCGCCTTGCCGTGTCTGGCGGTGTGTCGATGGCGCGACGCCGCCGTGGAACCCGCCGGTGTAGCCTGATTCGTCGGCGTCGCACGACGCCCCTCATCCGGAGAGTTCAATGCAGCGTTCGTCCCGTTCCCGCGTTCTGGTTGCCGCCATCGCCGCCCTGCTCGCACCCGCGTGCGTCTTCGCCCAGCAGTACGACTATGAGCGTCAGGAAAAGTGGGATTACCCGGCGTCGCTGGGACAATCCCCGATCGACATCCAGCGCTCGGTGGCGAACGAAGGCGACATGGAAGAAGCCCAGGCGATCGAACTGCGCGACACCGAAGCCGCGCTGCGCGTGGTCGACAACGGCCACTCGGTGGAAGTGGAAGCGCACGGCCCGGACGCGCTGATCCGCGGACGCCATTTCGAACTGATGCAGTTCCATTTCCATGCCGCCAGCGAACACACGATCGACGGCGAATCGTTTCCGCTCGAGGGCCACTTCGTGTTCAAGGCGAAGGACGGCCGCCTCGCTGTGGTCGGCGTGATGTATCGCGAAGGCGACGCCAACAGGCTCGCCGGCGAAGTGCTTGAGGCGCTGGGCGATGCACGCGAAGGCGAAATCGAGCGCGAGGACATCGCGATCATGCTGCCGCGCGACAAGAGCTATCACCACTATCTGGGTTCGCTGACCACGCCGCCGCTGACCGAGAACGTCGAGTGGTATGTGCTGGACACGCCCGTGACGCTATCGGCGCCCCAGATCGCAGGCTTCAATGCCCGCTACAGCCACAACAACCGCAAGGTCCAGCCCCTCAACGAGCGTCCGCTCATCCATTACGCGGCGCATTGAGTGCTGGATTGTCTGTAGGAGCGCAAGGCGGCGACAACAACTGCAAAGTACAACTCTTCAACGCGGGACCCTGAGTGCGGGCTTGTCTGTAGGAGCGCGCTCGCGCGCGATCAGGTCCGGCTGGAACTATCGCCGTCGCATGTATTCGTGCCTGTGCTGCTTTTGCGTCCGTCGAGCCAGACCTCATCCCAGAACGGATAGTCGGCAAGCGACCGGCTCAGCCCTGCCCGAAGCGGATTGGCGACGACGTAGCGCGCCGCGGCGTGTAGGTCCTCGTCGCGCCGCATCGCACGGTCGTGAAACGCCCTCGCCCATATGGGATGCGTGCTCCCCCAGTTGTGATGCAAATTTCGGCTGACAGCCGACTTCATCCGCGCCACCACGCGCTCTAATGATTCGCCGCCCAGCTGCAACAACCAGTGCGCGTGGTCGGGCATCAGGCCCCAGGCCAAGAGCTTCGAATCCCCAGCAGCACGCGGGCTCGTGAAGGCGCAGCACGCTGCTCGCGCGTTGTCAAAATCAGCGAATAGTCTGCGCCGTTTCCAGGTGGAAGCGGTGACGAGGTAAGGCCGATCGACTTCAGACCGTCGACCGATACGCAGCGCACGATGACCGCGGCTTTCGACTGGACATGGCATGCCTCAATGTTCGGACGCACACTATCTCGAAGCCACAGGGGATCAACCCGAGGCTCTGTAGGTGGCACTGCGTGACGCTGCTCTCTCGACAGCGCATTTCGCGCGCAAGCGCGCTCCTACAGAAAAAGGCTGCTTGTGAGCAGCCTTTTTCTGCGGGGATTGCTGGCAGATCAGAACCCGACCGCAACCTGCATCGACGCCATGCGGTCACTCCCCCGCGGCCCGAAGCGCTGATCGACACCCAGCAGCATCCGCGCACGCGGCGTCAGCCAGGATTCGAAGGCGATTCCCGCAAGACCACCCGATCGCGCCGGCGCAAGCCCGGCGATCGGCGCCCAGGCCTCGATGCCGGTGAAGCTCGCCTGCAGATCGAATCCGCTCGACGACACGGTCTGCTGCCATTCCCCGTAGCCATGCAGCGAGAACCCAGGCGTATCCCAGCGCGCGCGCAGACCGCCGATCGCCTGGCTGCGTGCAACATCCCAGCCTGCACTGCGCAGACCGAAGCCATCGCCACCCCGCTCGTCGAATCCGTCGCTGCGCAGGCGCACCTGCTCGGCGCCGACATACGGACCGAACGCAGCCGCGCCGACGCGCCACTGGTGCCCCGCCTCGACCGCCGCCTGTGTGTAGTTGCCGGCGTACCGCGCCGCCACGCCCTGCCAGTCGGCGCCCGCGAACAACTGACGCTGCATGTCGCGATCGAAACGACCGCTGCCGAGCTGCGCCATGACGTAGCTGTCGCCGAAGCTGCGCGCCAGATATGCCTGCGCCTGCGTCTGCCGATCGCGATTGCGATCACCGCGTGCCGCCGCAATCCCATCGCCGCGCAGCTCGCCGAACGCGAAGCCCGCCACAAGACCATTGCCGAGCAGATGATCGCGGCCGATGCTCCAGCCATCGACGCTGAAACCGTCGCGCGCAAATCCGCCACTGCCGCCCTGCCCCAGCGATTGCCTCCACACGCCGACCGCCGCGTCGCGCGCCGCCAGCGCGCCCACGCGCGACGCGATCGCGCGCCGCCCCATGTCGACGTTGTCGAACGTCGCCGTCAACGCCGCCGCATGTTGTGCACCGGACATGCTGTCGAGCGCGGCGAGCGCCGCCGCTTCGCTCTGGATGCCCTGGAATGCACCGGCCGCGCGGATGAAACCGTCGGCGACGGGGCCATCGGTGACGGACGACTGGCCATCGATCTGTGCGAACGCGCCTTCGACGCGCTCGGCGGCACCGAGCGACTGCGCGGTGATCGATGCGAACGAGGCGGCCGCGGCCGTCACGTTGATCCGGATGACGTCGATCCAGGCGAGGTTCGTGTCGTAGCGCAGAGTGCCCTCGAGGAAGACACCCGGACCGCTGGTCAGACTGCCGAAAACGCCAGTCACACCGCCTGCGGCTTCGACGACGTTCTCGCGGCGTTGCGTCGTGTAACCGCTGACGATACCGGTCACCTGCAACTCACCCGCCAGAGTCGCACTGCCGCTGACCTGCAACGGCGCGCCCATCTGCCAGGCGAGGCGTCCGCCCGTGCCCTGCTGGAAATTGCCGTCGACTGCACGTGCACGCGTGTTGCCGGTGACCGCAAACGTGCCGTTGTTGACCAGGTTGCCGCCCACGCGCGCGCCGCCGAACTGCAGGGCCGCGCCGGATGCGACCGTTGCCGCGCCCGGGATTGAAGACGTTTCGAACGCGAGCGTGCCGCCCTCCGCACGTGTCGCGCCACCGTAGCCCGCAACCCCTGTCACTCGCAGCGTGCCACCGCCACGCTTGACCAGACCGCCCGCGCCGCTGAGGTCGTTGGCCCAGGTCGACGTGCCGCTGTTGAAGTTCGCGGTGACATCGCCCCAATCGAACTTCGCCGGCCCCAGCACAGCCTTGCCGACGTTGAGCGCGCCATAGCCGAACACGGGATCCACGCCAGGCGCACCGATGTCGGTCGCGGTACCCAGAATCGTCTGACGCACCAGATCGTTGTCGAAATACGGGAACGCTTCCCAGACCAGTGCGGCTGCGCCCGACACCAGCGGCGTGGCCAGCGACGTGCCGCTGTAACGGAAATACGTGGGGGCGTTGGGTGCATCGTCGGGGCCGGTGACGATCACCGTGCCCGGCGCCACCAGGCAGTAGCGCATCGCCACACCGCAGGCATTCGAATAACTCGCCAGCTGCGTCGTGCTGTTCTCCGCCAGCGCGGACACGGTCAGCCAGCCGCGCTCGAGATCCGCCGCCGGTGTGCTGCCGTTGGTCCCGGCCTTGCTCGGCAGCGCGGCGGTATCGGACGGATTGGCGAATGCCGAATTGCCCGATGCGAACACGACAAGCCCGCCATGGTTGATGACGAAGGGACGGTATTCACTCGCGATCTGCGCGGTGACGGCGAGGTTGGTCCAGTATAGACCACCCCAGGAGTTGTTCATCACCTTGACGTTGCGGTCAATCAGGTCGCGGTGGATCGCGGTCAGCCCGAGAGGACCGTCGATTTCGTTGCCGCCGCCGCTGCCGTCGTCCTCCGGCGGTTTGTCGCTGATGATGCGTGCCGAGACGATCTCCGCGTTCTGTGCCACGCCGCCAGGCCATGTGCCGAACGGACGCCCCGCCGCGGTCTGGGCGACGGCAGTGCCGTGGCCGGCCACATCGTCGACAGACAGATTGTTGTCCGACGCGCTGATGTAATTCAGGTTCGCGACCACACGATCGCGCAACGCCGGATGCTTGCGGTTGACGCCGCTGTCGAGAAACCCGATGCGCACCCCACGGCCGGTGAATCCGGCATCGTGGGCGGCGTATGTATTGGTATCGACCAGATGCCCGCTGTATGCCGGATTGGGCGGCTGCACCACGGTAGGCGGCGGCGTGGTCGGTGGTGGCGTGGTCGGGGGTGGTGCCAACGGCGGCGGGGGCGTCGGCATCACCAGTCCCTCTCCCGATCCACCACCGCCACAGGCGACCAGCGCAGTCCCCAGGGCGCAAGCCAGCAGGCTGCGACGTGCGCCCCGCGCGACGCTGCGCGCGCTCTTCGAATTCGACATCGGTCTTCTCTCGTCCCGCGCGGCCGTTGTACGGCCGCGAACACCCCTGTTGCGGCATCTATACCTGCAATCCAGAACGCGCGCCATCCGGGCGCACACCAGGGCCGGCGACGATGCCGCACGCCGGGTGCGATAATCGGCGGACCCAGCAGTCCCCTCATTGGAGTCACCTCACCATGACTGACATCGTCATCGTCGGCGCCAAGCGCACCGCCATCGGTTCCATGCTCGGCCAGTTCACCGGCGTTCCCACGACGACCCTCGGCGCGACCGCGATCACCGCCGCGCTCGAACACGCCGGCGTATCGCCCGACCTCATCGACGAAGCCATCATCGGCTGCGTGCTGCCAGCCGGTCTGGGCCAGGCACCGGCGCGCCAGGCATCGCGCGCGGCGGGTATCCCTGACAAGGCCGGCTGCGTGACCATCAACAAGGTCTGCGGCTCGGGCATGCAGGCAGTGATGTTCGGCCACGACCTGATCAAGGCCGGCACCGCGAAGTTCGTCGTCGCAGGCGGTATGGAATCGATGACCAATGCGCCGCATCTGCTCAACGGCTCGCGCACCGGCATCCGCTATGGCAGCGCCGAGATGCTCGATCACATGGCATGGGACGGCCTGACCAATCCCGACGACGGCAAGTCGATGGGCGTATTCGGCGACGTTGCCAGCCACAAGTACGGCTTCACCCGCGAGGATCTGGACGCCTACGCCGTCGAGAGCGCCACCCGTGCGAAGCGGGCGATCGAAAGCGGCGCATTCAAGAACGAAATCGCACCGGTGACGGTCAAGACCCGCAAGGGCGACGCCACGTTCGACACCGATGAGGCGCCCGGCAAGATCCAGGTCGAGAAGATCCCGACCCTGCGCGCTGCGTTCGGCAAGGACGGCGTGCTGACCGCTGCCAGCTCCTCGAGCATCTCCGATGGCGCCGCGGCGCTGGTGCTGACCTCGGCGGATGAAGCTGCCGCGCATGGCCTCAAGCCGCTGGCGCGCATCGTGGCCCACGCGCGCCACTCGCAGGCGCCCGAATGGTTCACCACGGCGCCTGTCACAGCAATCCAGAACGTGCTCGACAAGGCGGGCTGGAAGATCGAAGACGTCGACCTGTTCGAGGTCAACGAAGCGTTCGCCAACGTGGCGATGGCGCCGATGAAGGATCTCGGCATCCCGCACGACCGCCTCAATGTGAATGGAGGCGCACTGGCGCTCGGTCACCCGATCGGTGCGAGCGGCGCTCGACTGATCGTCACGCTGATCCATGCGCTTCAAGCGCGCGGCCTAAAGCGCGGTGTTGCCACACTCTGTATCGGTGGCGGCGAAGCGACCGCAATTGCCGTGCAAATCGCGTGAACTTCGGATAACGTGTTTTTTACGAAAAAACCACGCACGTCCCGCTTGACAGCCGTCTGAGGCTTGTCATCATGTCGGCGGCGCGCATTAAGCGCGTTGCCCACACTTTCAGACGAGGAAGACACAATGACGATTAATAAGGCTCTGCTTGCCCTGGCTCTGGGTATGGCGCTGGCTGCTTGCAGCAACGCCGACCAGGCCAACAGCTCGGCTGAAGGCGCTGCTGACGCAGCTGCCGACGCGCAGGCTGCTGCCAACCAGACGCAGGACCCGGCCGTTGCCGACACCGCGCAGGTTGCTGCTGACGACGCCGCTGCCGCTGCTGACGCCGCTGCCGACGCTGCCGCCCAGGCTGCCGCTGCCGGTACCGACGACGCTGCCGAGCACGCTGCCGACGCCGCTGACCATGCAGAGACCAAGGCTGAAGATGCCAAGGACGCTGCTGAAGAAGTGACGCCGTAATTTACTTCGATGGCCTTGTGCCATCGGTAGTGGATTCGAAGGCCGCCGGGTTCTCCCGGCGGCCTTTTTTTGTGGACACGGTCGTCCGCGCCGAGACCGGAACGCGGCGATTCAGCGCAACGTCGGCCACGCGACACGTCTTTGCGCGACCCTCACACAGGCGCATTCAATCTGCGCGCCGTCCTTTGATCACAGGAGACACGCCATGCATTTCAAGCCGATGACCGTACTCGCACCTGCAATGCTGTTGGCCCTTGCCGCCTGCAGCAATTCCAACGATGCCGAGCGTGAGCGCGCCGAAGCCGCCGCCGCGACCGAGAGCGCAGGTCAGGCGATCTCCGACGCCGCCTCTGCCACTGCGGACGCTGCACGCGCCACCGCTGACGCGGCTGCCCAGCAGACCCGCGACGCTGCCCAGAACGCCGAAGTCGCTGCTCAGGATGCAGCACGCCGCGCAGACGTCGCTGCCGAGGAGGCTGCACGGGCCACCGGCCAGGCGACGCAGGACGCAGGCCAGGCGATCGAGAATGCCGGTGAGCGCGTGGAAGAACGCGCCGACCGCTGATCGCATCTGCTGAAGCGACTGAAAGCCCGCCTGATGGCGGGCTTTTTTTTGGAAATTCTTCTCCTTGCAGCGCTGGATCGGAGCGCCTGAGCGCGATACCCACATCTCGCGTAACGCTTCTTGAACATGCGGCAAGTCCTTGCTGTGTCTCGAATCCGCTCCAGCCGTCACAGTTGGGGATCGTCGATTGCGTGCTAAGGTCGGACTCCGCGTTTGCCCCACCGCGGCGGCGCGGAATTCCCTGTTCGAGCGGTCCTTTTCCGCTCTCCTGTCCATTTCCGAGGTAACGCGCGACATGGCCATTTTTCAGCAGTCCGGCACCGTCAAGAAAGATTCCCCCGCTTTCGGCACAGACGCGCCGCCGCCCGCGCCGGCTCGCGAGACGCCGCCGCCCGCAGTCGCGGATTTCCAGACCGCGGCACCGCCTGCGCCGCCCGCAGCAGCGACTGCACCTGCCGCAGCGCCGACGCCCGCGCCGCGTGCCGCAGCGCCGGTGAGCAAGGAATCGATCATCGCCGCCGACCTCACCATCGAGGGCAAGATCGAAGGTACGGGCGATGTGCGCATCGCCGGCCGCTTCAAGGGCGACGTCAACGTGCAGGGCAACCTGACCATCGAACACGGCGCCAAGCTCAACGGCGGCGTGCGTGCCCAGCAGGTGCTGGTGTCGGGCGAACTGGAAGGCAACATCGAATCGGCGTCGCTGGTCGAGCTGCGTGATTCGGCGGTTCTGACCGGTGACCTCAAGGCCGGTTCGCTGACGGTGGCGTCTGGCTCGAAGATTCGCGGCCATATCGAGTGCGGCTGGGGCGACGTCAAGCCTGGCCCGACACCGACCGGCAATGCCAAGGACAAGGCCGCCAACGACAAGTCCAGCGACTGATCGTGAGCAGTCGCCCGGGCGCGGCAGGTGCCACGCGCACCTGCCCGCACTGCAAGACCATGATCCTGGAGAGCGCGTCGCGCTGTCCGGCGTGCCAGCAATCGGTGAAGCTCGACGCCGCGCCCGGCTCGCCGATCGTGGCGCGCAACACCGTGCAGCGCGAGGAGACCACGACCGCGCTGCAGGTCGAGGGTCGCATCCGGCATCCATCGGAAGGCGGCGCCTGGGAATACTCCGTCGTGCTGGTGATTCGCGATGAGGACGGCAAGGAGATCAATCGCCAGGTCGTCGGTGTCGGCGCCTTGCTGGTGGGCGACGAACGGACCTTCAGCCTGTCGGTGGAAGTCACGCCGACCAGCGACGCGCGACGGCCTACCCGCTCGCCCCTGAGCCGGGGACGCCACTAGCGTCTCCGGATCGACACCGCGCAATGACGCGCGCCGCCAAGACAAGGATGTCCGATGCGTTTTTCTGCCCGCTCCGTTTTTTCCGCCTGCCTGCTCACAGCTGCGTCCGCACTTGCCGCCTGCGCGCCCTCTGCGCCTTCAACCGACGCATCGGTCGAGTCATCGACCCGTGCAGACCGTGCCGCGTCGACCAGGACTGCCGAAACGTCGTCGACCGGATCGACTGCCGGCCCCTCATATGACGCACCGTGCGCCTCTCTCGAAAACGGCACCGCGCGCTCTGCAGATACGCCGCCCCGCTCGCATGCATTCGCGTTGCGCGCAGACATCCGCGCCTGCGTGCACCTGCGCGCGCAGTCGGAGGGCAGTCGCCGCAGCGCGGTCTTCAATCACTACCGCCCCAACGTTCGCTTCGTCGGCACGGATGGCGAGGTCTTGGCGACGGCGCTGTGTGCGTTGCGATTCGATGCGGAAGGCGCGGTCGAGCCGGGCAGCACGATCGCCTCGCACCTGAAATGCGAGGCGCCGCTTGCACTCGAAGACGGCAGCGCGTTCGTGCTGGTCGAGGGAGGTCGCGATGTCGGCGGTGGCATAGTGGTACTGCCGCCCGCCTGAGAACCCAGCCGGCCGCTCAGCGCCTGGGCGGGCCGCAGCTGTCGCAACCGCCGCATGTGTTCGCCGCGATCGGCACCGGTGCGATGCGCCGGCCCACTGCGCGCATCCACGCCGGCCGACCGTCGCGCATCAGCGGCAACGCGAACGCGACGCGCAGCCGTCGCGCCGCATTCGGCGCCTGCTTCTTCAGTACGACCCACGCGCTGAGCAGCACGGCCAGTGCCACGACGACGTATTGCAGGACCAGCCCGGCGGTCATCGTCGCGATGCTCAGCCTGCGCCCAGGGCGCGGGCGATCTGATAGGTCAGCAGCGACGCGAGATACGCCAGCGCGAACAGATAGCCGGCGTTGAGCGCCATCAGTTTCCACGAGCCGGTTTCGCGCTTGATCGTCGCCCACGTCGACAGGCATTGCGGCGCATAGATGAACCACACCAGCAGCGACAGGCCCGTGGCCAGCGACCAGCCGTCGGTGATGATCGGGGTGAGCGCCTGCGCGGCCACTGCGTCATCGGTTGCCGACAGCGCGTAGACCGTCGCCAGCGATGCGACCGCGACCTCGCGCGCGGCGAGGCCGGGAATCAGCGCGATGCAGATCTGCCAGTTGAAGCCCAACGGCGCGAACAGCACCGCCAGCGCGTGGCCGATGCGCCCGCCGAAGCTGTACTCGATCGCGGCGCCGGTCGCACCATCGGGTGGCGCGGGAAACGACAGCAGGAACCACAGCAGCACGGTCAGCGCGAGGATGATGCCGCCCACGCGCTTGAGAAAGATCATCGCGCGCTCCTTGAGCCCGATCAGAAGGTCTCGGGGATGCGGCACGCGATACGACGGCAGCTCGAGCATCAATGCGTGCTCGCGCTTGTCGCGTCGCCATTTCTTCATGATGTACGACACTGCCAGCGCACTGAGGATGCCCGCCAGATACAGCGCGAACAGGACCAGACCCTGCAGGTTCAGCACGCCCCAGACCGCGCGCTGCGGGATGAAAGCGCCGATCAGCAATGCGTACACCGGCAAGCGCGCCGAACACGTCATCAACGGCGCGACCATGATCGTGGCGAGCCGGTCGCGTGGATCCTGGATCGAACGCGTCGCCATGATGCCGGGGATCGCGCAGGCGAAGCTCGACAGCAGCGGAATGAAGGAGCGCCCCGACAGGCCCGCGCCCTTCATCACCCGGTCGAGCAGGAACGCCGCACGCGGCAGATAGCCCGACTCCTCGAGCGCGAGGATGAAGAGGAACAGGATCAGGATCTGCGGCAGGAACACGATCACGCCGCCCAGGCCGGCGATGATGCCGTCGGCGAGCAGGCTGGTCAGTGGCCCGGGCGGGAATGTCGTCGACACCCAAGCGCCCAGCGCGGACGTGCCGGCGTCGATCAGATCCATCATCGGGGTCGCCCAGGCGTACACGGCCTGGAAGATCAGGAACATGATCGTCGCCAGCGCCAGCAGACCGAAGATCGGGTGTAACAGCCAACGATCCAGTGCGTCGTCGATGCGCGCGGTACGGCGCGGCATCGTGACCGCCGCCGCGAGCAGTGCACGTGTTTCGGCGTGCAGGTCAACGCTGCCCTCCGCCGCCGGCGGCGGTTGCGGATGCGCCACGACATCGGCAAGTCGTGCCAACAGTGCCTGCGCACCATCGCGGCGGATCGCGACGGTTTCGACCACGGGTACGCCCAGCGTTGCCTCCAGCGCTGCAAGGTCGATACCAATGCCGCGGCGCTGCGCGGCATCGGCCATGTTCAGAGCGACGATCATCGGCACGCCCAGCGTGCGCAGTTCCAGCACGAAGCGCAGATGCAGACGCAGGTTGGTCGCGTCGACCACGCACACCAGCACGTCAGGCGCGGATTCGCCGGGATAGAAGCCGCGACACAGGTCGCGGGTGATCGCCTCGTCCAGACTCGCCGGCTGCAGGCTGTAGGCGCCCGGCAGATCGAGCAGGGCCCAGCCCTCACCGTTCGGCCCGTGCATGCGGCCTTCCTTGCGCTCGACGGTCACGCCGGCGTAGTTGGCCACCTTCTGGCGGCTGCCGGTCAACAGATTGAACAGCGCGGTCTTGCCGGCGTTGGGATTGCCGACCAGTGCGAAACGCGGTGCCGCGATCGCCGTGCTCACGCCGCAGGCGCCATGCGCACGCGCACCCGCGCCGCTTCACTGCGACGGAGCGCGAAACGGGTATAGCCCACCTGCACCAGCAGCGGATCGCCCCCGAACGGCCCGGCCGCCATGACCTCGACCGGCTCACCGGGCACGAAGCCGAGTTCGCCAAGCCGGCGCGCGATGGGATCGACCGCGTCCACGGCCTCGATGTCTTCAACGAGGGCGGGCGTGCGGCGTGGCAGCTGGCAAAGGTTCACAGGGGAATCTGGTATCGAGAATGGTTCGCATTGTACGCCCGGCGCCGCCGGCGCATGCCCCTGCACGGCGGGCTGTTGCGGATCCAGTCCGTTTCACGACCGGGACGCTGCAGCGCAACGCCGGGCGAACACCGTGCAAACCCGGCAGATGGCCGATCGATCAGGAATTGGCCGTTCTCTGCACGACATGAACCGCGACGACATCCTGCCGGGCAACACGACCGTTCCGGACGGACTGGCCGGCGTCTGGACGCCGCTGCGGGACGGCGCTAAAACTGGACGCATCGTCCCCCAACCCCGGACAGGCGCTGGCGCCGCGCACATGACGGACCGATCGGGCACCGGGCCTACCGGACTGCTGGAACGCCAGGCGCATGCCCTGGCATTACCTGATGCGCTGTCGCTGGCGGCCGACGATACCGAACTGCCGGCCGACGTCCGCGCCCTGCTCGCCCGCGCACGCGATGCGCTGGCGGCCGCGCGCGCAGAGGCCGATGCCGCCGGACTGCGCTACCACGCGTTATTCGACGCGGTGCCCGATCCGGTGAGCATTCTCGATGCGAACGGCATCGTGCTCGACCTCAATCGCGCCGGGGAGCAGGCATACGGCCGCCCGCGCACCGACATCGTCGGCCAACCGATCGAGCTGCTGAATCCGGATCTGCCACGCGATCACCTCGCGCCCGTATGGGACGCCGTGCATCGCGGGCGCACCTACGTCATCGAAGTCACCAACATGCGCGGCGACGGCTCGCGCTTCCCGGTCGAGGTGCACACCGCCGGCTTCGAGCACCAAGGCGAGCCGTGTCTGGTCGCGGTGGCGCGCGATCTCAGCGAGCGCCGCGAGGCGGAGGTGCGCTACCGCGAACTGATGGATGTGATGGACCGGGGCATCGCGATCCACGATGTCGCGGGCAGGTTCGTCTACGGCAATCCGGCGGCGCTGCGCCTGCTCGGCATCCGCCAGGGGACCTCGCTCGGCGACCTGTCCAACCTCGGCGAGTGGGTTGCGATCGCGCCCGACGGCAACGAGATGTCTTGGGAGGCGCTGCCGCCGGTGCGCGCGCTGCGCGACGGCCGCATCGTCGAAAGCACCCTGGTTGGTCTCTATCACCGCATGCGCCGCGAGCTGTACTGGCTGATGGTCACCGCTGTGCCGCAGTACCCGCCGGGCGGCGACCGGCCGCACCAGGTGCTGTCGCTGTTCTCGGACGTCAGCGCGCTCAAGCGCGACAGCGCGATGTTCGACCGTGTGCAGGCCTTGGCGCACATCGGCGGCTGGGAGCTCGACTGCGGCACCGACCGGCTGTATCTCACGGCCGAGGCCGCACAGATTCTCGACCCAGTACAGCCGCCGACGACGATGGAGGCGCTGGTCGCCCTGTTGCTGATGCCCGACCGCGCCCGGCTGCGCGACGCGCTCGGTGCGGCGATGCTCGACGCCGCCGGCTTCGACATCGAATTGCAGGGCTTGCGCAGCGACGGCAGCGCGTTCTGGGTGCGCGCGATCGGCGGGCCGAGACAGGGTGATCCGGCGACCTCGCGGCTGACCGGCACGTTGCAGGACATCGCGCGCGACAAACACGACGAGGCGATCCTGCGGGCACAGGCGCGCACCGATCCGCTGACCGGCCTGCTCAATCGCGACGCGATTCTGTGCGAGCTCGAGGGGCGCATGGCCGATCCCGCGCGTGCCGGCGTGGCCGTGCTCTACATCGATCTCGACCGCTTCAAGTTCGTCAACGATGCGCTCGGCCATGCCGCCGGCGACGAACTATTGATCGCCGCCGCGCATCGCATCCGCCAGGCGGTGGGCGTGTCGGGCAGCATCGCCCGCTTCGGCGGCGACGAATTCCTGGTCGTCTGCGACGCCGGCACCGGCGCCAGCCATGCCGAACGCGTCGCCAACGCGATCCTCGATGCGTTCGGCGACGGCTTCCGTTTCGACAAGGAGGAATTTTCGATCACCGCGAGCATCGGCATCGCACGCGCACCGGAGGATGGCGACCGGCCGCAGACGCTGATCCAGAACGCCGACGCGGCGATGTACGAGAGCAAGCGACGCATCCGCAATGGCTGGCAGTTGTTCACGCCTGCGCTGGCGCAGACCCAGCAGGACCGGTTGCGCGTGGAGACGCATCTGCGCCGCGCGATCGACAACGACGAATTCCACCTGGTCTATCAGCCGCAGGTCGACCTGCGCAGCCGGCGCGTGATCGCAGCAGAAGCGCTGATCCGCTGGCGCAACCGACAGCTCGGGGAGATGCGACCTGACCATTTCATCGACCACGCCGAGAGCACCGGCGACATCGTCCGCATCGGCGCCTGGGTGCTGCGCGAAGCCTGCCAGCAGATCGCGGCGTGGCGCGATGCCGGCCTCGGCGTGGTGCGCGTGGCGGTGAACGTGTCCTACCGTCAATTCCTCGGCGACGATCTCGCCACCCACGTGCGCGACGTGCTCGAGGAATTCGCGCTGCCGGGCAGCGCGCTGGAACTGGAGTTCACCGAGCGCGTATTGATCGAAGACGCGCCCGACACGCTGCGCACGTTCGCCGCGCTGCGCAGCATGGGTGTGCAGCTGAGCATCGACGATTTTGGCGAAGGCTACAGCGGCCTGAACTATCTGCGCCGGTTGCCGATCCACGGACTCAAGCTCAGTCAGCTGTTCGTCGGCGGCGTGCCGGGTGACCGTTCCGATGTCGCGGTGTGCCAGGCGGTCGCCGGCATCGCGCGCAGTCTCGGGCTCGGCCTGGTCGCCGAGGGCATCGAGTCGGAAGCGCAGCGGCGGTTTCTGCTGGATCTCGGCGTGACGGTCGGCCAGGGCTTCCTGTTCGCGCCGGGGCTCTCCCCTGACGAGTTCATCCGGCATCTCCAAGGCGGTCCCAGCGCGTCCGTCTGAACACGTGCACTGGAGCGGGACTGACCGGCGCACGCGGCCGGCCGGTTAAACTGCGGGTTTTCCGTCCAAGGATCCGCACATGACGCCCGATTCCGTCCGCGCCCTCATCACCGGTGGCGTCTCCGGCCTCGGCCTCGCCGTGGCCCGCCACCTCGTCGCCGGCGGCGGCAAGGTCGTGCTGTTCGACGTCAACGACGACAAGGGCACCGAAGCAGTCGCCGCGCTCGGCGAGGCCAATGTGCGCTACCTGCGCACCGATGTGACCGACGAAGCCGGCGTGGTGGCGAACGTCGACGCCGCGCGTGAATTCCTCGGCGGGCTCAACGTGGCCGTGAACTGCGCCGGCATCCTCGGCGCCGGCCGCGTGCTCGGCCGCGAGGCGCCGATGCCGCTGGAGACCTTCAGCCGCACGGTCATGGTGAACCTCGTCGGCAGCTTCAATGTGGCCAAGGCCGCCGCCGCGGCGATGCAGGGCAATGACCCGGGCGAAGACGGCGAGCGCGGCGTGATCGTCAACACCGCATCGGTCGCGGCGTACGAGGGCCAGATCGGCCAGGCCGCGTATTCGGCGTCCAAGGGCGGCGTGGTCGCGATGACCCTGCCGATGGCACGCGAGTTCTCGCGCTTCGGCATCCGCGTCAACACGATCGCGCCGGGAATCTTCTGGACGCCGATGGTCGACGGCATGCCGGACGAGGTGCAGCAGTCGCTGTCGGCCTCGATCCCGTTCCCGTCGCGTCTGGGCCGCCCGGAAGAATTCGCCGAGCTCGTCGCCTACATCGTCGGCAGCCGCTACATCAACGGCGAGACCATTCGCCTCGACGGTGCGGTGCGTCTCGCGCCGAAGTGATGCGCCGCGCCGTCCCGACATCGTGGATCGTATGTGGACTGGCTGCGCTGCTGTGCGGCTCACCCGCGCTCGCGCGCGAGTCGACGCCGATGGCGCTCGCCGCCGCGCTGACACCGGCGGGCTACACCGCGGTGGCGATGACGCGTCACGGCGATTCGCATCTCACGGTCGACGTCCGCATCAACGGCGTCGCCGGCACCTTCATCCTCGACACCGGCGCAGGCCGCACGGTCATCGACCGCGCGGCGCAGTCGCGCTTCGACGAAGGCCGTGACGTGGTGGCCGGCGGCCAGGCGACCGGCGCCGGCGGCACGGGCATGGCGATCAGTGCCCTGCCCGGCAACCGCCTGCGCATCGGCGACTACCGCGACGACGCGTTCACCGTGCATTTCCTCGCGCTCGACCACGTCAATGCCGCGTTCTCGCAGCGCGGCGAAACGCCGGTCGACGGTGTGATCGGCGCCGACATCCTCGAACGCGGCGGCGCCGTGATCGACTATCCAAATCTGCGGCTCTATCTCCGCAATCCGGCTGCCGCGGACGCGGCGGCGCCCTCTCCATCCAGCAGCGAACAACGATGAAAGCCTACGACGTCAAGAAAGGAAACGTGATCGAACACAACGGCACCGTCTATCAGGTGCGTGATATCGAGCGCAGCGCGCCGCAGGGTCGCGGCGGCGGACTCAAGATGCGTTTCACGCTGTACAGCGTGCCGGGCGGCAACAAGTTCGACCTCAACATCGGCGGCGACGACGATCTGAAGGAAGTCGAACTGCAGCGCCGGCAAGCGACGTTTTCTTACAAGGATGGCGAAGCATTCGTGTTCATGGATGACGAGGATTACACGCCCTACACGCTCGACGCTGATGTCGTTGGCGACGCCAGCGGCTACATCACCGATGCGTTGTCGGGCTGCTACGTGCAGATCATCGACGAACAACCGGTCGGATTGCAGCTGCCGCCAAACGTGGTGCTGGAAGTGATCGAGACGCCGCCCGAACTGAAGGGCGGCACAGCAACCAAGCGCCCGAAGCCGGCAAAGCTCAACACCGGCATCGAAATCCAGGTCCCGGAATACATCACCAACGGCGAGAGGATCCTGGTCAGCACCAGTACCGGCGAGTTTGGCGGTCGCGCGGACTGAAGACGCGCTGCTCCGGTGCGCTCCGTCAACGGAGTGCACCGGGACCGGTCGACCGCGACGCGCCTCCGCGTGCGGGGCATTACGTCATGACCTGCCAGGGATCGAGTGGAGCCAGCAAGCAGCCTTCGTAGAATGGGTAGAGCCCAGCGACAACCATCGCCGATCACTCAGTCCAGCTGCAGCCCACCCGCCTCTCGATGCAGCGCGCGCAAGCGCGCACCGAGCGCGTCCACATTCCGGTCCAGCGCCGCGATTCGTCCCAGTGCCTCGGGCGCCAGCGCCGCGCGCGCTTCATTCTCAAGCTGTCCACGCAGTCCGCGCAGCCCTTGCGCACGCGTTTCCACATCGTCCTGAAGCAACTCGCGTTCCGCCGCCTGCGGCAAGCCGTATCCCTCGGTCAGCAACTGCGCCGGCCGACTGAGGCTGTTCCCCGCCGCCAGCAGTGCGCGCAGGGTCGCGATGGCCGGCGCCGCATCCGCGGCGTGCCGCGGATCGAGCAGCTGACGCTTCAGCACATCGCGCAACCGCAGTTCTTCCCGTCGCCGCGCCGCATGTTCGAGCACCAGTAACGCCGCGCCATCGCGCAGCTGGGCCTCCGCGAGCCATGGCGCGCGCGCATCCGGCGGTAGATCCAGCCAGTCATCGACACGCGAGAATGGCAATGGCTGCACCGCGCGAGCGATGTCCAGCAGCGCCTGGTACTCCGCATCCGCAGACGGAAAGTAGTAACCGGCACGCACCGCATCCTCGCGGTCGAGCACGCTCTGATCCGCATCGCCACTGCGCACGAGTTTCCGCAGCAACCCGGTCGGCGTGATGCTGCGCAGCCGCGCGTCGGCCAGCCGCGGGACGCCTGTCTGGAGCAGCTTCCAGGTCTCGGCCGCACAGTTGTTGCCGACGAAGTAGTAACGTCCGTCGTAGCTCCAGTGCAGGTTCGCGGCTTGCGTCAGCAAAGAGGCGATTTCGTCCGGCGACAGCTGCAGCGGAATCGACTGCAGCCCGCGCAGCTCGATGCGCGTGTACTCGTCGATCACCTGGTCGAGCGGCAACACGAACAGGCGCGAGGGATAGCGGCCGGTCAAACCGCGCAGGCTGGAGATCTGCACGTCGTCGACGAACGCGCGGAACGACAGCACGCGATGGTGGGCAAGATCGAGGCGGCAATCCGGCCCGAGCGCGCGGCCGGGCGCGCAGACCACCAGCCGCAGCATGCTGTGGCCCCAGCGGCTCATCGGCTGGGCGTTGCCCTCGGCGAGCAAGTAATCGACGGCATAGACGCGCGCCGGATCCAGCGCGAGCAGCGGCGCTGCATCTAGACCCGGCTCGGCTTCGACGAACGGCAGATCCGGTGCGCAATCCGCCTGCGGCGGCGCCCAGTCAAAGTGCGTCGCGAAGTACGCGTGCAACGCGGGGCGCCGACAGGCGTACTCGGCGTCGAGCAGAAAGTGTTCGAGATTGACCGCGACGAACTCGGCCGGCGATGCGAGCTCGTAGGCATCGGGGCTGCGATCGCGCATCGCGTTGGCGCGCACGCGCATCCCGAAGCGCAGCGGCCGCTGCGGCCAGCCTGCGAGATCAAGCAACCGTGGATCGCGCGACAGACTGCCATGGGTCGAGCGGTCGTAGCGATGGGCGAATTCGTGCAGCAATGCAGCCTGCAGGGGCTGCGCTGCCGCGTCATCGGTCAACAGCGCACGTTGCAGACGCAGATGGGCGCCGAAGGTGCGACCGTGTACGGCGTCAGGCAGATCCTCGCGCCAGTCGATGACGACATCGAGTCCCGGCGCGTCACGCCAGTTCGGTGGCAATCGCGCCTGTGCGTCGGCGATCGCGGCGTCGGCACGCGACGACTCGGCAGCCGTCAGCGGCGCACCGGTTGCCTGTTGTGCAACCGACCAGCCGGCCGCCGACGCGATCGGCGCCAGCAGCAAGGCGACAACGGACAGGGCGGCGCGCACTTGCACACGCGCCTGCCGGATCAACGCGCCAGGATCGCCTGGGCGAGTGCGAGATCGGACGCGTCGCGCGCGGCGCTCTGCGTCTCGCGCAGATGACGCAATGCCGCTTCCAGGCGTGCGCCGCGGATGCGGCCGTCACTCGCGACGAAGCCGGCGGCGTCTTCGCGCGCCTGCAGCACCACCTTGTCGTCGCCCGACGTGCTGCCCGACGACGCCGACGACCCACCGGACGAAGCGCCCGCGCTGGTGCCGGCGAAACTGCCGGCGAACGCCGACGCGGACAGACCGGTCAGCAGAAGAACGAGTGCGGTACGGACCATCATGTGGGGCATCTCCGAACGGTAACGGCAGCCGACACTCTAGCGTCGGCGTGGTGCAGCGGGCTGAACCGGACTCAATCGAACAGCTTGCCGGGATTGAGGATACCGGCCGGATCCAGTGCCTGGCGGATGCCGCGCATCACCGCGATCTCGGCCGGGCTGCGCGTCGAACCCAGATACGGTTTCTTGACCAGGCCGATGCCGTGCTCGGCCGAGATGCTGCCGCCGTGCTCGGCCAGCGTCGCCGCCAGCAGCTTGGTCACGCGCTCGCATTCGACGACGAAATCCGCATTCGC
Source organism: Luteimonas sp. AC640a (assembly GCF_979256585.1). Taxonomy (NCBI): domain Bacteria; kingdom Pseudomonadati; phylum Pseudomonadota; class Gammaproteobacteria; order Lysobacterales; family Lysobacteraceae; genus Luteimonas; species Luteimonas sp. AC640a. The sequence goes on along the minus strand of NZ_CEEDOV010000007.1, from coordinate 325,486 downwards.
CATGTCGGCCGGCTTGAGCACATTGATGTGCAGATTGCCGTCGCCGATGTGGCCGAACCAGACCACATCGAACTGCGGGTACTCGGCCGTGAGCAGCGCCTGCGTGCGCGCTAGGAACGCCGGCATCGCCGAGATGCGCACCGACACGTCGTTCTTGTACGGCACGTGCGGCGCGAGGCTTTCGGTGATGCCCTCGCGCAGGCGCCACAGCGCCGCGGCCTGGGTGTCACCATGACTGATCACGCCGTCCTCGACCCAGCCCTGTTCCATGCAGTACTCGAATGCCGACAGCACCTGCACCTCGCCGGCTTCGCCCTCGCAGGCGAATTCGGCGACGACGTAATACGGATACACCGACTCGAACGGCGGCTGCGCGCCATGCGCGACGACGTGGTGCAGCGCACGATCGGTGAAGAACTCGAACGCCTCCAGCGGCAGGCGCGCGCGCAGCGCCTGGAAGACTTCCATCAGCACCTCGAACGACGGCAGCGCGAGCAGCATGACTCGCGTCTCCGGCGGTGGCGCGGCCAGCCGCAGCGTCGCCTCCACGATGACGCCGAGTGTGCCTTCCGACGCGACCACCAGATGCCGCAGGTCGTAGCCGCTGGAATTCTTGACCAGACCGCGATTGAGATCGAGCAGCTCGCCGGTCGCGGTCACCAGCTTGACGCCCGCCACCCACTCACGCGTGTTGCCGTAGCGCACCACGCGGATGCCACCCGCATTGGTCGCGATATTGCCGCCGATGGAACACGAACCGCGCGCCGCAAAGTCCACCGGGTACTGCAGGTCGTGGGTCCGCGCTGCCTCGTGCACGGCTTCCAGCGCGATGCCGGCTTCAACGGTCAGCAGGCGATCGGCAGGCTCGTAGCCGAGTACCTTGTTCATGCGCTGCAGGCTCAGCACCAGCTCGCCGTTCGCCGCGACCGCGCCACCCGACAGCCCGGTGCGACCGCCCGATGGCACCACGGCCACGCCTTGCGCGTGCGCCCAGCGCATCGTCGCCTGCACTTCTTCGACATCGGCCGGCAGCGCGATCGCCAGCGGCGCCGGCGTCCAGCGGCGGGTCCAGTCGACGCCGTAATGCGCGAGGTCCGCAGGCTCGGTCAACAGCCGCAAGGTCGGCACGGCGGCCTGGAGACTGGAAACGCGGGAATCGGACATCGTCGGGCGCCTGACAAACGGGCCGTCAGCGTGCCAGCGCGCTTTGGGCGCGTCCAGCGCTGCGCCGCAACACGCCCGGTGCGATTCTGGCACCATGGCCCGCGCTGTCCCCCACGCGCGAATCCCACTCGATGAAGACCTCGTTTCCCCTGCAGGACATCCGCGTCCTGCTGCTCGAAGGCGTCAGCCAGAGCGCCGTCGATATCTTCCACGCCGCCGGTTACTCGCAGGTCGAGATCCATGCCAAATCGCTCCCCGAAGACCAGCTGCGGGCGAAGATCGCCGACGCGCACATCATCGGCATCCGCTCGCGCACGCACCTGAGCGCCGACGTGCTGGCCGACGCGCGCCGGCTGATGGCAATCGGCTGCTTCTGCATCGGCACCAACCAGGTCGACGTGGACGCGGCGGAACTGGCCGGCATTCCGGTGTTCAACGCGCCCTACTCCAACACGCGCTCGGTGGCCGAACTCGTCGTCGCCGAGGCGATCATGCTGCTGCGCGGGATTCCGCAGAAGAACGCGGAGTGCCACCGCGGCGGCTGGAGCAAGTCCGCGCTCGGCAGCCACGAAGCGCGTGGCAAGACGCTGGGCATCGTGGGCTACGGGCACATCGGCACCCAGGTCGGCGTGCTGGCCGAGTCGCTGGGCATGCAGGTGCTCTTCCACGACATCGAAACCAAGCTGTCGCTGGGCAATGCGCGCAGCGCGACGAGTCTGGAAGACCTGCTCGCGCGCAGCGACGTGGTCACTCTGCACGTGCCGGAAACGCCGTCGACGAAGCTGATGTTCGGCGCGGCCGAAATCAACGCGATGAAGCCCGGCGCGCATCTGATCAACGCCTCGCGCGGCACCGTGGTCGACATCGACGCGCTCGATGCCGCGTTGCGCAGCGGCCAGGTCGGCGGCGCCGCGATCGACGTGTTCCCGATCGAACCCAAGGGCAATGACGACGCGTTCGAATCGCCACTGCTCGGCCACGACAACGTGTTGCTGACCCCGCACGTCGGCGGCAGCACGCTGGAAGCGCAGGACAACATCGGCATCGAGGTCGCGGCGAAACTCGTGCGCTACAGCGACAACGGCAGCACGCTGTCGGCGGTCAACTTCCCCGAAGTTACCCTGCCCGAGCACATCGGCAGCCACCGCCTGCTGCACCTGCACCGCAACGTGCCCGGCGTGCTGTCGAAGATCAACGAAGTGTTCTCGCGCGAAGCGATCAACATCGACGGCCAGTACCTGCGCACGAACGCGAACATCGGCTACGTGGTCATCGACGTTGCCGCGACCGGGGAACAGGCGGCGCATCTGCGCAGCGAGTTGCAGAAGATCGACGGGACGATGCGGACACGCGTGTTGTATTGAGGTGGCTAGGCGCGGTGACGGGTGTTGCTGCGCTCACCCGATCTTGCGGACGCGATACTCAGCGCTCCGGTACTTCCAGCCAGCGGCGAGCCATGCGCCGCAGCGAGGCATCGTAGGCCTCGCCATCGGCGACGTCGCGCAGCGGCACCCAGGCCAGCGCGTGCGATTCCTCGCTGACGGCGAAGGTCTCATCGCTGCCTGCGTGCACGACGTAGCGCACGTCGTAGTGCCAGTGCCCGGGCACGCTCTTGTGCTCCGGAATCCAGTGCCGGTCGAGATCGAAGATGCCCGGCTGCACAGTCACGCCGACCAGTCCGGTTTCCTCTTCGGTCTCGCGCAAGGCCACGCGCGCCAGATCGCGGTCGCCGTCGGCGTGGCCGCCCGGCTGCAGCCACATGCCGAGCTTGCGGTGATGAGTGAGCAACGTGCGCGCGCCGTCGCCGCTGACCACCAGCGCCGATGCGGTGAAATGGCCGGCCAGACGCGCACGTTCGAAAGGATCCTGGGCGTCGCCGAGCAGGTCGATGAATTCCCCGACCAGTGCCTGTTGCGCAGGCTGCAGCACACCGAAATCGGCGAACGCACGTGCCAGCGCCTGCACTGCGTCAGGCGCGATGGACAGGCGTTCGAATTCAGGCGAAGACGGGTTCGACATCGGGAAATTTGCTGCAACGCGGCGTGACGGGAGGCGCAGCATCGGCGTTCGCGTGCGTGCGCACAAGCGGCAGATATGTTGCTTGTGCCGGCACGCAGCGTTTGGCATGGTACGGCGATTGCCGCGTGGCCGCGGGGAGTCGACGGCACGTCCGTCAGCCATCCGCGGACCGCACCGAACGACCAACCGGGGACACCGATGTTCAAGAACCTGATGATTACCAAGCCGATCGCGGCGCAACCGCATGTCGATGCGGGCGAGCCGGTCGAGGGCAGCCTCGGCGGCGAAGTCGGCTTCAAGCGCACGCTGACCGCCAAGCATCTGGTGATGCTGGGTCTGGGCGCGGTCATCGGCGCGGGCATCTTCGTCATCACCGGTACCGCGGCAGCCAACCACGCCGGCCCGGCGATCATGCTGAGCTTCGTCATCGCCGGCTTCGCCTGCGCGATGGCCGGCCTGTGCTACGCGGAATTCGCGGCGATGATCCCGGCCTCGGGCAGCGCCTACAGCTACACCTACGCGACGCTGGGCGAGGCGCTGGCCTGGTTCGTCGGCTGGAGCCTGGTGCTTGAATATCTGTTCGCGGCGTCCACCGTCGCGGTGGGCTGGTCGGGTTACACGGTCAGCTTCCTCGACAGTCTCGGCGTACATCTGCCCGCGGCGCTGACCCAGGCCCCGATCAACTTCTGTACGCACGAAGCGGCCGTTGCCGGCGCGTGCGAGTTCGGCAAGTTCGTCACGACCGGCGCGCTGTTCAATCTCCCGGCGGTGCTGATCATCGGCGCGGTCGGCGTGCTGTGCTACGTCGGCATCACCCAGTCGGCGACCGCCAACGCGATCATCGTGTCGATCAAGGTGTTGGTGATCCTGTTGCTGCTGGGCTTCGGTGCGCAGTACGTCGACACCCAGAACTGGCTGCCGTTCGTGCCGGAGAACCAGGGCGGCGACCGCTTCGGCTGGGAAGGCGTGCTGCGTGGCGCGTCGATCGTGTTCTTCGCCTACATCGGGTTCGATGCGGTCTCGACCGCGGCGCAGGAAGTCAAGAATCCGCAGCGGGACATGCCGATCGGCATTCTTGGTTCGCTGTTCCTGTGCACCCTGATCTACATCGCGGTGTCGGCGGTGCTGACCGGCATGGTGCCCTACACCGTGCTGGGCACGGCGAAGCCGGTCGCGACCGCGCTCGAGGCGTATCCCGCGCTGGCCTGGCTGAAAACCCTGGTCGAGATCGGCGCGATCGCCGGCCTCACCACGGTGATCCTGGTGATGCTGATGGGCCAGCCGCGCATCTTCTTCTCGATGGCGCAGGACGGCCTGCTGCCGAAGTTCTTCGGCGCGATCCACAAGCGCTTCCGCACGCCCCACAAGGGCACCGTGGTGGTCGCGCTGGTCGCGGCGGTCATGGCGGCATTCCTGCCGATCCAGCTGCTCGGTGACGTGGTGTCGATGGGCACCCTGGTCGCGTTCGCCACCGTGTGCCTGGGCGTGATGGTGTTGCGCCGTACCCAGCCGAACCTGCATCGCCCGTTCCGCGTGCCGGCGGTGTTCATCGTCGGCAGTCTCGGCATGGCCGCGTGTCTGGGCCTGATCGCGACGATGCCGCTGCTGAACTGGATGGTGCTGCTGGTGTGGACGATCATCGGCTTCTCCATCTACTTCTTCTACGGCTACAAGCACAGCAAGCTCCGGCAGCAACTGCCGAAGCGCTGATCCGATCCAATCGCACGGCCCGCCTTCCGCGGGCCGTGTGTCCATAGCGCCTCCCCATCTGCGGCCGCTCGCGCCGCCCACCACGCGGATCGCATGATGTCCACGACTTCCACGGCCAAGAAGATCGGCCCGGTGCTGGCGACCTTCATGGTCGCCAACAACATGATCGGTTCCGGATTCTTCCTGCTGCCCGCCACGCTCGCGCGCTCGGGCGCGGTGACGGTGTTCTCCTGGCTGATCGGCACGCTGCTCGCGGTCGCGCTGGGCGCCGCGTTCGCACGGCTCGCACGCCAGTACCCGGATCTCAACTCGCCGGACGACTACATCCGCCCGAGCCTCGGCCGCGACATGGGCTTTCTGGCGACCACGGCGTACTGGCTGTCGTCCTGGGTGGGCAACAACGCGATCGCCGTCGCGGCGGTCGGCTATCTGGTGATTCTGCTGCCAGTCGACGACACGCCCGTCGTGCAGCTCACCGGGCAGGTGCTGCTGATCTGGTCGATGTTCGCGCTTAACATGCTGGGGCCACGCAACATCGCGCGCTTCCAGTCGTTCTGCGTGGTGTTCGGTCTGCTCCCGGTCGCGGCCATCCTGATCGCCGGCTGGACCTATTTCGATCCCACGATCTACCGGGCGGCATGGAATGTCAGCGGCCAGTCCGATGCGGCCGTGGCGATCGGCTCGCTGGCGACCGTGTTCTGGGCCTTCATCGGTCTTGAGACCGGCGCAATGGTCGCCGGCGTGGTGCGCAATCCCGAACGCAACGTGCCGATCGCGACCCTCGGCGGCATCCTGCTAGCGGGCGTGGTCTACATGGTCTCGTCGGTGCTGATGATGGGCATCGTGCCGGTCGAGGACCTCGCCGCGTCCAGCGCACCGTTCGCGCTCGTCGCCGGGCAGATGTTCGGCGCCTGGGCGATTCCAGTGATCGCCGCCGCCGCGGCGCTCAAGGCCACCGGCACGCTTGGCGGCTGGATGCTGGTCACCGGTGAGTCGGGCGCGCGCGCCGCGCAGCGCGGGTTCCTGCCTTCGATATTCGGACGCCTGCTGAAAAACGGCGCCGCCGGTCCGGGCCTGCTGATCGTCGTGATCTCGATGACCCTGATCGCATTCACCACGGTCTCGGATACGGTGGGCAACCAGTTCGAGACGATCATCAACATGGCGGTGACGTTGGTCGTCATGGCGTACGCCGCCGCGGGCCTGAGCCTGTTGCTCGGCAACCCCCTGCATCCGGCCGGCCGACGCGAACGCCTGCTCGGCATGGGCGCATTGATCGCGTGCGGGTTGCTGGTCTGGTCGACACCGATCGACACGCTCATGGGCGCGGCGATCATCGCGCTGCTGGCCTGGGCCGCGTATCGCGGTTTTTCCTCGCGTCGTCGCGACGCGCCGCCCGCGCCATGAGCGAGCGGCGCGACGACTACTGGTTTCCGGCCAAAACGCTCGGCTACGGCTGGGGCCTGCCGCGGCGCCTGCAGGGCTGGGTGGTGTTGGCGGTGTATCTGGGCGCGATCGCGGTCAGCGCATGGCGGTTGCCGCCGGCCGCGCATCCGGCGGCGTTCGGCATTTGCGTGTTGGTGGCGACGGCGTTGCTGATCGCAGTCTGCGCACTGAAGGGCGAGCCGCCGCGCTGGCGCTGGACACGCTGAACCAGCCGCGCGCTAGAATCCGCGCCATGTCCGATACGCCCACGCCCTACGACATCCACCGCCTGCGCGAGCTCGCCGGCGAGCTGATCGTCAACATCCGCGAACTCGCCCAGTCCGGCTGGACGCCCGCCACCAGCAGCAACTTCTCGCGCCGCCTCGATGACCGCCATGCGGCGATCACCGTGTCCGGCCGCGACAAGGGCAAGCTGAAGGAAGGCGACATCATGGTCGTCGACTTCGATGGCGCCGCGGTCGGCAGCGATCACCGCCCCTCGGCCGAAACCCTTCTGCACACGCAGCTGTATCGCCGGTTCCCGGAGATCGGCTGCATCCTGCACACGCATTCGCCGACCCAGACCATCGCCTCGCGCCTGTTCGCCGCCGAGGGCCATGTGCGTCTGGAAGGCTACGAACTGCTGAAGGCCTTCGCCGGCAACAGCACGCACGAAATGGCGGTCGATGTGCCCGTGCTGCCCAACAGCCAGGACATGCAGGTGCTGTCGGCGCAGGTCGAATCCCTGCTCGACGCCGGCCCGATGTGGGGCTATCTGATCGACGGCCACGGCCTCTACGCCTGGGGTCGCGACATGGCGGAAGCGCGTCGCCATCTCGAAGCCTTCGAGTTCCTGCTGCACTGCGAACTCGAACTGCGCCGCCTGCGCGCGCAGCACTGACGCTTCACAGCGTCACCAGCGGTGGAACCATGGTGTTCCGCCGCGGTCAATGTTGCAGCAGTGCGGCTTTGCTAGGCTGGACGACCCCGTCACGCGCCGAGCCAGACCGCCATGAGCCGCCTCCGCATTTTCGATGCCACCGCCCCCGATGCGCCGCTGTTCGACAGCCGCGACGGCGACGCGATCGCCCGCGAACTGCAGACGATCGGCGTTACCTTCGAACGCTGGCAGGCCGCCCAGCCGGTGGGCGCCGGCGCCTCGCAGGACGAGGTGATCGCCGCCTACAAGGCCGACATCGACCGCATCAGCGCCGAGCGCGGCTTCAAGTCCGTCGACGTGATCAGCATCGTGCCCGACAACCCGAAGCGCGAAGAACTGCGCGCCAAGTTCCTCGACGAACACTTCCACAAGGAAGACGAAGTGCGCTTCTTCGTCGACGGCTCCGGCCTGTTCACCCTGCACGTCGACGGCAAGGTCTACGAGATCGAATGCGTCAAGGACGACCTGATCGGCGTGCCCGACGGCACCACCCACTGGTTCGACATGGGCAGCGAACCGCGCTTCGTCGCGATCCGCTTCTTCGAGCAGCCCGACGGCTGGATCGGCCACTTCACCGGCTCGGACATCGCGCAGAAATTTCCGCGCTACGAGCCTGGGTCGCGCTGAGGCTGCGTCCGGCGGTTTGACGGACGAGTGCGTTGGCGCACGGGTGCTGCGTAACCCCAGTTCACTATCAACCGTCATTCCCGCGCAGGCGGGAATGACGAGTTCAAAGGGAGTCGCACGGATCCAGCTGAGCGCTCCGTTTCGACGCGCTCCAACCGGAGGCGTCTCCACGCTCGACGACGCCTTACACTTCAACGCCCCGACTCCCGGCTGACGCGCGGATGATCCTGACCGATATCGAAGGCACCACCAGCAGCATTTCGTTCGTCAAGGACGTGCTGTTTCCCTATGCGCGCCGCGCGCTGCCCGGCTTCGTCGCTGCGCATCGCGACGATCCGGAAGTGCGCCGCTGGCTCGACGTGGTCGCGACCGAACACGGTGCGATCTGCGACGACAAGGTGATCGTCGAGACGCTGCAGGGCTGGATCGACGCCGACCGCAAGCACACCGCGCTCAAGGCGCTGCAGGGCATGATCTGGTCGGCCGGTTACCAGGACGCCGACTTCACCGCGCACATTTATCCCGACGCCGCCGAAGCGCTGCGCCGCTGGCATGCAGATGGCGAAACGCTGGCGGTGTATTCCTCGGGCTCGGTGCCCGCGCAGAAACTGTTCTTCGGCCACAGCGACGCGGGCGATCTGACCGGGCTGGTGTCGAACTGGTTCGATACCGAGGTCGGCGGCAAGCGCGAGGCCGAGAGCTACGCACGTATCGCCGACGCGCTCGATGCGGCGCCGGCGGAGATCCTGTTTCTGTCGGATGTGGTCGAAGAACTCGATGCCGCGCGCGACGCCGGCCTGCGCACCGTGCTGGTCGACCGTCTCGATGACTATCCGCAACCGCGCGATGCAGCGGCCGCCAACGGTCACACGCGCGTGACCGTGTTCGACCAGATCGACGCGATCCGCTGACGTGCGGCCGGCGCGTGGTCGGCTGATCTTTCAACACTGGATGCAGGTGACGGCGCTGCTGTCCCTGCTCGTCTGCGCGCCGCTGCAGGCGTCCGAACCGCTGGCGGCGCGCGATCACGCGCTGATCGATGCCGCGGTCGCCGCGATGCCGGCCGCCACGGGCGATGCGCCGGCGCTGTACGTCGTCGGCGTGGCCGGCGATGCCAGCGAGGACGTGTTCCGCAACGAGGTGCGTTTCCTCACCGAGCGCGTTGCGCCGCGCCTCGGCGCGGGGGCGCGTGCGCTCGCGCTGGTCAACAACGTCGACAGTCTCAAAGGCGCAGGCACCCCGCTCGCCACTGCGCCGAATCTGAGTCATGCGCTAGCCGCGGTCGGTGCGCACATGGACCCTGAGCGCGACGTACTGCTGCTCTACCTGACGATGCACGGCTCGCCCGACCACGCACTCGGACTGGCCCTGCCCGATGGCAGCGAAGACACGATCACGCCCGATGCCTTGCGCGCCGCGCTCGACGCGTCCGGCATCGTGAACCGCGTGGTCGTGATCTCGGCCTGCTACTCGGGCGGCTTCGTGCCTGCGCTCAAGGATCCCGACACGCTGGTGCTGACCGCAGCGCGTGCCGATCGGCCCTCGTTCGGTTGCGGCAGCGAATCGACGATCACGTTCTTCGGCCACGCCTGGCTGCTCGATGGGCTCAATGCGGATCGTGATTTCACGAACGCCTACCGTCTGGCGGCGCGCGCCATCAAGCAGCGCGAACGCAAGCTCGGCTACGAACGCTCCGGTCCGCAGATCGCCGCCGGCGCGCGCATCGGCGAAACGCTGTCGCGCTGGCACGCCACGCTGCCGGCAGACGCAGCATCGGCGGTGTATCCCTACCCGATCGAACCCTAAGCGCCATCGGCAGACGGTCCCAGGCCGCAGGGTCCGTAAGCGCGATGCCGTACTTCGCGAACACCGCATCGCACGCAAGCGCGCGCCTACGCGATTGAGGCTGGGGGGCCCTCCGCATCGCTCGTCACGTCTGATTGCGCCGAGACTGATTCTCGTTTCGTCATTGCGCTGCGGTGCCTCGATAGACTCCCACCGCGCCGCCAGCCAGCCATCGCCAGCCAGCGACGCGCACGACCCGCCCGCCAGCCTTCGCGCGCCAGCCGGTCATCTTCGAAGAACCCGCCAAGTGCGGGTTTTTTTGTGGCCGCAATCCATGGCAGCCACTCTTTGGGCCGTCGCGTTGCGACGTCACGAATCGCGCGAGGCGATTCTTTGTGGCGTGCGATCCAGCGGATCAGCCGTGCAGACGCTCGCCACGCGCGAGCATGTCCGCAAGCGCCTGTGCCCGGCGCACGCGTCCGGCCGCAGTCTTCAACGTCGCGACCCGGAAGCACACCGCATAGCGGTTGGTCCGGTCGAGCGCGTCGAATGCGGCCTGCGCGCCGGGCGTCGTCACGAGTGCCGCCTGCAGTTCATCCGGTGCCGCCATCGAGGCTGCGCCGGCGTAGGCCGCGTCCCAGCGACCGTCCGCCTTCGCCGCGTCGATTTCGCGTTGCCCCGCCGGGCCGATGCGCTCGGCCGCGTGCAGACGTCCGACATGCGCGACGTTGCGCGCCGACCACAGACTACGCGTGCGTCGTGGCGTGAAGCGCTGCAGGAACCACGCATCGTCGAAGCCGCGCTTCTGACCGTCGATCCAGCCATGGCACAGCGCCACATCGAGCGCCTGCGCATACGTCACAGACGGCGTGGCGTTGCCCTGCTTGGCAATCTTCAACCACAGCCCGGCGGCCTCCGCGTGCGCGAGCAGCCATGCTTCCCAAGCTGCCTCGTCAGCGAATGCCTGCACCGGCAAGCCGTCGGGCGGTGCGGCGCTCATGGTCTGGAACCAATGCGTTCGAAACGGTCGAGGCGATACGTCGTGTGCGCACGCTGTTCGCGCTGCCAGACGTCGACTACACGGACCTCCACCACGTGCTCGCCGACCTCGCGGTCGGTCGGCAGCGCGCCACGCCACAGATGCATCGATGGCGTCGCTTCCGGCGAACGATCCAGCCCCCGCAACGCATCGGCGAGATCATCGCGTGCGTTCTCCAGCAGCAGGCGCGGATCCGCGCGTTCGACACGGCGCATCGGTGCCCAGGCGCCATCGCCGACGCGGAACTCGACCCGCGTGTCGGCTTGGCCCATGTAGACGTTGGCGTAGACGCCCCAGGCCGGATACGCGCCCTGCCGCAATACGCGCGGCGCATGCAGCGCCATCGCCTGCGTGGTGGCCGGATCGTCGGAACTGCGCGCCGGATACCAGTCAAGGCGGTAGTCGCCATCGGCTTCGATGTGCAGCGTGGCGAAGCCGTTCGGCGTGCCGTCGGCCATCGTCGCGTCCGGAATGCCATCGGCATCGGGCGCGCCGCTCCAGAACGCGCCGCTGACCGCGCCGACGTTGTACTCGTGCAGCGGCGTCGCGCCGTGCCAGCCGTTGGCCGCGTCGTGATGCACGTGCTGTTGCGTGTGGCGATGGCCGGTCAGCAGCAACACATGCGGATAGCGTTGCAGCGCCGCGAACAGACGCGCGCGATCCGCGCTGCGCATGGTCTCGGGTGCGCCGGCGGACGCGGTGTCGAACCAAGGCACATGCGCGGCGACGACCAGCAGGCGATCGACCGGTGCGTCGGCGAGGTAGGCCTCGACGAATGCGAACTGATCCTCGCGCAGACCGCCGACGTAGGACGGACGCGCGCCCGGCTGATAGATCACGTTGTCGAGCACGAGCACGTTCGCCAGCGGCGTTTCCCACGCATAGGTCTCCGGGCCATACGCGGCGCGGAACGACGCAGTCGAACCCGCGTCGTCCGCGGCTTCGAAATCCAGATCGTGGTTGCCAGGCGCATGCAGCCACGGCGTGTCGAGACGCGCGGTCGCGCGATCGATCAGCGGATACAGTGCGGGATCGTCATTGGTGACGTCGCCGAGCATCAGGCCGAGCCCGAACGGGCCGACGGCACGCGCGGCCTCCACCACGGCGCGGTCGTAATAGCCCACTTCATCGGCGGTTCCGGTCTGCGGATCGGCGAACACCGCGACATCGAGTGGACCCGCCGCCTCGCCCGCCTGCAGCCCGAACGTGCAGGCGGCGCCACTGCTGCCGGCCGCGCGCCAGAACGCGGGATTCGCTCCTTCGCGCGGCAGCGTCCAGCCCGCGGGCTTGATGACGAACACCGGCGCGTCGTCGCCGGATAGGCCTTCGAAGCGCCCGTCCGCGTCGGTTTCAACGATGTGACGACCATCCGACACACGCACGCCCGGCACGCCTGCGCTGCGCCCATCGGCCTGCGTGCCGACCACGCGACCCGCGTCGCAGGCGAACGCGACGCCTGTCGACAGAGACAGCAGGATGAGTGCGGTCGGCACGAACCGGCGACGGTGAATAGGCGACATCGGCGACACCTGTGTTGCAGGGGAATCGGCGGATTATGCCGCCGGATGATTTCGCCCGGCCGCTGGTCTACGCTTGCCGCGTTCGAAGGCCATGGATATGGCCGATGCGGCGCGGCATGGAACACGGGGGCGACAGGATGACGCTGATCGGCAGGGCGATGCGGAGGTGGCGATGCTGGCTGTTGTTGGCATGCCTGTGCTGTCCGCTGGGTGCACCGGCGCTCGCGCGCAGCGACGTCGTGCTGACGCCCGCGACCGATCGCTACGCGCTTTCGTCGCAGCTGGGCCACTACCACGACCGCGACGACATCGACGACCTCGCTACCGCCTGGCAACGGGTCGACGTGAACGGCATGGCGCCGCTGCCCGGTGGCGCCGATGCGTTCGGGTTCCAGCACGGCACGTTCTGGTTCCACGCGCGCGTGGTCAATCGCAAACCCGGTGACCCGCGCTGGATGCTGGTGCAGGAATATCCGCTCAGCGACGAAGTCGATCTCTACGTGCGCTACGCCGACGGTCGCGTGCTGCACCTTGCCGGTGGCGACCACCGTCGGTTCGCCTCGCGCAGCGTGCGCTACCGGCATCCGAACTTCAGTTTCGAACTGCCGGTCGGCGCACCGGTCGATCTGCTGGTGCGCGTGCGCAGCCAGAGCTCGATGCAGGTGCCGCTGCAGCTCTACACACCGAAGGCATTCACCGAAGTCTCGCGCGACGCGCAGCTGGCGATCGGCCTGTACTACGGGATCATGCTGGCGCTGTTCTTCTACAACCTCGTGCTGTGGTTGTCACTGCGCGATGCCAGCTACTTCTGGTATCTGTGCCACGTCACCGCATTCGGCCTCGTGCTGTTCACGCTCAACGGTCTGGGCTTCGAATACCTGTGGCCGGGATCCTCGTGGATGGCCGATCACATGGTGCCGATCTCGATCTGCCTGGCACTGATCGCGATGCTGCAGTTCTCGCGCACATTCCTCGAACTCCCACGACGCTGGCCGCGCGGCAACGTCCTGTTGCTCGCGCTGATGACGTTTTTCGTGCTGTTCGGCATCGCGTCGATCTGGTTACCGCTGCGCATCTCGACGCCTGTCGCTTCGCGCGCGGTGCTGCTGGGTGTGGTCGGCATCGTCATCGCGACGATCGTCGTGCTGCGTCGCGGGTACGCCCCGGCCTCGCTGCTGCTGCTCGCGTGGTCGATGTTCCTGCTCGGCACCGCGGTGTTCACCCTGCTGGCGTTCGGCATGCTGCCAAAGAACTTCGTCACAGAATACGGCGTGCAGATCGGTTCGGCACTGGAGATGCTGCTGCTGTCGATCGCGCTGGGCCACCGTTACGCCGCGCTGCGCCACGAGAACCTGCGCATCACCGCCGAGGCCAACCAGAGGCTCGAACGCAAGGTCGCGCAGCGCACCCAGGAAGTGCGCAGCACCCTGCTGCAGCTGGAAGAGGCGCACGCCCGCCTGCGCGATTCCAGCCGCCGCGATGGCCTGACCGGCCTTTACAACCGCACCTGGTTCCACGAGGCCGTTCGCGATCTCGCGCAACAGGCGAAGCAGACTGGGACGCCACTCGCGGTACTGATGATCGACCTCGACCACTTCAAGTCGATCAACGATCGCCATGGCCATCTGGCCGGTGACGACTGCCTGCGCTGGGCCGCACGTCGTATCGGTCGCATCCTGCGCCCGCACGACGCCCTGCTCGCGCGATTCGGTGGCGAGGAGTTCGTGGCCGCGATTCCCGGCTGTGATCTCGCAGCTGCCGGCGCCGTCGCCGAATCCATCCGCCACGCGCTCGGCGACGAGCCGTTCGACAGTGGCGAGACCTGCATCCGGGTCACCGCCAGTCTCGGCGTGCACGTGATCGAGCCGACGGCAGATACCGGCGTCGACGACGCGCTCGGCAACGCCGACCGCGCGCTGTACGCCGCCAAGGCCAACGGCCGCGACTGCGTGGAGCTGGCCGCCGGGCACTGCTGAGGCCCGCCCTGTACGCAGCCGGACCCATGGTTTCGTGGCGCTGCGGCAGTCCGGTATCCTGTACGGCTTCACGGCCCCGTAGCTCAGCTGGATAGAGCGTCCCCCTCCTAAGGGGAAGGTCGCCCGTTCGAATCGGGCCGGGGTCACCAACCGCGACTTCCCCTACCGGCCCTGCGCCGCGTCGCGCCGCTTCCCACCGTACGCCAGCCGGTTGTCCTATCGGCGGCGTCCGCTCACAAGGAGTTCTGTCCATGACCCATTCCGTCCTCACCGCGCTCGGCCTGTCCGGCACCGAATCGGGCACCTACCTGGGCAACGGCGAGTGGTCGAAGACCCGCGATGCCGGCGTCATCGAGCCCATCAACCCGACCGATGGCGAAGTGCTCGCCCGCGTACAGGCCAGCTCACAGGCCGATTACGATCTGATCGTTGAGCGCGCCCAGGCGGCGTTCAAGATCTGGCGCAAGACGCCGGCCCCGCGCCGCGGTGAAGCGGTGCGCCTGTGCGCCGACGCGCTGCGCACGCACAAGGACGCGCTGGGTTCGCTGGTCGCGCTGGAAATGGGCAAGTCGAAGCCGGAAGGCGACGGCGAAGTGCAGGAAATGATCGACATCGGCGAGTTCGCCGTCGGCCTGTCGCGTCAGCTCTACGGCCTGACGATGCACTCCGAGCGTCCGGGCCACCGCATGTACGAGCAGTGGCACCCGATGGGTGTGGTCGGCATCATCAGCGCGTTCAATTTCCCGGTTGCGGTGTGGGCCTGGAACGCGCTGGTCGCCGCGGTCTGCGGCAACATCTCGATCTGGAAGCCGTCGCCGAAGACGCCGCTCTCCGCGATCGCGTCGATGAAGATCTGCAACGAGGCGCTGAACAAGGCCGGTTTCCCGGACATCTTCTTCCTGTTCAACGATGCCGGCAGCGATCTCGCGCAGGCCTTCGTCGACGACAAGCGCGTCGCGCTGGTCAGCTTCACCGGTTCGACTAAGGTCGGCCGCCACGTCGGTGAGCGCGTCGCCAAGCGCATGGGCCGCTCGCTGCTGGAGCTGGGCGGCAACAACGCGATCATCGTCGACCCGACCGCCGATCTGAAGCTGGCGATCCCGGCGATCGTGTTCGGCGCCGTCGGCACGGCCGGCCAGCGCTGCACGACGACGCGCCGCCTGTTCGTGCACGAGTCGATCTTTGATGACGTGCTGGCCAAGCTGAAGACCGCCTATGGCCAGGTCGAGAAGAAGATCGGTGATCCGACCGACGCCGCCAACCTGATGGGCCCGCTCAACAGCCGCGATGGTGTGCAGGCGTATCTCGATGCGGTCGCCAAGGCCAAGGCCAGCGGCGGCACGATCGAAAGCGGCGGCCGCGCGCTCGACGATCGCAAGGGCAACTTCGTGCTGCCGGCGCTGATCAGTGGGCTGACCAACGATGCCGAGGTCGTGCAGACCGAAACGTTCGCGCCGATCCTCTATGTCATGAAGTACAGCGATCTGGAAGAAGCGATCGATCTGCAGAACGACGTGCCGCAGGGCCTGTCGTCGTCGCTGTTCACGACCGACCTGCGCGCGTCCGAGCAGTTCCTGAGCGCCTGGGGTTCGGATTGCGGCATCGCCAACGTCAACATCGGCACCAGCGGCGCGGAAATCGGCGGCGCATTCGGTGGCGAAAAGGAAACCGGCGGCGGTCGCGAATCGGGTTCGGACGCGTGGCGCGCCTACATGCGCCGCCAGACCAATACGATCAACTACTCCGACTCCATGCCGCTCGCCCAGGGCATCAAGTTCGACCTCTAAGGTCGATCCCGGGCGCCGCGGATTCCGGTCCGCGGCGTCTGCGCGCTTGCGCGCGATGCCCTGGTGTCTGAATAATCGTGTCTCCCCCCGCTTTCCCTGGACCGCCGCCGATGGCGCTGCGACTTCCGGCCTGCATGCCTGCCGCGATGTGCACCTGCGTGTCAGCTTCGTCTGCATGCGATCCGACGCGAGGCCCTCGCGCATGAACACGCCTGCGGTCTATCGCAGCACCAGCGCAATGGCGATCGTCAGTCTCGTCGCCGGCCTGCTCGGCTGGTCACTGCTGCCGGTCATCGGCAGCGTCGTGGCGATCGTCACCGGGCATCTGGCCCGCGGCGAGATCCGCCGTCGTCCCGAAGCGCTCGACGGCGATGGTCTGGCCGTCGCAGGTCTGGTGCTCGGGTATCTGATGGTGGCAATGACGGTCATTGGCCTGCTGTTCGTCTTTCTGTTCTTCGGCGGCCTGATGGCCGTGATCGCAGCGGCGTCCTGATGTACGCGAGCGCACGTCCGCTGCTGTTCCGGCTCGATCCCGAGCGCGCACACGGTCTGACACTGACGGCGATGGACGCGCTGCATCGCGTGGGTCTGTCGTCGCTGATCGCCACGCCGCCGCAGCCGCTGCCGACTGAAGCCTTCGGTCTGCAGTTCCCGAATCCCGTCGGCCTCGCCGCCGGGCTCGACAAGAACGGCGACCATATCGACGCGCTGTTCGCGCTGGGTTTTGGTTTCGTCGAGATCGGCACGACCACACCCAGGCCACAGGACGGCAATCCGAAGCCGCGCATGTTCCGGCTGCCGCGCCACCGCGGCCTGATCAACCGTCTGGGCTTCAACAACCAGGGCGTCGATGCGCTGGTCACCAACGTGAGCCGCGCGAAACGCGCCGGCATCCTCGGGATCAACATCGGCAAGAACAAGGACACGCCGAACGAATCGGCGGCCGACGATTACCTGTTCTGCATGGAGCGGGTGTATCCGCTGGCCGACTACATCACCGTCAACATTTCCTCGCCCAATACCGCCGGCCTGCGCGAGCTGCAGGAAGAGCAGGCGCTGCGCCGGTTGATCGGCACGCTGCGCGAGGCGCAGGAGCGGCTGGCCGCGCAACACGGCAGGCGCGTCCCGTTGCTGGTCAAGGTGGCGCCCGACCTCAGCGACGACGACATCGAGGCCGCGGCCCGCGTGTTGTCCGATCTGCATGTCGATGGCGTCATCGCCACCAACACCACGATCTCGCGCATCAGCGTGCAGGACGACCGCCGCGCCGACGAGACCGGTGGGCTGTCCGGCGAGCCACTGATGAACAAGTCGACGACCGTGTTGCGGATGATGCGCACGCGCCTCGCCAGCGAGATTCCGCTGATTGGCGTGGGCGGCATTCTCTCGGGCGCCGATGCGGTGAAGAAGATGGCTGCAGGCGCATCGCTGGTGCAGGTGTATTCGGGCCTGGTCTACCGTGGG
This sequence comes from Luteimonas sp. AC640a, assembly GCF_979256585.1. Lineage (NCBI taxonomy): Bacteria > Pseudomonadati > Pseudomonadota > Gammaproteobacteria > Lysobacterales > Lysobacteraceae > Luteimonas > Luteimonas sp. AC640a. The sequence goes on along the minus strand of NZ_CEEDOV010000007.1, from coordinate 308,030 downwards.
CCGGCGCTGATCGGCGACTGCGTCGAGGCGATCCGCCGTCGACGAGAGGCGCCGAGTCGCGGCAACCTGCCCAGCCGCTGATCGCACCGATGTCCACTTCTTTCCGTCTGCTGCAGCCGGCCGATCTGCGCCCGCGCAATACCTTCGGCGTGGCCGCGCATGCGCGCCGGCTGATCGAGGTGCTGGATGCCGCGACCGTACCGCAGGCACTCGCCGCGCTCGACGGCGATGCACGCCCGCTGGTCATCGGCGGCGGCAGCAATCTGCTGTTCGCGGGCGACGCCGTCGATGCACTCGCGATCATCGATGCGCGACGCACCGTGGTCTCCGACGATGGCGAGCGCGTCGTCGTGCGCGCTGCTGCGGGCGCCGACTGGCACGGCTTCGTGCTGTGGACGCTGGCGCAGGAGCTCGGCGGCATGGAGAACCTTGCGCTGATTCCAGGCACGGTCGGCGCCGCGCCGATCCAGAACATCGGCGCGTACGGCGTCGAGGTCGGCGAACACGTGGTCGCGGTCGAAGCCTTCGACCAGGACACGCGCAACTTCGTGCGGCTCGATCGCGACGCCTGCCGCTTCGGCTATCGCGACAGCGTCTTCAAGCAGATGCCGGATCGCTGGATCGTCACTACTGTGGAATTCGCGCTACACCGCTTCGCGCAGCCGGTGCTCGATTACGCGGGCCTGCGCGATGTGCTGGCCGCGCGCGGCATCACCGCGCCCCGTCCGCTCGACGTGGCCGAAGCTGTCATCGACATCCGCCGCAGCAAGCTGCCGGACCCTGCGGTGATCGGCAACGCCGGCAGCTTCTTCAAGAATCCGATCGTGCCTGCCGCGCAGGCCGCCGCACTGGTCTCCGCGCACGCGGGCATTCCGGTGTTCGCAGTCGATGAGGGCCTGCGCAAGCTTTCGGCCGCCTGGCTGATCGATCGCTGCGGCTGGAAGGGCCATCGCGACGGCGACGCGGGTGTCGCGCCGGGCCATGCACTGGTGCTGGTCAATCACGGCAACGCACGGGGCACCGAACTGCTGGGGCTGGCGCGACGCATCGCGGCCTCGGTGCAGATGCGCTTCGGCGTGGCGCTGGAACCCGAACCGAAAATCGTCGGCGCGGCGTGGTGAGCGCACGCGCCCTGCTCCGCTGGCGCCCCGCGACCGTGCAGGGACAGGCCGCGCTGCTGATGCTCGGCAGCACCTCGGCGTTCGCGTTGATGGCCATCGCCATCCGCTACGCATCGGCGACCATTCCGACCACCGAAGTCGCGTTCTTCCGCAACTTCTTCGGCCTGCTCGCCCTGCTGCCGATCATCCTGCGCAGCGGCGCCGGTCTGCCGCGCACGCACAATCTGGGCCGCTACGCGATCCGCACCGTGGTCGGTCTGGGCTCGATGCTGTGCGCGTTCTGGGCGATCGGCCATCTGCCGCTGTCGCAGGCGATCTCGCTGTCGTATGCGGCACCGCTGTTCGCGACGATCGCCGCGGTGATCTGGCTCGGCGAGATCGTGCGTATCCGACGCTGGATGGCGGTGTCCGCCGGTTTTCTCGGCGTACTGGTGATCCTGCGACCGGGCGTGGCGTTCACGGCCGCGATGCTGGTGCCGGTGGTCGGCGCGCTGCTCGCCGCCCTCGTCGCGATCCAGATGAAGCAGCTCTCGAAGCTGGATCCGCCCGACACGATCGTGTTCTACACCTACCTGCTGTGGGTGCCGCTGTCGCTGATACCGGCCCTGTTCCAGTGGGTCTGGCCGAGCCCGACGGTGTGGCTGTGGCTGATCGCGACCGGCGTGCTGGGCACATTGGGCCAGTGGCTGTGGACGCGCGCGCTGCGCCTGGGCGAGGTGTCGGCGCTGCAGCCGATCAGCTTCGTGCAATTGCCGATCGTCGTGCTGTTCGGCTGGCTGCTGTTCGGCGAGGTCATCGACATGTGGACCGCGATCGGCGCCGGAATCGTGTTCGGTGCGAACGGTTACATCGCGCACCGCGAAGCGGTGCTGTCACGCCGGGCCGCGACGCAGCGACCGGCGGAAGCGGCGAAGCCGAGCGAATAACTGGATCTGTAGAAGCGCGCTGACGTGCGAAGAGGTGTTGCCGGTGACGCCCATCGCGCGCCAGCGCGCTCCTACAGGTCGCGCCTCAGACGTCGTCTTTCGCGACCTCGCGCAACTTGCCCTGATGCAGTTCCATGACCCGGTCGAGCTTGCGCGCGAGTCGGCGGTCGTGTGTCACCAGCACCAGGCTGGTGTGCTGCGCGCGATTGAGTTCGAGCATCAGCTCGAACACCGTTGCCGCGGTGCGTTCGTCGAGGTTGCCGGTAGGCTCGTCGCCGAGCACGCAGGCCGGCTTGTTGACCAGCGCCCGCGCCACCGCCGCACGCTGACGCTCGCCGCCCGACAGCTCGCCCGGCTTGTGGGCGAGCCGATGGCCGAGACCGACGGTCTCCAGAAGATCGCGCGAACGTTTCGTGGCGTCGGCATCGCTGGCACCGTTGAGCAGCGCCGGCAGCATGACGTTCTCAAGTGCCGTGAATTCCGGCAGCAGGTGATGGAACTGGTAGACGAAGCCCAGCGACCGGTTGCGCAGCGTTCCGCGGGCCGCGTTCGACAGCGCGCTCATCTTCTGCCCCGACACGTACACCTCGCCTGCGGTCGGCGTATCCAGCCCGCCGAGCAGATGCAGCAGCGTGCTCTTGCCGGCGCCGGATGCACCGAGAATCGCGACGGTCTCGCCGGCGCGCACCGCGAAGTCCAGGCCGTCGAACACAGGTGTGTTCAACGTGCCTTCGGCGTAGGTCTTGCCCAGGCCTTCGGCCGCGAGCACGACGGTGTCGGGCGCGGTCGTAGGTGCAGCCGTGATCGTGTCACTCATAGCGCAGCGCCTCCGCCGGTGCCGTGCGCGCCGCGCGCAGCGCCGGATAGATCGTCGCGACGAAGGCCATCACCAGCGCGACGCTGGCGATCATGACCACATCGCTGACCTGCAGATCGATCGGCAGGCCGGTCACGTAATAGACGTCCTCGGGCATCAGCACGACGCCGAACAGGCGTTCGATCGCACCGAGGATGTGTTCGAGATTGAAGGTCAGCAGCAGGCCACCGGTGATGCCGAGGATCGTGCCGATCACGCCGATCATCGTGCCCTGCACCATGAACACCTGCATGACACCGCCGGGCGTGAGCCCCAGCGTGCGCAGGATCGCGATGTCGGCCTGCTTGTCGGTCACCAGGCTCACCTGGGAGGCGACGAGATTGAACGATCCCATGACGATGATCAGCGACAGCAGGATGCCGATCATCGTCTTCTCGAGTTTCAAAGCCCGGAACATGTTCGCGTTCTCGATGCTCCAGTCGCTCACCCGGTACACGCCGCCGAGCTTGTGCACGAGATCGCGCGTGACCTGCTGCGCGCGGTCCATGTCGTGCAGTTTCAGGCGCACGCCGGTGACGCCGTCGCCAATGCGCAGCAGCCGCTGCGCATCGCTGAGATTGACCACCGCGAGGCGCCGGTCGAAATCCTGATAGCCGGCTTCGAAGATGCCGCTGACGGTGAAGCGTTTGAGCTGCGGCACCGCGCCCATCGGCGTGACCTGGAAATCGGTGGTCACGATGACACTGTCGCCGACGCCGACGCCGAGCCACAGCGCGAGTTCGCGCCCGAGCACGATGTTGAACGTGCCCGGCTGCAGATCCTCGAGCTTGCCGATGACCATCGACGTGGTGAGATCCGAGACCTGCGCTTCGTCCTCGGGCACGATCGCGCGCACCGCGGCCGGCTCGTTGCGACGGCCGCGCAGCAATGCCTGCGTGTCGACGTACGGCGCGGCGCCTGCGACGCGGGGATCCTCGCGCGCGACATCGACCGCGCGCTGCCAGTTCGACAGCGTGTCGCCGTCGGCGCTGATCGTCGCGTGCGCGACCATGCCGAGCATGCGGTCGCGGATTTCCTTCTGGAAGCCGCTCATCACCGCGAGCGTCGTGATCAGCACGGTCACGCCGATGGCGATACCGAGGATCGAAGCCAGCGAGATGAAGGAGATGAAGCCGTTGCGCCGCTTGGCCCTGAGATAACGCAGGCCGATGGCGGCAGGAATGGGTCTGAGCATGGACGTCCGGTCATGGGGGCCGCGGCGTCCGCGGCCGCCGGGCCGGTGCGCCGCCCGCCCGGGGCGCCGCTATGGTGCCATCGAATCCGGTGTCGGTCGCGTAACCAGCGCGGAAGCGGCCAGACGGAGTTCACGTCGCGCGGGCGGTGGCAGCGTGTCGGGCCACCACAGCAGTCGACGCACGCGGCGACCGTCGCGCCAGAGCAGGACCGCCAGCGGGCCACGCCATTCGAGATGCGGCGTGTCGAGGACGACGCCGTCGAGGTGGGCGGCACCTGCGGCATCGATCACGAGTGCGCGTACCGGCGCACGTCGCTCGACGGCGATGCGATGCAGGGTCGCGGCGATAACCAGCGGCATCGCGCAGAGGGTCGCGATCAATGGGAGCTCGGACAGCCACAGCGCGATGCAGGCGCAGAGGCCGATCACCGCGAGCATGGTCTGCAGCAGGATCGAAGGTCGCCAGTCCAGCCGCAGCGGCAGTGGCTCAGCCGGGCGGGAGCTGCCGGATCGACTGGACGAGGGTGTCGAGCTGCGCATCGTCGGAACGCTCATGGCCGAGGAACCACTTCCAGAGCCTATCGTCCTCGCAATCCAGCAGCCGTCGGAAAACCTCGCGCTCGGCTTCGGTGGATGTCGCCCAGCAGCGGTCGAGCCAGCGCTCGAACAAGCGATCGAGCTCGCGCATGCCACGCCGGCTGCGCCAGCGCAGGCGACGGAGTTCGGTGGCGTCGTCATGGGTCATGGTGCGCTCCATTGCGGCCGCATCGACTACGGAAAGGCGTCAGAACGCCGTCCCGCGAGAAAATCAGATCAGTCACGATCAATCAGTGCTCGGCGATCCGGACGGCAACATCGTCGCCCCAGCGAAAGCTGGGGTCCATCTTGACGTTAGACCACGTCGCGAGAATGGATCCCAGCGTTCGCTGGGATGACGAGAGACCGCAGCCGTTCAACGTGGTTGCGACTGCCGCGAACACAGTGTTCGCGTTCGCTGCACTCAGCCGCGACGCGCCAGCATCAGCTGCTTGATTTCGCCGATCGCCTTGGCCGGGTTCAGGCCCTTCGGGCAGGTCCGCGCGCAGTTCATGATCGTGTGGCAGCGGTAGAGCTTGAACGGATCTTCGAGATCGTCCAGACGCGCACCGGTGTCTTCGTCGCGGCTGTCGATGATCCAGCGGTAGGCCTGCAGCAGGACTGCCGGGCCGAGGTAACGCTCACCGTTCCACCAGTAGCTCGGGCAGCTGGTCGAGCAGCAGGCGCACAGGATGCACTCGTACAGACCGTCGAGCTTGGCGCGGTCTTCCTTGGACTGCAGACGCTCGCGATCCGGCGGCGCTGCGCTCTGCGTGCGGATCCAAGGCTGGATCGAGGCGTACTGCGCGTAGAAGTGGGTCAGATCGGGTACCAGATCCTTGACCACTTCCATATGCGGCAGCGGATAGATCGGCACCTCGGCCTTCTTGCAGTCCTCGATCGCGCGGGTGCAGGCCAGCGTGTTCGTGCCGTCGATATTCATCGCGCACGAACCGCAGATGCCCTCGCGGCACGAACGGCGGAAGGTCAGCGTCGGATCGATCTCGTTCTTGATCTTGATCAGTGCGTCGAGAACCATCGGCCCGCACTTGTCGAGATCGACCTCGTAGGTATCCGTCGACGGATTGCGGCCGTCATCGGGATTCCAGCGATAGACCTTGAAGGTGCGCGTGCGCGTGGCGCCCTTGGCCGGGAAGTGCCGGCCCTGCTGCACCTTGGAATTCTTCGGAAGCGAAAATTCTGCCATTTGGATTCCCCGGCTCAGTAAACGCGTGCTTTCGGCGGCACGACTTCGACTTCGTCGTCGAGCGTATACATGTGCACCGGGCGGTAATCGATCTGCGTGTTGCCGGCATTGTCGGCCCAGCACAGGGTGTGCTTGTGCCAATTCTCGTCGTCGCGGTCCGGGAAATCCTCATGCGCATGCGCGCCGCGGGATTCCTTGCGGTTCTCGGCCGAAACGATGGTGACCAGCGCCTGGCCCAGCAGGTTCTGCAGTTCCATGGTCTCGATCAGATCCGAGTTCCACACCATCGAGCGGTCGCTGACCTTGACGTCGGCGAACGAGGCATGGATCTCGCGGATCTTGTCGACACCCTCGGCTAGCGTCTTGCTGGTGCGGAACACGGCAGCGTCGTTCTGCATCGTGCGCTGCATGTTGTCGCGGATCACCGAGGTCGGCGTGCCGCCGGTCGCGTGACGCAACGCGTCGAGGTTGGCCAGCGACTTGTCGCAGGCATCCTTGGCGAGCGGCTTGTGGCGCGCGCCCGGCGTGAGCGTCTCGGCGCAGCGGTTGGCCACCGCGCGACCGAACACCACCAGGTCGAGCAGCGAGTTCGAACCCAGACGGTTGGCGCCGTGCACCGACACGCAGGCGGCTTCGCCGATCGCGTACAGGCCCGGGACCACCGCATCCGGATTGCCGTCCTTCAACTGCACGACTTCGCCGTGGTAGTTGGTCGGAATGCCGCCCATGTTGTAGTGGACGGTCGGAATCACCGGGATCGGCTGCTTCTCGACGTCGACGCCGGCGAAAATCCGCGCGCTCTCGGCGATGCCGGGCAGCTTCTCGTGGATTTCCTTCGGGTCGAGATGGGTCAGATCCAGATGGATGTGATCCTTGTGCTCGCCGACGCCGCGGCCTTCGCGGATTTCCATCGTCATCGAACGCGAGACGACATCGCGCGAGGCGAGATCCTTGGCGTTCGGTGCGTAGCGCTCCATGAAACGCTCGCCGCTGGCATTGCGCAGGATGCCGCCTTCGCCGCGCACGCCTTCGGTGATCAGACAACCCGCGCCGTAGATGCCGGTCGGATGGAACTGGACGAACTCCATGTCCTGCAGACCCAGACCGGCGCGCAGCGCCATGCCACCGCCATCACCGGTGCAGGTGTGCGCGGAGGTCGCGGAGAAATACGCGCGGCCGTAGCCACCGGTCGCCAGCACCACGCCCTGGGCGCGGAACAGGTGCAGCGTGCCCTCGGCCATGTCGAGTGCAAGCACGCCGCGGCAGGCGCCGTCCTCGTCCATGATCAGGTCGAGCGCGAAGTACTCGATGAAGAAGCGCGCGTCATGCGCCAGCGACTGCTGGTAGAGCGTGTGCAGGATCGCGTGACCGGTGCGATCGGCCGCGGCGCAGGTGCGCTGGGCGATGCCCTTGCCGTATTCGGTGGTCATGCCGCCGAACGGACGCTGGTAGATCTTGCCTTCTTCGGTGCGCGAGAACGGCACGCCCTGGTGCTCGAGCTCGATGATCGCGGGGATGGCCTCGCGGCACATGTACTGGATGGCGTCCTGGTCGCCCAGCCAGTCGGAACCCTTGATCGTGTCGTAGAAGTGATAGCGCCAGTCGTCGTCGCCCATGTTGCCGAGCGCGGCGGAGATGCCGCCCTGCGCCGCCACCGTGTGCGAACGCGTCGGGAAGACCTTGGTCAGACATGCGGTCTGCAGGCCCTTGTGGGCCAGGCCGAAGGTCGCGCGCAGGCCGGCGCCGCCGGCGCCGACGACGATCATGTCGTAGGTGTGTTCGGTGATCTTGTAAGCGTTGGTCATGTGGTTCTCAGCCCAGCAGTGCGATGCGTGCAATCGCGTACAGCGATGCGAGCGCGCCAGCGGCGCAGGCGAATGTGACGAGGAGCTGGAGGCTGACCTCCAGCGCGCGCTGGTGGATGTAATCCTCGATCACCACCTGCAGGCCGAGCTTGGCGTGCCAGAACATCGCGATGGCGAACAGCGCGAACGCGATCGCGTTGAACGGACGCGCGATGACGGTCTGCACGGTGACGAGGTCGGCACCGGCCAGCGACACCAGCGTGCCGATGAACCACGCGACCAGCGGCACCAGCGCCACGGCGGTGACACGCTGCCACCAGAAATGACCGGTACCGGTCTTGCCCGAACCGAGGCCGCGTGCGCGACCGACCGGCGTACGGAAATCAGGCCGCTGCACGGCCTGGTCCGGCGTCTTGGACTCGCTCATGCGCCACCCCGCAATGCAATGAACCAGATCACGGCAGTCAGCACGACGGCCAGCGTGATCACGGTGTACCCGGAGCGATAGACCTCCGGCAGTTCGAAGCCCATGCCCGCATCCCACATCAGGTGGCGGATGCCGTTGAGCAGGTGATAGACCAGCGCGAACGAGAACGCGATGAGCGCGATCGTGCCGAGCGGCGAACCGAGGCAGGCCGAAGCGCTCGCATAGGCGTCGCCGCCTTTTGCGACCGCCAGCAACCACCAGGCGAGGCCGAATGCACCGACCGAGGCGATGATGCCGGTGACCCGGTGCATCAGGGACATCACCGATGTGATCTGCAGGCGATACAGCGTGCCGAGCATGAACGGTGACAGGGGGCGGTTACGGTGTGCCATCGTTGTACTGCTCTCCTCGCTGGCGGCGTCTCGCCGCGTGGCTGGTACTGCGGATCTGTCCGCCAGACACGACGTGACGGATCAAAAATCGATGCAACGACCGTTCTTTTCCCAGTCGCCATACCGCGTGGGATCGAGACCGTTGCGGCCTCCGATCTCTTCTGCGGGCGGCGATGCCGGAACAGGCATTTCCGCAGGCGTCGACGACGGTGTGTCCGTGTCCTCGCCTATGATGTCCGGATTGGTCATTCGTTCAATTTTAGTTCCCACAGGCATGTCAGACAAGCTGCAATCCACTTCCGATGCTGCATTCGCGCTTCCAGACATCGCGTCGTTGACGCTTCGCGGACGCGATTGCATCGCATTCGCGCAAGCACAGTTCATGAGCGACATCGCGACGCTCGGCGACGGACAGTGGCAGTGGAGCGGTTGGTTGACCCCGAAGGGACGTGTTATCGCTCTGTTCGCCGTGCTCCGGCACAACGCGGAACGGCTCGATCTGATCGTGCTCGATGCCGACGTGGATGCATTGGCGACATCGCTGAAACGCTACGTCTTCCGCAGCAAGGTCTCGATCGAGGTGCGCAGCGACGTTTCCGCGTCGGGACGGTTCGCATTGCCTTCGATTGCGCAGGGCTCGACCGCGGCGATCGATTTGGCCGGCATCGAGCTGGACTTCGGCTCGCCGGGTGCGCCACGCACGCTGGTGCTGCGCGAGGCCGATACCGACATCGCACACGATGCCGACGCGCAGCTACGCTGGCGCGCGTTCGACATCGCCCACGGCCTGCCCCGCTTCGATGCGGACCAGCGCGAGCAGTGGACGCCGCAGCAGCTGTCGCTGGAACGTCTGGGCGCTTTCAGCGTCGCCAAGGGCTGCTATCCCGGACAGGAGATCGTCGCGCGTACGCACTTCCTCGGCCAGGCAAAACGCGGACTGGCCGTTCTGCGCGGCGCTGCCGATGCCGCAGCTGGCGAAGACGTGCGGTCCGGCGAACAGGCGCTGGGCAAGGTCGTGTCGGTCGCCGGCGATCTCGCGCTGGCCGTGTTGCCGCTCGAGCGACCTGACGCGACGCTGCAGATCGGCGGGGTCGATGTCGTCGACACACCGCTTCTGGATGGCCTCGCCCGCTGATCCCATGGGCGTTTCCGCCCCGCCCTGATCGCCATCCGACTGTCGTGATCCGGCTGTTATGCTCGGCCGCGACAGGGGGCGCACGCGCCCGGGGGAATGTCGAAGCCGTCGCCGCACAGGCCGAGGCCCGTGTGGAGACATGGATCAGGGGAACCATCCAAGGGGTCGTCATGAAGCACAGTTCGCTGTCCGCGGCATTTGCCGCGTCCGTTGTCGCGTGTGTACTCGCCGCCTGCGCCAGCTCCAAGCCGGTACAACCGCCCGCGCCGCCACCGCCGCCACCCGAACCCACCGCGTTCGTCGAACAGCTCGATGCCGATGGCCTGTTCGCGTTCGGCAAGGCCGACATCCGCGACATCAGCCCCGCGGGCCGCGCGGCACTCGATGCCCTCGCCGGCCGCCTGTCCGGCCGCACACTCGATGTCGTCCACGTGATCGGCCACAGCGACCGCATCGGCAACAAGCAGGGCAACCTGCGCCTGTCGAACCGCCGCGCCGAAGCCGTGCGTGCTTATCTGGTCGAACACGGCGTGCTGTCGGACCGCATCACTGCGGTAGGTCGTGGCGATGTCGAGCCGGTGACCGAGTGCACGTCCGAGCGTGGTCAGGCGCTGATCACGTGCCTGGCGCCGAACCGGCGCGTGGAAGTGCGGGTGCGCTTGGCGGATTGACGTCCGGACGATGGGTTTCGTGATCGTTCGACCCATCCTGCGCGCCACCGTTGGCAGGTACTTAAGCCCCTCTCCGCAAGAGAGAGGGGTTGGGGTGAGGGCGAACGCACGCGGCATGCCGAATCAAGCGGCTCGGCACGCTCGGGAATGCACGTCGCGATGCCAGCGCCTCACACCATCGTCAGCGCCGCCGCGACGATGTCCGCCTCCGACGGAATCACCAGGAACGCCGCCCCCGCCAGCGGCGTGAACGTATCGGCGCCCACCACGCGCCGCCACGGCGTGTCGCCGAAACCGGCCTCCGCGATCGCGGTGACGATGCCCTCGCCCACGCCCGCGCTGCGACGGCCTTCGTCGACCACGAGTACGCGGGCGCATTCGCCGACATGGCGGGCGATCTCGCCTTCGTTGAGCGGCAGCAGCCAGCGCAGATCGACCACACGCACCTTCCAGCCGCGCTCGGCTTCGATCAGCCGCGCCGCGCGCAGGCTCATCGGCACGCCATTGCCGAAGGTCAGCACGACCAGATCGGTGGCGTTTGCATCGTAGACACGCGCCTCGCCGAACGGCATCGCCTGATCGGGTGGCGGATAGGCCGTCGACCAAGCACCGTCTCCGGCGGCGTACAGATCCTTGGCCATGTACAGCGCGATCGGCTCGAGGAACAGGCACACCCGACCGTCGACCTTCGCCATCGCGGTGAGGGTGCGCAGCATCGTCGCCGCGTCGTCGCCGCGCGAGGGACAGCCGACGGCGATGCCGGGGATGTCGCGCAGCGCCGCGATCGAATTGTCGTTGTGGAAATGCCCACCGAAGCCGCGCTGGTAACCCAGTGATGCGATGCGCACGACCATCGGATTGCGGTACTGGCCGTTGCTGAAGAACTGCAGGCTCGCGGCCTCGCCGCGGATCTGGTCACCGGCGTTATGGAAATACGCGAGGTACTGGATCTCGGGCAGCGGGAGCATGCCCATGTTGGCGAAGCCCTGCGCCAGGCCGAGAATCGTCGTCTCGTCGAGCAGCGTATTGAACACGCGCCGCCCGCCAAAGGCTTTCTGCAGGCCCTTGGTGACGGTGTAGACACCGCCCTTCTGCGCGACGTCCTCGCCGAACAGCAACGCTTCGGGATACTTCGCAAACAGGTCGTGCAGCGCCTGGTTGATCTGCACCGCCAGATGCTTCGGCGGTTGGCGTTCGGGCAACGCAGCCTCGCTGCCGAAGGCCGCGATGCGCGCCTCGGCATCAGGCACACGCGTTGCTTCGGCATGGACTCGCTCGGGCGAATACGGCGCGAGCGGTGCCATGACATCGTCGAGTCGCGTCAGCCGCGGCCGGCTGTCGGCGTCTTCAGCCGCGGCGAAACAGCGCACGCGCATGGCTTCGTAGAGATCCAGCAATTCGCTCTTCGACAGCAGTCCGGATTCGAGCGCGATCGACGCGCTGCGCAGCAGCGGATCGCTGGCCTCGACCGCGCACAGCTCCGCCAGCGCGCGCCATTCGATCTCGAAGTCGGTACCCGCGTGGCCCATGAGCCGGGTCGTGCGCAGATGCAGAAAGGTCGGCCGTCGCGTGCGTCGGCAGTGTGCGACGGCGCGTTCGACATCCTCATAGCCGGAGGCCAGATCCAACCCGTCGGCAGCGAAATAGTCGAGATCAGGCCGGTGCGCGAAGTTGCGCGCGATCCAGCCATCCGGCGTCTTCACCGAAATGCCGATGCCGTTGTCCTCGCAGACGAACAGCACCGGCGCGGGCAGCTTCTGGTACGCGCTGTAGGCCGCCGCGTTGAACGCGGTCTGCGCGGTCGCGTGGTTGCTCGACGCATCGCCGAACGAGCACACGACGATGCTGTCGGCGGGCACGGGCAGCGCATGGCCGATACGGCGCGCGTGCTCGATCGCGATCGCGGTGCCGAGCGCCTTGGGCAGATGCGAGGCGATGGTCGAGGTCTGCGGCAGCACCCACAGCGGCTTGCTGCCCCAGACCTTGTGCCGGCCGCCGCTGGCCGGATCGTCCGCGCTCGCGGCGAACGACAGCGCCGAGTCCATTACCGGATCCATGCCCGGCACCTTGCGGAAGCGTTCGGCCATGAAGCCGCCACTGCGGTAATGCAGGAACGCCGGATCGGTATGCCGCGTGGCGCGCGCGACCATCGCATTGCCTTCGTGGCCACTGGAACCGATGGTGTAGAAGACCTTGTTCTGCACACGCAGCACGCGCGCCATCAGATCCAGATGGCGGCTGATCAGCTGCGATTCGAACAGTTCGCGGAAGCTACGTGCATCGAGCGCGCTGCCGGTGAGGATCGCCTCGTGATCGGCCGGCGCCATGTCGCGCGAGCCGTCCCATTCGCGGACGAACTGTTGGAAATTCGCGTCGCAGATCTCGGCGCGGTTGAGGCCCTTCATGCGGGCCGGGATCGGATCGGGAACGACTGCAAACATCGAGTCACCTTCAGTCCGTGGCCGCGAGCCTCGCGGCGTTGACCGGCGCGGGCGCCGGCATGTCGATGAAACCCGGCGTGCCACGTACGCGCGCGAGCCAGTCGCGCAGCGCCGGATACGGGGCCAGGTCGAAGCCGCCGTCAGGCGCGACGACGGTGTAGGCGAACAGTGCGACGTCGGCAACGCTATAGGCGCTGCCGGAGAACCAAGCCGCGCCGCCAGCAAGATGGCCGTCCATCACCGCCAGCGCACGGTGCCCGCGCGCCTGCAGCGCGGGCAGTTCCGCGCGGCGCGGCGAATCGGCATCGGTCCAGCCGCGGATGAAACGCGCGACCGCGATCGCGGGCTCGTGGCTGTACTGCTCGAAGAACATCCAGCGCAGGGCCTGCGCATACTGCCAGGGATCGCTCGGCAGCAGCGGCGTGCCGGCGGCGAGGAAGCACAGGATCGCATTCGACTCGACCAGCACACGGCCATCGTCGAGTTCCAGCATCGGCACCTGGCCGTTCGGATTCTTCGCCAGATATGCCGGCGTCCGCGTCTCGCCGCGACTGCTGTCGGTCTCGATCCACGTATACGGCCGGTCCAGCTGCTCAAGCAGCAGACGCACCTTGTGGCAGTTGCCGGACGGCGAATAGCCGTGGACGAGGGTCATGCGCGGGTCGCCCTGCCCGCCTGCCACTGCGCACGCGACTGGCCCCATATCTCCACCTGGTCGGTGTCGAAAGGTGCAGGCAGCAGGCCCATGCGCAGGAAGCGCGAGCCCAGTTTCTCGGCGACGCGCTTGGAACCGGTATTGGCCGGCGCGATGGTGTGGATCACCTCGTCCCACCCGAGCATGTCGAACGCCCAGTCGATCGTCGCGACCGCCGCTTCAGGCCCATATCCACGCCCCCACGATGCGCGGCGCAGGCTCCAGCCCACCTCGGTGCCCGGCCAGCCGAACGGCTGCCAGGGCCCGACCCGGCCGATCCAGTCGCCGCTGGTCTTCTCGATCACCGAAAACATGCCGAATCCGAGCAGGTGCCAACTGCCCAGCAGTCCGGCGAAGCTCCGCCAGGCGACCGGCGGCGGCTGCATGCCGCCGAGGTGACGCATGGTTTCCTCGTCGCCGGAAAATTCGGCGTAGGCCTCGAAATCCTCGCGCCGCGGCAGGCGCAGGATCAGGCGTTCGGTCTCAATCTGGACATCCGGATACGACACGTCATGTCTCCTGGAACGTCTTTGCAGGGGCACCGGATCCGGACGTGCGCACACCGCCCCGAGGCCTCGATCTCAGAACGCGTTGATGCCGGTCAGCTCGCGGCCGACCACGAGCTGGTGCACGGTCTCGGTGCCCTCGTAGGTGATCACCGATTCGAGATTGAGCGCATGGCGGATCGGGCTGTGTTCGGTGGTGATACCGGCGCCACCCAGCAAGTCACGCGCCTCGCGCGCGATGTCGATCGCCATGCGGCAGTTGTTCCACTTCGCCAGCGACACCTGCGTAGGCTGCATGTTGCCGGCGTCCTTCAGACGGCCGAGCTGCAACGACAGCAGCTGCGCGCTGGTGATGCGGCGCGCCCAGTCCGCCATCTTGATCTGCGCACTCTGCGTCGCCGCGACCGGGCGCTCGAACAAGATGCGTTCCTTGGAGTAATTCAATGCCTCGTCGAGGCAGGCGATGGCTGCACCGATCGGCCCCCAGGTGATGCCGTAGCGCGCCTGCGTCAGGCAGCCTAGCGGACCCTTGAGTCCTTTGACGTTCGGCAGGCGATTGGCCTCCGGCACGCGCACGCCATCGAAGTACAGCGCGCTGGTCACCGATGCCCGCAGGCTCATCTTGTGCTTGATCTCCTGCGCGGTGAACCCCGCGAAGTCCTTTTCTACGAGGAACCCCTGGATGCCGTCTTCGGTCTGCGCCCAGACGATCGCGACGTGGGCCAGATTGCCGTTGGTGATCCACATCTTCGAACCGCTGAGCACCCAGTCGTCGCCGTCGCGTTTCGCATGGGTCTTCATGTTCCCCGGGTCCGATCCGCCGTGCGCTTCGGTCAGACCGAAGCAGCCGATGACGTCCCCCTTGGCCATGTCCGGCAGCCAGCGCCGGCGCTGCGCTTCGCTGCCGTAGGCGAAGATCGGATACATGCACAGCGAGGACTGCACGCTCGCGAAGCTGCGCAGCCCGGAATCACCGCGTTCGAGCTCCTGACAGATCAGCCCGTAGCTGACCGAGTTGAGTCCGGCGCAGCCGTATTCTTCCGGCAGCGTCGCGCCGAGCAGGCCGAGGCTGGCCATCTCGGGGACCAGTTCGTGCGGAAAGCGCGCCTGGTCGAAGCAGTCGCCGATGATCGGCAGCACCCGTTCGTCGGTGAAACGTGCCACCGCGTCCTGCACGGCCCGCTCCTCGTCGGACAGCAGCGAACGCACGTCGTACAGATCGTAAGGATGCAGGGCCATGGCGGATCGTCCCGGAGGGTGATCGGCCGATTGTATCGGTGGCAACGATCGCGTGCCGGGCGGACCCCGGACATGCGAGGGGCCGGCGTTGGCCGGCCCCTCGGTTCACGCGATCAAACGGTGGCGCGTTACTGGCGCGCCGCCGACGACGTATCCGCCGGTGTTTCGAGAGCGGCCGTCATGATCCGGCCGTTGATGACCGGCAGACGCTCTTCCGGGCGCTCGTCCATGCGGATCGTGCGCTCGGTGCCATCGTAGACGTAGGTCACGTCATAGCCAACCGTGCGCTCTTCGTCGCCCAGCAGGATGCGATTGCCCGGCTTGGCGTCGGTGCGCATCGAACCGGTGGTGCCGTCCGGATTGCGGTAGCTGACGTTGTAGGCAACGACGCGGGAGGACTGCGACGAATCCTGTACGGTGCGGCACTGGCGATCGACGCGCTCGGAAACGCGACCACCCACGTGGTTGCGGTCGACGCGGTTGCCGACGAAGCCACCGGCGGTCGCACCGGCCGCCGTCGCCAGCTTGCGGCCGTTGCCGCTGCCAATCTGGTTGCCGACCAGGCCACCGACCAACGCACCGACGACGGTACCGCCGACATTGCCGTCGCGCTCAGGCAGACGCTCCTGCACCACGACATCCTCACAGACTTCGCGCGGCGAACTGCTGGTCATGGTTTCGCGGATCGGCTCACTGCCGAGCACGGTGGCGTAGAGCTGTCCGGTTTCGTTGATCGGTCGAACGTCGACGACGTCGGCATAGTCCAGCGCGTCGCGCGATTCACCGATCGGCTCGCCGGTCTTCGCGTCAACGGCGCCGGGCACATCCGCACCTGCAACCGGATCAACCGCATCGCGGCTGTTGTGATACGCACCGACGGCCACGCCACCCACGAGCAGGGATGCCAATGCAATCGCGATCGTATTGCTCTTCATCGCTCTCTCCTTTCGACCTGGACGGCCTGTTTCGTTCTTGGTGCCGATTGCAGCATCCTCATGCTGAACAGCCGCCGGGATTCGGTGTTCCAGGCTGACGATCCGCTAAACCGGGGTTGCGGAACGGCGTGCTAGCGTCCATTTCACCTCCGAATTCCGACGTTGGATACCGCCGTGCCCAATCCGCTGACCGTTCCACTCATCGCATGGCTGTCGCGGCTGAGCTACCCGCGCATCTTCATGGTCACTGCCGTGCTGTTCGGCTTGAACGTGCTGGTTCCCGATCCGATCCCATTCGTCGATGAAATCCTGCTGGGCCTGGCGACCGTCGTGCTGGCGAAACGCAAGCGCACGCCGAAGCCAGGCGACAAAGCGCCCCGGCGGCCGCTGGACGGTGAGGCGCGTCGCTCCTGAGCACCGCCATGCTGGTCGACAGCCACTGCCATCTCGACGCGCGCGAGTTTGATGCCGATCGCGAGGCGGTCGTCGACCGAGCGCGGCAAGCTGGCATTGCCCATCAGGTGATCCCCGCCACGCACGCGGACGCTTGGCCGAAACTGCGCGATGTCTGCGCCACCACGCCCGGCTTGCACGCCACATACGGCCTCCACCCCACATTCCTGGCGCAGCACCAGCCTGCGCACCTCCACGCGCTCGCCGAATGGATCGAACGCGAGCGGCCGGTTGCGATCGGAGAGTGCGGGCTCGATCATTTCGTCGAAGGTCTCGATGCCGACGCGCAGCTGCATTACTTCGAAGGCCAGTTGCGGCTCGCGCATGCGCACGACCTGCCGGTGATTGTGCATGCACGACGCGCGGTGGAAGAGACCATCGGTCTGCTGCGCCGCCTCGACGGCTTGCGCGGCGTGGTCCACAGCTTCAGCGGCAGCCCCGAGCAGGCGGCGCAGCTGTGGAAGATCGGATTTCTGATCGGACTCGGCGGGCCGCTGACCTATGACCGCGCGAAGCGTCTGCATCGCGTGGCCGCTGACGTGCCGCTCGAACAGCTGCTGCTCGAGACCGACGCGCCGGACCAGCCCGACGCCGATCACCGTGGCCAGCGCAACGAGCCGTCGCGACTCACTCGCATCCGAGACGTGGTGGCGCAGCTGCGCGGCATCACGCCTGATGAAGTCGCTGCGCAGACCTCGCGCAATGCGCTGGCACTGTTCCGGATCGCAGCGGACTGACACGCCCGCTCAGGCAGCGACTTCAGCTGAAGGCTTGAGCAGCAACTCGATCGCGCGGCCCACGGCCGCGAACGCGAAGGCGCCGGTGACGTGCGTCGCCGCGCCCAACCCGCTGCCGCAATCGAGGTTCAATGCCGCGTCCGGACCGAGCTGCGGGCGGAGGCCACAGACCGTGCCGTCCGCCTGCGGATAGCGCACATTCTCGAGCGAGTAGATCGCCGACACGCCGAAGTAGCGCTTGGCCGTCTTCGGAAAATTGAATTCCGCGCGCAGCTTCTTGCGGATCAGCGCGAGCATCGCATCGTGCTCGGTGCGCGACAGATCGCGCACGCGCACCAGAGTCGGATCAATGCGACCACCCGCGGCGCCGACCGTGATCACCGGCAACTTGCGGCGCCGGCACCAGGCGATCAGTTCGACCTTGCTGCGGAAGCTGTCGCAGGCATCGATGACGAGATCGAAACCGCCGCCCAGCATTTCTTCCAGATTGCTCGGGGTCACGAAGGCCTGTACGGCATGCAGCTCCATCGACGGATTGATGGCGCGGCAGCGCTCGGCCATCGCCTCGGCCTTGTTGCGACCGTACTGGCCGGCCAGCGCAGGCAACTGCCGGTTGGTGTTGGACACGCAGATGTCGTCGGCATCGATCAGCGTCAGCGCACCGACGCCGGTCCGCGCGAGCGCTTCGGCGACCCACGAGCCGACACCGCCCAGACCGACGACCGCGACATGCCGCTGCAGCAGGCGCGTGACGCTGCCCTGCCCGTACAGCCGTTCGATGCCGGAAAATCGTGCGCGTGCGTCTTCGTCCATGCGCACAGTTTAACGGCGGCGGGCCGCGCACGGCCGCGTGCTAAGGTCGCGCCGCCCAGCGCCCCGCCAGGAATCCGCGATGCCCACGACACCTCCGACCGCCACGCCGCCGCCCCGCGCGCCGTCCTCGGCGGCAGGCTATCTGGTGGTGTTCGCGATCGGCCTGCTCTTCGGCGTCGTACTGATCGTGGTGATGCTGCGCACCTTGGATGCGCGAAAGACCTGGCAGGACCGCTACCCCGCCGCGGTGATGCAGCTCTACCAGGCGCAGATGGCGCAGCTGTCGAGCGATCTGGATGCGAACCGCTGCGCAGTGAGCGACGCCCTCCCCCACCTGCAGACGATGCGCGCCCTGTCGAATGACCTCGAGCCGGCCTTCCCCGACCTGCGTGACCACCGTGGCTTCGTCGCGCATGCCGACAACACGCGTCGCACGCTCGACGCGGCGCTGGCGACGCCCCCGGCGGACTGCGCCAGCCTACGCATGACGACCGACGCGGTCAGCGAGACATGCGGCGCCTGCCATCAGGACATGCGCGGCTGACGCCGACAGCGCGATTCGACTGAACGGGCGCTGCATGTTTCCGGCGGACGCGGCGGAATTGCTGCGGCATTCACGCGGCACTGCCTAGCGTTGCCCCGTCGGGCCGATCACGCCCGCGCTCCCTACAGAATCCTGCGAAAGCAACCGGAGGTTAGCCCCATGAAGACTGGTCTGATCGGAACCGCCGCCCTGGCCGCATCCATCGCCCTCGCCGGCTGCGCGACCTCGCCCGGATACGGCAACGGCTACGGCAATAGCGGTTATGGCAACAGCGGTTACGGCCGTCCCGCGAACTGCTACGACTGCGGCACCGTCACGCGGATCGAAACCGTTCGCGGCAACAGCAATCCCAATATCGCCGGTCCGCTGATCGGTGGCGTCGTCGGTGCGGTTGCCGCGAAGGAACTTGCACGTCGCAACACCGACAGCGAAGGCCGTCGAAATGTGGCGATCGGCGCGGGCGCAGTCGGCGGCGCGCTGGCCGGCAACGCGATCCAGAACCGCACCGAGGGCGGCGGCGCCCATTACAACGTCCATGTCCGGATGCAGGACGGCCGCACGACCGTGCTGTCGCAGAGCGACGTCGGCGGTCTGCGCGAAGGTTCGAATGTGCGCGTGCAGAACGGTCAGGCCTACGCTTACTGATCGGCGCCACGCGCGGACAAGAAAAAACCCGGCGCAGGCCGGGTTTTTTCTGGCTCGAATCCGTCGGAATCAGAGCGGATTGACCGCATCCGCCTGCAGACCCTTCTGACCCTGCACCACCTCGAACGAAACCTTCTGGCCTTCCTGCAGCGACTTGAAGCCGGTGCCCTGGATGGCGCGGAAATGCACGAATACGTCTTCACCACTTTCGCGGCTGATGAAGCCGAAGCCCTTGGCGTCGTTGAACCACTTGACGGTGCCTTCTTCGCGATCTGCCATGTTGCTCTCTCTCCCTGGAACGTTTCGATAGTTGATCGATGGAACGCCTGATGCGGCGGCTGGTTGCAAGGAGAACACGGGTGCGACGATGCAGCGGACCGGGTGGGACGAGCCAACACGAATCTACTTCACGCAGGGTCACGGTTCACGGTGACCTTGACAAACACAGCGATCGCAAAGTACCCCGCTGTTTATGAAAATGCAATCCGGGCTCACCCCATCTTCTCGCGACCGCCGGAACCTGGTTGCGACGCCATTTCGAGGAGCTGCAACGTGGACCTGAGTGCCCTGTTCTATGTGCTCGCGGCACTGCTCGTCGTGGTCGGTCTGGCAGGTGTCGTACTGCCTGCATTGCCGGGCGTGCCCTTGATGTTCGCCGGCATGCTGCTTGCCGCCTGGGCCGATGGCTTCGAGCGCATCGGCGTCTGGTCGCTGTTCACACTGGGCGTGCTGACCGCAGTGTCGTTCGTGGTCGATTTCTGGGCAACGGCGGTCGGGGCGAAACGTGTCGGTGCCAGCAGGCTTGCACTGGTCGGCACGATCGTCGGCACCTTTGTCGGTCTGTTCTTTGGATTGCCGGGCTTGTTCGCCGGCCCGTTTGTCGGCGCTGTGATCGGCGAACTGATCAGCCGCCGCGATCTTCGGCCGGGTGGTCTGGGCCAGGCGACGCGCGTCGGCATCGGCACGTGGATCGGCATCGCGATCGGCGTGGCGCTCAAGCTGGCCTTGGCAGTTCTGATGCTTGCGGTCTTCGCATTCGCCTGGTGGTGGTGAGTGCACTATCGTCGCGCTTCAGCCCGACGACGACTGCACGCGACATGCCTGATACCGCTTCGCTCGACCCCGCGCCGCCGCCACGCTTGAGCCGAGCACTGGCCGGCGCACTGCTCGCGGCGCTGGCTTGCATTTTCGTCGCACCGGTCCAGGCGACGCCGTCGGTTACTCGGGCCGCACCAGTCGCCACGGCGCCGGAAGCACAGACGTCAGTCGAAGCCTCGACGACCCCGACGCCGGTCGTGGTCGTCGACGATATCGATGTGCGCACCCGCCTCGAGCAGGTGTACGACGAGGCCGAAGCGCGGTTGCTGCGCCTGGTCGCGCATCTGCCGTTGCTGCTCGCTGCCGCGCTGATCGTCTTCCTTGCCTCGTGGATCGGCAGCCTCGTGTCGCAGCACCTGCACTGGCTGCGCCTGCGGACGCGCAATCCCTATCTGGACGGATTGATCCGGCGCGCGGTACGCACGGTGATCGTGATGATCGGCATCCTGGTCGCGCTGGACCTGCTCAACGCCACCGCGCTAGTCGGCGCGATGCTCGGTTCGGCGGGCGTGCTGGGTCTGGCGCTGGGCTTCGCGTTCAAGGACATCGCCGAGAACTACATCGCCGGCATCCTGCTGAGCTTGCGCCGGCCGTTCGAGCCCGGCGAGATGGTCAAGATCGACAGCTACGAGGGCAAGGTCGCCGCGCTCAGCGCGCGCGCGATGACCCTGATCACGCTGGACGGCAACGAGCTGCGCCTGCCCAATGCGCTGGTGTTCAAAGCGGTGATCCTCAACTACACCAGCAATCCGAAACGCCGGTTCGATTTCACTTTCAATATCGACGCCAGCCAGTCGATCCGTAAGGCGCACGCCGTAGCGATGGCCGAGATCACCAGCATCGAAGGCGTGCTCACCGATCCCGGCCCGTCGTGGACCGTGGTGGAGTTCGGCGCGAACGGCGTGGTACTGCGGTTCTTCGGTTGGGTGGATCAGCGCGAGAGCGATCTGGCCAAGATCCGTAGCGAGGCGATCCGCCTCGTCAAGGGCGCCTTCTGGCGCGACGGAATTCAAGGACCGAAGACCACGACGCATGTCGTGCTGGCACGGGAAGAGGAGACAGCCGCCCCTGCAGTCGACGACCATGAGCCCGCCACCAGCGTCGGCGTCGATACCTCGGTCAACCGGGATATCGACCGCCAGGTCGCCGAGGTGCAAAGTACCGACCAAAGCAACCTCCTCCCGCTCAAGGACGCGACCTGATCATGCGACCCGCTTATCTTCTTCCTGCCGCCCTGGCGGCAGCCACCGGTCTTGCCCACGCGCAGACAGCCGAGATCCCGACCACCGCGCCCAATGCGCCCGCGAGCCTCGATGCCTGCATCGCGCTCGAGCAGGACGCGCAGCGCCTGGCGTGCTTCGACTCGATGACAGGCCGCGCCAGCCGTACGCCGGAACAGGCCGACACCGAAGCCGCGGTCGCACGCGAGTTGCGCAGGGATCCCGCGGTGCGCGCCGATGCAATGGCCGAGGGCACCGCGTCGCGCAGCCTCTATGCCCACGACAGCAGTGACCGTCTCGCCGATGCGATCGCCAATGCCGGCCAGGGCTCTCTGCTCGACAGTCGCTGGGAGCTGGCCAAGGATTCCAAGCTCGGCATCTTCAACATGCGTGCCTACAAACCGGTCTATCTGTTGCCGGCCTTCTGGAGCTCGAATGTCAACCAGATGCCGTCGTCTCCGAATCCCGACAACACGGTGACCACACCGCAGTCGCTCGACAGCCTGGAGACCAAGTTCCAGCTCAGCTTCAAGACCAAGGCGGTGGAGAACCTGTTCGGGACCAATGGCGACATCTGGATGGGCTACACGCAGAGTTCCCGCTGGCAGACCTACAACAGCGAAGAATCGCGCCCGTTCCGCGAAACCAACTACGAACCCGAAGTACTGCTGGTGTTCCGCAACGGCTACAGCATCGGCGGCTGGAACGGCCGCATGGCCGCGATCGGCATCAACCACCAGTCGAACGGGCGCGGCGATCCGCTCTCGCGCAGCTGGAACCGGGTGATGTTCAACGTGGGCCTGGACCGCGACAACTGG
Source organism: Luteimonas sp. AC640a (assembly GCF_979256585.1). Lineage (NCBI taxonomy): Bacteria > Pseudomonadati > Pseudomonadota > Gammaproteobacteria > Lysobacterales > Lysobacteraceae > Luteimonas > Luteimonas sp. AC640a. The sequence continues at coordinate 285,576 of NZ_CEEDOV010000007.1, read as the reverse complement.
GCCGTGACGGCGCGGCCGTGGATCCGCATTTCCGAGGGCAGCGACGACAACAATCCGGACATCGAGGATTTCATGGGCCGTGGCGATCTCACGGTGACCCACGTCCGCGGTGGTCACGAATTCTCGCTGATGGCCCGGCATTCGTTGCGTGGCGGCGACCGCTCGCACGGTGCGCTGCAGTTCGACTGGGGCTTTCCGATCCACAAGAATTTCCGTGGTCATCTACAGGTCTTCGACGGCTACGGTGAGAGCCTGATCGACTACAACCACAAGGCGACCTACGTCGGCCTGGGCATCTCGCTGCTCGAGTGGTTCTGAGGATCGTCGGCTGACTTTCTGACGCCGCCGTCGCCCTGCGCGGGCGGCGGCGCGATCTGTTCTATGCTCGGCAGCGTCTTCCGCCCACCGGTTCACGCATGGACGCTGCCGTCGCCCGCCCCCGCCGTTCGTTCTTCGCCTATGCCTCGGCGTTACTCGGCATGCTCAGCGTGTTCGGCGTTGTCTGCTTCCATTTTCCGGAGCTGCTGACCAGCCGCGAATTCCGCGCGGTCTACGATGAAGGATTCGCGCGCAACCTGCTGTTGGTCGGTCTGGTCGCAGCCTTCATCCTCGGCACGCTGGCGATCCTGCGCGACCGCAACCGCCGCATCGCGACGGTCGGTGTCGGCAGCGCGACACTCGCGGTGCTGCTCGGCGGCACCAATGTGCAGTTCGACAGCATCGGCGCGACGCCTTACTCGCTGGGTCTCGACTGGTTCGTGATCTCGCTGTTCTTCTCGGCGCTGGTGTTCGTGCCGCTGGAGCGTTATCTGGGCAAGCGGCGCATGTCCCCGCTGCGCCGCGGCTGGCGCACCGACATCGCCTACTTCTTCATGAGCCATGTGCTCGTGCAGTTCATCCTGATCCTGGTGACCGCGTCGACCTCGACGATCGCCGGACTCGCAGTGTTCCCCGCGCTCAAGGACGCGATCCAGTCGCTGCCGGTCTGGGCGCAGTTCCTGATCGCAGTGTTCGTCGCCGACCTCGCTCAGGCGCTGCTGCACCGCGCGTACCACAACGTGCCATGGCTCTGGCGCTTCCACGCGGTGCACCACTCCAGCCGCGAGATGGACTGGCTGGCCGGCTCGCGCATCCATTTCGTCGAGATCGTGCTCACGCGCAGTTTCGTGCTGCTGCCGCTGCTGGTGCTGGGTTTCTCGACGCCGGCCGTCAATGCCTATGTGATTCTGGTCGGCCTGCAGGCGGTGATCGCCCACGCCAACATCGGCGTGCGTTTCGGCTGGCTCGAATACCTGCTGGTGCTGCCGCGCTATCACCACTGGCACCACGCGCGGCAGCAGGACTACATCGACGTCAACTACGCGATCCACCTGCCGTTGATCGACATGCTGATGGGCACGTTCAAGCTACCGCGCGACCAGGCGCAGTGGCCCGAGGAATACGGCGTCATGAAGCTGGAGACCGTGCCGCAGGGCATCGTCGAGCAGCATCTGATGCCGTTCCGGCGGAAGAAGACCTTCGACGAATTCGTGGACTGAGTAGACGGACATGAGGCGCACGTTCCGTACCGCCAAGCGTGCCAGCGTCTGCACGCTCGCCCTGTGGCTGCTCGCAGGCTGCGCCACCGAACCGCGCTTGCTGCTGCCGACTTCGCCCGAAGGCCTTGCGTGCATCGCGGTGTGCAATGCGGTGCTGGCCCGATGTTCTTTCGATGAGGCAAGCCGGGCGGAGAGCATCGCGCGAAGTTGCGACAACAGCGGCGAGGTGCAGACCTGTGTCGACCGTGCGGTCGACGATCGCACCGTGCACGCGTGCGAAGCCAGGCAGAGCATGGGCGCATGTCAGGGTTCGGTGCCGAACACCGCGCATTGCCGCGAAGACCGCCTGATGTGCGCGCTGCAATGCGGTGCGAAGATGTTAGATCCCTGACCGGAGACGACGACGGCGCCCGCAGGCGCCGCCGCGTTTCGAACGGTCGAACGGCTCAGGCGATCTCGACCACCGGAATTCCTCCGATGCGCGCCTTCCATTCGCGCGGGCCCGTCTCGTGCACCGAGGTGCCGGCCGAATCGACGGCGACGGTCACCGGCATGTCCTGCACTTCGAATTCGTAGATCGCTTCCATGCCGAGGTCCTCGAACGCGAGCACCTTCGCCGCCTTGATCGCCTTCGACACCAGATACGCCGAGCCGCCGACCGCCATCAGATACACCGACCGGTGCTTCTTGATCGCCTCGATCGCGGTCGGGCCACGCTCGGCCTTGCCGACCATGCCCAACAGGCCGGTCTGTTCAAGGATCTGATCGGTGAACTTGTCCATGCGCGTCGCGGTGGTCGGGCCCGCGGGGCCGACGACTTCGTCGCGCACCGGATCGACCGGGCCGACGTAATAGATGAAGCGGCCCTTGAGATCGACCGGCAGCGTCTCGCCGCGGTTGAGCATCTCGACCATGCGCTTGTGCGCAGCGTCGCGGCCAGTCAACAGCTTGCCGCTCAGCAGCAGCACCTCACCCGGCTTGAAGGTCGTGACCTCGTCCGGCGTGATCGTCTCGAGGTCGACGCGGCGCGCGCCGGTCGGGTTGTAGGTCAGCTCCGGCCAGTCGGCGAGCGACGGCGGATCGAGCATCACCGGGCCGCTGCCGTCGAGCGTGAAATGCGCATGGCGCGTGGCCGCGCAGTTCGGGATCAGCGCAACCGGCAGATTCGCCGCGTGGGTCGGGAAATCCTTGACCTTGATGTCGAGCACCGTGGTCAGGCCGCCCAGGCCCTGCGCGCCGATGCCGAGCGCGTTGACCTTCTCAAAGAGCTCGAGCCGCAGCTCTTCGGCGCGGTTCGACGCGCCACGGGCCTGCAGCTCGACGATGTCGATCGGCTCCATCAGCGCTTCCTTGGCCAGCAGCATCGCCTTCTCGGCGGTGCCGCCGATGCCGATGCCGAGCATGCCCGGCGGGCACCAGCCGGCGCCCATCGTCGGCACGGTCTTGAGCACCCAGTCGACGATGGAATCGGAGGGGTTGAGCATCGCGAACTTCGACTTCGCTTCCGAACCGCCGCCCTTGGCCGCGACGATCACATCGACGGTGTTGCCCGGCACGATCTTGACGTTGACCACGCCCGGCGTGTTGTCCTTCGTGTTGATGCGCTTGCCGGCGGGATCGGCCAGCACCGAGGCGCGCAGTTTGTTGTCCGGATGGTTGTACGCGCGGCGCACGCCTTCGTGGACCATGTCCTCGACGCCCATCGTCGCGTCGTCCCAGCGCACCGACATGCCCACTTCGAGGAACACGGTGACGATGCCGGTGTCCTGGCAGATCGGCCGGTGGCCTTCGGCGCACATGCGCGAATTGATCAGGATCTGCGCGATCGCATCCTTCGCGGCCGGCGACGCCTCGCGCTCGTAGGCGGCGGCGAGATTCTTGATGTAGTCGACCGGGTGGTAATAGCTGATGTACTGCAGGGCGTCGGCGACGGACTGGATGAAGTCGTCCTGGCGGATCGACACGGGTGTCGACGACACCTGGGATACGGAATGGCTGACGGTCACGGCTGGCTCGAAGGCTGGCGGAAAACCCGCCCATTCTAGGCTATCGGCTCGCGGACACGGCCCGGCGGGGGCTGCAAGGCCGGCGCGCGCCGCGCACACTGCGCGCATGGACATTCTCGTACTCGTGCTAGATCTGGTCGGCACCTTCGTCTTCGCCCTCAGCGGCGCGATGCTTGGCGTGCGCCGCCGTCTGGACCTGTTCGGCGTGCTGGTGGTCGCGTTCGCAGCAGCCACGGCCGGAGGCATGACCCGCGACGTGCTGATCGGCGCGACCCCGGTCGCCGCCCTCAGCGACTGGCGGTACCCGGCGATTACGCTGGCGGCCGGCGTGATCAGCTTCGCCTGGGCACCGTTGATCGAGCGGCTGCAGCAGCCGGTGCGGATGTTCGATGCGATGGGGTTGGCGCTGTTCGCCGTCGCAGGCACGCAAAAGGCGCTGGATTTCGGCGTGCCGCCGCCGATGGCGGCCGGCCTCGGCATGCTCACCGGCATCGGCGGCGGCATCGCCCGCGACGTATTGCTGGCGCAGGTGCCGCTGGTCCTGCGCGCCGAACTCTATGCGGTCGCGGCGCTGGCCGGCGCGGCCGTGGTCGCCACGGGGCATTGGCTGCAGTGGCCGCCGATGCCCTGTGCGATCGCAGGCGCCCTGCTGTGCTTCGGCTTGCGGATGATGGCCCTGCGCTTCGGCTGGCATCTGCCGGTGGCGCTGCAGTCCGGCGGTGAAGGCGAACCGCCCGACGCGATGCGCTAACCGTCGCAGCGGCCTGCCCTGCACGCGCATACGATATCGCCCATGTCGACACCCACCCCCACGCGCGCTGCCGCAAGCGCGCAACGCCCCAGCCTGCGCGAACGCTTCGACGCGATGCGCAATCTGCGTCCGTTCCTGAAGCTGATCTGGCAGACCAGCCCCGGCCTGACGCTGACCAGCCTGGGTCTGCGCCTGATCCGCGCGTTCCTGCCGGTGGTGATGCTCTACATCGGCAAGCTGATCATCGACGAGGCGATCCGCCTCGTCGGCGCGGGCGTCGCCTTCAATGATCTCGCCACCGCCTGGCACGGCGGCGCGCTGAATCATCTCGCCTGGCTGCTCGCGCTGGAATTCGGTCTGGCGATCGGCTCCGATCTGCTCGGCCGCATGGTCAGCTACGCCGACAACCTGTTGTCGGAGCTGTTCACCAATGCGACCAGCGTGCGCCTGATGGAACACGCGGCGACGCTCGATCTCGAAGACTTCGAAGATCCCGAGCTGCAGGACAAGCTCGACCGCGCGCGCCGGCAGACCATGGGCCGCATGAACCTCATGGGCCAGCTGTTCGGCCAGGTGCAGGACGCGATCACCGTGGTGAGTTTCGCGATCGGCCTGATGGTCTACGCGCCGTGGCTGATCCTGCTGCTGGCGATCGCGCTGATCCCGGCCTTCATCGGCGAATCGCATTTCAACGCGCTCGGCTACACGCTCAACTTCCAGTGGACGCCCGAGCGCCGCCAGCTGGAATACGTGCGCCAGACCGGCGCCAGTCTGGAGACCGCAAAAGAGGTCAAGATCTTCGGCCTGCACCGGTTCCTGATCGACCGCTACCGCACGCTCGCCGATGGCTTTTTCCTGGCCAACCGCTCGCTGGCGCGACGCCGCGCGATCTGGGGCACGCTGCTGGCCGCGCTCGGCACGCTGGGTTACTACGTCGCCTACGCCTACATCGCCTGGCGCACTGTGCGCGGCGATTTCACGATCGGCGATCTGACCTTCCTCGCCGGCAGCTTCCGCCGCCTGCGCCAGCTGCTGGAAAGCCTGCTGGTCGGGTTCTCGCAGGTCGCCGGGCAAGCGCTGTATCTCGACGACCTGTTCTCGTTCTTCGCGATCGAGCCTGAAATCACCTCGCCCGCTGACCCGGTGCCGTTCCCGCAACCGATCCGCGAAGGCTTCGTGTTCGAGAACGTGGGCTTCCGCTATCCCGGCGCCGAGCGTTGGGCGGTGCGGCATCTCGACTTCACCCTGCAGGCGGGTGAGGTGCTGGCGCTGGTCGGCGAGAACGGCGCGGGCAAGACCACCCTGGTCAAACTGCTGGCGCGTCTTTACGACCCCGACGAGGGCCGGATCCTGCTCGACGGCCGCGATCTGCGCGACTACGACCTCGACGCGCTGCGCGCGAATACTGGCGTGATCTTTCAGGACTTCGTGCGCTACCACCTGACCGCCGGCGAGAACATCGGCGTCGGCCGCATCGAGGCGATGGATGACGACGCGCGCATCCAGGACGCCGCACGCCGCTCGATGGCCGACGAACTCATCGCCGGCCTGCCCGGTGGCTATGACCAGCTGATCGGCCGTCGTTTCAAGACCGGCGTCGATCTGTCGGGCGGCCAATGGCAGAAGATCGCGATCGCCCGCGCGTACATGCGCGAGGCGCAGGTGATGATCCTCGACGAGCCGACCGCGGCGCTCGACGCACGCAGCGAGTTCGAAGTCTTCCGCCGCTTCAAGGAGCTGTCGGAAGACCGCACCGCCGTGCTGATCTCGCATCGTTTCTCCAGCGTGCGCATGGCCGACCGCATCCTCGTGCTCGAGCAGGGCCGCATCGAAGCCAGCGGCACGCATGCCGAACTGATGACCCAGGGCGGGCGCTATGCGGAACTGTTCGAACTGCAGGCGGCCGGCTACCGCTGATCCGCTTCTGTAGGAGCGCGCTGGCGCGCGATGGGGCGTTGCCGGGATTGCCATCGCGCGCGAGCGCGCGCTCGGACAATCCGCAGCCGTGAGTCGCCGTTGACGCCGGCTTGCGTAGGCTGCCGGTGACCAACGGAGTGCACCGAATGACCGACACCAGCCGCGCCCTTGCGCGTCATGCGCAGATCCTGCGATTCCTGATGAAATATCGCAGCGCGGGCGTGTTGTCGGGTTTCGAATTCGATCCGGCGACGGCCGATGCAGCACTCGAAGGCGAGCCAGGCAAGCCGGAAGCCTTCGTTGACGACCTCGAAGCGCTGGGCCCGACCTTCATCAAGATCGGCCAGGCACTGTCGACGCGGCCCGATATGGTGCCGCCCGCCTATCTCGCTGCGCTGGAGCGCATGCAGGACGACGTGGCACCGCTGCCGTTCGAGGTGATCCACGACGCGGTGGAGGATGCGCTGGGCGTGCGCATCAGCAAGATCTTCGAGACTTTCGACGAGACACCGATCGGCGCCGCATCGCTGGCGCAGGTGCATCGCGCGACGCTGCGCGATGGCCGCAAGGTCGCGGTGAAGGTGCAGCGTCCCGGCATTACCGAACAGATCCGCGACGATCTCGACACTCTCGCCCGCCTCGCCGGTGGCGTGGATCGCGTCACCGAAGTCGGGCGCCGCATCCGCTTCGCCGACTGGGTACACGAGTTCCGGCGCACGCTGCTGGCCGAACTCGACTATCGCATCGAGGCCGAGAACCTCGACCGTTTCGACGCGCATTTCGTGGCATATCCCGCGCTGTTCGTGCCGAAGCCAATCTGGGATCTGACCCGCGCCCGCGTGCTGACGATGGAACTGGTCGAAGGCACCAAGGTCACCGATATCACCGGCCTGCAGCGCACCGAGCGTGACATGGCGCCACTGGCGACCGAGCTGCTGCACGGCTATCTCGACCAGGTGTTCGTGCACGGCGAGATCCACGCCGATCCGCATCCCGGCAATCTGCTGTTCACCCGCGACGGGCGTCTCGCGCTGCTGGATCTCGGCATGGTGGCGCACGTGCCGCCGCGCACCCGCGAACGCCTGCTGAAACTGCTGTTCGCGGCCGTGGACGGACGCGGCGAGCAGGTCGCGGCCGAAGGCATCGCGATGGGCACGCGGCTGGAGGATTTCGACGAGGGACGCTACTACCGCGACGTCGGCCAGCTGGTCGCGCGCTATGCCGCGCAGTCCGGCGCCACCGGCCAGACCGAAGGCCGGTTGATGCTCGACCTCGTGCGCCTGGCGACATCCTGCGGCCTGCGCACGGCGCCGGAGATGAGCCTGCTCGGCAAGACGCTGCTGCATCTCGAATCGGTGGTGCAGGCACTCGATCCCGATCTGGACATGAAGCGCGTCGTCGAGGACCACCTCAACAACATGATGCGCCAACGCCTGCGCAAGTCGCTGTCGCCGGCCAATCTCGCCAGCGAACTGATGGACATGCAGGAGCTGGTGCGCGACGCGCCGCGCAAGGTGTCGAACGTGCTGTCGCTGCTGTCGGAGAACCGTCTGCGCGTGCGGCTGACGGGCCTCGAGGAATCGCACCTGCTCGAGAGCCTGCACAAGATCGCCAACCGCATCGCGGCCGGCATCGTCACCGCGGCGCTGATCCTGGCCTCGGCCATGATGATGGACAACCCCGGCGGCCCGCGCCTGTTCGGCTATCCGGCGATCGCGCTGCTGCTGTTCCTGACCGGCGCCGGCCTCGGCATCGCGATCGTGCTCAGCGCCCTGCTGGGCGACAAGCGCGCGAAGCCCAATGAGGAGCACGGCCCGAACTAGGCCCGCCTAGCGGCTAGCACCTGCGCGTGCGGCGCAGGTGGAACGCCCTGTCCGGCGCGATCATCGGCTGCAAAATGAGAACCGGTCTCATCGCTGGTATCATGCCCGGCTTTCCCGCGTCGCTTCTTTCGCATATGTCAGCCGCCTTTGGCACCGAAACCGTGCTGGATGTCCGTCACTGGACGGACGCCTACTTCAGCTTCACCACCACCCGCGACGATGGCTTCCGCTTCGAGAACGGCCAGTTCGTGATGATCGGGCTGGAAACGGAAGGCAAGCCGATCCTGCGTGCGTATTCGATCGCCAGTGCGAACTGGGAAGAGCAGCTGGAGTTCTTCAGTATCAAGGTCGACAACGGCCCGCTGACCTCGCGTCTGCAGCACATCAAACCCGGCGACCAGGTGCTGATCGGCCGCAAGCCGACCGGCACCCTGCTGATCCACGATCTGCACCCGGGCCGGAACCTGTATCTGCTGGGCACCGGCACCGGCTTCGCACCGTGGCTGTCGGTGATCAAGGATCCCGAGACCTACGAGCGCTTCGACAAGGTCATCGTGACCCACGGCGTGCGCACCCCGCAGGATCTGGCCTACCGCGACTACATCGTCAACGAACTGCCGCACCACGAATTTCTCGGCGAGCAGATGTCAAAGCAGTTGCTGTACTACCCGGCGGTGACTCGTGAGGACTTCGACTTCAACGGCCGCAGCCACCGCGGCCGCCTGACCGAACTGCTCGACAGTGGCCGCATGGCGTCCGACCTCGGCCTGCCGCCGCTCGACGCCGAACACGATCGCGCGATGATCTGCGGCAGCCCGCAGATGCTGGCCGACTTCCGCCAGCTGCTCGACACCCGCGGCTTCGAAGCCGCCCCGCGCATCGGCACGCCGGGGCAATATGTCTTCGAACGGGCGTTCGTCGAGAAGTAGTCTCAGCAGGCCGTACACTCCAGGCACTCACCACTGGAGTGGCCCATGAAGATCCTCGTGACCGTCGATGGCAGCGATATTAGTTCGCGAGCACTGAAGTTCGCTCTCAAACTCGCCAAGCAGTCCGCCGCGGGTTCGAGCGTGACCGTGCTGCATGTGGATCCACCGGTCTTCCCCGGTGTCGAACGCAAGATCGGCAAGGAGGCCGTGCGGGCCTATCACGACGACAACCATGCACATGCCTTCAAAGCCGTACGCAAGGCGTTGGGGCGTACCCAGGTTGCGGTGGAGGAAGTGACCGCAGTCGGCGAGATCGCCGCCACCATTCTTGAGGTCGCCGGCAAGCGCAAGACCGATTTGCTGGTGATGGGCTCGCATGGGCGCGGCGCCGTGAAGGGCGTGCTGCTGGGCTCGGTCTCGAGCAAGGTCATCGCCCAGACCACGATCCCGGTCACGATCGTCCGCTGAGGCTGCGCGGCCGGCCTGACGCGTGCGTCAGTCGGCCAGCGCCGCTTCGATCGGCCTGCGCAGACTCTCCGGCTTGGCCGACGGCGCGAACCGGTCGATGACCTGCCCGTCGCGGCCCACCAGGAACTTGGTGAAGTTCCACTTGATCGCACGCGTACCCAGCACGCCGCGCTTCTGCGCCTGCAGCCAGGTCCACAGCGGATGCGCGTTCGCGCCGTTGACGTCGATCTTGGCCGACATCGGAAAATCCACGGCGTAGTTCAACGCGCAGAAATCCCGGATATCCGCCGCCGCGCCCGGCTCCTGATGCCCGAACTGGTCGCAGGGGAAACCCAGCACCACCAGGCCTTGGTCGCGGTAGTCGCGCCACAGCTGCTGCAGGCCGGCGTACTGCGGGGTGAACCCGCACTTCGAAGCGACGTTGACGATCAGCAGCACGCGATCCGCGTAATCGGACAGCGGCTGCGGCGACCCATCGAGGCTGGTCGCCTGGAAATCGAATGCGCTGGTCATCTCAGCTCCGGCATTGAAAGCGGATCGCCAGTCTGACTCACCGCTCTGCATCACGCGATACATCGTTCGCAGCGCGACTGAAGTTTCGCGCGTAAACCACTGTCGCTCCGTGGAATTCCGGGACCGGACTTCCGGCATAGGCCACGTCCACACCCGATCGGCTAGCCTAGTGGGTCATGTCACCGGGAGAATCCCCTTTGCTGAAGCACCCGCTCGCCGTCGCTCTGTGCGCCGCTCTTGCCGTGTCCGCCCTGCCCGTTTTCGCGCAGTCCACCGGCACCGGCACCGCCTCCGCCCCGCCCGCCGCGAGCGCCCAGCGCACCGCCGACAATCCGCTGTTCGTCGAGAGCACGCTCGATCTGCGCTACCCGCACTTCGACCAGATCAAGGACGCGCATTTCGGACCTGCGTTCGACGCCGGCATGGCCGAAAACCTGCGCGAGATCGAAGCGATCGCGAACAATCCCGAAGCGCCGACGTTCGACAACACGATCATCGCGCTGGAGAAGTCCGGTGAAGTGCTGTCGCGCGCCCGCGGCATCTTCGGCAGCCTCAACGGCACCGACACCAACGATGCGCGCAAGAAGATCGACGCCGATTACGCGCCGAAGTTCGCGGCCCACCGCGACGCCGTGATGCTCAACCCGAAGCTGTTCGCACGCGTCGATACGCTGTTCAAGAACGTCGACTCGCTGGGCCTCGATGCCGAAGGCAAGCGTCTGGTCGAGCGTTACCACACGATGTTCGTCCGCGCCGGTGCCAATCTGACCGAGGCGCAGAAGGAAGAGATGCGCCGCATCAACGCCGAGTCGGCGAAGCTCGGCACGACCTTCAGCCAGAACGTGCTCAACGAAGTCAACGATTCGGCCGTCGTCGTCGACACCGTCGAGGAACTCGACGGCATGAGCGAGGCGCAGATCGCGGCGGCTGCAGATGCGGCGAAGTCGCGTGGCCTCGAAGGCAAGTACGTCATCACCCTGCTCAACACCACCGGCCAGCCGCCGTTGCCGCAGCTCAACAACCGTGACGTGCGCGAACGCGTGCACAAGGCGTCCGTCGCCCGCGGCAGCCGCGGCAACCAATACGACAACACCGAGGTCATCTCGCAGATCCTCAAGCTCCGCGCCGAACGCGCCAACCTGATGGGCTACCCGAACCAGGCCGCCTTCATACTCGAGGATTCGACCGCCGGCACCGTCGAGGCCGTCAACGACATGCTGGGCCAGCTGGCACCGGCCGCCGTCGCCAACGCCAAGCTCGAAGCCGCCGAACTGCAGGCGATGATCGACCGCGAGCAGGCCGCCAAGGGCGAGCCGACGTTCCAGCTTGAGCCGTGGGACTGGGCGTACTACTCGGAGAAGGTTCGCCAGGACAAGTACAGCTTTGACGACGCGCAGCTCAAGCCCTACTTCGAGATGAAGAACGTGCTGGAGAACGGCGTGTTCTTCGCCGCGACCAAGCTCTACGGCATCACGTTCAAGGAGCGCACGGACCTGCCGAAGTACCACCCCGACACCTGGACCTACGACGTCTTCAATGAAGACGGCAGCCAGCTCGCGATCTTCATCTTCGACCCCTACGCACGCGCCTCCAAGCGCGGCGGTGCATGGATGAACTCGTACGTGTCGCAGTCGGAACTCGAAGGCACGCTGACGGTCACCGCGAACCACCAGAACATTCCCAAGCCGCAGGCCGGCCAGCCGACGCTGCTGACCTGGGACGAAGTGACGACGATGTTCCACGAGTTTGGCCACTCGCTGCACGGCATGTTCTCGGACGTGAAGTACCCGTTCTTCAGCGGCACCAGCGTGCCGCGAGACTTCGTCGAGTTCCCGTCGCAGGTCAACGAGATGTGGGCCGACTGGCCGGAAGTGCTGGCGAACTACGCCAAGGACTACCGCACCGGTGCGCCGATGCCGGCCGAACTGTTGGCCAAGGTGCAGGCCGCGGCGAAGTTCAACCAGGGCTTCGCGACGACCGAGTACCTGGGTTCGGCGATGCTCGACCAGTATCTGCACCAGCTGCCGGCCGATCAGCTGCCCGACGGCTCGGAAGTCATGGCGACCGAAGCGGCCGCGCTCAAGGCCGCCGGCATCGACTACGCGCCCGTCCCGCCGCGTTACCGCACGCCGTACTTCAGCCACATCAACGGCGGCTACGCGGCCGGCTATTACGCCTACATCTGGTCGGAAGTGCTGGACGCGAACACCGTCCAGTGGATCGAGCAGAACGGCGGCCTGACCCGCGAGAACGGTGACCGCTTCCGCAGCACGCTGCTGTCGCGCGGCGGCAGCAAGGACGCCAAGCAGCTGTTCCTCGATTTCACCGGCCACGAGCCGCAGATCGAGCCGCTGCTGATCAAGCGGGGTCTCGCGCCGGATCCGAAGGACGCGGCGAACTGATCATTCCCCGCATCGTGTGACCCGAAACGCCCGGCCTTGCGCCGGGCGTTTCGTTTGGCGGCCTCGCGTGCACATTGCGGTGCGTCCGAGGTCCCGCATTGACCCCGCACACGTCCGCCGCACACACGGCCTGTAGCATGGCCGCATGTCCGCGATCGTCCTCGATACACCCGATGCCACCACGCGATTGCGCGACTGGCTGGCCGGCTTCCAGCGTGTGTTCGTGCTCACCGGCGCGGGCATCAGTACCGGCTCGGGCATTCCCGATTACCGCGACGCCAACGGCGACTGGAAACGCGCCGCGCCGGTGACCTGGCAGGCATTCACCGGCGACCCGGCGGTGTACCGCCGGTACTGGGCCCGCAGCTTCGTCGGCTGGCCGAAGTTTTCAGTCGCGCAGCCGAACGCTGCGCACCACGCACTGGCCACGCTTGAACATGACGGACCGGTCACGACCCTGTTGACGCAGAACGTCGACGGCCTGCACCAGCGTGCCGGCAGTCAGCGCGTCATCGATCTGCACGGCCGGCTCGACCAAGTCACCTGCCTGTCCTGCGGTCACCTCACGCCACGCGACGCGCTACAGCCACAGCTGGTCGCCGACAATCCGCACTGGCATCCCGGAGACGCGGCGATGGCGCCCGACGGCGATGCCGACATCGCGGCCGAGGCCGAGAAGATCTTCGTGCCACCGCATTGCCCGCTGTGCGGCGGCATGCTGAAACCGGATGTCGTGTTCTTCGGCGAGAACGTGCCGCGCGTCCGCGTGCAGGATGCACAGGCGGCATTGGGCGCGAGCGACGCGATGCTCGTCGTCGGCTCGTCGCTGATGGTCTATTCAGGATTCCGCTTCGCCAAGATGGCGGCCGATGCCGGCCTGCCACTGGCGATCCTCAACGGTGGTACGACGCGCGCCGACGCTCTCGCGACGCTACGGCTGGACGCGGAGATCGGCGCGACGCTTGGCGCACTCGCGCCCTGAGACTCAGGCCTGGACGAACAAATCGCGGTAGGCCGGTGCCACATGCGGCAATAGCACGGCGGCCGGCACATCGACCGTCTGCACACCGTCCGAGTAGGGCCCGACCTGATAGGGCGGGAACACGAACCGCAGGCCCGACAGCTTGCCGCCGGGGCCGGGAATCGGCTCGAACTGCTGGTAATTGGCGACGTCCGGGCCCGAGCCCTCGTCGATCATCTTGCCGGCGGATCGCATCTGGCGACTGCGCTCTTCGGGCTCGAGCTCGTCGGCATCGATCCGCTGTGACAGCGCGGCATGCAACTGCTCGCGCACGTAGCCGGAGATCGCCTTCCAGTCGCCCTCGCCGGCCAACAGCGCCTCGGCAGTCAGCAGCTTCTGCTCGCGCACCAGCCAGATGAAGCGCTCGATCAGCGGATTGTCGTGCGCGCCGCCGGTGTAGCTGCTGCCGTCGGCTGCGATCGCGAGCATGTCCGGCGTATCGACCAGGGTGCTGAAGTTGAGCGACAGGTCGTACATCGTGCCCGGCTGCAGTTCGGCGCCGCCGACCGCTTCCATCAATTCGTCGCGCGCGGCCTGGGCGTAGCGGTGCAGTTCCCCCGCGAGTCCGGGGTACTTGTTGGCCTCGGGCGAATAGCTGATACCGACGATGAACTTCGGGTCCATCTCGACCACGTCCTTCAACTCCGCCGGCGCTTCCTCCAGCGGCTGTACGGTCTCGGCAGCCGGTGGCGCATCGCTGGCCGCGGACTGCGCGGGCGCCGGCACATCGCGCTGACACGCGGACAGGGCCAGGGCCAGGGCCAGCAGCCGCAGGCAATACAGGGACCGGATCGGTGCAGACATCGTCGCTCCAAATGACGTGGCGGAACGGAAAACTAACGGGCGCGTTGTGCGATTGTCGTGACGGCATCCGTCGGCGGATCGCACATACAAAAAGCCCCGGACGTTGCCGTCCGGGGCCCGATCTTGCGGAAGGCGGCGTGTCTTAGACAGCCTGCACTTCGTCGGCCTGCAGGCCCTTCTGGCCCTGGACGACCTTGAAGGTCACCTGCTGGCCTTCCTGCAGCGACTTGAAGCCGGTGCCCTGGATCGAACGGAAGTGGACGAACAGGTCCTGGCCGCTTTCCGGGGTGATAAAGCCGAAGCCCTTGGCATCGTTGAACCACTTGACGGTTCCGGTCTGACGATCGCTCATTGTGTTACTCCTTGAATCAGTTTGAATTGGGAACACGACACCCGCCGACGCTGTGGTCCGGATGCCGCGACTGTCGAGCAAGGGGTAACGCGAAGCGATGGAGCGGATCGTCCCGACCGGCGAACCGGGCGTTCAACTTGGATCTACCGCATCGGAGCCACGATGTACCGTGATCCCGCCTTGAACAGTTCGCGCACGATACCGCAATTGAAAAAGAAAAGGTGAATGCGGGAACGGCCTTTAATGGCCCGCTTTCGCGCCTGTACCGGCGGCCTCCTTGGCGGCCAGATGACGGGTCGCATACCAGCATTCCGACTTCACCTGGAGACCTGCGTGGGCCGCATGCCGGCTTGCGGCCTCGACCAGCGCAGCGCCATATCCGCGCCCGCTCAATGCACTCGGCACGACGGTATGCAGGATGGTGAGGACGCCCTGTTTTTCGCGGTATTCGAGATGCGCGACCCGTCCGTCCACGCTGATCTCGAAGAGATGGCGGTGCGCATCGAGATGGATCGGTGGCGTCGACATGGGCCGAAAGTCCTACTTCAAGATCAGAAATTTCCGACCCTATGCTGACACGTCGGGCGCGCGCCAAACGCACGGTGCGACGGCTCGATCATGACGCGGCGCGTCATGATTACGCGCCGAACACGTCAGTCCGCGTGACGCCCGCGGTCAGGACGGGGGACACGCCGTCATATCAGCGTTGGCACGGGATGTGCTGCATAACGGGGGATAAAGGGGAACGCGCAGCCATGGACACACGTCGTACCGACTTGCGGGAAGCCATCGAGCGGCTGTTCGAGTTGACCCGGCTCGACCAGACCGATTCCAGCGAATTCGAGCAGTTGGACCACTTCGTCCAGCAGCGCCTGTTGGAGACCTACGCCGACGAGGTGCCCGACGTCGCGCTGCGCGTCGTGGCCTGAGCCTGAGCCGATACGGGCGCGCGCGTCACGACGCACGCGCCCTGCCCGGTCAATCGTTGGAGTTACGGTGGTCGCGCTTTCCTTGATTGCGGCGATCACGCGTGCTGATGCTGCCGTTGATTGATGCCTGACGGCTCTCGGCTTCGTGCAGCGCCAACGCCTTCGAACGCGCCTGCGGCGACTGGTAACCGGGCGTATCGACAGCGGCGGCCTCGGCCCCCAGCGTCTCCCACGGCTTGCTGGCCTTGGCCTCCGCATCATGCTGCTCGAGCAGCTTGCGGGTGTTTGCGAGGGCCTGTTCCGGCGTGATGCCACGCGTGCCGCGACCGCTGGTCTTGCTGGCCTTCTCCACAGGCGCCTTGGCCTTCGCTGCCTTCGCCGCAGTGCGAGCCGCAGGCTTGGCTGCCGCCGCCGGCTTCGCAGTCGCGGACGCTTTGCCAATCGCCTTCTTCGCTGCCGGCTTCTTGGCAACCTTCGGAGATGCAGTTGCTGCAGTGGCCTTGCCCGACACCTTTTTGGCTGTCTTCTTAGCGGCCTTCTTCGCAACCTTTCTCGTGGCCTTCGCTGCGGACGCAGGCGTTGCGGCCTTCTTCGCCGTCGTCGTCTTCCTTGCGGGCTTCGAGGCCTTTGTGGCCGCCGACTTCGCAGCCTTTTTGGTGGTCTTGCCGGTGACCTTCGCCGTCTTGGCAGGCGCACGCTTCGGCGCGGCCGTCTTCGCCGGCTTGGACTTTGCGGCGGCCTTTGCGGCCTTGGCGGCGTCGCGCTGGCGGGTTTCGAGACGCGACAGAATGTCGGCCAGCAATTCGGCCTTCTCGCCCGTGCGCGCATTGGCCAGACCAGTGCGGCCCGACTTGCTGCCGCTGGTCTTGCGCGATGCCAGACGCTGACGCTTTTCCAGATCACGTGCGCGATCGCGCGCCGTGCGTGCACGTGAGACCAGCTGCGTCAGACGCGCGTCGCTGTGATCGCGCAGAGCATTCGCACGACTGTCGTCGTAGAGGCCCATTTCAGTCTTGTTGAGCAGGGCGGTGGCTTTCGCTCGCGTAACTGCCATGAGTCGCACTCCGTGGTTGGACGTGCGGCCAGAATTATCACGCGTTACATGCAGATGCGGTGAGCAGTCACCGGAAAACGCGTTGTCAGAACGACGGCGCCATCAATCGATCGAGGAACACGCCGATGATCCGCGGCTCCATGATCACGGTGAACAACATGCCGTAACCAGCGCCCCACAGATGCGCGCTGTGGTTGATGTTGTCGCCACCGCGCTTGTCCATCCAGATGCTGTAGCCCACATAGCAGACGCCGAAAACAATCGCCGGCATCGGGATGAAAAGCACCAGTAGCAGCTGCCAGGGATTGATCAGGATCGATGCGAACAATACGGCGGAAACAGCGCCCGATGCACCGAGGCTGCGGTAGTTCGGATCATGCCGATGGCGCAGATACGTCGGCAGGATCGCGACCAGAATCGCGGACACGTAGAACAGCAGAAACCCGACCGGACCGATGTACGGCGCGAACGCGCGCTCGATGCCGGCGCCGAAGAAGAACAGCGTGATCATGTTGAAGATCAGGTGCTGCCAGTCGGCGTGGATGAAGCCGTGCGTGATCAGCCGGTCGTACTGCTTGTGGCGATCGATCGCCGGCGGCCACAGGATCAGACGACCGAGCAGCTTCGGCTTCTCGAACGCCTGCCACGAAACCAATACGGTCACGGCGATCAGGAAGAGTGTGACGGGTCCAAAATTCATCGAAAGTCCTCCGCATCAGGCGACGCGGTAGTTGTCCTGCATGGGATAGCGGCGCGCGTAGAGTCCGAACGCCAATGCCGCGACGAATGCGAACGCGGCGAAGAAGAACATCAGAAAAGCGTTCTCGCTCATCCCGGTCGAGGCGATGTACGCCGTTACCGCGTCGTTGCGCACGCCCGCGTTGGTCAGCAGCACCCACAGGCTGCCGAAGGTGCTGGTGAGATACCAGAGCGCCATGATCACGCCCTTCATCGCCTGCGGCGCCTGGCTGTAGGCGAATTCCAGCGCGGTCGCCGACACCAGCACTTCGCCGAAGGTCAGCAGCAGATACGGCACCGACTGCCAGGCGAGCGATACTTCCTGGCCGCCGTCGAGCCACAGCTGCAGCCCACCGGCGACGATCCACGAGGTGCCGGAAATCGCGATGCCCCAACCCATGCGGCGCAAGGCGGTCGGTTCGAAGCCGAGCTTGCGCAGCGCGGGATACAGCACGAGGTTGTTGAACGGAATCAGCAGCATCACCAGCAGCGGATTGAGCGCCTGCATCTGCGCGGCGTCCTGGATCAGCCAGCTCGGCCACCACGCCGATGCGTGCGGAATCACCATCTCGCGACCCTGGATGATCCAGGTCGAGGCCTTCTGGTCGAACAGCGACCAGAACGGCGTGACCAACGCGAACACGATCAGGATGCGCAGCACCGCGCGCACACCGTCGACAGCCGCATCGGGATGCAGGCCGCGCGCGCGTTCGAGCTGCAGCGATGCGCCCCAGCCGCCCAGCGCGATGATGACGCCCAGCGCGAGACACGCGGTGATGACGAAACCGAAGTCGGTCGGCCACCACGACAGCGACACCGTCGCCGACAGCAGCCACAGCAGCAGCATCACCACAGCCGACACCACACCGACCATCGCCACCGCCAGACCCGGACGGCCTTCGCCTGCGAGACGCGCGCGCAGCGCAGTCTTGACCACTTCGAAGAACGCGTGCGGATCGCGGCGCGTCGGCGGCACATTGACGTATTCCTTGCGGCCCAGCCAGAACACGAACGTCGCGATGAACATCAGGATGCCCGGGATGCCGAACGCGACAGCGGGCCCGTAATGGCGCAGGAACAACGGCGCCAGCAGCGAGGCGAAGAACGAGCCGAAGTTGATGATCCAGTAGAAGGCGTCGAAGACCACTTTCGCCTTGCTCTTGTTGGTCTGGTCGAACTGGTCGCCGCAGAAGGAGACCACCAGCGGTTTGATGCCGCCCGAGCCGAGCGCGATCAGGAACAGGCCGGTGTAGAAGCCGGTCGCATTGTTCTCGAATGCCGCGAGGCACGCATGGCCGGCGCAGTAGATCAGCGAGAACCAGAGGATCGTGTGGTACTTGCCGAAGAAGCGGTCGGCCAGCCAGCCGCCGAGCAGCGGGAAGAAGTACACGCCGATGACGAAGGTATGGAAGATGTCCTTCGCCGCCGCGTCCCGGTCCGCGCCCTGCGGCAGATAGCCGAGCAGCACCGAACTGATCAGGAACGGCACCAGGATGTTGCGCATGCCGTAGAAGCTGAAGCGCTCGCAGGCTTCGTTGCCGATGATGAAGCCGATCTGGCGGGGCATCGGCCCACTGGTGGTCTGCGGTGTCGTCATCGGCGCGTCGCGGGTATCTGGAAGCCGCACAGACTACCCGATCGCAGCGCGCCGCCAGCCGCTTGCACGCACGCCCGAAACCGACAAGTGCCGGGCGTCCGCACCCATCGCACTTGGGCCTGCGCGTCACGGGCGGCATCATGGCGGATCGCCTGACCGGACTCCGCCATGCTGTCGCCCCGTCTGCCGCTCGCTCTCGCCCTGCTGCTGTCTGCCCTGCCCGCCGCCGCGGCGGATGATCCGCGCATCACCATCGCCGAGCGCAGCGGCTTCGTCGAAACCGGCCGCTACGACGAGGTGATCGCGCTGTGCGACACCTTCGCGCGCCTGCATCCCGATGCGGTGCGGTGCATCCGCTTCGGCACCTCGCCCGAAGGCCGGCCGATGCAGGCGCTGGTCGCCAGCCGCAGCGGAGCGCTGGATCCGCAAGCCGCGCACGCGGCCGGTGTGCCCGTGGTGCTGGTCCAGGGCGGCATCCACGCGGGCGAAATCGACGGCAAGGATGCGGGTTTTCTCGCGCTGCGCGAGCTGCTCGACGGGAGTGCCGCGCCCGGTGCGCTCGACGATGCGGTGCTGGTGTTCGTGCCGGTGTTCAGCGTCGACGGCCACGAGCGTTTCGGCGCGTGGAACCGGCCCAATCAGCGCGGCCCGCGCGAGATGGGCTGGCGCACCACCGCGCAGAACCTCAACCTCAACCGCGACTACGCCAAGGCCGACGCGCCTGAAATGCAGGCGATGCTGGCGCTGGTCGAGGCCTGGGATCCGATCGCATATATCGATCTGCACGCGACCAACGGCGCGCAGTTCGAGCACGACATCTCGATCCAGGTCGAGCCCGTGCACGCCGGCGACGACGCACTGCGCGAGGTCGGTCGTACGTTCCGCGACGCGGTGATGGCGGATCTCGCCGCGCAGGGTTCGCTGCCGCTGCCCTACTACCCGTCGTTCGTCGAGCACGACAATCCGGCATCCGGTTTCGAGGACGGTGTGTCGCCGCCGCGGTTCTCGACCGGCTATTTCCTGCTGCGCAACCGCATCGCGATGCTGGTCGAAACGCATTCGTGGAAGACATATCCGGTGCGCGTGCGCATCACCCGCAACACCGTGGTCTCGGTGGTCGAGCAGGTCGCGCGCCACGGCCGCGACTGGATGCGTATCGCGCGCGAAGCCGATACCCGCGCAGCAGCGCTCGGCGGCACACGCGCGCCGTTGGCATGGAAGGCGACCGACGCCAGCCACACCGTCGATTTCCGCGGCTACGCGTACACGCGCACGCCGTCCGAAGTCTCGGGCGCACTGATGACCCGCTACGACGAAACCACGCCGCAACTGTGGCGGGTGCCGATGCGCGACACGCTGCTGCCGTCGGTCGAGGTCGCCCTGCCGCGCGGTGGCTATCTGGTGCCGGCCGCGCATGCGGACTGGGTCGGCGAGAAACTGCGCCAGCACGGCATCGTCTTCCACACGCTTGTCGCGGCGCAGCCCGAAGGCGCGGTCGAGGTGTTCCGCGCGACGACCGCATCGCCGGCAGCCGCGTCGGTCGAAGGCCATCAACGCCTCGATCTGCAGGGTGCGTGGACGGTCGAACAGCACGCCATCGGTGCCGGCGCATTGTTCGTGCCGATCGCGCAGCCCAAGGCCCGCCTGGTCGCCGCGCTGCTGGAGCCGCAGGCGCCGGATTCGCTCGCGGCCTGGGGCCGGTTCAATACGCACTTCGAGCGCAAGGAGTACATGGAGGATTACGTGGCCGAACAGGTCGCGCGCGAGATGCTGGCGCGCGATCCGGCGCTGCGCGCCGAGTTCGAGGCGAAGCTCCGCGACGATGCCGCATTCGCGGCCAGTTCCGAGGCACGCCTGGATTTCTTTTATCGCCGCCACAGCGCCTGGGACGACCGCTACAACCTATACCCCGTCATGCGCACCGACACCGTGCAGACCAACGGAGACGCCACGCCATGAAGCGCCTGATCACCGCCCTGCTCGCTCTTTCGCTCGCCGCCTGCGCGGCCACCCAGCCGCGCGTAGAACAGCCAGAGGATCTACGCGTCGTTACCCTCAACATCTATCACGACAAGGCGGACTGGCCGAAGCGCCTGCCTTTGATCGTGGAGCAGCTGCGCGCTCTCGATGCCGACGTCATCGCGCTGCAGGAGGTGCTGCAGACCGCGGAGTTGCCGAACCAGGCACAGACCCTCGGCGATGCGCTTGGCTATTCGGTGCAGTTCGTGTCCAACGATGCCGAAGGCCAACCACACCGCTACGGCAATGCCCTGCTGACCCGCCTGCCCGTCCTTTATCAAGATTGGACATCGCTGGAACCGCGCGACGATTCGCGCAGCATGGGGCACGCGCGGTTGCGCTTCGACGGCGGGCCACTGGATGTCTACTTCACCCATCTGCACCACACCCCCGAAGGCGCCGGACTCCGTCGCCGCCAGCTCGAGGACGCGCGCGCCTTCATCCAGCGTCACGGCGATGCAGCGCCTTCCATCGTGCTCGGCGACTTCAACGCACTGGCGAGCGCGCCGGAGCTGTCGGTGCTCGACGGGTATGTCGACACCTTTGGCGCGCTGCACCCGGGCGCCGATGCCGCACGCGTGACCACATTGAACCCGCATTTCTTCGCCGATTTCCGCAGGCGCATCGATCATGTCTACGCGCGGACCGGACGTTTCGAGATCCGCGAGGCGCGCATCGTGCTCAATACGCCGGGTGCGGACGGCACCTGGCCTTCCGACCACTTCGGCACGCTCATCGTGCTGCGCCCGACGGCGCGTTGACCCGCCATTCCACCGCGCCGGCGCATGCTCGGCCGCGACGCCCTCCAACAGGAAGCCCGACCATGTCCCGTGCCCTGCTCCGCCTCGCCGCACTGCCGCTGTGTGCGTCTGCCCTACTGGCCGCCTGCCAGACCACGCCGCCCCCGTCCACGTCCGGAACTGCATCGATGACCGAGTCCACCGAGAGTGTGCGCATCCAGGGCGAGGCGATGTATTTCGAGAAGATCCTGCTGCCGGAAGGCGCGCAATTGCGCGTGCAGGTGCTCGACAACCAACTGGCCGACACGCCGCGCGCGATGCTTGCCGAACAGGTCACGACGGCCGGCCCAGGGCCTTACGAGTTCGCGATCGACGTGCCCCGCGCCAAACTGCGTGACAACGGCCAGTACGGCCTGCATCTCTCGGTCTCGATGCCGGACGGCAGCCTGCGCTTCGTCACCGATACGCGCGTCCCGGTCAACATCGCCGCCGATACGGTGGACGTGCATGTGGGCCAGATCCGCCTGGTCCACGTGCAGCCGTAAGCCAGAATTTCAGTCGTTGACGAAGCGCACGCGCCGGGTGATGCCGCAGGTCAGCGCGTAGGAGATCGTGCCCGCGGCTTCGGCCACGGTCTCGACAGGCAGCGCATCGCCCCACAGCACGACCGGATCGCCGGCGCGTGCATCTGGCTGGCCGCGCAGGTCGATCGTCATCAGGTCCATCGACACGCGACCCGCCACGCTGGCCATGCGCCCGTTGACCAGCACCGGTGTGCCGGCGGGCGCGAGTCTCGGATAACCGTCGCCATAACCGACCGCGGCCACGCCGATCGGCATGTCCTCGGGCGCTTCCCAGGTAGCGGAATACCCGATGCGCTCGCCCTTTGCCACGCGGTTGACCGCGAGCAGGCGCGTTTCGAACGTCATCGCAGGCCGCAGGCCGAACGATGCACCACTGCGACCGGTCACCACTGACATGCCATACAGCGCGCCACCCGGGCGTATCCAGTCGCCATAGGCGTCGGGCCAGCCGAGCACGGCCGCGGAGTTGGCCAGCGATCGGGGGCCGTCGAGTCCTTCGGTTGCCGCGACGAATGCACGCATCTGCGCCGGTGTCTGCAACCCGTTCGGCGTGTGCGCGTCGAACTCGTCGGAACTGGCGAAATGCGTCATCAGCACGATGTCGCTGGCGACGCCGCGCGCCGCGCGCAGTCGCGCATGTGCGTCGCGGACCTGATCGGGCGCGAAGCCGAGCCGGTGCATGCCCGTGTCCACCTTGAGCCAGACCCGGATCGGCGCGCCGTCGGTCTGCTCCAGCAGATCGAGCTGCGCCGCGTGATGCACGATCGCCTCGGCGCCAAGCGCGCGCAGCTGGTCGAGATCGTCGGGATTGTCGAAACCCGACAGCACCAGGATCGGCTGCTCGAGTCCGGCGGCGCGGATGCGCGCTGCATCTTCGATGGCGGCGACACCGAATGCATCGGCCTCGCGCAGGGCGCGCGCGGCGGTTTCCAGGCCGTGCCCGTAGCCATCCGCCTTGACCATCGCCATCAGCTGCCGCCCCGGCGCCCGCGCGCGCATCGCGCCCAGGTTGTGGCGCAATGCATCGGTGTGGATGGTGGCGGTGATCGGGCGGGCCATGCGAAGCGCAGCGAGTGTGGGCCGTCTATTGTGCCTCCGCCGCGGCGCGCACGTCGGCGAGGAAGTGAACCGCGTGACTACTCGAAGCTGCCGATCGAATCGTGCGAGAGATTGTCGAAGCGCGTGTACTCACCGAAGAACTTCAGCTTCACCGAGCCGGTCGGGCCGCTACGCTGCTTGCCGATGATGATCTCGGCCAGGCCTTTGTCCGGCGAGGTTTCCTTGTTGTAGTAATCGTCGCGGTAGATGAAGACGATGATGTCGGCATCCTGCTCGATGGCGCCCGATTCGCGCAGGTCGGCCATCACCGGGCGCTTGTCGGCGCGCGTTTCCAGCGAGCGGTTGAGCTGCGACAGCGCCATCACCGGCACGTTGAGCTCCTTGGCCAGACCCTTGAGCGAACGCGAGATTTCCGAGATTTCGGTCGCGCGGTTCTCGCTGTTGCCCGGCACCGACATCAGCTGCAGGTAGTCGATGACGATCAGGCCCAGATCGTGCTCGCGTTTGAGGCGACGGCACTTGGCGCGCAGCACGTCGGGACCGAGGCCCGGCGTGTCGTCGATGAAGATCTTGGTTTCCTTGAGCATGCGGATCGCGCTGCTGACGCGGCTCCAGTCCTCGTCCTCGAGAGCGCCGGTGCGCAGGCGCGTCGCGTTGATGCGGCCGTTGGAGGAAATCAGACGCAGCGCGAGCTGGCTGGCCGACATTTCCATCGAGAACACACCGACCGCCTTCTTGGTCTTGATCGCCGCGTACTCGGCGATGTTCAGCGCGAAGGTCGTCTTGCCCATCGCCGGACGCGCAGCGAGGATGATCAGATCGGTCGGCTGCAGACCGGCGGTCATCTCGTCGAATTCGGTGTAGCCGGTCGGCAGGCCGGTCACGCCGCCGCCATTGGTGTAACGGGTCTGCAGGACGTCGAACGCGTCGGCCATCGCCTTGTTGATCGCGGTGAAGTCGGTGCGTCCCTGCGCACCAGCCTCGGCGATCTTGAACACCTGCTGCTCGGCCTTGGCGAGGATCTCGCTGCTGTCGCGACCCTCGGGCTGGAAACCGTCATTGACGATCTCGGTGCCCACTTCGATCAGCTGCCGCAGGATCGCCTTGTCACGCACGATTTCCGCGTAGGCGCGGATGTTGGCCGCCGATGGCGTGGTGCTGGCGAGTTCGCCGAGATACGCACCGCCGGCCACCAGCTCCGACAGGCCGTTGGACTCGAACCATTCGCCGAGCGTGACCGCATCAAAGGGTTTGCTCTTCTCGGACAGCTCCTGGATCGCGGCGTAGATCTTCTGGTGATCGCGGCGATAGAAGTCCTCCGGCACCAGCAGGTCCGCGATGCGATCCAATGCGTCTGGGACCAGCATCAGGCCGCCGAGAACCGCCTGTTCGGCCTCGACCGACTGCGGCGGCACGCGCAGCTGTTCGACGCGCGGATCGCTGCGTTCTTGGCGATCACGGTCGCGGTCGTTGTTGCGGAAGTCGTTGCGTGCGGCCATGGGTATCGGTTTCGGAGGAACGGGATGCTGCAACTGGATGCTAGGCCGTGCGCCTGTGGACACGCGACCCCACAACCTGTGGATAAGATTTCTGCAGGTGCCAGGACACCTTCATTCAGAACGATCTCGCTACCTTCGAATCGTGCGACGCAGCACTTCGGAGACAGCGCGCTCCCTGCCAGGGATTACTCCTCGGCTCGGTCATCCATCCCTGGATGACTCGCCGCCGCGGGCCTTCCGTGGCCCGCTCTACGTAATCCCCGGCAGGAAGCGCGCCCCGGTGCGGCTAGACCCGCACTTCGTTGCGCATACACCTATGGCTCCGGGCCGAATTCCCGATCGCGACGTTCGCAAGCAGCGGACTGCAGGGCGGTCGCCTCGCCAAGCGCGTCAGGACAGGCGCCCTGACCGAGGGAGAAGCGACTGCGGCACGGCAGGCCGCTGCACGCTTCCGGAGTCAGCAGGAGCTCTGAAGCCCAAACGAAAACGGGCGCCTCGCGGCGCCCGTTTCAGGTCAACCCGATCCGATGGATCAGGCGACCTCACCTTCGATGACGACCTTGACGGTGGTCTCGGCGTCGGCGTGCAGATGCACCACGACCTCGAACTCGCCGGTGTTGCGGAACGCGCCTTCACCCAGCACGACTTCCGACTTGTTGACCGGCGTGACCGCCTTGGTCAGCGCATTGGCGATCTCGCGCGGGCCGA
The DNA here is from genome assembly GCF_979256585.1 of Luteimonas sp. AC640a. Lineage (NCBI taxonomy): Bacteria > Pseudomonadati > Pseudomonadota > Gammaproteobacteria > Lysobacterales > Lysobacteraceae > Luteimonas > Luteimonas sp. AC640a. The sequence continues at coordinate 260,125 of NZ_CEEDOV010000007.1, read as the reverse complement.
CCGAGCCGTACAGCTTGCCTTCGGTCGAAGCGTTGGCGTAGATCGTGACGCTGGTACCTTCGAGCTTGCCCAGACGCTGCTGCGCCTCGTCGAGCTGCGACTGGGCCTTGGCTTCGTACTCGGCGCGGCGCGCTTCGAAGTCGGCGATGCTCTTCGTGGTGGCCGGCACGGCCTTGCCCTGCGGCACCAGGAAGTTACGGCCGTAGCCCGGCTTCACGTTGACCTTGTCGCCAAGGTTGCCGAGGTTGGTGACCTTCTGCAGAAGAATCAGTTGCATGGTGTTGCTCCGTATTCGTTAGCGGCGCCGGAGCGCCGCAACGAGTGCTGTCCGAATCGGACGAGAACGCGTAAAACCCGAAGGGCTCAGACGTTGTGGTTGTCGGTGTACGGGATCAGCGCGAGGAAACGTGCGCGCTTGACGGCCGTGGCCAGCTGACGCTGGTAACGCGACTTCGTACCGGTGATGCGGCTCGGGACGATCTTGCCGTTCTCGGTGAGGTTCTGGCGCAGGGTGTTGAGATCCTTGTAATCGATCTCCTTGACACCTTCAGCGGTGAACTTGCAGAACTTGCGGCGGCGGAAGAACTTGGACATGTGCGTGATCCTCAGGCGGCTTCGGCGGAGTTGTCGGACTTGTCGGCGTCGGCATCGTTGCTGCCCACCGAGTCACCGTCGTCGTCCCGGCGACGACGCTCGCCACGCTCGGGCTTGTCGCCCTTCTCGTCCTTGTTCTTCATGATCAGGGACTGCTCGGTGTCCGCCTCGTCGCGGCGCACCACGAGGTGACGCAGCACGGCGTCGTTGAAGCGGAACGCTTCGACGAGCTCATCGAGACCGGCCTGGCCGACTTCGATGTTGAACATCACGTAGTGGGCCTTCACCAGGTTGTTGATCGGGTAGGCCAGCTGACGGCGGCCCCAATCTTCCAGGCGGTGGATCTTGCCTTCGGCACCTTCGATCAGCGACTTGTAGCGCTCGATCATCGCGGGCACCTGCTCGCTCTGGTCCGGATGGACCAGGAACACGACTTCATAATGACGCATGTTGGTTTCCTTTCGGATATCGACCGCGCGTTCGCAGCGGCCTGGATAGCCCCCCGGCGCGGCGACGCCGCATGGTGGGGCAAGGGTCTCCCGACGACGGACGCCGCAGGGAGCCGGGCATTCTCACAGAAGCGGCCCGCACGGGCAAGCCTGCGCGGTTTCCAGCGCGGACAACAGTGTGCGCAGGCGCTGCGACATTCGGTCGCAGTCTCACGGACCCACGCGACGTGATGAAATGCACGTGCCGGGGCGCAGACCTTTTATCGCGTTATCGCGTCAGCCGGCCGGATCCACACCTTGATCAAGACGCGCGTCGCCGATGCGGCGCCGAGGACCGTTCCCCGTGCAAGCGCCCCGCCTCCGTATCACGCACGCCCCCCGTGGGGCGACGTGCGTGTGCGCGAAGCGGCGGCGGTCAGCGCACCGTTTCGAGCGTGCGGCTGAAGGCCAGCGCGGCCAGCGTCACCACCGCGCCCGACAGCAGGTAGTAGCCCACGTATTCGAGGCCGAACTTGCTGCACAGGCCCAGCGCGACCAGCGGCGCGAAGCCGGCGCCTACCAGCCAGGCGATATCGGACGTCACCGCAGCGCCCGTGTAGCGGTAGATGCTTTCGAAGCGCGAGGCGATGGCGTTGCTCGCCTGACCCAGCGACAGACCCAGCAGCGCGAAGCCGACGATCACGTAGGTGGTACGGCCGCCGGTGGTGTCGCTGCCCAGCAGCGGCGCGGCGAAGAAACTGAAGATCGCGATCAGTACGGCGGCGATCGCCAGCTGTCCGCGACGGCCCACGCGGTCGGCGAGGATGCCCGACAGCATGATGCCCAGCCCGCCGACGACCGAACCCAGGAACAGGCTGCCGAGGAAATCGGCCGCGTTGTGATCGGTGTAGAGCGTGGTCCAGCTCAGCGGGAAGATCGTCACCAGGTGGAACATCGCGTAGGTGGCCAACGGAATCAGCGCACCGACGAACACCTGGCGGGGGTGCGTGCGGATGGTTTCGATCACGCGCCGCGGCTGCAGTTCCTTCTCGTCGAACAGACGCTTGAACTCCGGCGTGACCACCAGACGCAGACGCGCGAACAGCGCGACCACGTTGAGCGCCAGCGCGACGAAGAACGGAAAGCGCCAGCCCCAGGACATGAAGTCTTCCTGGCTGAGCACGCGCGTGAACACATAGAACATGCCGCAGGCGAGCATGAAACCGAGCGCGGCGCCGAGCTGCGGCACCATCGCGTACCAGCCGCGACGGTTGGCCGGTGCGCTCAGCGACAGCAGCGACGGCAGGCCGTCCCAGGCGCCGCCCCAGCCCAGACCCTGGCCGAATCGGAACACCGCCAGCAGGATCGGCGCGAGCATGCCGGCCTGCGCGTAGCTGGGCAGGAATGCAATCGCCATCGTCGAACCGCACAGCAGGAACAGCGCGCCGATCAGCTTGGCCGCGCGACTGAAGTTGCGGTCGATCGCCATGAAGATGACCGAACCGATCGGGCGTGCAATGAAGGCCAGCGAAAACACCGCGAACGATTTGAGCGTCGCCTGCACCGGATCGCTGTCGGGAAAGAACAGGTACGGAAACACCAGCACCGCGGCGATGCCGTAGACGAAGAAGTCGAAGAACTCCGACGTCCGCCCCATGACGACGGGAAACGCGATCTTGCCCGGCGAGATGTCCAGGTCGTCGGATTCCGGTGCGTCGTCGAGGCCGGTAGTGGCTTGCTGTACGTGTTCGCTCATTTGCGCGCTCTCTCCGGTCGTTATGGGGGATAATGCACCGCATTGTGAACCCGAAACCGGCCCGCCAGGCAAGGTGCGCAGCAGCAAGGCCCAGTGCCCCGCTACATCCCCACGCTAATGGCCGCGCCGTAGCGTCTCCGTCAAGTCGTTTTCCTCTCCCGTTGTCGTCGATCCCCCCAATGAAATCCATTCTTCGAGTCTCCGCGCTGCTGTTGGCAGCCACGCTGCTGTCGAGCTGCGACTGGGTCGTCATGGCCCCGGCCGGCGATATCGCCGTCCAGCAGCGCGACCTGATCGTGCTGTCCACGGTCCTGATGCTGCTGATCATCGTGCCGGTGATCTTCCTGACGTTCTTTTTCGCCTGGAAATACCGGGAGTCGAACAAGGACGCGGAATATGCACCCGAATGGCATCACTCCACCCGGCTGGAGCTGGTGATCTGGTCGGCGCCGCTGGCGATCATCCTCGTGCTCGGCACGGTGACCTGGATCGCGACGCACAAGCTCGATCCGTATCGCCCGCTCGACCGCATCGACGCGAACACGCCGCTGCCCGAAGGCGTCGAGCCGCTGGTCGTCGAAGTGGTCGCCATCGACTGGAAGTGGCTGTTCTTCTATCCCGAGCAGGGCATCGCAACGATCAACGAACTCGCTGCGCCGGTGAACACCCCGATCCAGTTCAAGCTCACGTCCTCGTCGATCATGAATTCGTTCTTCGTGCCGGCGCTCGCGGGCCAGATCTACGCGATGCCGGGCATGCAGACCAATCTCAACGCCGTCATCAACAAGGAAGGCGTCTACAAGGGCTTCTCCGGCAACTTCAGCGGTGACGGCTTCTCGCACATGCACTTCAACTTCCACGGCCTGAGCCAGGACGGTTTCGACGCATGGGTGGAGAAGGCGCGCGCCGAAGGCGTGGCGCTGGGCCGCGAGGAATACCTGGTGCTCGAGCGTCCGTCGGAACGAGAGCCGGTGCGCTATTTCAACGATGTCGATCCGGCGCTGTACGAGGCGATCCTCAACATGTGCGTGGCGCCGGGTTCGATGTGTGTGCACGAGATGGCGCATATCGACCGCAGCGGCGGTGGCGGCGTCGACAGCCAGGCGAACTACGATCGCCTGCGCTACGACAACCGGCATGCCGACGAACCGTCCGCTGCGCCTGCAGCGACGTTCCCCGAAGCGGGCCGCGAGGCGCGTGGCGACGAGCCGCAGGGCCACCAGCCGCGCGCCGTGTCGCCGGAAGAAGAGACGCCGGTCCCGACGCCGACCAACGAGGACGACGACGAAGGCGTGAAGCCGATCCCGCCGGGCCAAGAGCCGCAGCAGGAAGGCGCACCCGGCAAGCCGGACAACGACGGCGGCCAGACCGGCCGCTGATTGTCCGCACCGCACCAACGCAATCAAGTACCAGGCAGGAACCTCATGTCCGCACCCCAGGACCAGATCAACTCACCGTGGATCGGGCGACTCTCGCTCGATGCACTGCCGTTCCTCCATGACCCCGTCGTGGGCGTCACTTTCGTCGGCGTCGTGCTGGGCGGTATCGCCCTGCTCTTTCTGCTGACCAAGTACCGCCTGTGGGGATACCTGTGGAAGGAATGGTTCACCAGCATCGACCACAAGAAGATCGGCATCATGTATTGCATCCTCGCAATCGTGATGCTGCTGCGCGGCTTCTCCGATGCGGTGCTGATGCGCGCGCACCAGGCGATGGCGGCGAGCGGCAGCGAGGGCTTCCTGCCACCGCACCACTACGATCAGATCTTCACCGCGCACGGCGTGATCATGATCTTCTTCGTGGCCATGCCGCTGGTGACGGGCCTGATGAACTACGTGGTGCCGCTGCAGATCGGCGCGCGTGACGTCTCGTTCCCGTTCCTCAACAACTTCAGCTTCTGGATGACCACCGCGGGCGCGGTGCTGATCATGATCTCGCTGTTCGTCGGCGAGTTCGCGCGTACCGGCTGGCTGGCGTATCCGCCGCTGTCGGGCGCCGATTACAGTCCGGGCACGGGCATGGACTACTACCTGTGGGGTCTACAGGTGGCGGGTGTCGGTACCACGCTGTCGGGCATCAACCTGATCGTGACCATCGTCAAGATGCGTGCGCCGGGCATGAAGCTCATGCGCATGCCGATCTTCACCTGGACCTCGCTCTGCACCAACATCCTGATCGTTGCCTCGTTCCCGATCCTGACGGCGACGCTCGCGCTGCTGACGATGGACCGTTACGTCGGCACGAACTTCTTCACGAACGATCTCGGTGGCAATCCGATGATGTACGTGAACCTGATCTGGATCTGGGGTCACCCGGAAGTCTATATCCTGATCCTGCCGGCCTTCGGCATCTTCTCCGAGGTCGTCGCGACGTACTGCGGCAAGCGCCTGTTCGGCTACACGTCGATGGTCTACGCGACCGCGGTGATCACGATCCTGTCGTACCTGGTGTGGCTGCACCACTTCTTCACCATGGGCTCGGGCGCGAGCGTCAATGCGTTCTTCGGCATCACGACGATGATCATCTCGATCCCGACGGGCGCGAAGATCTTCAATTGGCTCTTCACGATGTACAAGGGCCGCATCCGCTTCGACGTGCCGATGCTGTGGACGGTCGGCTTCATGTTCACCTTCGTCATCGGTGGCATGACCGGCGTGCTGCTGGCAGTGCCGCCGGCGGACTTCGTGCTGCACAACAGCCTGTTCCTGGTCGCGCACTTCCACAACGTCATCATCGGCGGCGTGGTCTTCGGCCTGTTCGCCGGCATGGTGTACTGGTTCCCGAAGGCCTTCGGCTTCAAGCTCGACGAGTTCTGGGGCAAGGTCTCGTTCTGGTGCTGGCTGGTCGGTTTCTGGCTCGCGTTCACCCCGCTGTACATCATGGGTCTGATGGGTATCACCCGCCGTCTGAGCCAGTTCGAGGACACCTCGCTGTCGCTGTTCTTCATCATCGCGGCGGTCGGCGCAGCGCTGGTGGGCATCGGCATCCTGGCCTTCCTGATGTCGATCGCGGTCGCGGTGAAGAACCGCAAGAAGCTGGTCGACACCACGGGCGATCCGTGGAACGGCCGCACCCTGGAATGGGCGACGTCCTCGCCGCCGCCGAGCTACAACTTCGCGTTCACGCCGGTCATCCACGAGATCGATGCCTGGCATGACATGAAGAAGCACGGCTACCAGCGTCCGACGACCGGCTTCGTGCCGATCCACATGCCCAAGAACACGGGCGCGGGCGTGGTGCTGTCGGCGATCAGCGTGGTCCTGGCCTTCGGCCTGGTGTGGCACATCTGGTGGCTGGCCGGCGTGTCGTTCGTGGGTCTGATCGTCGCGGCGATCTGGCACACCTTCAACTACGACCGCGAGTTCTACATCCCGGCCCAGGAAGTGACGGACACCGAGGATGCGCGCACCCGCGCACTCGCACAGCAGGCGCTCTGAACATGGCACACACGATTCAAACCGAGAGCGGGACCACCGAACGCGTCTATCACGTGATCGAGGATCCGCACGCCCACGACGACGGGCACGAGCACCATCCGGAAACCGGCACCAATCTCGGTTTCTGGATGTACCTGATGAGCGACTGCCTCATCTTCGCGATCCTGTTCGCCGTCCACGCCGTGCTCGGCCGCAACTACGCGGCCGGCCCGTCGCCGGCCGACCTGTTCGACCTGAAGCTGATCCTGGTCGCAACGTTCATGCTGCTGTTCTCGTCGATCACCTACGGGTTCGCGATGCTGAACTCCTACAAGCAGAACGTGCGCGGCACGATCATGTGGCTGCTCGTCACGGGCCTATTCGGCCTGGCGTTCCTGTCCATTGAGCTCTACGAGTTCCATCACCTGGCGCACCTGGGCGCGACCCCGCAGCGCAGTGCATTCCTCTCGTCGTTCTTCACCCTGGTCGGCACGCACGGCCTGCATGTGACCTTCGGCCTGATCTGGCTGGTGACGCTGGTCTTCCAGCTGAAGAAACACGGCCTCACCGCCGCCAACAACCGCCGTCTGATGTGCCTGTCGATGTTCTGGCACTTCCTCGACGTGATCTGGATCGGCGTGTTCTCGTATGTGTATCTGATGGGAGTCGTGGGATGAGCACCGAGATCAACACCCCGGCGCAGCAACACGCCGCCCACGAGTCGGCGCACGATGCGCACGGCCACGGCAGCATGCGCGACTACGTGATCGGCTTCGTCCTGTCGGTCATCCTCACCGTGATCCCGTTCTGGCTGGTCATGGGCGAGGTGCTGGAAAGCCGCGTCTGGACGGTCGCACTCATCATGTTCTTCGGCGCCATCCAGATCGTCGTGCACATGGTCTACTTCCTGCACATGAACCGGAAATCGGAAGGCGGCTGGATCCTGATGTCGCTGCTGTTCACCGGCATCATCATCGTCATCGCGCTGGTGGGCTCGCTGTGGGTCATGTACCACCTCGAAGCCAACATGATGCCGATGTCGCCCGAGCAGATGCGCGTCGCGCCCTGACCCGCGACCGGTCGTGAACGAGGCACCCCGCGCCACCGCACGCCCGGTCATCCGCTGGGCGCTGCTGGTCTTCCTGATCGCCGCCACCGTGGGCTTCATCGCCCTCGGTGTGTGGCAGGTGGAACGCCTGCAGTGGAAGCGCGATCTGATCGCACGCGTCGATGCACGCGTGCACGCGACGCCGGCCCAGTTGCCGGCGGCGTCGTTCCGGTCCGCGCTCGACCCTGCCGAAGACGAATACCGGCGCGTCACGGCGACCGGCCGCCTGCTGCACACGCAGGAAATCGCGGTGTACGCCACGACCGAACGCGGGCCCGGCTACTGGATCATGACCCCGCTGGTGACGGCTGACGGCACCGTCTGGATCAACCGCGGCTACGTCGACAACGCGCATCGCACGCGTGAGACCCGCGCACGGCATGACGAATCGGAGACGGTCAGCGTCACCGGCCTGCTGCGTGTTCCCGAGCAGCACGGCGTGTTCCTGCGCGCGAACGTGCCGGATGAAGACCGCTGGTACACCCGCGCGCCGGCGGAGTTCTCGTCCGCGCGCAATGTCGACGGCGCGGTCGCCCCGTTCTTCATCGACGCCCAGGACCGCATCGACTCCGGCAACTGGCCGGTGCCGGGTCTGACGATGGTGCAGTTCCGCAACAACCACCTCAGCTATGCGCTGACCTGGTTCGGCATGGCGTTGCTCGGTTTGCTGGCGACGGGGTTCGTGTTGCGGAGCGAGTTCCGGCGGAAGCGGTAGGGTTCGGGGTTTTTTGAGGATTCCGATTCGCGCGATTCAGTTCGCTGCGATCGGCGGCCCTCACCCCAACCCCTCTCCCGAAGGGAGAGGGGCTCGGATTGCCGGGGCGCTTCTTGATGTGCGGATCCGCACGCAGATGTAGAACTGCTCGAATCTTGTGGGAGACCTGACGCTTAAGCCCCTGTCCCCCTGGGAGAGGGGTTTGGGTGAGGGCAGCAGGTAGACGCACGCTAGCCGTCCACCGCTTCGAAACGGACACAAAAAATGCGTGTCCGATATCAACTCGAGTACCGTACTACTCCGCCACAGCTAAGCAGGCAGCCCGTATCACCTCAAATCAGTGAAGCGGACGCGCGCCCGCCTCAGCAGCACCCGATTACTTCGTCGGATCCGTCGTGAAACTCTCGCCACACCCACACGCTGCAGCGGCGTTCGGATTGCGGAACACGAATTCCTGATTCAGACCCTTCTGCGCGAAGTCGATCTCGGTGCCGTCGACGATCGGCTGGCTCTGCGCGTCGACATAGATGCGCACGCCTTCGTGCTCGCTGATCGCGTCGCCCGGCTGTTCCTCGCGGGCGATGTCGACGACATAGCCCCAACCCGAACAACCGGTCTTGGTGACGCCGAAGCGCAAACCGAGTGCGTCGGGGCTGGCCGCCAGGAAGCGGCGGGCACGTTCGAGGGCGGCGGGGGCGAGTGCGATGGACATGGCGTGATTGTACTCCCGTGGACCCGAACGCCCGCTGGCGGACGGAGGCGCCGGCGCGCGGGCCGGCTCCGGTAGACTGTGCTGCCGCGTGTTATCGGACCGGATTACCAGGATTCAAGGCATGACCACGATCAGCGTCCAACAGGCCCTTGCCGGGCACATTCCAGAAGGCGGCGACGTCACCGTCCGTGGCTGGGTCCGCACCCGCCGTGATTCAAAGGCGGGGCTGAGCTTCGTCAACGTCAGCGACGGTTCGTGCTTCGCGCCGATCCAGGTTGTCGCGCCGGACGCGCTGGGCAATTACGAATCCGAGATCAAGCGTCTGACCGCCGGCTGCTCGGTCATCGCCACCGGCACGCTGGTGAAGTCGCAGGGCCAGGGCCAGAGCTTCGAAATCCAAGCGCAGTCGCTGGAAGTCGTTGGCTGGGTCGAGGATCCGGAAACCTATCCGATCCAGCCCAAGGCGCATTCGCTGGAGTTCCTGCGCGAGGTCGCGCATCTGCGCCCGCGCACCAACCTGTTCGGTGCGGTCACGCGCATCCGCCATTGCCTGGCGCAGGCCGCACACCGGTATTTCCACGAGAACGGCTACTACTGGATCAACACGCCGATCGTGACCACGTCCGACGCCGAAGGCGCGGGCCAGATGTTCCGCATCTCGACACTGGATCTGGCGAACCTGCCGATGCGCGAGGGCAAGGTCGATTTCAGCCGCGACTTCTTCGGCAAGGAAACCTTCCTGACGGTGTCCGGCCAGCTCAACGTCGAGGCCTACTGCCTGGCGATGAGCAAGGTCTACACCTTCGGACCGACCTTCCGCGCCGAGAACAGCCACACCACGCGCCACTTGGCCGAGTTCTGGATGATCGAGCCGGAGATCGCGTTCGCCGATCTCGCCGAGAACGCGCGCATCTCCGAGGAGTTCCTCAAGTACCTGTTCCGCGCGGTGCTCGACGAGCGCGCAGACGACATGGCCTTCATTGCCGAGCGCGTGCAGAAGGATGCGATCACGCGCCTGGAAGCCTTCGTCAATGCGCCGTTCGAGCGCATCGAATACACCGACGCGGTCGAGCTGCTGCGCAAGTCCGGTCACAAGTTCGAGTTCCCGGTGGAATGGGGCCTGGACCTGCAGACCGAACACGAGCGCTGGCTGACCGAGCAGCACGTTGGCCGTCCGGTCGTGGTGACCAACTATCCCGAGCACATCAAGGCGTTCTACATGCGCCTCAACGACGATGGCAAAACCGTCGCCGCGATGGACGTGCTGGCGCCGGGTATCGGCGAGATCATCGGCGGCGCGCAGCGCGAGGAACGTCTCGACGTGCTCGATGCGCGCATGGACCAGTTCGGCCTCGATCGCGAGCACTACAGCTGGTACCGCGATTTCCGTCGCTACGGCACTGTGCCGCACGCCGGCTTCGGTCTCGGCTTCGAACGCCTGATCGTCTACATCTGCGGGCTGTCGAACATCCGCGACGCAATTCCGTATCCGCGCGCCCCGGGACAGGCGGAGTACTGAGGATTCAGGAGACGGGAATGGCGATTCGTAGAAGCAGTTCGTCTCACGGCCCGCGCACTTGCCGCGTACGCGGTCGACGCGCGTGCTCGCGAATCGCGAACCCCGCTACTCGACGGACGCACGTCCAGTCCCATCGAATCCCGGCGTTCGAATGACCCTCTTCCTCGCCCTGTGTTTCTTCGGCGTCGCGATCGGCGGGTTCACCGCGTTCGTGATCTTCTGGCCGCTGTCGCTGGTGCATCTGCGCGATCGCCATCCGGACGTGCACCGCCGCTTCGGCGAAAACGCGTTCGTGCAGCCGGCCGCGCTGCGTTGGTTGCTGGGCGGCGGCTATTACGAAGTGCCTGACCGGCAGTTCACGGGCCTGGCGACGCCGGCCCGCATTTCCCTGATGGTGATCCTCGGCGCGCTCACCGCTTCGGCGGTGTTGTGGCTGTGGTCGATCGCCCCCTGACCCGGAGTTCCGCTTCATGCCCCACCCGCACATGACCCACGACCAGTGGTGGTTGGCGTCGATTGGCCGCACCGTGATCTGGGCGCGCCTGCGCGTGCTCGATGCCGGCGTCGCCGAAGTGCTCGACAGCGATGGCAACACGCTGGTCTACGACAGCGAGGACACCGCGCGCGGCATGCTGCTCGACGCCGAATTCGTCGAATGGGACGGCCTCGATCCGGAAGACGCGCTCGAGCGCGGCTTTTCGATCGACGAGATCGCGCCGCCGCAGGCCGACGACGACGCGCAACTGCGCGACCGCATGGTGCAGTCGCTCGGCAAGCGCGCCTGAACCCGCAGACCTGACACGCGGCAGACGATGTACACGCCCCGCGCCTTCGCCGTCGACGACCTGCAGTCGCTGGACGCGCTGTTCGCGCGCGATGCCTTCGTCACGCTGGTGACGACCGGCGCCGATGGCGCGCCGCTCGCCAGCCAGTTGCCGGTGCTGTACCGGCGCGACGGCGACACGCTGCACGTGGAAGGCCATTGGGCGCGGCCGAATCCACAGGCATCGCACGACGGTCCGGCGCTGATGATCGTCCACGGCCCGCACGTCTACGTGTCGCCGGGCTGGTATCCGGACAAGATCGAAGCCTCGCGCGTGCCGACCTGGAACTACGCCACCGCGCATCTGCGCGGCCGGCTCGAACGCTTCGACGACGAGGCCGCACTGGCGGATCTGGTCGCGCGCACCAGCGATGTCTTCGAGGCCCGCGCCGGTGGTGACTGGCGCTTCGAACCCGAGGACGACCGTCAGCGCCGACAGCTGCGCGGGATCGTAGGCTTCCGCTTCCATGTCGACGCCGTCGAGATCAAGCACAAGCTCAGCCAGAACCATCCCGCCGCCAATCGCAGCGCGGTCGCCGATGCGCTGTCGGCCGGTGACACGAATGCCCGCGAGATCGCCGCGATGATGCGCGCGATCGCATCCTGATTCCGCACCGGAGCCCCGCATGGACCTCGATCTCACCGGCCGCCACGCCCTCGTCTGCGGCGCCTCCGAAGGCATCGGCTGTGCCACCGCGCACGAACTCGCCCAGCTCGGCGCACATGTGACCGTGCTCGCGCGCCGCGCGGATGCACTGCAGGCCGTCGTCGATGCGCTGCCCACCGCGCATGGCCAGACGCATCACGCGCTCGCCGTCGACATGGACGATTCCGCCGCGTTGCAGGCCGCCATCGCCACGCACGTCACCGCGTATCCGGTGCAGATCCTGGTCAACAACACTGGAGGACCGGCCGGCGGCACCGCGCACGAAGCGCCACTTGATGCATTCGAAGCCGCATTCCGTCGTCATCTGATCGGCGGCCAGGTACTGGTGCAGGCCGTGCTGCCCGCGATGCGCGCTGCAAAATGGGGCCGCATCGTCAACGTGGTCTCGACCTCGGTGCGCGAACCCATCGCGGGCCTGGGTGTGTCGAACACGGTGCGCGGCGCGGTCGCCAGCTGGGCCAAAACGCTGTCGCGCGAACTGGCGCCCGACGGCATCACCGTCAACAACGTGCTGCCCGGCTACACCCGCACCGGCCGCATCGACCAGGTCGTGGCGGATCGCATCCGCCGCACCGGCCAGGACGAGGATGCGGTGCTCGCGTCGATGCGCGCCAGCGTGCCCGCAGGCCGCTTCGCGGAAGCATCGGAGACCGCAGGCGTCATCGCGTTCCTGTGTGCGCCGGCCGCGGCCTACGTCACCGGCGTGAGTCTGCCGGTCGATGGCGGGCGAATGGCATCGATCTGATCGGCGCACGCGCTTCGCGAATGTCACGACGCCGCGACGCGTCCATTGCTTCGATGTGTCGATGCCCGAAGGCCCCGAAACCCACGCACTCGCCGATCGCCTGTCGACCCTGTTCGTCGACGAGACACTGACGCATGTGCGCTTCATCGATCCCACGCTGCAGCGCCGGCGCGGCCTGCTCGAAGGCCAGCGCGTGCTCGCAGTGGAGGCGCGCGGCAAGGCACTGCTGACCGCCGTCGAAGACGGCTGGACGCTGTACACGCACAGCCATCTGTTCGGTTTCTGGCGTTTCGTCGAAGACCTCGAGGCCGTGCCCGACGGCGCGCCGCCGCGGCTGGTGCTGGCGACCGTGCGCGGTGTCGCCGCGCTGTACGCCGCGCCGTCGATCTCGCTGTGGCGTACCGATGATCTCGGCGCGCAGCCGTATCTGTCGAAGCTCGGTCCGGACGTGCTCGACCCCGCGGTCGACGCCAAGGCGTTGCTCGCGCACATGCGCACGCCCCGCTTCGCCCGGCGCACGCTGGCCGTGCTGCTGCTCGACCAGGGATTCGCGGCCGGCATGGGCAACTACCTGCGCTCGGAAGTGCTCTTCAAAGCGAAGCTGTCGCCGCACCGGCTGCTGCAGGACCTCACGACCGGCGAGCGTCGCCGACTCGCCAATGCGCTGCTCGACGTCCCGCGGCGCGCGTATCGCGCCAAGCACGACGACGCGCTGCCGCCCGGCAAGGACTACCTCGCGAAAACCCGCGCGCAGTTCGGCTTCGAAGTGTTCGAGCGCAAGGGCGATCCCTGCCCGCGCGGCGACGGCCGGATCGTCGAGGCACGTCTGGCCGGGCGCCGCCTGTACTGGTGCAAGGGCTGCCAGACCTGAGCCGCCTTGACGCCTCGGGTAAGCTGGCGACATGCAACGGCTGACGCACTGGATCGATGGCGCTGCGCGCGCACCCGGCCGGGATCACTGGCTGCCGGTGCACGAGCCGGCGACCGGCCGCGTTTATGCCGAAGTCGCTGCCGGTGACGCCGCCGATATCGAGGCCGCGATCACCGCCGCCGCCCGCGCCGCGCCTGCCTGGGCCGCATTGCCGAACAGCGCACGTTCGGCCTGGCTCGAGAAGCTCGCCTCGGCGCTCGAGGCCCGGATCGACGACGTCGCCCATGCTGAAGCGCGCGACGGCGGCAAGCCGTTCGCCCTCTCCCGCGGCGCTGAAATTCCACGCGCGGTCGCCAACCTGCGTTTCTTCGCACATGCGGCCACGCAGTTCGCCAGCGAATCGCATCACGGCGAGGCCGGCCTGAATTACACGCTGCGCGCGCCGCTGGGCGTGGTCGCGGCGATCTCGCCGTGGAACCTGCCGCTGTATCTGTTCACCTGGAAGATCGCGCCCGCGCTCGCGGCCGGCAATACGGTGGTCGCCAAACCGTCCGAGATCACGCCCGTCAGCGCGTCGCTGCTCGCGGCACTGTCGGGCGAGATCGGTCTGCCACCGGGCGTGCTCAATGTCGTGCACGGCACGGGCGCGGATGTCGGCGATGCGTTGATCGACGATCCGCGCGTGCGCGCGGTGTCGTTCACCGGCAGCACCGCCGTGGGCCGTCGCATCGGCGCGCGCACCGGTGCGCAGCTGAAAAAAGCCTCGCTCGAACTCGGTGGCAAGAACGCGACGCTGGTGTTCGCCGACAGCGACTGGGAATCGCAGCTCGCCACGCTGGTGCGCTCGGCGTTCCAGAACGCCGGGCAGATCTGCCTGTGCGGTTCGCGGATTCTCGTCGAGCGCGGCATCTACGCATCATTCCGCGAACGCTTCGTCGCCGAGGTGTTGGCGCTGCAGGTCGGCGATCCGATGGATCCCGACGCACGCATGGGCCCGCTGGTGTCGCAGGCGCACCACGACAAGGTGCTCGCCGCAATCACGCGCGCCCGCGATGAAGGCGGCCGCGTGCTGTGCGGCGGCCATGCGCTGGAGCGGCCGGGCTGGTTCATCGCCCCGACCGTCATCGACGGTCTCGGGCCGGACTGCGCGACCAACCGCGAGGAAATCTTCGGGCCGGTCGTCACACTGCAGCCCTTCGACGACGACGCGCACGCACTCGCGCTGGCGAATGCCGGCGACTACGGGCTGTCGGCCGCTCTCTGGACGCGCGATCTGACCCGCGCGCACCGCCTCGCCGCGGCGCTGCACGTGGGCATGGTCTGGATCAACACCTGGCTGATGCGCGATCTCCGCACGCCCTTCGGCGGCACCGGCGCGTCCGGTCTCGGCCGCGAGGGCGGAATGGAGGCGATGCGTTTTTTCACCGAGCCGAAGAATATCGGCCTGTCTCTGGAATAATCGCGCCATGGGCGAACTCGACAACCTCCTCCGCAGCAACCGTGACTGGGCCGAACGCGTTCTGCGCGACGACCCGGAATTCTTCCACCGCCTGGAGAACCAGCAGGCACCGAAGTACCTGTGGATCGGGTGTTCCGATTCGCGCGTGCCGGCCAACCAGATCCTCGGCCTCGATCCGGGCGAAGTCTTCGTCCACCGCAACATCGCCAACGT
Source organism: Luteimonas sp. AC640a (assembly GCF_979256585.1). NCBI lineage: Bacteria > Pseudomonadati > Pseudomonadota > Gammaproteobacteria > Lysobacterales > Lysobacteraceae > Luteimonas > Luteimonas sp. AC640a. The sequence continues at coordinate 245,099 of NZ_CEEDOV010000007.1, read as the reverse complement.
GCTGTCGCACGGCGACCTCAATGCGCTGTCGGTGATCCAGTTCGCCGTCGACGTGCTCAAGGTCGAGCACATCCTGCTGGTCGGCCATTACGGCTGCGGCGGCGTGCATGCGGCCTTGACCGGTGCCCGTGTGGGTCTGGTCGACAACTGGCTGCGCCATGTGTCCGACGTGGCGCACAAGCATGCCGATCTGCTGGACTCGGTCGAGGACATCAACCTGCGCCACGCACGGCTGTGCGAACTCAACGCCATCGAACAGGCGCTCAATGTCTGCCAGACCACCGTCGTTCGCGACGCCTGGGCGCGGGGACAGGAAGTGTCCGTGCATGGCTGGGTGTATGCCGTGGGCGATGGCCGTGTGCGCGAACTCGGCATGTGCGTGACTGCGCACGAGCAGATCGCCCCGGCCTATCAGGCCGCAGTGGCCGATGTCGCGCGCGTCGCCGCCCACGGCCGGCGCGATGGCTGAGGTCATCCAGGCCAGCGCCGCACCGCGACCGGTCGGCCGCTATCCGCATGCGCGCCGGGCCGGCGGCCTGCTGTTCCTGTCGGGCATCGGCCCGCGTGACCCGTCCACCGATTCTGTACCCGGCAACGTGCTCGATGCCGATGGCCGCGTGATCGCACACGACATCGCCGCGCAGACGCACGCGGTCTTCGCCAACGTGCGCGCGGTGCTCGAGGCCAGCGGCGCACGCTGGGAAGATCTCGTCGACGTGACCGTGTATCTGACCGACATGGCCGGAGACTTCGCCGGCTACAACGCGGTCTGGGCCAAGCATTTCCCCGATTCCGCCACCGCGCCCTGCCGCACGACGCTGGGCATCGACGCGTTGCCGACGCCGATCGCGATCGAATTGAAGTGCGTTGCGGGCGCAGACCGCGCGCCACCGATGCCCCTCGCCCGCACCGCGGGAGAGGGGGAGACCATCGGCGGAGCCGATGGTGGGGTGAGGGCAGCGGACGCCGGCCATCTGCCACACGTGCGAAAGGAGTGAACCCATGATCCCCGGACCGCTGAACTTCCAGAAGTGGATCGACGCGCACCGCCATCTGCTCAAGCCGCCGGTCGGCAACAAATGCATCTACGACGGCGACTTCATCGTCATGGTGGTCGGCGGGCCGAACGCGCGCACCGACTATCACTGGGAAGAAGGCCCGGAATGGTTCCACCAGCTCGAAGGCGAGATGGTGCTGCGTATCCAGGAAGACGGACAGGTGCGCGACGTTCCGATTCGCGCCGGCGAGACCTTCCTGTTGCCGCCGAAGGTGCCGCATTCGCCGCAGCGCGGACCCGATTCGATCGGTCTGGTCATCGAGCGCAAGCGCCTGCCGCACGAACAGGACGGCCTGCTCTGGTTCTGCGAACGCTGCAATCACAGACTGTTCGAGCAGTACTTCCATCTGCACGACATCGAACAGGATTTCCCGCCTGTATTCGATTTGTTCTACGGCTCGACCGAGCACCGCACCTGTGAGTCCTGCGGCCATCTCAATCCACGCCCTGCCCGCTACGATCCCGACCCGGACTCGCTGGCCGACATCACCTGAGTCCCGCACATCCAAGGAATGGAGACCGCCATGCGAACGCCTCTGCTGATTCTGTTGCTGTCCTGCCTGCTCGCCACGATCGCGCCGCTGCATGCGCAGGTCACCGACAACGCTGAGATGGCTGCGCTGTACGACGCTGACCAGAAAGCACGCACCGACGGCGCGGAGATCGACTGGGCCGTGGTGGCCAAAGAAGACGCCACACGACGCGCGCGTGTCCTTGCGCTGATGCGCGACGGCGCGCTGCGCAGCGCAGAGGACCACTTCCGTGCGGCGATGGTGTTCCAGCACGGCAGCATGCTCGCGGATTACCGTATTGCGCATGCGCTGGCGACGCTGGCATCGGCGCTTGATCCCGATCGCGCGAATTACCGATGGCTCATCGCTGCATCGTGGGACCGGATGATGACCGTGCAACTGCAGCCGCAGTGGTACGGCACACAGTTCCACGGCAGCGACGCCGGCATGTTTCTGTACCCGGTGGCCGAAGATGCGGTCGACGACGCCGAGCGTGCGCGCATGGGCGTGCCCTCGTTGGCCGAGGCCCGCGCGAATGTCAGCACTATGGCGGCGTCGAGCGGTCAGCCGGTTCGGCCCGATCCGCCCACGATCGAACAGCTGCGACGCGAGCGCGCCCGCCCGGCCAATGCCCCCTGAACCCGCTGTGCGCCTGCCGCGTGATCGGCGCAGGCCGGTCGTCTAGGATGACGACCATGCTGAAGATCGACATCCACGCCCACACTCTGCCCCGCGACTGGCCGGATCTGGCATCGAAGTACGGGGAGGCGCGGTTTCCGGTCATCCACCACACCGACGACGGCCGCCACCGCATCTACAAGGACGGCCGCTTCTTCCGCGAGATCTGGTCCAAGACCTGGAACGCGCAGGAACGCATCGACGACTACGCGCGCTTCGACGTGCAGGTGCAGGTGATCAGCACAGTGCCGGTGATGTTCAGCTACTGGGCGAAGCCGGCGCACGCGCTGGAACTGCACCAGTCGCTCAACGACCACATGGCGTCGACCGTGGCCGCGCATCCGCGTCACTACGCCGGCATCGGCACGGTGCCGATGCAGTCGCCGCGACTGGCGATCCAGGAACTCGAGCGCTGCGTCGACCAGCTCGGCCTGCAGGGCGTGCAGATCGGCAGCCACATCGGCGACTGGAATCTCGATGCGCCGGAGCTGTTCCCGTTCTTCGAGGCCGCGGCCGACCTGGGCGCGGCGATCCTCGTGCATCCCTGGGACATGATGGGCAGCGAATCGATGCCCAAATACTGGCTGCCCTGGCTGGTGGGCATGCCGGCCGAACAGTCGCGCGCGGCGTGCTGCCTGATCTTCGGCGGCGTGCTGCAGCGTCTGCCGAAACTCAAGATCTGCATGGCGCATGGCGGCGGGAGCTTCCCGTACACGATCGGCCGCATCGAACACGGCTTCAATATGCGGCCCGACCTCGTCGCCACCGACAATCCACACAATCCGCGCGGCTATCTCAAGCAGCTGTATTTCGATTCCTGGGTGGCCGATCCGCGTGCGCTGCAATATCTGATCGATACCTGCGGCGCGGACCGCGTGATGCTCGGCACCGATTACCCGTTCCCGCTCGGCGAACAGGTGCCCGGTGCCGGCATCGAGGAAATCCCGCTCGACGACGCCGCACGGGCGCGCCTGTATCACGGCACCGCGCTCGAGTGGCTGGGCCTGTCGGCCAGTCGCTTTGCGTGATCGCGACGCACCCTCCCCTTCTCCTGCGTCGCGCATCAGCGCGACCTTCGACCGAACGAAGTCCATGACCGATCCGCACACGCTGTTCTCCGACGATTACGCCGCCTCCGCCGACGCCGCCGATCCGTTGCTGCGCTTCCGCGCACAGTTCCATCTGCCGCGCTTCGGCGACGTGGAGCAGGCCTATTTCGTCGGAAATTCGCTGGGGCTGCAGCCGCGCGGCGTACGTGCGCAGGTCGAGGACGTCCTCGACAAGTGGGCGATGGAAGCGGTCGAAGGCCATTTCCGCGGCAACTCGCAATGGATGACCTACCACGGACTCGTGGGTGCGCAGCTGGCGGAGATCGTTGGCGCGCAGCCCGAAGAAGTGGTGGCGATGAACTCGCTGACCGCGAACCTGCATTTCCTGATGGTGGGCTTCTACCGCCCGACCGCCGAGCGTCCGGCGATCCTGATGGAGGCCGGCGCGTTTCCGTCCGATCGCTACGCACTCGAATCGCAGGTGCGCTTTCACGGCTTCGACCCCGACAGCGATCTGATCGAAGTGCAGCCCGGCGCCGGCGGTCTGTTCGGCATGGACGCGATCGCTGCGGCTATCGCAGAACACGGCCATCGCGTCGCGCTGGTGTTGTGGCCGGGCGTGCAGTACCGCACCGGCGAGGCCTTCGACCTTGCGGAGATCGTGCGGCTCGGTCAAGCGGCAGGCGCTGTTGTCGGTTTCGACCTTGCGCATGCGGCCGGCAACCTGCCGCTGCACCTGCATGACAGCAATGCCGACTTCGCCGTGTGGTGCCACTACAAGTACCTCAACAGCGGACCGGGCGCAGTCGCCGGTGCGTTCGTGCATGTGCGCCACGCGACGACCGATCGTCCGCGATTCGCCGGCTGGTGGGGCCACGACGCAGCCACGCGCTTTCGCATGGGTCCGGATTTCCAGCCCACGCCCGGCGCCGAAGGCTGGCAACTCAGCAATCCGCCGATCCTGGGCCTCGCGCCGCTGCGCGCGTCGTTGGACCTGTTCACCGAAGCCGGCATGCCTGCGCTGCGCGCGAAGTCGGAAACGCTGACCGGTTATCTGGACACATTGATCCGCAGCCAACTCGACGACGTGCTCGACATCGTCACGCCGCAGGACGCCGCGCGTCGCGGTGCGCAACTGTCGCTCCGCGTGCGCGGTGGACGCGAGCAGGGCCGCGCGTTGTTCGAATACCTGTCCGACAACGGCGTGCTCGGCGACTGGCGCGAGCCCGACGTGATCCGCATCTCGCCCGCGCCGCTCTACAACACCCACGCCGATGTGCTGCGCTTCGTGCGCAGCGTGGTCCGGTGGCGCGACGCGTGACCGCACCCGTACGCCACCTGACGATCATCGGCGCGGGCCTGGCCGGCGCCCTGCTCGGCATCCTGCTGCGGCAACGCGGCTGGGACGTGGATCTGTACGAGAAGCGCGGCGACCCGCGCGTGCAGGGTTACGGCGGTGGACGTTCGATCAACCTGGCGCTGGCCGAACGCGGCCGGCATGCGCTGCGCGCCGCCGATGCCGACGACGCGGTGATGCACCACGCGATCATGATGCGCGGTCGCATGGTCCACGTCGGCGACACCGAACCGGTGCTGCAGCGCTACGGCCGCGACGACGACGAAGTCATCTGGTCGGTGCATCGCGGCGATCTCAACATCGTGCTGCTGGATCTGGCGGAGGCCGCGGGTGCGCGGCTGCATTTCAATGCCGGGCTGGATGCGGTGAACTTCGAATCGCGGCGTGCGGTGTTCCGCGATCCGCGCGACGACAGCACGCGCGAAGTCCAGTTCGAAGCGCTGGTCGGTGCCGACGGCGCGGGCTCTGCCCTGCGTGGCGCGATGCATCGCGTGCGCGATCTGGGGCAGCGCAGCGACTTCCTCGACCACGGCTACAAGGAACTCGAGATTCCGCCGCGTGCCGATGGCGGTTTCCGCATCGAGCCCAATGCGCTGCACATCTGGCCGCGCGGGCACTACATGTGCATCGCGCTGCCCAATGACGAAAAGACCTTCACCGTCACCCTGTTCCTGCCACACCACGCCGGCACCGACGGCGGTCCCGCGTTCGACCACCTGGGCGACGTGGATGCGGCGCGCGCGTTCTTCGAGCGCGACTTTCCGTCCGCGCTGGCGCTGATTCCGGCGTTCGACCGCGACTGGGCCGCGAATCCCGTCGGTCAGCTGGCCACGCTGTATCTCGACCGCTGGCATCTCGACGGCCGCGCGGTGCTGCTGGGCGATGCCGCCCACGCGATGGTGCCCTTCCACGGCCAGGGCATGAATTGCGCATTCGAGGACTGTGTGGCGCTGGCCCGGCAGCTCGATGCGCACGCCGATCTCGCGACCGCGTTCGCCGCGTTCGAGGCCGAACGCAAGCCCGACGCCGCGGCGATCCAGCGCATGGCGCTCGACAACTATCTGGAGATGCGCGACCGGGTCGACGATGCCGATTATCTACTGCAGCGCGAACTCGAACTCGCGCTGCAGGACCGCCACCCCGGCCGCTTCGTGCCGCATTACGCCATGGTCACCTTCATGCGCATTCCCTACTCGCTGGCGATGGCGCGCACCGATCTCCAGCGCGGCATTCTCGAACGCGCGACTGCGGGGCATGCGTCGCTGTCGACGCTCGACTGGGACGCGATCGACGCCGAAGTCCTCGACCTGCTGACGCCACTGGCGGATGTGCCTGCGTGATCGGCAGCTTTCTCCTCTATGAGTGCGCCTCGACAGTGGCGCCGCGCCCGACCGGAATGATGCCGTCGCAGCGGCTTGCCGCAACGACGCGCCGACGGCACCGCTTATGAACGACAGTTTTCTTTTCTACGATCGCGCCTCGACAAGGCGGCCGTCCCCGGTCCGAATGATGCCGTCGCAACGGCTTGCCGCAACGACGCGCCGACGGCACCGCTTATGAATGACAGTTTTCTTTTCTACGATCTCGAAACATTCGGCTCAGATCCACGCCGCACGCGCATCGCCCAGTTCGCCGCGATCCGCACCGATGCCGAGCTCAACGAGATCGACGCGCCGATCGACTTCTTCGTTCGGCCTGCAGACGATCTGCTGCCCTCGCCCATCGCGACGCTCATCACCGGCATCACCCCGCAGCACGCACTGACCGCAGGCATGCCCGAGGCCGACGCGTTCGCGCGGATCCAGGAAGAAATGGCGCGACCGAAGACCTGCACGCTGGGCTACAACTCGCTGCGCTTCGACGACGAGTTCGTGCGCTTCGGCCTGTACCGCAATTTCCACGACCCCTACGAGCGCGAATGGCGCAGCGGCAATTCGCGCTGGGATCTGCTCGACGTGATGCGGCTGTGGCATGCGCTACGTCCCGAGGGACTGGTCTGGCCGACGCGCGAGGACGGCGCGACTTCGTTCAAGCTCGAACATCTGGCGACGGCGAATGACGTGCGTACAGGCGACGCACACGAGGCGCTGTCGGACGTGCGCGCGTTGATCGGCCTGGCGCGATTGTTCCGCAACGCGCAGCCACGCCTGTGGGACTACGCGGCGAAGCTGCGCGACAAGCGCCACGCGGCGTCGATGCTCGACACCATCGCGATGACGCCTGTGCTGCATGTCTCGCAGCGCTATCCGGCTGCGCGGCTGTGCGCAGCGCCGGTGTTGCCGATCGCGCGCCACCCGCGCATCGACAGTCGCGTGGTGGTGTTCGACCTCGACGGCGATCCGGACTGGCTGCTCGACCTCGATGCCGACGCTATCGCCGCGCGCGTTTTCGTCCGCCGCGAGGATCTGCCCGAAGGCGTCGCGCGCATTCCGCTCAAGGAAGTGCACAGCAACCGCTGCCCGGCGCTGGTCGCCTGGAGCCATCTGCGCGACGCGGATTTCGAGCGGCTGTCGATCGATCCGGCCGACATCGAGCGACGCGCCGCCAGGCTGCGCGCCGCAGGCCCGGCGCTGGCCGAGAAGATCCGCCAGGTGTTCGCCGTCGAGCGCGAATTCGGGCCGTCCGATCCCGATGGCGCGCTCTACGACGGCTTCGCTGGTGACGGCGACAAGCGACGCATGGCCCAGGTCCGCGCGACGCCGCCGACGCTGCTGGGCGCACGCGACTTCGGATTCGAGGATCCGCGTCTCGAGGCCCTGCTGCTGCGCTACCGCGCACGCAACTGGCCCGACACGCTCAACCCCGAAGAACAGCTGCATTGGGATGACTTCCGGCGCACGCGACTGAGCCCCGACACAACGCAGGCAGAACAGGATTTCGCGACCTACTTCACGCAGATCGATGCGCTGCGCGCCGAGAATCCCCACGACGTACGGCGCCTGACGCTGCTCGACGCCCTCACCGACTGGGGCCAGCGCCTGCAGACGTACCTACATCCGTCCTCCACGCTGCCCACGACTTCCGCATGACCACGTACTTCAGCGACAAGAGCTTCAAGTTCCTGCGCGCACTCGCACGCCACAACGAGAAGCCGTGGTTCGAGGACCACCGCAAGGACTACGAAGCGCACGTGCGTCAGCCGTTCCTGCGCCTGATCGGCGATCTGCAGCCGGACGTCGCTGCGGTCAGCCCACACTTTCGCGCCGACACGCGCACCGTGGGTGGCTCGCTGTTCCGGATCCATCGCGATGCGCGCTTTTCCCACGACAAGTCGCCCTACAAGACCTGGCAGGGCGCGCGGCTGTTCCACGAACGCCGCCGCGAGACCGCAGCGCCGTCGTTCTACGTGCACCTGCAGCCGGGCAGCAGTTTCGTGGGCGCCGGCCTGTGGCACCCCGAATCCGATACCCAGCGCAAGGTCCGGCAGTTCATCGTCGACAATCCGGAGAGCTGGAAGGCCGCCGCGCATGCAAAGAAGCTGCGCAAGGCGTTCGAGTTCGAAACCAGCGAGATGCTGGTCCGCCCGCCACGCGGCTTCGATCCGCAGTTCGAATTCATCGACGATCTCAAGCACCGCAACTGGGTGTTCTGGCGCACGCTCGACGACGACGCGATGACCGGCCCGAAATTGCGGCAGACGATCGCCGCCGATCTGATCACGCTGGCGCCGTTCGTCGACTATCTGTGCGCATCGCTGGATCTGGAGTTCTGATCCTGTGCGCTGCGGTGGCGCTGTCGCGTCGTCGTTCAGCACGCACTGCGCCGTCGTCTCCGACAATCGCTGCGTCCCCCTCGATGCGATTCCGATGAAGCGACTCGGCTGGCTCACTCTCGCGGTTCTCGTCCTGCTGCTCGGCTATGTGGCCGCCGGCCCGTATCTGACCGTCAACGCGATCCGCGAGGCCGTGCGCACCGAGGATTCGCGGGCGCTGTCGAAGCAGGTCGATTTCCCCGCGCTGCGTGAAAGCCTGCGGCTGCAACTCGCCGACGCGATCGTGCGCGAGGCGGGTCCCGAGCTGCAGTCGAACCTGCTCGGCGCGATCGGCCTGCGACTGGCCGGCAGCGCGGCCGGCACCGGCGTCGACATGATGGTGACGCCGGTCGGTCTGAGCGCACTGATGCGTGGCCAACGGCTGTGGAGCCTCGCCGGCGGCGCATCGCCGACGCAGGTCCGGCCAGACGCCAAGCGCGAACCGCCGCTCGAGGATGCGCACTATCGCTACAACTCGACCTCGCGTTTCACCGCCACAGTGCGCGACGACCGCGGTCGCCCGATCGAATTCGTGCTGACGCGCAAGGGTCTGACCTGGAAGCTGTCGGACATCCGGTTACCCATCTAAAGGTCCCTCTCCCGCGCGGGGCGACGATGTGCTGCTTGCGAGCCACTGGCTCGCGCACAGCGGAGCGCCTTGCGTGCTGCGCATGGCCGGGGGGCGGCAGCCGGGGGGGGACCGATTGCGAAGCAATTGGTGGGGTGAGGGCAGCGCGGACCCGAACGAAGCAACGCTTAAAACGTCGGCGTTACTGCAGCGCCCCGCATCCCAAGATGATGGGGTTCACTCCGCTCCACCCACCCCTGGATCGCAGCCGGGCGATCTCGCCGCGCCCCATCGCGCGCAAGCGCGCTCCTACAAGAAACGTTACGAGCGGCGCCCGAACCGCGGCCGGTGATAAATCACCAGATACACCCCTACGACCCACGCTGATGCCGCCGCCCAGCCGGCCAGGATGTCGGAGGGGTAATGCACGCCCAGATACACACGTGACAGGCCGACCATCGGCACGAACACGGCCATCGCGGCGATCACCCACCAGCGCGCGCGGGTCGGCCAGGCCAGCAGGACCAGCACCGCGGCCAGCGTCATCGAACCCATCGCGTGGCCACTGGGAAAACTGTAGGTCGCCTCGGGCGCGATCGAGTCCCACAGGCTGGGCCGGTCGCGCGCGAACAACTGTTTGGTCGCCAGGTTCAGCAGCGCCGAGCCGCCAACCGCGACCGCGACGAACACGCTGTCGCGCCAGCGCTTGAAGGCCAGCAGCACCACGACCAGACCGATATCGACCGGCACCACGCCCTTGGCGTAGCCGATCTCCGAGAAAAACAGGAACACGCGAGTGAAGCCGTCGCGCGCTGCCTCCTGCGCGAACAGCAGGATCGGCTCGTCGAACGGAATCGTCTCGGCCGCATGGACCTCGTCGGCGAGCTCCATGAAGGCCCACATCGGCAGCAGCACGCCGGCGAACAGCAGCAGGAACTTCCACCCGTGGCGACGCAGCAGGCCCCCGGTCTCGCGCGAGCACTCGGCGACGGCGTTGCCGCCGTCAGACGGCATCGACGCCGCGACCGTAGTTGCGGTGCACGTAATCGTCGATCAACGCGACGAACTCGTGCGCGATGTGTTCGCCGCGCAGGGTCAACGCCTTCTCGCCGTCGATGAACACCGGCGCCGATGGCGCTTCCCCGGTCCCCGGCAGCGAGATGCCGATATTGGCGTGGCGTGATTCGCCCGGTCCGTTGACCACGCAGCCCATCACCGCGAGCGTCATGTTCTCCGCGCCCGGATGGGTGACCTTCCACTCCGGCATCTTGTCGCGCACATGGTCCTGGACCACGCCGGCCAGTTCCTGGAAGAACTCCGACGTGGTGCGGCCGCAGCCGGGGCAGGCGGTGACCATCGGCGTGAACGCGCGCAGGCCCATCGTCTGCAGCAGTTCCTGCGCCACGACGACTTCCTTGGTCCGCGACGCGCCGGGCTCGGGCGTCAGCGAGATACGGATCGTGTCGCCGATGCCTTCCTGCATCAGGATCGCCAGCGCGGCGCTGGACGCGACCATGCCCTTGCTGCCGATGCCGGCTTCGGTGAGACCCAGGTGCAGCGCAAAGTCGCTGCGCGCGGCCAGATCGCGGTAGACGGCGACCAGTTCCTGCACGCCGCTGACCTTGGCGCTGAGCACGATGCGATCACGGCCGAGACCGAATTCCACGGCGCGCTCCGCCGAGTCGATCGCCGAGCGGATCAAGGCCTCGCGCAGCACGCGCCCCGCATCCCAGGGCACTGCACGCTGGGCGTTCTCGTCCATCAGCGCGGCGGCGAGCGACTGGTCCAGCGAGCCCCAGTTGGCGCCGATGCGCACCGGCTTGTCATGGCGCATCGCGAATTCGATCAGCTGACCGAACTGCAGATCCTTCTTCTTGCCGAAGCCGACGTTGCCGGGGTTGATCCGGTATTTCGCCAGCGCCTCGGCACAGGCCGGCTCGCCCGCGAGCAACTGGTGTCCGTTGTAGTGGAAGTCGCCGATGATCGGCACTTCGATGCCCTGCATCGCCAGGCGCTCGACGATCCGCGGCACCGCGGCGGCGGATTCGGGATTGTTGACGGTGATGCGCACAAGTTCCGAACCCGCGCGCCACAACTCGCCGATCTGCTTGGCGGTCGAGGCGATATCGGCGGTGTCGGTATTGGTCATCGATTGCACGACGACCGGCGCATCTCCGCCGACGGCGATCCCGCCGACGTGGACCTGGCGCGTGCCGCGACGCGCGGCGGCGCCGAAGGCCGGCAAGGCAACGGGGTCGGACAGGCAGGCGGACGGCGCGGAGGCGCTGGCAGAAACGGGCTGGGCGGACATGTACGCATTTTAGCGGTTCGCGCCGGTCTTTTCGGTGACGCCCGGCCTAACCGCCCATGCGCCCGCTTGCTGGTGCGACCGAACGCCGCAGGGCGGCCCGTTGCGCCCTGCACTACGATGGCGGGCGATGCAGCCCAAGCACCCCGCCACCGCCCTGCTCCGCACCCTTTACAGCCTGCGCTGGTTCGCGGTCGGCGGGCAGTCGTTGACGATCCTGTGGGCGACGCACGGTTTCGACATGGATCTGCCGCGCTGGCCGCTGTGGGGGCCGGTTCTGCTGCTGGCCGCATTCAACGTGCTGGTGCATCTGCGTCTGGCGCACAGCCGTGACGCGGCGCCGGCCGAAGCCTTTGCCCACGTCCTGGTCGACACCGCGGGCCTGGCATGGCTGGTGGCCTGGACGGGCGGCATCGCCAACCCCTTCGCGTCGCTGTTCCTGTTGCCGATCGCGCTGACCGCGATGGCCCTTCCGCGGGCCTGGGCGATCGCCGCCGCGCTGGCCTGCGTGACGGGCTACATCCTGGCGGTGCAGTTCGGCCAGCCGCTGCCGCACCTGCACGACCACTTCAGCCTGCACCTGGCCGGCATGGCGGTGAACTTCTTCCTGTCGGTGGCGCTGGTGTCCTACTTCCTGCTGCGGCTGGCCGCCGCGCGCGACCGCCGCGAGCGCGAACTGGCGGCCCTGCGCGAGCGGTTCGTGCGCAACGAAGGCATCCTCGCGCTGGCCACGCACGCGGCCTCGGTCGCGCACGAACTCAATACGCCCCTGGGCACGATGACCCTGCTGCTCGACGATCTCGACACCAGCCGCATGGGCGTCGACGGCGCGGAGGACGTGGCCACGTTGCGCCGGCTCGTCGACACCTGCCGCGACCGCGTGCGCTCGCTGGCCGACCCCGCGGACCCCACCGCCACCACGCGGGTGGACATCGGTCGCGTGCTCGAGCACTGGCAGCTGGTGCGTCCGGCGATCGTGCTCGAACGCAGCGGCAACGTGGACATGCACGCGCGCGTGGACCGCACCATCGGCCACCTGCTGCTGGCCCTGCTCAACAATGCCGCCGATGCCAGCGAAGGCAACGGCAGCGCCCGCGTCGACCTGCGGCTGCAGATCGAGGACGGCATGCTCGATGGCGCGATCCGCGACTACGGCACCGGGTTCGACGCGCAGGCGCCGTTCCTGCCGGTGCTGTTCCGCAGCGGCAAGCCCGACGGCCTCGGCGTGGGCCTGGCGCTGTCGCATGCGGCCATCGAACAACTGGGCGGCGAACTGGACATGGAGGAAGCCGACGGCGGCGGCGCGCGCGTGCATTTCCGCGTGCCGATCGGCGACGGCCATGGCCACCACGAACCGGAGACGATGCGATGAAGGGCCTGCTGGTCGACGACGACACCCTGTACCTGGAAGCGTTGCGGCGCGCGTTGACACGACGCGGCATCGAGTGCGAGATCGCCGCCGATCCGGTCACCGCGCTCGAAGTCGCCTCGCGCATCGCGCCGGATTTCGCGCTGGTCGATCTCAAGCTCGGCGAGGCATCGGGGCTATCGCTGATCGAGCCGCTGCGCGCGATCCGCGCCGACATGCGCATCCTGCTGGTCACCGGCTACGCGAGCATCGCGACCGCGGTGGAGGCGATCAAGCGCGGCGCAGACGATTACCTGCCCAAGCCGGTCTCGGCCGATACGCTGCAGCGCATCCTGCTCGACACCGAGTCCGCGCCCGGTGCGCCGATGCCGGAACGCGACGAGGACGACACCCTCGAAAGCCCGACGATGATCCCGCTGCACCGGCTGGAGTGGGAACACATCCAGCAGGCGTTGACGGAAACCGGCGGCAACATCTCCGCGACCGCGCGGCTGCTGGGCATGCACCGCCGCTCGCTGCAGCGCAAACTCGCCAAGCGTCCCGGCCCGGAGCGCCGTCCGCCGACGGACGGCTGAAACGTCCGCGCACCGCGGACGCGCGACGACACTCAGTGCCCGCTGTGATCGGCCGCAGGCGCATCGCCGGCCAGCGGGCGCACTTCGAAGGTCACGGTCTGTTCCGGTGCATCGGCGAAGCGCAACGTGGCCTCGATCGACTGGCCTGCGCGCACCGGCTCGACCGGATCGATGAACATCAGATGGTTGCCGCCTGGCTTCAGCATCACTTCGCTGCCGGCTGGCAATTCCACGCCGTCGGCCAGCTCGCGCATCCGCATCATGCCGCCCTCGTGGGACATCTCGTGGATCTCGACGCTGGCCGCAGCCGGTGTCTCGACCGACAGCAGACGATCGGCCGCACCGCTGCGCAGCGTGAGGTAGCCACCGGCGACGGCGGCGTTCGGCGGCGTCTCGCGGATCCACGCCTCGCTGACGACGATGCCGGCGCTGGCGTCCGCGGCGTTCGCGGCCGGCGTCTGCGACGTCGATGACGACGCCTCCGGCGCGGCCGGCTGGCAACCGGCAAGCGCCAGTATCAGACCGGCAGCGATGGGACCGATAGCGAGGGAAAACGGACGGCGTGCGGACATCGCGGTGCTCCTGGGGTCGACGGATGGGCGCCGGAATCGCGCCCGATGGCAGGCAGTATCGCAGCGCGCGATATCGGGGCATCGCGCGACGCAAGCGACCGCCATGCTGGCTGCGTGGATGCGACGCTGCCAATGCGACCGGGTGTCGCAGTGGGTCGCGCTGCTCAACCCACGTCACATCGCTTCATCAATAGGTGCCGTCATCCCGGCGACGGCCGGGATCCAGCGACTTCCTGGACAGGGCACGGGCGTCGAACAACTGTGCACTCATGCGTCTACCGCATTGCTGCCGATCGCTGGAGGATTACAAGGCGCTGGATCCCGGCCTGACCAGACGTGCGTCTGTTGAGAGCCGCCGGGATGACGATGCAGAGAGCACCACGCCCACGCCCACGCACCGCGCACCACGCACCACGCACCACGCACGATCCGGCATCCAGTCAGGCGCGCCAGCTCGCATTTACACCCGACCGGTATCCTTTCCCCATGCACGACAGCCCCCCGTCCGACGTCCTCACCCCCACCCAGCTCAATACGCTGGCGCGCGGTCTGCTGGAGGACACGTTTCCGAACGTCGTCGTCGAAGGCGAACTCGGCAATCTGTCGCGGCCGGCATCGGGGCATCTGTATTTCACGCTCAAGGATTCGCGCGCGCAGGTGCGCTGCGCGCTGTTCCGATCGCGCAGCCAGGGCCTGCGATTCGTGCCGCGCGAAGGCCTGCTGGTTCGCGCGCGCGGTCGTGTGACGCTGTACGAGGCACGCGGCGACTACCAGCTGATCCTCGATTCGCTGGAAGAAGCCGGCGAAGGCGCGCTGCGACGCGCGTTCGATGTGCTGAAGGCCCGGCTACAGGCCGAAGGCCTGTTCGATGCGGAGCGCAAACGCGCCCTGCCCGCGTTTCCGCGGCGGATCGGCGTCATCACCTCGCCATCGGGCGCGGCGGTGCGTGACGTGCTGAGCGTGCTCGCGCGGCGCCTGCCGCTGGTCGAGGTCGACATCCTGCCGGTGCCGGTCCAGGGCACCGACGCGCCGCCGAAGATCCGCGCGATGCTCGAACGCGCCGGTGCCAGCGGCCGCTACGACGTGATCCTGCTGGCGCGTGGCGGCGGTTCTCTGGAAGACCTGTGGGCGTTCAACGACGAGGCGCTTGCGCGCGCCGTCGCCGCATCCCCAGTTCCTGTGGTGTCGGCGATCGGCCATGAGACCGACTTCAGCCTGACCGACTTCGCCGCCGACCTGCGCGCGCCCACACCATCGGTGGCTGCGGAACTGCTGGTGCCGGACCGCAACGAACTCGCGACGCGCGTCCGTCGCCTGCAGCGTCATGTCGACGACACGCATCTGCGCGCGATGCAGCAGCGGTTCCAGCGTCTCGATCGCGCCGCCTTGCGCCTGCAGGCCCAGCGTCCGCAGGCCCGTCTGGATGCGCTGCGCCTGCGCCAGGACGAAGCCCTTCGACGTCTGTCGATGGCGATGCGTCAGCAACTGCAGCAACGCGGCGCGCGTCTGCGCCATGCGGAAGCCGTGCTGCGCGCGGGCACGCCGAAGCGCCGCCTGCAGCAACTGCGCGAACGTCTGGCCGCGCTCGGCCCGCGTCCACGCGCCGCACTCGCCCGCCATCTCGAACGCGATCAACTGCGTCTGCGCGGGCTCGCCCGTTCGCTGGAGGCGGTGAGCCCATTGGCCACGATCGCCCGCGGCTACAGCATCCTGCAGCGCGAAGACGGCGGCGTCGTCCGCAGCGTCTCCGATGCCGCGCCGGGCGAGCCACTGCAGGCGCGACTCGTGGATGGCAGCTTGCGCGTGCGGGTGGAATCGTCGGAGTCCTGATCCCGGCGCTGTTCTGACCGGGCATCAGATGCCCGGTATTGCCGTGGCGACCCAGCTGTCCGTGCCGAGCAAACGCAGCGTTCCGCGGCATCTCGCCCGCCGCTCACGCCGCCGCTGTCATGCTGGGCGTCCACGTCACGACGGAGTTCCCGCACGATGACCAAGGCGTCCGATCTGTTCGTCCAGGCGCTCGAAGCCGAGGGCGTGACCCACGTCTTCGGCATTCCCGGTGAGGAAAACCTCGACCTGCTGGAATCTTTGCGCGCGTCCGACATCGCGCTTGTCCTCACCCGTCACGAACAGGCCGCCGGCTTCATGGCCGCGACCTACGGGCGCCTGACCGGTCAGGCCGGCGTGTGCCTGTCGACGCTCGGCCCCGGTGCGACCAATCTAGTGACGCCGGCCGCCTATGCACAGCTCGGTGCGATGCCGATGCTGATGATCACCGGGCAGAAACCGATCCGCACCAGCAAGCAGGGCCATTTCCAGATCGTCGATGTCGTCGACATGATGCGGCCGTTGACCAAATCGACGCACCAACTGGTGTCCGCCGATGCGATCCCGGCGCGCGTGCGCGATGCATTCCAGCGCGCGGAAGAAGAACGTCCCGGCGCGACCCATCTCGAACTGCCGCAGGACATCGCCGGCGACGATACCGATGCGCGTCTGCTGCCCGCGCCCTACACGCGCCGTCCCCTGGCCGAGCACAAGGCCATCGCGCATGCGGCCGAGGCGATCCGCAATGCCAAGCATCCGCTGCTGATGCTCGGCGCGGGCGCCAACCGCAAGACCACGGCGAGGATGCTGCGCGCCTTCGTCGACCGGCTCGGTATTCCGTTCTTCAGCACGCAGATGGGCAAGGGCGTGCTCGACGAGACGCATCCGCTGTGGCTCGGCACTGCCGCGCTGTCGGACAAGGATTTCGTGCATCGCGCGATCGACGCGGCCGACTGCATCGTCAACATCGGTCACGACGTCATCGAGAAGCCGCCGTTCTTCATGCGCGGCGGCCGGCGCACGGTGATCCATGTGAACTACGAAAGCGCCGTCGTCGACCAGGTCTATTTCCCGCAGATCGAAGTCGTCGGCGACATCGCGAATACGGTGTGGCAGCTGGCCGAAGCGCTGGATGCGCCGCAGCCGCACTGGGACTTCGCCTTCTTCGACCGCGTGCGCACCGCGCTGTGCGAGAACATCGCCGAACTCGCGGGCGACGACCGCTTCCCCGTGCACGGCCCGCACCTCGTCAAGACCGTGCGCGATGCACTCGACCCGCACGACATCGTCTGCCTCGACAATGGTCTCTACAAATTGTGGTTCGCGCGCAACGACCGCTGCCGTGAACCCAACACTCTGCTGCTCGACAACGCACTGGCCACGATGGGCGCAGGCCTGCCGTCGGCGATCGCGGCCAGGCTCGTACACGAAGACCGCAAGATCGTCGCGGTCTGTGGCGACGGCGGCTTCATGATGAATTCGCAGGAACTTGAAACGGCGGTCCGGCTGAAGCTCGATCTGGTGGTCATCGTGCTGCGCGACGATGCCTACGGCATGATCAAGTGGAAGCAGCAGCACGAGAATTACCCGGTTTACGGCATGGATTACGGCAATCCCGATTTCGTGCGCTACGCCGAAAGCTACGGCGCACGCGGCCATCGTCCGGACAGCGCCGCCGCGTTCGCGGACATCCTGCACACCGCACTGGACACGCCCGGCGTCGACCTGATCGATCTCGCCATCGACTACGGCGACGACGATGCCCTGCTCAACACCGATATTCCCGAGCGCAGCGCCGCGATCGACTGATCCGCGCCGCGCCTTCCCTTCCGTCCGATTCCGGAGCGCCCCATGGCCACGAAGAAGACCGCCCGCAAGACCGCCGGGCTCGCACGCAGCTATCCCTACTACCTCGCCAATGCCGCGGTCGCCGCGAACACCGATCTCGAGGTGCGCGACAAGTACAGCGGCAAGGTCGCCACGCGCGTCGCGATGGGCGACGCCACGGCGATCCGCAAGGCGATCGTCGCGGCGCACAAGGCGCGCGGACCGATGGCCGATTTTCCGCCGGACAAGCGTCGCGACGTGCTCGAACACTGCGTGCGCCGCTTCGAGGAACGCTTCGACGAGCTCGCGCTCGCGCTGTGCATCGAGGCCGGCAAGCCGATCAAGGATGCGCGCGGTGAAGTCACACGCCTGATCGACACCTTCCGCATCGCGGCCGGCGAAGCCACCCGCAGCGAAGGCGAGTGCATCGAGCTGCAGATCTCGGAACGCACGCGTGGCTATCGCGGCATGGTCAAGCGCGTGCCGATCGGTGTGTGCAGCTTCATCACGCCGTTCAACTTCCCCTTGAACCTGGTCGCGCACAAGGTCGCACCGGCGATCGCGGCGGGTTGTCCGTTCGTGCTCAAGCCGGCGGCGAAGACGCCGGTCGGCGCGCTGATCATCGGCGAGATTCTGGCCGAGACCGACCTGCCCAAGGGCGCGTTCTCGGTGATCCCGTGCAGCAACGAGGACGCGGCGGCGCTGACCGAGGACGAGCGCATCGCGCTGCTGAGCTTCACCGGCGGCCTGATCGGCTGGGACCTCAAGGCGCGCGCAGGCAAGAAGAAGGTGGTGCTAGAGCTGGGCGGCAATGCGGCGTGCATCGTCGACGAGGATCCCGGCCTGCCGCTGGACAAGGTGGTCGAGCGGCTGGTGTTCGGCGCGTATTACCAGTCCGGCCAGAGCTGCATCGGCGTGCAGCGGATCTACGCGCATCGCACGGTGCACGAGGTGCTGCGTCGCAAACTCAAAAAGGCGATCGGGGCGCTGCGTAGTGGCGACCCGCGCGACGAGACCACGTTCGTCGGGCCGGTCATCGACAGCGACGCCGCCGATCGCATCGAGTCGTGGATCGACGCCGCGCGCAAGGGTGGCGCCAAGGTCATCGCCGGCGGCAAGCGCGAAGGCAACATCATTCCCGCAACGCTGCTGGAAAAGGTGCCGCGCGATGCAGACCTGGAGCGCAAGGAAGTCTTCGGCCCGGTCGCGTTGCTGGAACCGGTCGACAGTTTCGACGAGGCGATCGCGCGGGTGAACGACAGCGACTTCGGCCTGCAGGCCGGCGTGTTCACCGGCAACCTCGCCCACGCGATGCGCGCCTGGGACCGCATCGAAGCCGGCGGTGTGGTCCTCGGAGACGTGCCGAGCTTCCGCGTCGACAACATGCCCTACGGCGGCATCAAGGATTCGGGCTGCGGCCGCGAAGGCGTGAAGTACGCGATCCGCGACATGACCGAGGAACGCCTGCTGGTGATCCGAGACCCGGCCTGAGGCCGGCGATCCGTCGCGCGATCAGGCGATCGCGCGATGGGTCCGATCAACGGAAGGCAGTGCCGGAGATTCCATACCCGCCTCACGCATCGCGCCGCGCAACAGCTCGAGCGGCGACGCGTCGACAACATCGGATTCCATGGTCACATCGAACACCCGCACTTGGCGACGGCCTCCACGCTTGGCCGCATACATCGCCTGGTCGGCCTCGCGAATCATGTTGGCCAGGCTGTAGCCAGCACTGCCGACCTCGGCCACCCCAAAGCTCGCGGTGATGCGGAATCCATAACCGATCTGGGCCGTATCGATCGCCTCGAAGCGTGCCTGCACGTCACCCGACAGCCGGACCGCGGCCGAAGCGTCGAGCCCAGGCAGGAACAGCGCGAACTCCTCACCGCCCAGTCGTCCGAATGCATCGACGCTCCGGCACAGCGGACGCACCGCTTCAGCGACCTGCTGCAGCGCCCAGTCGCCGGCTGCATGGCCGAAGCGGTCGTTGACCTGCTTGAAATGATCGAGATCGAACATCACCAGCACCGCCTGCTCCGAATCCCGCGCGCAGCCGGCAATCGCCACGGCTGCGCGCTCGGAAAAGTGCTGCCGGTTGCAGATGCCGGTCAGCGCATCGGTCTCGGTCATGCGCTTGAGGCGCACCTGCAGCCGTTTGGTCTTGTAGGCCCAGTAAGCGACCGACGCCATCCCCACGACGAGCACCAACGCCAGCCATAACCAAGTTTCAGCACGCTGCTCGGTGACGCGCTTCTGCAGTTCCAGCAGCTGGTTCTTCTGATGCAGCAGCTCGATCTGCTGCGCCTGCTGCAAGGACTGGTGGCGCACCACCTGATAAGCCATCTCGCGCGACTTCACGTCATTGAAATGCGCGCGATCTGCCTCCGTATACAGCCGGTACGCGGCAAGCGCAGCCGCAGGATCCTGCTCCGCCATCGCCAGCTCGTACTGGACCCGATGCGCGGTAACGCGGGCTTCGGTGGACGTCGCGTCGTGGCTGTTCGCGAGCGCTGCCTCGGCATGCGCGTGCGCAGCAGCAGTCTGGCCAGCCTGCTCCGTCAGGGAAGCAAGGGCGGCGCGCGTCTGCGCAATCAGAAATGGATAACCGGTCTGCTCGACCTCCGCGAGTCCGCCACTGAGCAGCGTCAGCGCCTCGTTCCATCGACTACGGGCCTGCCATTGGCGGGCAATATGCAGGCGGATAAAGCCCGAGAAGATCGGTTCACCCTGCGCCTCGCAGCGCGAAAGCGCAGCCTGACCCGTCGCATCGGTGAAACTCTGTTCGAGTCCATTGATTGCCTCGAGCACCACACCGCCCGCGGCGCAGGCATTGCGGCCACCTGGCGCGTCACGCAGCACCCGCTCCGCGTACTGTCTGGCCAGGCGGAACTCACCCACCTGGTTGTAGACAATGGCCGCCACCATGAGACCTCGATGCCGAAGTTCCGCGTCCTCGACCTGGTCCGCCAGGGGCAGCATCGTCTCCATCATGCGCAGCGCGTCCTCGAACCGACGCTGCACCGCATAGATGTTCGCGAGCATCGACGACGTTTCGAAGCGGGTAACGGGATCAGCGCTCGAGGCCAGCAGCGTCATCAGCTCGTCGGTGGCGATCACCGACTGCCCGCTTGTCATGAGTCGATGCGCGCGCAGGATCTGCACCTGGGCCCGCTGCGCGTCGGTGGCGACGTCGAGACTCCGTGACATCTCGTGCAGCAGCGCATCGACACGCTGCGGGTCGGACGTCCGCAACGCGCTCGCTTGCGCAATCAGTGCATCGAGATCCTCGGCTGCGAGCACCGCCGGCGCCCAGGCAGATCCGAGCAGCAACAGGAACGTCAGCCAGCGCGCGCGCGATCCGGAAGATCGCGCGGCACCTGATAACGCCTCACGCAGCGCGCTCGTCCGCATCGTCACCGTCTCGGCCGCCCTGCCCATCACCGTCATCATCCTGATCCGGTTCGTCCTGCGCTGGCTCGCTTCGCCCGTCGTCCGGGGTCATGATCATGCAGGCAATGATCTTCGGCGCCTCGGCGCCACCAGCCAGACAGGCGCGCACCGCGTCGTCCAGATGGGCATCCACACGATCAAAGGCCGTGCCCGCGCCCGCCGATTCCAGCAACGCCACAACGTCCAGCATGCAGTTCCCCTGAATTTCTTTCAGTCGTTCTTTTGCGGAACACTGGCTGGCGACGCCGGCGCATGTTCCGTCCCCGTTTCCCACTCCAACGCCCGTCCCGGCGGCACCACCAGCGTGGTGTGCTGGTGCAGCCGGGCGTCCACGAGTACCCCGAGCGGCAGCCGCTCCATCCGGGGCCGCAAGTTGGGAAGCGTAGCAGCTTCATAGAGCGTCACAACATGTTCAGGCAGGTAATCTCTCTTCAGTCGGGCGACGAGCGCGGCGCGTTCGTCCCGCGTGTTGTGGAAACGGCCCGTGTCGCGGATTCCGGCCACGCCCGCCTGCCAAAGCACCAGCCAGGCACTGGGGTCGATGGTTCGGCGATAGAACATGAACTGGCTGGCCTCGTAGTGCTGGCACCCGACCTCGCCCGGGTCGACCCCCAGATCCGCATACAGACAGTCCTCGGCAGAGATGCCCGGCTCCATGACCGCCGGGAAGCCTTCAGCCCGGGCGGCCGCGATGGCCTGGTGCGGCACCCGGGCGAACACCCCGGGATGGCCGTAGAACGCGCCACAGACGTCGCGGCCGGCGCGCACCTCGGCCAGCATCGCGTCGACCATGCCGGCGTAGGTGCGGTGGCGTGAACGGCCCTCGCGGTAGAACGGCTGCAGGCTGCGCGCATCGGCGTTCATGCGCATCACCCACTGCTCCACCAGTGGGTCGGAGACCGCGACGAAGACCACGTCCGCCGTTTCGATGTGCCGCCGTGCGCGCGGCCCCAGATGCGCGCCGAGCATCATGCCGACGCCCACGCAGGCCAGCCTCCCCTTGCGCTCCATTACGATTTTCCCCTGTGCGAGCGCGGAATCTAGTCGCCAGGCGGGTCGTCCACAAGCGCGCGCCACGTCCGGCGATCCAGACACCAGCGCTGCCAGCCGTCGGCGGGCGCCCCCGGCACGAAACCCAGACGCTGCATCAGACCCACGGCCGCCCTATGGCCCACGCGATGCCGGGTCCACAACGCCTCGAACGCGTCCGCGCCGAGCACGGCATCACGCAGATGACCGAGCGCCGCGGTCGCGACGCCCCGTGCCTGCGCAGCCGGAGGCAACAGCAGGCCGGTCTCGGCGGCGCGTCCATCGACATCGGGGACCAGCGACAGCAGACCCTGCGCGCCTGACGCCGTGTCGATGCGCCAGTACCGCGCGAAGGGCGGATTCGCCCGCATCTGCCGCTGCGCAGCCGCGAACGCGCGGTTCGCAGCGTGGCAATCGAGCACCGGCGCGACATGTCGCATCGTCTCCGGATCGCCGTACAGAGCCGCGAACAGGTCGACGTCCCCATCGCCCAGCAGCGTGGCGCGCGCGCGGGCGATCTCGAAATCGTCAGGCCAACCCTGCGGCGGGATGGCCAGTACGGTGTCGGCGCTCATGCTGCGGTGGCGTCCAGTGCAGACCATGCCCCTGCCCTCCCGCAACGCGAGACGTTCCGATCATGGGGCTTCAGAACGACGACGTCGTTCGGCCTGTGGGCGACGGAAGAGGTCATCGAGGGTCTGGATTCGCTCGATGCTGCACCCGTCTCCGCGCCTCAGCCGCCCCGCGCCGTCAGCACACGCTCGACATCGGCCAGCGACAGGCCACGCGCACGCAGCAGGACGATCAGGTGGTACAGCAGGTCGGCGCCCTCGCCCAGCAGGTCCTCGTCGGTCTGCACCAGTGCGGCGAGTGCGGTTTCGACGCCTTCCTCGCCGACCTTCTGCGCGATGCGGCGGATGCCCCCGTCGAACAGCCGGGTCGTGTAGCTGCCTTCGGGGCGCTCGCGCTCGCGGGTCTCGATCAGCGCGTCGAGTTCGGCGAGCACGCCAGCCGGCGCGGTCGGAAAACAGCTCGGCCGCTGCAGATGGCAGGTCGGCCCGCGCGGCGTCGCCAGCACCAGCAGCGTGTCGGCATCGCAGTCGGCCTCCATCGAGACAAGTTCGAGCGTATGCCCGGACTGCTCGCCCTTGGTCCACAGGCGATTCTTGCTGCGGCTGAAGAAGGTGACCTCGCCGCGGCGCAGGGTTTCGGCGAACGCGTCGCGGTTCATGTAGCCGAGCATCAGCACACGCAGGGTGGCGGCGTCCTGTACGACGGCGGGCAGCAGACCATCGCCCTTGGACCAGTCGAGCGTGTCGACGTCGGGGGCAATGGCGGGGGTATCGTCCTGCGGATGTGTCATTGGAGTCGCATGTCGATGGCCTGGTCGGCCAGTTCGCGCTTGAGCGCGGGGATGGCGATGCGGCCGCTGTGGAACACGCTGGCCGCGAGCGCGCCGTCGACATCGGCGTCGATGAAGGCAGCGGCGAAGTGTACGGATGCACCTGCCCCTCCGGATGCAATCAGCGGCACCGGACACACCGCGCGCGCGGCCTGCATCTGGGCGATGTCGTAGCCGGTGCGCACGCCGTCGTTGTCCATGCAGTTGAGGACGATCTCGCCCGCGCCCAGGCGCACGGCCTCGGCGATCCAGTCGAGCGTGCGGATCGGCAGTTCGCGGGTGCGGTCGGGATCACCGGTGTAGCTGCGCACGCGCCAGTCGCCGTCGGTCTCGCGGATCGAATCGATGCCGACGACCACGCACTGCACGCCGAAGGCTTCGGCGAGCTCGGAGATCAACGCGGGACGTTCCAGCGCAGGTGTATTGATCGAAATCTTGTCGGCGCCGGCATGCAGCACCGCGCGCGCCGTGTCGACGTCGCGGATGCCGCCGGCGACGCAGAACGGAATGTCGATTAGCCGCGACACCCGCTCCACCCAGCCCCGGTCGACCGAGCGGCCCTGCGGGCTGGCCGAGATGTCGTAGAACACCAGCTCGTCGGCGCCTTCGTCGCGGTAGCGCAATGCGAGATCGACGATGTCGCCCATGTCGACGTGGTCGCGGAAACGCACGCCCTTGACCACGCGGCCCTCGCGCACGTCGAGGCAGGGAATGATGCGGCGGCTCAGCATGCCAGCGCCTCGGCGACGCCCAGACGGCCTTCGAGCAGCGCACGGCCGAGCACGATGCCGCCGCAGCCCTGGGCCTTGGCCGCGCGCACGTCGGCGAGCTCGCGCACGCCGCCCGAGGCCTGCACTTCGAGCGTGGGCACCAGCGCCTTGAGGTGCGCATAGAGATCGAGATTGGGGCCCGACAGCATGCCGTCGCGGGCGATGTCGGTGCTCAGCAGATGGCGCAGGCCGCCCTGCGCATAGCGCACCGCGAGCACGTCAAGCGTGGCATCGGCGGTTTCGGTCCAGCCGTGGACCGGGAGATGCCACACGCCGTCGCGACCCTGCCGGGTGTCGAGCGCGACGGTGATGCGCTCGGCGCCGAAGGTCTCGATCCACTGCAGCACCTGCGCCGGCTCGCGTACCGCGAGCGAGCCGACCACGACACGTTCGGCGCCCGCATCGAGGATGCGGCGCACATCGTCTTCGGTGCGCACGCCCCCGCCGGTCTGCACGCGCAGACCGGTATCGGCGCGGATGCGCGCCAGCAGCGGCGCCAGCGTGTAGCCGCCTTCGCGTGCGGCATCGAGATCGACCAGATGCAGCCACTGCGCGCCGGCTTCCGCGTAGGCCTCGATCTGCACCAGCGGATCGTCGCCGTAGCGCGTTTCCTGCGCGTAATCGCCCTGTGCCAGACGCACGACGCGGCCGTGGCGGATGTCGATCGCGGGATAGACGGTGAATGCCATGACTCAAGCCTCGAACGCAGGGGACAGGAAATTGCGCAGCACGCGCGCGCCGACAGCGGCGGACCGCTCGGGATGGAACTGGGTGCCGGCAATGTGGCCGCGACGCACGGCGGCGGCGAATGCCTGGCCGTGATCGCCTGCCAGCACGCAATCTTGGGTGACAGGCGCCGCGAAACTGTGGACGAAATAGGCCTGCGCGCCGTCGACGCCTTCGATCAGCGCATCGGGCCGCAGCGCCCGCAACGTGCTCCAGCCCATGTGCGGCACGCGCAGACCCGGGCCACCGCGCAGGCGCGAGACGCGGCCCGGCAGCAGGCCGAGACCGGCCACATCGCCCTCCTCCGATGCGTCGAACAGCAGCTGCATGCCGACACAGATGCCGAGCAGCGGACGGTCCAGCGTGCGCAGCACGTCGACCAGATCGAGCTGCTGCAGCCGCGCCATGACCTGCGCCGCCGTGCCGACACCGGGCAGGATCACTCGGTCCGCGGCGCGGATACTCGTGGCATCGGTCACCAGCGCCGCATCGATGTCGAGCCGCTCGAACGCGTAGCGCACCGAACCTGTGTTCGCGCCGCCGGCGTCGACGATGACGACGCGCATCACAACGTCCCCTTCGTACTCGGCAGCGCATCGCCACTGCGGCGCACGGCCTGACCGAGGGCGCGGGCGAAGGCCTTGAAGCAGGCTTCGACCTTGTGGTGGTCGTTGTCGCCTTCGACCTTCAGGTTGAGATTCAGCGCCGCCGAGTCACAGATCGACCGGAAGAAGTGCTCGACGAGCTCGGTCGGCATGTCGCCGACGCGTTCGCGCACGAAGCTGCCGTTGAAGACGAGGTACGGCCGGCCGCCGAAATCGAGCGCGGCGCTTGCCAGCGTCTCGTCCATCGGCAGCGTGAAGCCGTAACGGGCGATGCCGCGTTTGTCGCCGAGCGCTTCGCGCAGCGCCTGACCCAGCGCGATGCCGGTGTCCTCGATGGTGTGGTGTTCGTCGATCTGCAGATCGCCTTCAGCCTGCACCACCAGCGAAATGCCGGCGTGCTTGCCGATCTGATCGAGCATGTGGTCGAAGAACGGCAGGCCGGTCGACACGCACGCATCGGCAGCGGCATCGAGATCGAGTTCGACGCGGATGCGGGTTTCCCTGGTGTTGCGGACAACGGCCGCGCGGCGCGGCGCATCGCACAGTTCATGTGCGATACCGGCCCAGTCCCATTCGCCGCCGAACTGCGCGGTGCGCAACTTGAAGCCGCGGATGCCGAGGTTCTGCGCGAACTGGATGTCGGTATCGCGGTCGCCGACCATCGCCGAGCGGTCAAGATCGATGCCGCGATCGCGCAGGTAGTGCATCACCAGGCCCAGCGCCGGCTTGCGGGTCGGCGCGTTGTCGGCCGGCCAGCTGCGATCGACCAGCACTTCGCGGAACACGATGCCCTGGCTTTCGAAAATGCCCAGCATCAGGTCGTTCGGGCCGTCGAACGTGGCCTGCGGATAGCCCTCGGTGCCGAGGCCATCCTGGTTGGTGACGATGACGAATTCGAAGCCGGCATCGCGCAGGCGCAGCATCGCCGGAATCACGCCGGGCACGAAGCGCAGTTTCTCGAAGGCGTCGATCTGGAAATCCGCCGGCTCCTCGATCAAGGTGCCATCGCGGTCGACGAACAGGATTTTCTTGCCGCGCGCACTCATGCCGCAATCTCCAAAGCTTGCAGGGCGGACAGCACGCGCGCGTTCTGCGCAGGCGTGCCGAGACTGATGCGCAGCGCGTCGCCGAGCTGCGGCGCGGCGCGCTGGTCGCGCACGACGATGCCGGCCGACAGCAGCGCAGCGAACGCGCGATCGGCATCGACGAAACGCACCAGCAGGTAGTTGCCGGCCGACGGATACACCTGGCGCACGCCCGGCGTGGTCGCGAGTGCTGCGGCGAGCGCATCGCGCTCGGTGATGGCCTCCGCGACACGCGCCTGCGTGACGTCCAGCGCCGCCGGCGACAACCCCGCCAGCGCGAGATCGGCGCACGGGGTGGGCACCGGATACGGCGCCTGGCAGCGGCGCAGCACTGCGATGAGGTCCGGATGGCCGATCGCCACACCGATACGCGCGGCCGCCAGCGCATGCGCCTTCGACAGCGTGCGCAGCACGACGATGTTGTCGTGCGCGGCGAGCACGGTTGTGGCCGAGTCCGCGCCGGCGAACTCGATGTAGGCCTCGTCGACGACGACGATCGCCCGGCCCACCAACGCATCGGCAAGACCGGTCACGTCGGACAGCGGCACCAGCCCGCCGGTCGGATTCGACGGCGAGCAGAGAAACACGAGTCGGGCCGAACGCGCGAGCGCCGCGGCGCGAACCGCTTCGACATCGACCGTGAATCCATCGGCGCCATCGACCAGCGGCACTTCGACGAAGTCGGCGCCCTGCAGACACGCGCTGACCGCGTACATGCCGAACACCGGCGGCGTCGCCAACACGGCGTCGCGCCCGGGCACGCACAGGGCACGCACCAACAGATCGATCGCCTCGTCGCTGCCCCGCCCGATCAGCAGCTGCCCGACATCGACGCCATATAGCTCGGCCAGCCGCGCCTGCAGTTCCGGCGGTTGGGGAGACGGATACCGCCGGCAGCGGCCGTCGGCATCGCCCGGATTCGACAGCGGCGCCTCGTTGGCGTTGAGCCAGACGTCGCCGTCGAGCCGCTGCGTACGCGCGGACGCATAGCCGGCGAAATCGCGCAGGTCTTCGCGGACCAGATCGCGCACGCTGCTCATGCTGTCGCCTTCGCGATACGCAGCACGACCGCGTTCGCATGTGCGTCCAGACCTTCGGCGCGCGCAATGGTCACTGCATCCGGGCCGATCGCACGGATGCCGGCAGCATTCGCCGACTGCACGCTGACCGTGTTCTGGAAGCTCGACACGCTCACCCCGCTCCAGGCGCGCGCCGCGCCGCCAGTGGGCAACACGTGATTGGTGCCGCTGCAGTAATCGCCGAGCGCCTCGGGCGTCCAGTCGCCGAGGAACACCGAACCGGCGACCTCGACCCTGTCCAGCCATTGACGCGGCGCACGCAGCGCGAGGATCAGGTGTTCGGGCGCGTAGCGGTTGCTGATGTCGAACGCCGTGTCGAGCGTCTCCACACGCAGCAGACGCGAACGCGCCATCGCCTGTCGCGCGATCGCCGCGCGCGGCAGTGCCGCCAGTTGCGTCGACAGTTCGGCGCGCACTTTCTCCAGCAGCGCATCGTCGTCGGACAGCAGCAAGACCTGCGAATCCGGCCCGTGCTCGGCCTGCGACAGCAGGTCGGCGGCGACGAAGGCGGCATCCGCACCGGCATCGGCGATCACCAGCACTTCCGACGGACCGGCCGGCATGTCGATCGCAACCGTGCCCGATTGCGCGACCTGCTGTTTGGCTTCGGTGACAAAGCTGTTGCCCGGCCCGAACAGCTTGTCGCAGGCCGGCACGCGCGCGGTGCCGAAGGCCATTGCAGCAATTGCCTGCGCGCCACCGAGCTTGAACACGCGGTGCACGCCGGTGAGTCGTGCGGCGACGAGCACCGCCGGATCGGCGCTGCCATCGGGGCGCGGCGGTGTGCACAGCACGACTTCGCGGCAGCCGGCGAGCCGCGACGGCACGCCCAGCATCAACGCCGTCGACGGCAGCGGCGCGGTACCGGCGGGTACGTACAGCCCCACGCGCGGAATCGGACGCACGATGCGCGCGCAGTTGACGCCATCGGCGGTGTCGACGTTGTAGCCGGCGGTCATGCCGGCCGCGTGGAAGCGCTCGATTCGCGCCGCGGCATTGACCATCGCCTGACGCAGTTCCGCGGGCACGGCCGCCTCGGCGGCGGCGAATTCCCCGGCGTCGACTTCGAAGTCCTCGAGCACGACACGATCGAAACGTTCGGTGAGTTCGCGCAAGGCCTCGTCGCCGCGCGCGCGCACGTCCTCGAGCACATCGGCGACTGCGCTGCGCGTCTGCGCGGCCACGGCTTGCGTGGGCCGGCGCAGCAGTTCGGTGCGCGCATCGGCATCGGCGGCGTCCCAGTCGACGATCGCGGGAATCGCGCTGTCGATGGCCGGCGGTCGGATCGTGCTCATGCCAGCATCCGCTCCACCGGCAGCACCATCAGACCGGCAGCGCCGGCCTGCTTCAGCGCTTCGAGGCGCGGCCAGGTCATCTCGCCGTGGCAGAGCACCTGCAGCGCGACCTTGTCGCTGCCGTCCACCTGCAGCAGCGTCGGCGCTTCGGCATCGGGTAGCAGCTTGAGCAGCGCATCCACGCCGTCGCGGCGCGACTGGAACATCACCAGCCGGCTGTCGCGCAGTCGCAGCACGCCGTCGAGACGGCGCAGCAGCAGTGACGCGAGTTCGCCGCGGACATCGGCGAACGGCGTGACCGGGCCGGCCAGCACCGCTTCGCTGGTCATCAGCGTGACCGCGGGCTTGAGCTGGTTCGCGGTCAACGTGGCACCGCTGGAGACCAGATCGCAGATGAAGTCGGCCTGGCCCAGACGCGGCGCGATCTCGACCGAACCCGAGAGATTGACGATCGTCGCCTGCACGCCCTGTGCGTCCAGCCACTGCTGCAGCAGACCCGGATAGCTGGTCGCGATGCGGCTGTCCTGCAGCTGCGCCGGACCGGCCCATTCGGTGGATTCGGGAATCGCGATATCGAGCCGGCAGCCACCGAAGCCCAGGCCGCGCACGGCCTTCGACACCTGCGGCAGGCCACGCAGCGCGCGATCGGCGCCGACCTCGTCGAGCACGTTGCGACCGACGATGCCGTAATCGCAGACGCCATCGGCGAGCAGGCCGGGAATGTCGTCGTCGCGGACCAGCAGCAGATCGACCGGCAGCGTTTCGCCGTAGCAGAACAGCTTGTCGCGGCTCTCGCGCCAGGACAGACCGCAGGACGCCAGCAGCGCGCGCGCCGGCTCGCTCAGGCGGCCGGACTTCTGGATGGCGATGCGCAGGCGATCGCGCGTGGCGCCGCCGTTCACAGGACTCATGGGATGACCTCAGTGGGATTCGGGTGTGCGCGCCACACGGCGCGCCGCGATCGCATAGCCGCCGGCGCCACGATCGAGAGTGCGCGCGACGCGGCCGACCGTCGTCACGCTGACGCCGGTGCGATCGTGGATTTCGCGATACGGCACGCCCTGCTGCAGCAGCGGCACCACGCGCCAGCGATCCACCAGCGCTTCCAGCTCCGCCGGCGTGCACAGATCGTCGAGAAACCGCGCGACCTCGTCGGCCGTCTTCAAGCCCGCGAACGCACGCGCCAGCGCCTTCAACGAGGCACTGGCTTCATGGTCCGGCAGGGGTTCAGGGCGTTGCTTCACGGGCTTTGATGGACGTATCAATGTAATAGCGTGCTAGTACATTACGCCGTTTCTCTTTCGAGTCAACCTCGAGATGGCCCCAATGGCACGTACGTGTTCGAATGCGTTCACCCACACCGCGAAGGATCGCGATGTCCCGAAGCCTCGTTGCCCTCTGCCTCGCACTCCTGGTGATGCCTGTTCTCGGCGCGGAGCGGCAGCCGGCCGCGCCGCCCTTCGTCACCAAGCAGACGCTGATGGACTGGCTCGCCCACCACCCGTCACCGCTGGATCAGGCGCCGCCGCACGCACGCACCTCGTTTCTGGACACGCTCGATTTCGGCCCCAAGGGCGTACGCAGCTTCCCCTATGCCGAACTCGCACCCGAACTGACCACCGCGGAGCTGGCCGAGGTGCAACGCCTGCTGCTCGACGAAGCGATGCCACTGCCCGGACTCGAACCCGACGAAGCGCGACGCCTGCGGGCGGCGCGCGCTTCAGGCGCGCTCGCAGCGCCGTCTGCGCCCGTGCTGGCCGCGTACCGCCGCTGGCGTGGGACGCTAGAACCCACCGAAACGGCCGGCGCGGCCATCGACCGTATGGCCGCGGAACAGACGCAGGCCGGCAGCGATGTGAGCGAAGACCTGCGCTTGTTGCACCGCGCAGCGCTGGAACGCGCGACCGAGTTCCGCGATGACGCCCGGATCGATGCCGCACGCGTCCTGCATGCGCGCCTCCATGCGCAGGCACTCGCGAGTCGGCGGGATCACCGCTCGCTGCAGCGTCTGCTGCTCGTCAGCGGTCGTATCGAAGAAGCCCGGATGTTCACTGCCAGCGTGCCCGAAGCGGGCTTGCCTGCGGTGCCGCGGTTCGATGCAGCACGGCTGCTTCCGCGAGACGCGGTCCGCGTCTGGCAGGTCGCAGATGAGGACGGTGCAGAGCTCACCCTGCGTCAGGATGCACTGGATCTCGACCTCCGCATCGTCGTCGTGTCGTCACCCGGCTGCGGCTTCAGTCGCGCGGCCGCCACCGCGATCCCGTCAGATCCGGAACTCGGCCCGGTCTTCGCGCAGCACGCGGTCTGGCTGATCGCGCCCGATGCGATCGCGGACGTGGCAGCGCTGCGCGCATGGAACCTGCGCAATCCTGACGCCGGCATCAGCATCGCCGTCAATGCCGCGCAATGGCCGGTCGCACTCGACACCACGCCGCAGTTCCTGGTCTTCCGGGACGGGCAGCTCGTGGAGCACCTCAGCGGTTGGCGACGCGATGGCAGCGATCGCCACGCCTTGCACGCGGCGCTCGCGCGGGCTGGATTGCTGCGTTCCAACCCGGACACCGCTGTTCCGGCGAACATCCGGAACACGACGCCCGGACACAGGTGACCCATGCGCGAACGTTTGCAGGCGCTGCTCGATGCGGGACGCGACGATGCGCTGCTGCGCTTTGGGCTGGGCAATGCTTGCCTGCGGGTGGGAGACACCGACGCGGCGGCGATACATCTGGCAGCCGCGACGCGGCACGATCCCGCTTACTCGGCGGCGTGGAAGCTGCTCGGCAAGGCGCTGCTCGCGTCGGGGCGCGAAGACGAGGCCGAAGCGGCGTGGCGCGCGGGGCTCGATGCGGCGGCGCTACGCGGGGACGTGCAGTCGTCGAAGGAGATGACGGTGTTTCTGCGCCGGATCGAGCGCGGGCGGCAGGCGGGCGCGTAAGCCGAGCGGGCAACGCCCGCGGTCAGCCGCGATGGGTGCGCCCTGAACTGCCCACCCAGAGATCGCGTCGGAACGATCTGTAGGAGCGCGCTTGCACGCGATGGGACTGACCGGGAAAGCGTCATCGCGCGCGAGCGCGCGCCTACAACAGCGCCGAACCTCCGCTAGTCGGCGCGTTTGCGCGTCTGCATCGCCATCCAGGCCAGTGCGACGCCGCACAAGGCGCCCATCGACGACATGAACACCCGCGCGGCGAGGAAGTTCGGGTCGTGGATCTTCTGCAGCGCGATGCGCGCATAGACCGGCGATTCGAGCCGCACCACGCCCATGTAGAACAGGTGCCAGGCGTCGATGCCGGTCGCGATGCCCAGGGCCACTAGGCTGCCCCAGCCGATCGCGTGCCCGTGCGCCCAGCGACTGCGCGCGCCGATCCAATGGAGCACCAGGTAACAGACCGCGCCGACGACCAGCGCGATCAGCGCCGCCTCCAGCACGCCCAGCCAGCCGAAGTGCAGCGCGAGGTTCAAGCGGCCGGGCCGGAAGGCTGCACGCGCCAGCGCGGCAGCACGCCGAGCAAGGCGCCTTCGGACACGAGCTTCACCGCGGCGGCGACTTCGCCATCCAGCGCGCGGTCGCGGTCGAGGAACGGGATCGCGTCGCGCACGATGGCGTGCGCCGCGGCAACGATCTCGCCGGGATGGAAGGGCTCGCAGGCGGCGAGTTCGGCGCGCAACGCTTCCACCTCGTCGACGAAGGCGCCGCGCGTCGCACGATCCGACGCCGGACCGCCCTGCACCTTCGCCGCCAGCGCTTCCGCATCGCCGCGCCGCGCGAGATCGCGCGCGGCATTGATCATGTCAACGCGCAGATCCAGCGCCTGCGCGGCGGTGTAGATCTCCAGCGCCAGCACCTTGCCCAGATCCTCGGCCATCGACAGCACGTGGCGCGCTTCATTGGTCCCCATCGACACATGGTCTTCGGCGTTCGCGCTGGTCGGGATCGAATAGACGCTGGCCGGATGCGCGCGCGTGGCGAGATCGTTGACGATCGCGGCCGCGGTGTACTGCACGATCATGTAGCCCGACTCGGTCGCATCCTCGTTGCCGATCAGGAAACCCGGCAGGCCGTCGTTCGTCGCCGGATCGACCAGCTTGTTGAGGCGACGTTCGGAGATCGACGCCAGCACCGGGATCGCGGCCTTGACGTAGCTCATCGCCAGCGCGAGCGGCATGCCGTGGAAATGGCCGGCCGAGATGACCTTCTCCTCGACGTGCTCGGCCTCGCGATCGGGGAACACCAGCGGATTGTCGGTGACCGCGTTGAGTTCGATCTCGAACACGCGCTTGCCCTGCTCGATCGCATCGCGCACCGCGCCGTGCACCTGCGGAATGCAGCGCAGCGAATAGCTGTCCTGCGGCTGGTGCTTCTTGCCGCCGCGGAACGGACGGAAGCGCGTGTAGAACTTCTCGCGGCCGTGGCGCTGGTCGCTCGGCACCCAGTCCCAGCCGATGTCGAAGCGCAGTGCCTGCGCCTCGGCGGTATCCCAACTGGTGGGCAGCCAAGGACGGAAGCGCGGCACGAGGTGATACGGAATGTCGGCGAGCGTGGAGCCGGCGAGCAGCTCGCGCAGATGCGCGGCGACTTCGACCTGGCCCGGATGCGGGCGCAATGCGTGCACGTCCGGATCGAACGCGCCCAGACGACCCGCGAAGGCGTCAATCGTCATTGCCGCGGCGAGATCGGCGGTGTCGAGCAGCGCGTCGAGCTTCTGCAGCGCGAGCACGCCGGTGGCGAGCATCTGCGCGGTGCCGTTGTTGAGCGCCAGGCCTTCCTTGTACGACAGCGTGACCGGCTCGAGACCGGCGCGCTTCAGCGCGTCGGCGCCCGGCATCCGCTCGCCGTCGACGAAGGCTTCGCCGCCGCCCAGCAGCACGATCGCCAGATGCGACAGCGGCGCGAGATCGCCGGATGCACCGACCGAGCCCAGCGCCGGCACCACCGGCACGATGCCCGAGTTGAGCAGCGCGGCCAGCGCCTGCAGCGTCTGCACGCGGATGCCCGAATGGCCCTTGAGCAGCGTGTTGATGCGGATGCACAGCATCGCGCGCACCACGTCCGCGGACAGCGGTTCGCCGACGCAGACCGCGTGGGTCACGATCAGATTGACCTGCAGTTCCTCGTGCAGCGAG
This sequence comes from Luteimonas sp. AC640a, assembly GCF_979256585.1. NCBI lineage: Bacteria > Pseudomonadati > Pseudomonadota > Gammaproteobacteria > Lysobacterales > Lysobacteraceae > Luteimonas > Luteimonas sp. AC640a. Next base: position 211,084 of record NZ_CEEDOV010000007.1, on the reverse strand, counting down.
CGGTTTGAGGGCGTCGCGCCCGGCAGATCGTCGCGCAGCGGACGCGCACCGAGCAGGCGGTCGGCATTGCTGCCAAATCCGGTCGACACGCCGTAGATCGGTTCCTCGCGCCGCACCTGCTCGGCGAGGAAATCGGCGGCGCGGGCGACGCCGGTCAGCGCGTCGTCGTCGAGCGCGACCGGCGCGCCGTGCGCGACCATGACCAGCTGCGCGCGGGTGAGCGAGCGGCCGTCGAGGCGGATGGATTTCATGGGCGTCTCCCTCCCGGAGCACGAACGCGGCGCGGCGCGCCGCGGTGGAACTTACGGCATCGACCTCGCCTGCTCACGCTCGACGAGCAACGTGCGTGGCAGATCGTCGTCGGCCACTTCGAACTGTTCGCCGCGGCGCAGATCCTTGACCGCGACCACACCCTTGGCGGCTTCGTCCTCGCCGCGGATCACGACGAAACGGATACCGGCGCGGTCCGCGTACTGCATCTGCTTGGCGAGCTTGCGCGGTTCGAGCTGGGTTTCGACATTGAGGCCGCCGCTGCGCAGGCGCTGCGACAGCGCGAGCGCGTCGGGCAGCGAGGCGTCGTCGAGCAGCGTGACCAGCACGTCGACCGAACTCTCGGCGGTCGTGATGAGACCCGCTTCGCGCAATTGCCAGAACAGGCGCGTCAGTCCGATCGAGATGCCGACGCCGGGCAGCTTCGACTTGGTGTAGTGGCTGGCGAGGTTGTCGTAGCGGCCGCCCGAACAGATCGAACCGATCTGCGGGTGCGCATCGAGGATCGTCTCGTAGACCATGCCGGTGTAGTAATCGAGACCGCGCGCGATCGACAGATTCAGCGCGTAGCGCGATTCCGGCACGCCAAGCGCGCGCAGCTGGTTGAGCAGGTCGCGCAGTTCGTTGCGGCCCTCTTCGAACAACTCGGTGCCGGCGCCGAGCGCGTCGAGCTTCGCCAGCGCATCGTCGTGGCCGGTCGAGCGCACGCGCGAGAACGCGAGCAGACGTTCGGCGACCTCGTCGGACAGGCCGAAGTCCTCGCCGGTCAAAGTGGCGCGCACCGCGTCCTCGCCACGCTTGTCGAGCTTGTCGATCTCGCGCAGCACGGTCATCTGCCGCGCGTCGTCGATGCCCTGCCCTTCGAAATAGCCGCGCAGCAGCTTGCGGTGGTTGAGCTGGATCGTGAACTCGCCGATGTCGAGCGCGGCGAACACCGCGCTGATCACCGCCGGCACTTCGGCGTCGTAACGCGGCGACAGCGAATCCTTGCCGATCACGTCGATGTCGCACTGGTAGAACTCGCGGAAGCGGCCGCGCTGTGCGCGTTCGCCGCGGTAGACGCGCTGCATCTGGTAGCGGCGGAACGGGAATGCGAGGTCGTGCTCGTGCTCGGCGACGTAGCGCGCCAGCGGCACGGTGAGGTCGAAGCGCAGCGCGAGTTCGGGCATGCCATCGGCCGCTTTCTCGAGCGCGCCGGTGGACTGTACGAAATAGACCTGCCGCTCGGTCTCGCCGCCGGACTTGGTCAGCAGCGTGTCCGACAGCTCGAACACCGGCGTCTCGATCGGCAGGAACCCGAAGCCCTCGAACGTGCGGCGGATCGTGTCCAGCATGCGCTGGAAGGCGATCTGGTCGCGCGGCAACAGTTCCATGACGCCGGGCGGGGTCCGGGGCTTGATCATGCGGGCAGACTCTTCGGTGATGCGGATGGAGAAGGACATTCTAATGCGTCCCCGTGCTGTGCATTCCCCTGTGGGAGCGCGCTGGCGCGCGATGGGGGCTTTACCTGTACAGACCTATTGCGCGCAAGCACGCGCCTACGCGGCGTCCGGATCATGCAGACGTCCATCGCGCAACCACAGATGCCGGTCGACGAGACCGGGCGGCAGCGCGCCGTGGGTGATCAGCAGCAGGCTGCGGCCGGCCAGCAGTTCCGGCAGGTCGCGCAGCAGGGCATCGGCGGTATCGTGATCGAGGCCTTCGGTCGGCTCGTCGAAGACCACCAGCGGCGCATCGCGCAGCAGCGTGCGCGCCAGCGCCAGGCGGCGCGCCTGCCCGGCCGACATGGTCACGCCGGCCTCGCCCACCCAGGCATCGAGCCCGCCGATCCGCTCGGCCCAGCCATCGAGCCGCACCTGCGCGAGCATCGCCCACAGCGTGGCGTCATCTGCATCGGGCGCGCCGAAGAGCAGGTTGTCGCGCACGCGCCCGGCGAACACCGGCGCGTTCTGCGGCAGCCAGGCGATGCGCGTATACCAGTCCGCCTGCGCCATCGCGCGCAGGTTCACGCCCGCCCAGGTCACCTGCCCGGCCTGCGCTTCGGCACTGCGCAGCAGCAGCGCGGTCAATGTGGATTTGCCGGCGCCGCTGTCGCCGCTGATCGCAATGCGCTCACCGGGCGCGACGGTCAGATCCAGGCCCTGCAGCACCGGGCGCGCATCCGCGTGCCAGGCAAACACGACATCCTTGAAGTGCAATGCACCATGCGCCGGAACCGCGACCGGCTGCGCGGGATCCCCCACCGCGGGCGATGCGCCAGCCACCGCATCGAGGCGCGCGATCGACGCGCGCGCGGCCAGCAGCGCCTGCCAGGCGAGGCCGGCGCCCGCCCAGGCTTCGAACAGGCCGATCGCGAGGAAGAAGATCGCCGCGGCATGCGCCGCCGGCAGCGTCCCGACGGTGAAACCGGTGGCGCCGCTCCACAGCAGGCCGAGCAATCCGGCCGCGGCGATACCGCCGTGCAACGCCTGCGCATCGGCCAGGCGGAGACGACGCGTGCACTCGAGATCGGCGACATCGTTTGCGTCGGCGTCCACGCGCGCCAGCCAGCCTGCGGTCGCATCGAGTGCGGCGAGATCTGCGCGGCCTTCATAGAGTTCGTGCAGGCGCGCACGCAGCGCGGCGCGGCGTTGCGCACGCAGCGTTTCCTCGGCCGCGCGGCGCCAGGCGACGCGCGCCGGTACGACAACGGCGAGCAGCACGGCGATCAGCGCCAGCCACGCCGCACTGGGCGGATGCAGCCAGGCGACGACGCCGAGACCGAACATGCCGATGCCGAGCAGGGCCAGCAAGGGCCCGGTCGCGCGCAGCAGCAGGCCGTCGACGGCATCGATATCGTCGAGCAGCCGCGCGAGCAGATCGCCGGTGCGCAGGCGACCGAGCTGCGCCGGGCTCAGACGCAGCGCGCGCGCGAAGAACCAGCTGCGCAGGTCGCGCGCGATGCGCAGCATCGTGTCGTGACCGAGCAGTTTTTCCAGATAGCGCGAGACGATGCGCGCCAGCGTCAGCCCGCGGATACCGGCCGACGGGGTGAAGAAATTGAAGCTGCCGAGCACGCCGTACGTCAGCGCCGCGCCGGTCAGAAAGGCGCCGGACACACCGAGCAGACCGACGCCGGCGACCAGCGTCAGCAACATGAGCGCGACCGCCAGCAGCACGCCGCGGCGATGGCCACGCAGTAGCGCGCGTGTGGATTGGATACGGGTCAGATCGTGATCGCTCATGGCGCGACCTCCGCCGGCGCAGGCACGCGCCACTTCGCACCCGCCCACTTCATGACGGCGTAGCTGTGAGTGGCGACGATGACCGTGCAGTCGCCGAGATGTGCATCCAGCGCGGCGAGCAGATCGGCTTCTAGGTCGGGATCGAGAAACGCGGTGGGCTCGTCGAGCAGCAGCAACTGCGGCCGCAACAACAGGGCGCGTGCCAGCGCCACGCGACGCGCTTCGCCGCCGGACAGTCCGAACCCGCGTTCGCCGATCACCGTGTCCATGCCATCGGGCAACTTCGATGCGAACCGCGCGACCTGCGCGACGCGCGCAGCCTCGGCGAGTTCGGCATCACTGGCGTGCGGCGCACCGATGCGCAGGTTGTCGGCGATGCTGCCGTGGAACAGCCATGGACGCTGGCCGGCGAGCGCGATGCGCGTGCCGGGGCCGATGTCGATGCGTCCGGCTTCGGGCGTCAGCCAGCCGGCCAGCGCATCGAGCAGCGTGCTCTTGCCGGAACCGCTGGGGCCGACGAGGGCGAGACGCGCGCCCGGCTGGACTTGCAGCGAAATGTTCTGCAACGCGGGCGCGCGGGCTTCGGGGTGGCGCAGCGTGACGTCGGAGATGCAGACGGCAAATGGCTGGGGCGATTGCGAAGGATCGACTTCAGCGCGCTCGCAAGCTTCGCCCTCATCCCGACCTTCCTTCGCCTGCGGGGGAAGAAGCCGATTTGCGTCGAGCACCGGCAATCCATCGAACGCCGCTTCGATTTCCGCGACCGCCGCCAGCGCGTTTGCGCGGTCGTGGTAATTCGCGGCCAGGCGCCGCATCGGGGCATAGAACTCGGGCGCGAGCAGCAGGCAGAACAGGCCCGTCGAGAGTGGCAGCGCTTCGCCACGCAGGTCGAGCATGCCCAGATACGTGAAGCCGAAATACACCGCGACCAGCGCCACGCTGACCGATGCGAAGAACTCCAGCACCGCCGACGACAGGAACGCGATGCGCAGCACGCGCATGCTGCGCACGCGGATGGTCTCGGTGGCCTCGCCGACCTGCGCGAGCTCCGCGTCGCCGCGTCCGTAGACGCGGATCAGATCCAACCCGCGCAGGCGATCGGTGAAGTGCGCACCGGCGCGCGCGAGCGCGGCCAGCTGGCTGCGGCTGGCGGTTTCGGCGCCTTTGCCGATCAGCATCATGAACATCGGCGCCAGCGGCGCGGTCAGCAGCAGCACCAGACCGACGATCCAGTCAGCGGCGAACACCGCGATCAGGATCGCGATCGGCACCATCGCGATTTCCGCACGCGCGACGAGGTAGCCGCCGTAATAGCCGGCGGTCGCGTCGACATGCCCGGTCGACAACGCGACCAGTGCGCCACTGCGCCGGCCGCGCAGCCACACCGGACCGCGCGCGGCCACGGCGCCGGCCAGTCCGGTGCGCAGCTGCGCGAGCGCCGATTCGATCACATCGGCCTGCAACCGCTGCCCTGCCCACACCAGCCACGTGCGCGTGAGCAGCGTGATGGCCAGCAGCGCCAGCGGGGCATGCAATGCGCCGAGCCCGGCGCGCGCGAACAGCACGGCATCCAGTGCCCACGCGATCGCCGCGGCCTGCGGAATCCACAGCCACCCGGCCAGCACCTGACAGGCACACGCGCGACGGTGGCGGTCCCGCCACGGCGCGAGCTGCGCATCGAGCCAGCCGCTCCGCCGACGTCGCGCATCGGCCGTGGTTTCCGGCGAAGGCGCACTCATACGGACAGGATCATGCGAAAACGGACATGCGGGCTCCGGAACGCGGACACCGCACACCGGTATCGCGAGCCGGCAGTATCGCAGCCCGCCGCGCCGGGGACGCGGCCGCCATCGCTTCCGGTGCGTGGCCGAGAAATTCCCTTCACGAAATGCTTGCCCTCCCCGAGGGTGCATCAGTAGAATGCGCGGCTCACCTTCGGGGTGTAGCTCAGTCTGGTAGAGCGCTACGTTCGGGACGTAGAGGTCGCAGGTTCGAATCCTGTCTCCCCGACCATCCGCAGCAATGCGGTAGGTGATATCGAAAACCGGCCCTCGCGCCGGTTTTTTCGTTTTCCGGCCGTGCCCGGTTCGCGGCGATGGATGGTCCCCCCGCCGCCATGACTTCGCGTGCCTCCGCGCATTCCGCGCCCCGTCTGCTGCCCGTCATCGTGCTGGCCGGCATCGTCCTGTCGGCGTTCAACCTGCGCACCGCGGTGACCTCGCTCACCCCGCTGCTGGACGTACTCGGCGATGTCTTCGGATTTGGCTCCACCACCGCGGGTCTACTCGGCATGCTGCCGACCGCCGCCTTCGCCGTGTTCGGTGTCGCGACACCGGCGCTGACCCGTCGCATCGGCCTGGAACGCACCGCGCTGCTGGCGATGTCGCTCGCGGGCGGTGGGCTGGTCCTGCGTTCGCTGGCCGATGGCGTCGGCGTGCTGGGTCTCGGCGCGACGATCGCGCTGGCGGGCATGGGCATCGGCAATGTGGTGCTGCCGCCGCTGGTCAAGCGCTGGTTTCCGACGCGCGTGGGCGCGATCAGCACGCTTTACATCACCGTCCTGCAGTTGGGCACGATGCTGCCGGCTCTGCTGGCAGTACCGGTTGCCGATGCCGCCGGCTGGCGCTGGGCACTGGGTATCTGGTCGCTGACCGCGTTCGCGGCCGCCGTGCCGTGGCTTTGGTTGCTGCTGCGCCACCGCGAGGCGCTCGCGCCGCCCGCGCCCATCGTCGATGCACACGCCGTCGTCCCCGCGGCCGGACGCATCTGGCGCTCGCCGATCGCCTGGGGCATGGCGCTGATGTTCGGCATGACCTCGCTGATCACGTACGCGATGTTCACTTGGTTGCCGCTGCTGCTGACCGAAGCGGGCGCCTCGCCCGCATTCGGCGGCACGATGGTCGCGCTGTTCTCCACGCTGGGCCTGGTCGGCGCGCTGGGCATGCCGTCGATCGCGGTGCGCATGCGCAATCCGTTCGTGATCGTCGTGCTGTGCGCGGGCTGCCACCTCGTGGCGTACGCCGGCCTGCTGCTGGCGCCGATGGCCGCGCCGGTGCTGTGGGTGATCCTGCTGGGCCTCGCGCCCAGCACCTTTCCGCTGGCGCTCACGCTGATCAACCTGCGTACGCGCACCCCTGCAGGCTCCGCGGCGCTGTCGGGCTTCATGCAGGGCACCGGCTACGCGCTCAGCTGCGTGGGGCCGCTGCTGTTCGGCGTCCTCCATGCGGCCACCGGCGGCTGGCATTGGCCCTTCGCCATGCTGCTCGCTGCGGTCGCGGTGCTGTTGATCGGCGGCTGGATGGCCTGCAAGCCACGCTGGCTCGAGGACACTTGGTAGCGCGACGCGTGCAGGCGGCGACAGGTGCCCCATCCCGTGCATACAGGTTTCGTTGAGAATTTTCTCAACGAGGCGAACAGCCGCCATCGAGCGCTTTTCAGTCGCCATCGTGCTGCCAACGTGGTGATCGATGCACGCGAACCGGTCGCCATTCACCTCGATAAAGTGACGTGCTCCTCACTTTGTAACGCCCAGCATCCGGCGCCCCCTGCACGCCCTGTGCAGCCCCACGCCCAAGTGAGATGCCGTGCCCGTCTGTCAGCGCCGTTCCGGCCGCCCCCGTTCGCCCGAATTGCGTCCGCGCCTCCTGTGCCAGACGCTGGCCTTGGCCTGTCTTGCGGGTTCGCTGGCGAGTGTCGCTCTCGCGGCGTCGGATCCCGATGTCCGCAGCCAGGCGGATCAGCTGCGCGCGCAGGACCGCCCGGCCGACGCATTGCGGGTCGTCGAACGTCGCCTCGCCGAAGCGCCGGATGACGACGATGCCTTCCGCCTGCGCGTCCTGATCCTCACCGATCTCGGCAGCTCGCGACTCGCGGTGGAGGCCATGCGCCAGCGCCCGCAGCTGTTCGCAGATCACGAGCGCGAGCGCATCGAAGGCGACGCGGTCGCGCGCTCGATCGGATGGGGCCGGGTCGAACCGGAAACACCGGACGCGCGCTTGGCCGAATCGCGCGCCGCATTGGCCGAACTCGAAACGCTGCAGCGCGATGCGCCGCGCCAGACCAACTGGGAAGCCACGCGCCTGCGCGTCGATGCGCTGTCGGCGCTGAACCATCTCCAGCGGCACGAGGCCGTCGTCACCGGTTATCAGGCGCTGCTCGACGACGGCATCGAAGTGCCCGCCTACATCCTTGGCACGGTCGGCGATTCGCTGCTCGCCCTCCGGCGTCCGGCCGAGGCCATTCCGGTACTGGAAAGCGCGATCGCGCACGCGCCGCATGACGTCAACGCCCGCATCCTGCTCGGCTACGCCTTCATAGAAGCCGAGCGCTTCGATCGCGCGCTGCCGCTGTTCGAAACGCTGGCCGCATCACAGGAGGCCTGGCCACGCCAGGCGGGTGCGCGCAGCGGTTACGACAACTGGGACCGCTATAGCGCCGACCTCAATCACGCGCTCGCGCATTCCTATGCCAACGACAACGCACGCGCGGACACGATGCTGCAGGCGCAGGCCGGCATCGGCCCGAACAATCCAGGCCTGCAGGCCGCCTATGGCGCAGTGCAGTCGCGCAGGCTGCGCCCATCCGCATCGCTGGAACGCTACGAGATGGCGCTGACGATGGCGCCGCAGCACCGCGACGCCCTCGCCGGCCGCGTCGGCGCACTGACCGCGCTCGATCGCATCGACGAGGCGCGCGTCGCGTTGACCGATTTGCAGCAAGCGCATCCGGAAGATCCGCGGCTGGACCGCGTCGAACGCGATCTCGACCGCAATCGCGGGGTGCAGACCACGCTGTCGGCGAATCGCGGACGCAGCCGGCAACGTGATGGCGCGGGCACGTCGATCTCGCCGTTCGGCAGTCGCGATGGTGGCTGGGCGCTGGAAGTGCGTTCGCCCCTGATCGACGACCGCTGGCGCGTCGGCGTGTTTGCGCACGAGGACTGGGCCGATTTCATCGATGGCCGCACGCGTCATCGCGCGGCCGGTGTCGGCACCTGGTATCGCCACGACCGGCTCGGTGCCTGGGCAACGCTTGGCGCGGCCGGAGGTGGATCGAATGGCGCGACCTGGACGCTGGGCGCCGACTGGCGCTTCAGCGATGCCTGGCGCGCCGGCGTGGAACTCGCGCGCAATGCACAGGACACGTCGTTGCAGGCGCGCCGCCTCGGCATCGACGCCGACAGCGCGACGCTCACCGCTTCGTATGTGCCCAGCGACACCTTCGCCCTGCAGGGCCGACTGTCGCGACTGCGCTACCACGACGGCAATACGCGCGACCAGCTCGGCGTCGATGCGACGCAGCGTCTGCTCACGCGGCCGCATCTGATGGTCGACGGCCTGCTGTCGGCCTATACAAGCCGCGGCTCGCGCGGCGACACGGTGGGCTACTTCAATCCCGAACACGACGCGTCGGCGAACGTCGGCCTGCGCTTCGACCACATCACCTGGCGGCGCTACGAGACCGCGTTCCAGCAGCGTGTCGAAGTGATGGCCGGTCCGTACTGGCAGCGCGACGCGGGCACGCACTGGGTGCCGTCGCTGGGCTATCGCCATCTGTGGCGACGCGACGGCCACGAACTCGAATACGGCGTGGCGTGGTCGCGTCCGGTCTACGACGGTCTGCGCGAGCAACGCGTCGCCCTCGATGTCGAACTGCGCTGGGGAGGTGCCCGATGATCGCGTCCACACGCACCTGGATCGCCGCCGCGCTGCTCGCGCTGCTGTCCGTGCTGTCGCCCGCAAAAGCCTCGCTGCTGGTACTCAGCTACCACGACATCCGCGACGACGTGGCGCCCAAGGGCGATCCCGATCCCTACGCGGTGTCGACGACCAATTTTGCCCAGCACCTCGACTGGCTGCGCGCCCACGGGTATCAGGCGGTCAGCGTGCAGGCGGTCATCGACGCGCGCGCCGGCCGCGGCACGCTGCCGGACAAAGCCGTGCTGCTGACTTTCGACGATGGCCTGCGCAGCACCTATACGCATGTGTTCCCGTTGCTGCGCGCCTACAACTGGCCCGCACTGGTCGCGCCTGTGACCAGCTGGGTGGAACTGCCGGCGGATCAGGTGGTGCCGTATGGCCCGCGCGATTTCACCGGCGATGATTTCCTGACCTGGGCGCAGCTGCGCGAGATGCACGACAGCGGTCTGGTCGAGATCGGTTCGCACAGTCACGATCTGCATCGCGGCCTGCCCGGCAATCCGTTCGGCAACCAGACGCCGGCCGCGGTCACCCGCATCTGGACCGAGGGCAGCGGCTATGAGGGCGAAGCCGCGTGGCGCGCGCGGATCGAATCCGATCTGCAGGCCAGCCGCACACTGATCGAACGCAACGTTGGCCAGGCGCCGCGCGTGATCGTGTGGCCCTACGCCGCCTACAACGATGTCGCCAACGGCATCGCCACCGCGCTCGGCATGGCGCTGTCGTTCGATCTCGAAGGTCGCGCGCAGGAAACCGACCTCGGCCTGCAGGGCGAGGCGCGCGCCGACCAGGCTTCGCTCGCGAGCCTCGCCCGCCTGCTGATGCACCGCAATCCCGACGTGCGCGATCTCGCCGGTGAACTGCGGCGTGATCTGTCACTCGATGGCGTGCGCGCGATCCAGGTCGATCTGGATTACGTCTACGACGAAGACCCCGCGCAGCTCGAACGCAATGTCGACGCGCTGGTGCAGCGCATGCAGGACATCGGCCCGAGCCACGTGTGGCTGCAGGCGTTCGCCGATCCGGACGGCGACGGCGCCGCTGAGGCCGTCTACTTCCCGAGCAAACACATGCCGGTGCGGGCCGACCTGTTCAATCGCGTCGCCTGGCAGCTGCGCACGCGCGCGCAGGTGCGGGTGTATGCGTGGATGCCGGTGCTCGGCTTCAAGCTGGCCAATGCGGAGCTGCAGCGCGAACTGCAGATCGCTGCGACCGGTGAGAACGAGATTCCGCGATTGAATCCCGGCGATCCGCGCACGCTGGACATCGTCTCGGACATCTATGCCGAACTCGCCGCGAACAGCCATTTCGACGGCCTGTTGTTCCATGACGATGCCTATCTGCGCGACGACGAGATTCCCGCCTACGGCGGCGGCGTGCCTGCGGCGCGGACGCAGGGTCTGATCGATTTCACGATGGCGCTCAAGACCGCGGCGCAGCGCTGGCGGCCGAAGCTCACGACCGCGCGCAACCTGTTCGCACGGCCGGTGATGGAACCGGCGTCGGAAGCCTGGTTCGCGCAGCGGCTCGAGCCCTTCCTCGCGGCCTACGACACCACCGCGCTGATGGCGATGCCGTACTTGGAAAATGCGGACGACCCGCAGGGCTGGCTGCGCACGCTCGCCGACACGGTGCGCACGACGCCCAACGGCGTGGCGCGCACGCTGTTCGAATTGCAGACCGTCGACTGGCGCGTCCCCGCGCCGCTGCCGGGCGACACGCTGCGCGCGCAGTCGCGGCTGCTGCAGGCGGCCGGCATCCGTCATCTGGGTTATTACCCCGACGATTTCATCGGCAATCAGCCATCGCTCGAGGATGCGCGTGACGCGATGTCCGCGCGCGCCTTCCCCTACCTGGAGCGCTGAGCGATGGACTGGTCTTCGATTGCGTGGACACGCTGGTTGTTCAACTTCGCGTTCTTCTATCCGATCGTCATGGCGTTCTTCTGGATGACCGGCGGCGTCTACTACTACATGCGTCGCGAGCGCAAGGCGCCGAAGCCCGACGCGCCGCCGCCGATGCGGCATACGCCGTTCGTCTCGGTGCTGGTGCCCTGCTTCAACGAGGAAGACCACATCGCCTCGACAATCACCGCGCTCTCGGCGCAGGTGTATCCGGACTTCGAGATCATCGCGATCGACGACGGCAGCACTGATCGCACGCGTGAACTGCTCGACGCACTGGTCGCCGACCATCCGCGCCTGCGCGTGGTGCATCTGGCGGAGAATCAGGGCAAGGCCAACGCACTGCGTATGGGGACGTTGGCCGCTGCGTCGGATTACCTGGTCTGCGTGGATTCCGACGCCACGCTCGACCCGCACGCGGTGCGGTGGATGGTCGGCCATCTGATCGACGGGCCGCGGGTCGGCGCCGTGACGGGCAACCCGCGCATTCGCAACCGCACCACCCTGATGGGCCGCATGCAGATCGGCGAGTTCTCCGCGATCATCGGGCTGATCAAGCGTGCGCAGCGAACCTACGGACGTCTGTTCACGATCTCGGGCGTGATCTGCGCGTTCCGTCGCACGGCCTTGCACGATGTCGGCTACTGGTCCGACCAGATGGTCACCGAGGACATCGACATCTCCTGGCGCCTGCAGATGGCCGGCTGGGACATCCGTTACGAACCCAACGCGCTGTGCTGGATCCTGATGCCGGAAACCCTGCGCGGCCTGTGGTCGCAGCGCCTGCGCTGGGCCTGCGGCGGTGTCGAGGTGCTGCTGAGCCATGGCCGCAGCGTGCTGGCGTGGAAGAAACGCCGCATGTGGGGCGTACTGCTCGAATACCTGCTGAGCCTGGCCTGGGCCTACGTGATGCTGACGATCATCACCCTGTGGCTGGTCGGCCTGTTCGTGACACTGCCGCCGGCGTGGCACGTGGACACCATCCTGCCGCGCTGGCACGGCGTGGTGCTGGCCTTCGTCTGCCTGTTGCAGTTCGCCACCAGCCTGCTCATCGAACGCCGCTACGAGACGAAGATGGCCCGGCATTTCTACTGGGTGATCTGGTATCCGATCGCCTTCTGGATGCTCGGCATGTTCACCGCCGTCGTCGCATTCCCGCGCACCCTGCTGCGCCGCCGTCGCCGCGCGGTGTGGACCAGTCCCGACCGAGGCGCTGCCGCATGACCCCACCGATCATCGACCACACGCCCGCACGCGGGCCACGCAAGCGCTTCGCTTCGGGCGCGCTCACCGCCGCGGCGTGGACCGTCTACGCCTGGCTCTGGGTGCCGCTGATTACCGCAGTTGCCTGGTTCATCGGTGTGCGCACCGCGTACGTGCGCCTGTACCTCAACGAGAGCGAGATCGACGCCTTCCTGCTGCTGTCACTGCCGGTGATTGCACTGATCTGCGGCGTGCTGCTGATCGGTTGGGCGGAATACAACCGGGTCAGGTTTTCGAAGGCGGACCGCCGCAAGCGGCGAGGGGCGATCGCCGACGAGCAGGTTCGCGTGGCGCTGGGGGCAAGCGCGTCACTGGCGGCGAAACTTCGGGACGGGCGTATCGTGCAGCTGGCGCTCGACGACGACGCGCGTCCTGTCGCGGCGAAGGTCGGCAGCTGAATCGGAATCGGCGGCACGTGTGTGCCGCGGCTTCGATGGCGCGCATGCTCGCGCCGCCGATCGTATCGACGTGCGCACCGGGCGCATCGCTGTCGCGCATCGCGACCTGCGTGGGCGCATCGCTGCACGCCAGGGCCGCGGTCCGGAGCTCGTTCGTGGACGTGGATGTGGTGTGGGGAGCGACAACGCAGCGCGATGCGGAGATGGGCGCGACGCGTGCTGTGGCAACTGAGGGCCAGTTCCTCTCACAGAACGTGTCGCCCATTACCGTCATTCCGGCGGCTTCTGACAGACGGGCGTCAGGTCAAGCCGGAATGACAGTGCAAGGCTGGGCGCGTGATGAATGACCCGGATCACACCAGCACCAGATCGTCGCGATGCACGATGGTCTCGCCGTAGCTGTAGCCCAGCGTGCCTTCGATATCACGCGAATGCCGCCGCGCGAGCCGGCGGATGTCGTCGGCCGAGTACTGGGTCACGCCGCGCGCGATCGGCTCGAGCGCATCGCCGTCGAGCAGGACCACCGACACCAGGTCACCGCGGCGGAACTCGCCTTCGGCAGCGAGCACGCCGCCCGGCAGCAGCGAAGCGCCCTTCTCCACCATCGCGTTCGCGGCGCCGCTGTCGACGATGATCGCGCCCGGCTCGGCCGGCGCGTTCTGCAGCCAGTGCTTGCGCGCGGCCATGCGCGTGCGCAGCGGATGGATGCGCGTTCCGCGCAGACGATCATGCGCGAGGCCATCGAGCACATCGGCGCGGCGGCCGTTGAACAGCACCGTCGCGACGCCGGCCGATGCGGCGCGCTGCGCGGCTTCGAGCTTGGTGCGCATGCCGCCGGTGCCGACACTGCTGCCGGCGCCACCGGCGACCGCCAGCAGTGAGGCGCTCATCTTCGCGACGACCGGCATGGGCCGCGCGTGCGGTTCGATGCGCGGGTCCGCGTCATAGAGGCCATCGATGTCGGTGGCGATGAACAGCACGTCAGCATCGACCAGCGCGGCGACGATCGCGGCGAGATTGTCGTTGTCGCCGAGCTTGAGCTCGTCGACCGAGACCGTGTCGTTCTCGTTGACCACCGGCAGCGCGCCGTGGCGCAGCAAAGCGGTCAGCGTCGCACGCGCATTGAGGTAGCGACGGCGGTTGCGCAGGTCGTCGTGGGTCAGCAGCACCTGCGCGACCGGACGTTCGAAGAAGCCCTGCCAGAAGCCGGTCAGCCGCGCCTGGCCGAGTGCGGCGAGTGCCTGGCGCTCGGCCATCGGCGCGCCAGGCGCGGGATTGGCATGCAGGATCGCGCGGCCCGCCGCGACGGCGCCCGACGACACCACGACGACCTCGCGCCCCGCGGCGTGGCTTGCGCGGACAAAACCGGCAAGCGCTTTGGCGTATTGCGCCGACAGGCCGCCGCCATCTGCCGCCAGCAGGCTACTGCCGACCTTGAGCACCGCGCGCCGCCAGGGCGGCAGCGGCTGTTCGGGAAACGCATCGGTGTCGGGCACGTGCATCGGTCGGCTGCGCTCAGCGGGTGTTCCACTCGTGGACGACGAGCTCGCTCACATTCTGTAGTGCCAACGGGTCGGCCGCGACGATCGCCTGCGCTTCGTCCAATGACCCGATCCCGCTCAACAGATACGCGCCGCCCGTGCCGTCCGCGAAGCCGCCGGTCATATCCAGCAGGCCCCGCGCGCGCAGGTCGTCGAGGAAGGCCTGATGCGGCGCGACGACGGACACATCGAAGTCCGGGCGGCGCATCGCGATGACGAGGAAGCGTTTCATGTCGGCAGCTCTCGCAAGGGAATCAGGGACTCAGGCCAGCGCATCCCAGCGCGCACGCAGCGTGTCCAGGCGCAGGTCGGCAGCGCCGCCCGGCGAGGTGCGCGCGGCGAGACTGCCTTCCGGCGTGCGGCCCTGCCCGGCCGTGTCGGCGCTGGCCGCAGCAGCTTGATACGCCTCGCGGAACGGCACGCCGGCGATGGCGGCTTCGACCGCGACATCGGTCGCGTACATGCCCGAATCGACAGCCGCGCACAGGCGGTCTTCGCGCCATTCGAGATTCGCCAGCAGCGCCGGCAGCAGCTCCAGCGCGGCGAGTCCGCGACCGAAGCCGTGGAAGATCGCGCCCTTGGAACTCTGCAGGTCGCGGTGATAGCCCGACGGCAGCGAAAGCAGATGCTCGATCTCGGTGCGTGCCGCGGCGACGCTGGCGTGCGTGGCGCGCATCAGTTCGACGACGTCGGGATTGCGCTTGTTCGGCATGATCGAGCTGCCGGTCGTGTACTGCGCCGGCAATGCGACGAAGCCGTACTCCGCGCTGGTGAACTGTGAGAGATCCCAGGCCAGACGACGCAGATCCAGCGTCGCGCTGCCCAGCGCTTCGAGCGCGGCGAGTTCGAACTTGCCGCGCGAAAGCTGCGCGTAAACAGGCGAGACCTGCAGCCGCGCGAAGCCGAGTGCGGCGGTGGTGTGGTCACGATCGAGCGCGAGATTCACGCCGTAGCCGGCCGCCGTGCCGAGCGGATTGCAGTCGATCAGCGCGAGCGTGTCTTGCGCACGCACCGCGTCGTCGATAAAGGCCTCGGCCCAGCCCGACCACCACATGCCGCCCGAGGACAGCACGGCGCGCTGGATGTGGGTGTAACCGGGAATCGGCAGCTCGCGCTCGGCTTCGGCGCGGTCGATCGCGATCTTGGCGATCTCGCGCGACAGCGCGGCCAGACGCGCGAGCTTCTCCTTCAGCCACAGGCGCGTCGCGACCAGCACCTGGTCGTTGCGGCTGCGGCCGGTGTGGATGCGCCGACCGGCATCGCCGAGACGTTCGGTCAGACGATCCTCGATCGCCGAATGGCCATCCTCGAAGCGTTCGTCGAGCACGAAGGCGCCGCTGCGGAAATCGTCGGCCAGCGTCGCCAGTTCGCGCTTCAAGCCGTCGAGCTCGTCGCTTGAGAGGATGCCGACGCGCTGCAGACCTTCCGCATGGGCGGCGCTCGCGGCGATGTCGTGCAGGAAGAATTCGCGGTCGAGGATCACGTCGTCACCGGCGAGAAACGCCTGGATCTGCGTGTCGACGGCGACGCCAGGCTTCTGCCAGAGGAGAGTGCTCATGTCGGTGTCCTTGCGGGATCTGGAGGAGCGCGCTCGCGCGCGATACAGCTGTACTGGTGGCGCGCAGTCGTACGCGCCTAGCGGGAATCAATGCGGGATCGACGTCAACTCGTCGAAGCCCAGCGCACGGTTGAGGTTCTGCATCGCCTGCGTCGCCGCGCCCTTGAGCAGATTGTCGAGCGTCGCCACGACGACGACCCGGCCATTGCCCGGCGCCATCGTGAAGGCGCCGATCTGCGCGCCATGACGGCCGGCGATTTTGCTGACCCACGGCGCGTCGTCGATGACCTCGACCAGCGGTTCGTCGGCGTAGCGCGTATCGAACAGCGTCTTGACCGCGTCGCGCGTCATCGGCGACGACAGCCACAGGTTGACCGTCATCGTGATGCCGCGGAAATGCGGCGCGACATGCGGCATGAATTCGACCGGCAGCGACAGCTGCTTCGACACCTCGCGCTCGTGCACGTGGTTGGTCAGCGCGTAGGGCATCAGGTTGTCGGCCAGCAGCGCGGTATCGTTCTTGTCCGACGGCGTGGTGCCCGCGCCCGAGTAGCCGGACACGCCGAAACACTGCGGCGGCCCGGCGAGATGTTCGACGAGGGGCGCGATCGCCAGCTGCATTGCGGTCGCGTAGCAGCCGGGATTGCTGATCCGGCGCTGGCCGGCGTACCGCGCACGCGTCAGTTCGGGCAGCCCGTAATGCCAGCCGGCCTCGAAGCGGTAGTCGGCCGACAGGTCGACGATCAGCGTGTCCGGCCTGGCAGCATCGATCGCAGCAACGAAGGGCGCGGCCTTGCCGTTGGGCAGCGCGAGGATCACCGCATCGGCGCCCTTCGCGGCGACCGCGTCGGCAACGAGGCTTTCGAAGCGCAGTTCGCCCGCGAAGCCGTCGGTATGATCGGCGACGCGCTGGCCGTCGAGCTCACGCGAGGACACGAACGCGAGTTCGAGGCCCGGATGCGCGGCGACGAGGCGGATCAGTTCCTGACCGGTGTGGCCGCGCGCGCCGACGATGCCGAGGCGGATGGGAGATGTGCTCATGGAGAGGTGTCCAGCTTGAACGTGTCGAGTTTGAATCCGAGATGGCGACGCACGGCCGGCCACTCGGCGTCGATCACCGAAAACACCACGGTGTCCCGCAGCGAGCCGTCGGCATGCCGTTTGTGGTGGCGCAGCACGCCATCCTGTTTCGCGCCGAGACGCGCGATGGCCGCACGCGAGGCGTGATTGAACCAGCTGGTCTCGAACGACACCGAGGCGCAGCCGAGCACGTCGAAGGCATGCGCGAGCAGCAGTCGCTTGGCGTCCGTGTTCAAGCCGGTGCGCTGCACACGCGGCGCGTACCAGGTGTAGCCGATCCTGAGATTGGGCACGGCGGCATCGAGATCGTAGAAGCGCGTGCTGCCGACGACGTTGCCATCGGCATCCAGCACCGCGAACACCAGCGCTTCACCGGCCGCCTGCGACGTGAGTGCATCGTCGATGTAGCGCGGCACGTCATCCGGCGCGGGCACGTTGGTGTACCAGACCGTGTGCAGCGCGCTGTCGCGCGACACCGTCGCAAGCGCATCGGCGTGCGCCGGCGCCATGGGCACCAGCGACACGTGACGACCGGTCAGGGTCGGGGTCCGTGTCCACGCAACGTCGGCGACGGGTTCGCCCACTCAGCCCACCAGCGTCGGCGGGCGGGTCGCGCAATGCGCGA
The DNA here is from genome assembly GCF_979256585.1 of Luteimonas sp. AC640a. Taxonomy (NCBI): domain Bacteria; kingdom Pseudomonadati; phylum Pseudomonadota; class Gammaproteobacteria; order Lysobacterales; family Lysobacteraceae; genus Luteimonas; species Luteimonas sp. AC640a. Next base: position 193,522 of record NZ_CEEDOV010000007.1, on the reverse strand, counting down.
CGCAGCGCTGGATCTGCTCGAAGCCGTCCAGTCCGTACCAGAACACCTTCCACTTCTCCTGCTTGATGCAGCCGTCGGACTCGGCGTAATAGAAGATGTTGACCTGGTTGTGGTGGCGCGAACGCCAGAACAGCTGCGGCGTCTCGTCACGCATCACGTTCCACACCGCGCGCCCCAGACCTTCGCCCTGCGCATCGTCGAGCACGGCGAACTTGTCCAGATATACCGTGCCCTCGCCTTCGGTCAGGATCACCGCAGCCCGGTAGTTCTCGCTGACGTAGGCGCGCAGCAGCGGTGTGCGCTCGAAGTAGTCGGGGGCGAGCGCGCGGCCGAAGCTCGATTCGATCAGCGACTTGAGTCGTTCGAGATCCAGATCCGACCAGTCGGTCACGCGCAGCACCTGCTCACCGCGACGCACCAGCGTGCCCGAGCCCTTGTGCGTAAACAGCTCCTTGGCGAGATCGGCCGGACGCGTGATCGATACCGACGAGGCCATCGGCAGACCTTCGAGCAACGCCTTGATCTGCTCGATCTTCACCTTCATGCCGCCATGGATCCACGGCTGCTGGATCAGATGGTCGTACTCGGTCGACAGGTTGATCGAATCGATCACCTTGCCGTCGGCATCCAGCAGGCCGCCGGTGCCGGTCAGGAAAATGATCTTGTAGGGCTGCAGTTCGCGCACGAGTTCGTTGGCGGCGAAATCGGCATTGATGTTGAGGATCTGGCCCGACGCGGTTTCGCCGAGGCTCGTGATCACTGGAATCGAGCCGGCCTGCAGGCTGGCTTCGATCGGCGCGAGATTCACGGCGCTCACTTCACCGACCAGGCCATAGGTGGCCTGGTCGAGATACGTCGCTTCGAACACACCGCCGGTGATCGAGGTCGCACGCGCGCCGTTGCGTTGCAGGGCTTCGACCAGGCGCAGGTTCGCGGCCTGGAACACGCGGCGCACGATGGCCAGCGCCTCGGGCGTGGTGACGCGCAGGCCACCCACGGTCTGCTTCTCGATACCGGCCGCGGCCAGTTCGGCGTCCAGCTGCGGGCCGGCGCCGTGCAGCACGATCGGCGTCAGGCCGACTTCCTGCAGGAACGACAGCGAGGACGTCAGATCGTCGAGTTCGTCGCGCAGCACCGCGCCGCCGACCTTGACCACGGCGAAGCGCTTGGCATCGAGCTGCGAGAAGCGCTTGAGGTACTGGCTGATTTCCTTCGCGCTGGCCATGCTCGAAAGCAGGCGCACGATGGTCTGACGGGTCTGGACGTGGGTCGCGGGAATGTTCACGGGCTGCAATCGGTTGGGCGTGGGATGGCGCGTGGAAAGCGGGCGATGCGGGAATTGCTCAGCGATCGCCGTTGATGATCCGGTGCACTGAATCGGCGTAGCGCTGCAGTTGATCGAGCGTCACGAACTCGTCGCCGGTATGCGCCTGGGCGATGTCGCCCGGGCCATAGACCAGCGCGGTGTAACCACCGGCCGAGAACAGCGAGGCCTCGGTCCAGAAATCGACCGCGTTGCCGATCGGCAGATCGAAGGCGTCGGCGATGTCGCGCGCGGCGAGCCGGCGGTCTTCGGCGCGATCAGCACTCCCATCAGAAGCCGCACCCGACGGCAAGCTCGGACCGCGGAAGGTTTCCTCGAAATGCGCCGCTTCTGGCTGGGCGAATCCGGAGAAGGTCTGCAGCAGATCGTCGATGTCCATCGACGGCAACGGCCGGAAGCCGAAGCGCAGCTCGGCGGCCGGCGCGATCATATTGGCCTTGATGCCGCCTTCGACCCGGCCGATGTTGAAGCGCAGACCGGTCAGACCGCCGAAGCGCGCGTGCGCCAAGGATTCGACGTGATCGAGCGCACGGCCGCCCCAGCGCATCGCCTGGTGCAGCGCGCTCGCCGCCGGATCCTGCTTGCCGGATGCATGGCCCGCAGTGCCAGCGAAACGCATCAGCACCGAGCTGATGCCGCGATGCGCGAGCACGGCTTCGCACTGGGTCGGCTCGGCGACCAGGACGGCCTCGAACGACAGACCGCGCGCGAGGAACGCCGCGATGCAGCGCGGATCGTTGGCTTCCTCGTCCGAGGAAAACAGGAACGCCGCATCGCCATCACCGGCATTGGCCGCTGCGATCAGCGCCGCCGCCGCGCCCTTGATATCGCAGACACCGAGGCCGACCACACGATCATCGAGGCGCCGCATCACGTGCGGATCGGCGCTCCAGTCGGGCGAATCCGGCACCGTGTCCAGGTGCACGTTGAACAGCACCGTCGGCGCACCGCGCACCGCGAACAGGCTCACCGCGCCGTCGCCGTGGTCGATCACTTCGACATCGAAACCAGGCAGCCGGCCACGGATGTAATCGAAGATACCGCCCTCGGCCGCAATCGCACGCGGCGGATTGCGGGTGTCGAAGGACACCAGGTGTTCGAGATGGTCGAGGGTCGTGGCAAGCAGATCGGTCATGGAGTCAAGAAATTCCGGGCGGATGAACCCTTCTCACTCAGGGAGAAGGTGCCCCGAAGGGGCGGATGAGGGGCGCGACCTTGCGGCCCTCACCCCAACCCCTCTCCCTGAGGGAGAGGGGCTCGACACTCAGCGATTGACCTGCGCGTACAGCGTCGAGCTCATGCCGAACAGCTTGATGAACCCTTCGGCCTCCTCGACGCCCCAGTCCGCGGACTGCGCGTAGGTCGCGCCCTTGGCGTTGAGGATGTGCGGCGAGGTCACCGCCACCGCGTCGACGCGGCCGCCGCGGGTTTCCAGCACCACTTCACCGGTCACCTTGGCCTGCGAGGATTCGAGGAAGGCTTCGATGTCGGCCTTGAGCGGATCGTGGAAGAAGCCCTCGTAGACCAGCTCGGTCCACTTGCGCGCGACCTCCGGCTTGAAGCGGTTCTGCTGCTTGGTCAGCACGGTGTCTTCGAGCGCGCGGTGCGCGGCGAGCAGCGAGATCAGGCCCGGCGCTTCGTACACGATGCGGCCCTTGAGGCCGATCACGGTGTCGCCGGTGTAGACGCCGCGGCCCACGCCATAGGGTGCGAACAGTGCGTTGAGCTTCGCGAGGATCTGCGCGCCCGGCAGCGTTTCGCCATCGAGCGCGACCGCCGTGCCCTGTTCGAACCGCACCGTGACCTGCAGCGGCGCTTCCGGCCATTCGGCGCGCGGCGCGCACCAGCCACGTGCACCCTCGCCCGGCGCTTCCCAGCGGTCGATCTCGCCGCCGGACATCGTCAGGCCCAGCAGGTTCTCGTTGATCGTGTAGGCCTGCTGCTTGGCGCGCACGCCGAAGCCGCGCTCCTCCAGATAGGCCTGCTCGTAGGCGCGCGTCTGCGTGTGTTCCTTCTGGATCTCGCGGATCGGTGCCACGATGCGGTACTCGCCCTGCGCCTTCACCGCCAGGTCGAACCGCACCTGGTCGTTGCCCATGCCGGTGCAGCCGTGCGCGATCGCGTTGGTGCCGAGTTCGGCGGCGCGCGCGAGCGCGGCATCGACGATCAGATAGCGGTCCGACACCAGCAGCGGGTACTGGCCCTGATAAGCCTCACCGGCCCAGACGAACGGCTTGACGAAACCGTCCCAGATTGCGGGACCGCCATCGACGGTGACGTGGCTGGCGACGCCGAGTTCAGCCGCACGCTGCTCGATGAAGGCGCGCTCTTCGGCATCGACGCCGCCGGTGTCGGCGAACACGGTGTGCACGGTCCAGCCCTGCTCCTTGAGATAGGGCACGCAGAAGCTGGTGTCGAGGCCGCCGGAGAAGGCGAGGACGATGTCGCGGGAGGTGTGGGCGCTGGTCATGGAGATGTCCGTGGGGATGCGGAAAAGAATTCGGATGAAGTGCGGTGCGCGTCAGCGCATCAGGGTCGCCATGACCGCCTTCTGCACGTGCAGGCGGTTCTCGGCTTCGTCGATGGCGATGCAGTTGGGCGAATCCATCACCGCGTCGGTCGCCTTGACGTTGCGGCGCAGCGGCAGGCAGTGCGAGAACACGCCGTTGTTGGTCAGCGCCATCTTCCGCTCGTCGACGATGAAGTGCTGGTACTGGTCGCGGATCGGCTTCTCGGGCGCCCAGTTGCCGAAGAACGGCAGCGCGCCCCAGCTCTTTGCGTACACCACGTCGGCGCCGGCGTAGGCGCTGTCGATGTCGTGGCTGACGGCGAGCGAACCGCCGCTCTCGGCGACGTTCTGCTGCGCCCAGTCCATGTAGCGCGTGTCGAGCACGTAATCGGGCGTCGGGCACAGCAGGGTCACGTCCATGCCCATGCGCGTGGCGATGGTCAGCGCGGAATTCGCGACCGCGGTGTTGAGCGGCTTCGGGTGATAGGTCCAGGTCAGCACGTACTTCTTGCCGCGCAGATCCGAGGTGCCGAAGTGTTCCTGCAGCGCCAGCGCGTGCGCCAGTTCCTGGCAGGGATGGGTGATGGTCTCCATGTTGATGACCGGCACCGGCGAGTACTGCGCGAACGCCTTGAGCACCTTGTCTTCGCGATCGATCGACCAGTCGACGAACTTCGGAAACGCGCGCACGCCGATCATGTCGACGTAGCGGCCGAGCACGCGCGCGACCTCGGCCACGTGTTCCTCGGTGTCGCCGTCCATCACCGTGCCCAGATCGAATTCGATCGGCCATGCGTCCTTGCCCGGCTGCAACACGATGGCGTGACCGCCAAGCTGGAATGCGCCGAGTTCGAAGCTGGTGCGCGTGCGCATCGATGGATTGAAGAACACCAGCGCGATCGACCGGCCCTTGAGCGCATCGCCGAGCTTCTCGCGCTTGAAGCGCGCGGCATCGGCCAGCAGGGCGTCGAGGTCGGGACGGGACCAGTCCTGCGTGTTGAGGAAGTGTCGGATCGCGGTCATCGGTGGAAATCTCGTGGAGGCGATAGAGGTAAGGATCGGATGGATCGATGAAACCGGTGTTTCGGAAACGAAAAAACCCGGCATCGGCCGGGTTTTCTGCAGAACAGCACGCATACGCGAACAACGTTCCGACTAGCCCGGGAGGATGTGGGCTTCCGGTCGGCGGGCACGCGAGGTCATCCCCGACGCCATACGGGCGGAGGTGAGGATGTCGGCGTTGGCGCGCGGGGCGTTCATGAGGCGCGAATCCTCGCACGCGACGCGCTGCACTGCAACAGCGGCTGACGCGAGGTTCAACGCTCGCCGGCCGGTGGCACGATCGGCGTCACCGACACGCGCACGCGCAGGCGGTTGCCCGGGTCGTACGGGAGGCGCGAGCGGTACTTGACGCCCTTGTGCACGTAGTCGACGTCGTAGGCGATCGGCCGGCGGAACTCGCGCTCGATCGGCACCATGCGGCAGTCGCCACCGGCGGAGCGGTCGGTTTCCTCGACCCGGTCATCCTCGGAACGCAGCACGTCCTTGACCGCGCCGACCATGCGCGCGAATCCGCGGCGCTGGTCTTCCGCGGCGACCGGCGTGGTGGCCTCGCAACGCTCGACCATGCTGGTCGCGCGCAGCGTCTGGTAGACCGGCTCGGCCCGCAGCACCTGCGCGTACTCGAGCCGCGCGTTCTCGGGCGCCGGCGGCGGGCTCTGTGCGAACGCTGGGCACGCACAGACGAACAGCACCGCCAGGACAGGCAGCGCAGGATTCGCACGAGGGTGGCTTCGGAGCGCGATCGACACCGATGCAGTGTAGGCCGCGCCCACCCGCGGGGGCTGAATCGATGCTGTCGTGAACACGCGTCGTGCCCGCTGCGATGCGGCTCGCGGGCCGCGCAGTGCCTGGGGCAGCGCGACGCGGCGAGCATCGTTAGAATCGTGCGGTTATCCCGGCGAGCCCGCCATGTCCCTGCATCTCTACAACAGCCTGACCCGCCGCCTCGAACCGTTCGCGCCCCTCGATCCCGCGTGCCCTACGATGTACGTCTGCGGCCCGACGGTCTACAACTACGTCCACATCGGCAATGCCCGTGGTCCGGTCGTGTTCGGCGTACTGGCCGACTTGCTGCGGCGCCGCTTCGGCGCGCTGAAATACGCGCGCAACATCACCGACGTCGACGACAAGATCAACGCCGCCGCGCGCGACCAGGGCGTGCCGATCTCGACGATCACCGACCGCTTCGCCGCCGCCTATCGCGAGGACATGGCCGCGCTGGGCATTGCCCCGCCGGACATCGAGCCAGCCGCGACCGCGCATATCGGCGAGATCGTTGCGATGATCGAGCGCCTGATCGACAGCGGCCACGCCTATGCGGCCGAAGGCCACGTGCTGTTCGCGGTCGGCAGCTTCGACGGCTACGGCAAGCTCTCCCGCCGCGATACCGACGACATGATCGCCGGCGCCCGCATCGAGGTTGCGCCGTACAAGCGCGATGCCGGCGACTTCGTGCTGTGGAAGCCATCGACCGATGATCTCCCCGGCTGGGAATCGCCGTGGGGCCTCGGCCGGCCCGGCTGGCATATTGAATGTTCGGCGATGGCTGCCGCGCATCTGGGCGAGACGATCGACATCCACGCCGGCGGCGTGGACCTGCAGTTCCCCCATCACGAGAACGAGATCGCGCAGAGCGAATGTGCCCATGGCGGCGCGCCGTTCGCGACCGTCTGGCTGCACAACGGCATGCTGACCTTCGCCGGCAGCAAGATGTCCAAGTCGATCGGCAACATCGAGCGCGTGCACGATCTGGTGCGCACGCACGCACCCGAAGCGCTGCGTTATGCCCTGCTCTCTGCGCACTACCGTCAGCCGCTGGACTGGTCGGATGCGCTGATCGAACAGTCGGTGCGTACGCTGGACCGACTTTACGGCACGCTGCGCGATCTGGCCGATGTCGACGCCGAGGCACGGATTCCCGACAGCATCGAAGCGGTGCTGGACGAGGATCTCAACACGCCGGCCGCGCTAGCCGAGGTCGCGCGCATCGCTGGCGATGCACGCAAGGCCACCGACGACGCCACGCGCGCGACGCTCAAGGCGGACCTGCTCGGCGCCGGCCTCGCACTGGGTCTGCTGCAGCAGGCGCCCGCCGACTGGTTCGCCCGCGGCGCCAGCGACGACGACGACGCACGCATCCAGGCGCTGATCGACGAACGTGTCGCCGCCAAGCAGGCCCGCGACTTCGCCCGCGCCGACGCGATCCGCGACCAGCTCGCAGCCGAACAGATCGTGCTCGAGGACACGCCGCAGGGCGTGCGGTGGAAGCGCGGCTGAGATTGATCCACCTGTACCGTCACCCCAGCGCACGCTGGGGCCCATTTTGATCTTCGCAAAGATCCAGAATCAGCGATGTCCCAAACTTCGCCAGTGCAACGTCAAAATGGATCCCAGCATGACCAGACATTCGTCTGTTGAAGGCCGCTGGGATGACGGCAAGGCCCCAAGCGCTCCGCCCTATCGCCTCGTCGGCAGACAAGAAAAAGGCCCGCTTGCGCGGGCCTTTTTTTTCGCCAATCCAACGTCGCCGTCAGACCTTGCGGAACACCAGCGTGCCGTTGGTGCCGCCGAAGCCGAACGAGTTCGACATGACGTATTCGACCTGGTGCTCGCGCGCGGTGAGCGGCACGTAGTCGAGATCGCAGCCTTCGCCCGGCGTGTGCAGGTTGATCGTCGGCGGGATGATGCCGGTGTGCAGTGCCATCGCCGAGAACACCGCCTCGATGCCGCCGGCCGCGCCCAGCAGGTGGCCGGTCATCGACTTCGTCGAGCTGACCATCACCTTCGACGCATGCGCGCCGAGTACGCCCTTGATACCCATCGTCTCGGCGACATCGCCAGCCGGCGTCGAAGTGCCATGCGCATTGATGTAGCCGATCTGCGAGGGATCGATGCCGGCATCGTTGATCGCGGCGCGCATGCAGCGGCCGCCACCCTCGCCGTTCTCGCTGGGCGAGGTCATGTGGAACGCGTCGCCGCTCATGCCAAAACCCGCGACCTCGGCATAGATGCGTGCGCCACGCGCTTTCGCGCGCTCGTATTCCTCAAGCACCAGCACGCCCGCGCCATCGCCCATGACGAAGCCGTCCCGTTCGATGTCCCACGGACGCGAAGCGCCGGTCGGATCGTCGTTGCGGGTGGACATCGCCTTCATCGAGCAAAAGCCACCGACCGACGTCGGCGTGGTCGCGAACTCGGCGCCGCCGGCGATCATCACGTCCGCGTCGCCGTACTGGATCATGCGCATCGCCAGACCGATGTTGTGCGTGCCGGTGGTACACGCGGTCACCGCCGCGATGTTCGGACCCTTGGCGCCGGACATGATCGAGACCTGGCCGGAGATCATGTTGATGATCGTGCTGGGCACGTAGAACGGCGAGATCTTGCGCGGGCCGCCCTCGGCGTACTTGATCGCGGTCTCTTCGATGCCCTTGAGGCCACCGATACCCGCGCCGATCGCCACGCCGATGCGCTCGGCGTCGGATTCACGCACATCGATGCCTGCGTCGGCAATCGCCATCAGGCCGCCGGCGACACCGTAGTGCACGAAGGGATCCATCTTCTTGACGTCTTTCGGCGCGATCCACTGGGTCGCATCGAAGCCCTTCACCTCGCCCGCGATACGCGTGGCGAAATGGGTCGGGTCGAAATGGGTGATCGGGCCGATGCCCGACCGGCCGTTGACGATGCCGTCCCAGCTCGAAGCCAGATCGTTGCCCAGCGGCGAGAGGATGCCGATGCCCGTGATGACGACGCGGCGCTTGGCCATTGTTCAACTCCTGAGAAGTCGGTGGCGGCGCGGTTGGTCGCCGCCAATACGCACGAGGCCGCAACGCGGCCTCGTGCTGGAACCTGTCTGCCCGGCCGCATCGCGGCCGGACCAGTCACACGCCCATCGGATCGAACCGTGGGCGCGGACGCGGGCATCAGCCCTTGGCGTGCGTCTTGACGTAGTCGATCGCCTGCTGCACCGAGGTGATCTTCTCGGCTTCTTCGTCCGGAATCTCGCACTCGAACTCTTCTTCCAGCGCCATCACCAGCTCGACGGTGTCGAGGGAATCGGCACCGAGGTCATCGACGAAGGAAGCGCTGTTGCTGACTTCTTCTTCCTTGACGCCCAGCTGCTCGATGACAATCTTCTTGACGCGCTCTTCGATGTTGCTCATGGGTAGTTTGCTCCGGGGAGGCGATTTTCGGTGGATAGTGTAAGGGAAAGCCGGGCGATGGGCGCACCACCATCAAAGCCCTTGCCATTCAACGGCTTGCCCTCGGAATTCAAGTGTCGACGCAACCCCGCTCAGGGCATGTACATGCCGCCGTTGACGTGCAGGGTTTCGCCGGTGATGTAGGCCGCCGACGGCCCGGCCAGGAAGGCCACGGCCTGCGCGATGTCATCCGGTTCGCCGAGACGGCCGAGCGCGATGCGTTCGGTCAACGCGGCCTTGGATTCGTCCGGCAGATCACGGGTCATGTCAGTGGCGATGAAGCCGGGCGCAACCACGTTGACCGTGATGCCGCGCGAACCGATTTCCTTCGCCAGCGATTTGCTGAAAGCGATGATGCCGGCCTTGGCCGCGGCGTAGTTCGCCTGGCCCGCATTGCCGGTCACGCCGATCACCGACGCGATGTTGATGATGCGCCCCTTCCGCGCCTTCATCATGCCGCGCATCACCGCCTTCGAGCTGCGGTAGACGCTGGTCAGGTTGGTGTCGAGGATGGCCTGCCAGTCCTCGTCCTTCATGCGCATCAGCAGGTTGTCGCGAGTGATGCCGGCATTGTTGACGAGGATCGAGATCGCGCCGAACTCGGACGCGATCGATTCGACCAGCGCTTCGATCGTGCCCGGCTGCGACACGTCCAGCACGCGGCCGTGACCGCCGTGCGCGGACAGGCGCTCGCCGATCTTCGATGCGCCCGCGTCGCTGGTCGCGGTGCCGATCACGGTCGCGCCTTGCGCGGCCAGCGTGTCGGCGATTGCGGCACCGATGCCGCGGCTTGCGCCGGTGACGAGAACGATCTCGCCGGAAAGAGGTGCGCTCATGAAAACTCCAATAAGGCGTGTGTGACTGCGGAGATCGACGATCGCAGGACGCTTTCGCACCTACAGTCCGCAGTGTGCGCCGATCCGCGTCCGTTCGCCGGGTTCAGACCGTCCAGTCTGCCAGCGCGGCGTCGAAATCGTCTGGCGCAGCGAGCGCGCGCGTCTCGATCGACTTGTCGATGCGCTTGACCAGTCCGGCCAGCACCTTGCCCGGGCCGCACTCGGCAATACGCGTGACGCCGCGCGCCGACAGCGTCTCGACGCAGCGCGTCCACTGCACCGGCAGATACAGCTGGCGCACCAGCGCGTCGCGAATTGCATCGACACTCTCGTGCACGGTCGCGTCGACGTTCTGCACCACCGGCAGCGACGGCGCACGCCACGCGACCGCGTCCATCGACTCGGCCAGCCGATCCGCGGCCTCGCGCATCAGCGGCGTGTGCGAAGGCACGCTGACCGCCAGCTTCACGACCTTGCGCACCCCACGCTCGCCGAGCAGCGCGATCGCGCGATCGACTGCCGCGACATGTCCGCCGATGACGATCTGCCCGGGCGAATTGAAATTGGCCGGCACGACGACGCTGCCGTCCTCGGACGCGTCACGGCACACCTCTTCCACCAGCGCATCCTCTGCGCCGATGACCGCGGCCATCGCACCGGTGCCCGCGGGCGCGGCACTCTGCATCCACTGACCGCGCAGACGCACCAGCTTGGCGGCATCGGACAACGACAGCACGCCGGCCGCGACCAGCGCGGTGTATTCGCCGAGGCTGTGCCCGGCCAGCGCGCCAGGCACTGCGCCGCCCCGCTGCTGCCACGCGCGCCACACGGCGACACCGGCAGCCAGCAACGCGGGCTGGGTGAACTCGGTCTGGTTGAGCTGCGCCTCGGGGCCCTGCTGCGACAGCGTCCACAGATCGACGCCCGCGCCTTCGGATGCTTCGGCGAATGCCTCGACGATCACCGGATGGCGCGCGGCGAGATCGCCGAGCATGCCCAGCGACTGCGAGCCCTGGCCCGGGAAGACGATTGCGAGTTGCGATGCGGTCACGCGTATTTCCAGCCTCAAAACCGGGAGCGATGATAAGTGCGAAGCCGCGACATTGTCTGTACCGGTGCGTATGCCGGCAACGACGCAGCAATCGCGTACAGGCTGCTCAGAACATCACCCGCAGCAGTTCGATCTCGCCGTCGTCGAGCCAGTCCCACAACACGGCGACGACGAGCAGCACAGGCAGCAGCGTCGCCGCGCGCACGACGAGGATTGAATGCGCGACGTGACGGGCGGAACGTCCGAGCCAGCGGATACGCTGGGCGAAGCCCTTCAGCCGGCCGACTCGGCCCGCGTGCGCGGCCACTTCAGGTTCGCGCCGCATCACCCGCGAGAGCATGTCGGCGAGCGCATCGGTGCGGCCGTCGTAGTACTTCGCCATGCCGAACGCGAACATCAGCCAGTCGCGTGCTTGCGCCTGCGGCAGCGACATCACTTCGAGCGGGTCTTCTTCGAAATCGATGAAGCCCACGCGACCGCTGTCGTCGAGGGTGATGTTGCGCGGCAGCGGCTGACCGAAATAGGCGCCGCGCGCATGCGCATCAGCGATCGCGTCGATCACCACGGTCGTCAGCGCATCGATACGCGCCACATTGCCATCGGCAGCGCGCAGGTGCGATGCGAACGTGTTGCCGAGATTGCTCAGCAGCAATGTAGATGCGCCCTCCCCCAGCACACGCGGCACGCGCACGCCCTGGGCGTCGAGCTCGGCCAGCCTGCGCGTTTCGATCCGCTTGGCTTCGCCGCCACCGGGATGCGGCGGCGGACGCAGGGCGTCGATGTCGAGCCCGCGCGCAATCGCGTCGAGAATGCCGAGACCGAACTTGCGGCTGTCGCCGTCGGCGTACGCCTTGAGCCAGGCATCGCGCCCGGCCACGACGATGGATTCGACGCCCATGCGGGAGCCTCCGTGTCGTGCGGACGCGAAGTCCGCGAAGTGGAATCACCTGCGGGGCCAGCGGACCCCGCACGCGGAACTCAGTAGCGCAGCAGCGCCGAACCCCAGGTGAAGCCGCCGCCGAATGCTTCGAGCAGCAGCAGTTGGCCGCGCTGCACGCGACCCGATCGCACGGCCTCGTCGAGTGCCAGAGGCACTGAGCCGGACGAGGTGTTGCCGTGCTTGTCGACTGTCACCACGACGCGATCCATCGGCATGTCCAGGCGCTTGGCCGTGGCTTCGATGATGCGCAAATTGGCCTGGTGCGGAATGAGCCAGTCGATGTCGTGGCGATCGAGGCCGTTCGCCACGAGCGTTTCCTCGACCACGGAATCAAGCGCCTTCACTGCGTACTTGAAGACATCGCTGCCGGACATCTGGATGCGCACGCCGGCATTGGGCTGGTCGTCGCGGAAGCCGACGGACACGCCGACCGGGTTCCACAACATCTCCTTCTTCGCGCCATCGGCGTGCAGATGGGTGCTGAGGATGCCGGTTTCGGTATCGGCCTTGAGCACGACCGCGCCGGCGCCGTCACCGAACAGCACAGCCGTGGTGCGCTCGCTCCAGTCGACCATCCGCGTCAGCGTTTCGGCGCCGACTACGAGCACGGTCCTGGCATCGCCGGACTTGATGAACTTGTCGGCGATCGAAAGCGCGTAGAGAAACCCCGAACACGCCGCGTTGACGTCGAACGCACCGCAGCCGTTGGCGCCCAGCCGTGCCTGCAGCAGGCACGCGGTGGACGGAAAGATGATGTCCGGCGTCGTGGTGCCGACGATGACCAGGTCGAGTTCGGATCCGGATACGCCCGCTGCTTCCATCGCACGCGTCGCGGCATGGAAGGCCAGATCGCTGGTCGTTTCGCCCTCGGCGGCGACGTGGCGCTCGCGGATACCGGTGCGGCTCGCGATCCATTCGTCGCTGGTGTCGACGAACTTCGCGAGGTCGTCGTTGGTCAGCACCTTCTCGGGCAGATAACTGCCGGTGCCGGCAATGCGGGAATAGATGCGTTCGCTGGTCATCTGCGGAGCGGCCCTCGCGCGAGGCGCGTGATCTGAAGCTGGCATCCCTGCCAACGGCAGGCGCAGCCGCCCGTCAGGGACGGAGGCTGCGCCCGATGCATCGTGCGCCCGCCCACGAGGTGGCGGGCAGCGAGGATCAATCTTCCTCGACGACGCGCGTCTTCGGCTGGATCACCTGCTTGCCACGGTAGTAACCGTCGGCGGTGATGTGATGACGGATATGGGTCTCACCCGTCGTCTGGTCGGTCGACAGCAGCTTGGCGCTCAGCTTGTCGTGCGCGCGACGCATGCCACGACGGGACGGGGTGACGCGGGATTTCTGCACAGCCATGGAAATTGCTCCAACAGGTTCTAGTTGTTTCGATCTTTCTTCAAACCCGCCAACGCCGAAAACGGGTTGGCGCGTGTCTCTTCTTCGCTCGACACCGGCCAGTCGCGTTCGATCGCTTCGGAGCCAGGTGCGACCGGAATCGCGGGTATTGCCAGAATCAATTCGTCTTCGATCAACGCGACCGGTGACAGCGCGCCGTCGCCTTCCAACAGCAGCGACTCGTAATCGGGCAGCAGCGCAGCCTCCTCCGCTTCATCGCGGATCAAACCCAACCGCTGCTCGACATCGAGCGGCCACACGAAACGCTGGAGCGTCCGCTGACAGACCAGCGGCAACCCGGCTTCAATGCGCAACAGCGCAAACGGCTGTTGCAGCGCGTCGCGACCAAACTCGATCGAGCAGATCACGTCGTCGCCTTCGGCATCGGCCAGCAGGTCGCGCAAGCGCGTAAAAGACGCCAACGGCAGGCGCCCGTCGAGGCGCATGCTGCCTGCGACCATGCGCCAAGCGTCAACCAACTCGGGCATTTGCGCGGACATAGCCGCCGAATGTTAAAGACGCGGCTCCGGGCTGTCAAACCGCTTCGCATTTCCCTTCGCTGTAGCCGCCAGCAGATTTGCCGGCACCGCGACCTGCCGGGCAGACTGGACCGCCGCGATACAGGATGACCTGCGTGCAGCCGATCACCAGCCTGCTGCTGGCCACCGTCCTTGCGACTGCCATTGTACTGGTGTGGCGACATCGCGCCCGACGCCGGCACCGCGCCTACGCGCGCGTGCTCGATGCCGCAGACACCTTCGAGGCGCGCCTGCGGATCGCCCGCGCCCAGATCGGACAGGTAGGCGCCGATCCTGTGCGCGATGCGCTCCAGGAGATGCTGCGCCAGCGGTTGTGGTTGCAGCAACACGGATCGAGCGCGGATATAGCGGCGCTGGACGCGATGCGCGAATCGATCGAACAGGCGCAGGCCCGCATCGACCGGCAACTGGCCCAGCTGGCGCTGGTGCGCGCCGGAGCTGGCGGATGACGTCGCCTCTGATTCTCGGCTCGACGTCGGTCTACCGTCGAGCGCTGCTGGGTCGCCTGCGGTTGCCGTTCACCTGCGAGCGCCCTGCTGTCGACGAGACGCCCCGCCACGGCGAAGCCCCTGCTGCACTGGCGATCCGCCTGGCGCAGGCCAAGGCCGAAGACGTCGCCGCGCGGATGCCCGGCGCCTGGGTCATCGGCTCCGATCAGGTCGCCGCGCTCGATGGCCGTCCGCTCGGCAAGCCGGGCGGGCGCGATGCGGCGATTGCGCAGCTGACCGCGATGTCGGGTTCCTGCGTGGTGTTCCACACCGCACTGGCCCTGGCGCGCAAGGGCGAGGCGACGCTGCAGGCGCAGGACCGCACAGAAGTCATGTTCCGCGACCTGACCACGGATGAGATCGCGCGCTATGTCGACGCCGAACACCCTTTCGATTGCGCTGGCAGCTTCAAATGTGAAGGCCTCGGCATTGCGCTGTTCGAAGCGATCCGCAGCGAAGACCCGACCGCACTGGTCGGCCTGCCGCTGATCGCGACCGCACGTCTGCTGCGGTCGGCGGGCTACGCCGTGCCCTGAAGACTTGGTGTGAGCGCGCGCGCCGCAACACGCCCTGCAGGCGCGGGCTGACCCGCGATTGAAGCATCGCCAGCAGCGCAGCCGCACGCGCAACCGCGTTCCCGCAACGTCCGAGGCGCTCCGCTCAGCGCGAGGCCGGCGCGATGATGATCGGCTGTTCGGCCCAATGCTCGACCGAGCCATCGCGGCCGGTGATCTCGAGTCCGAGCCAATGCCGACCCGGACTGAGCGTCGCCGGATCGACCGTCGCGGTGAAACCGATATTGACGCCCGCAGGATCACGCGCCTCGCCTGCCAGGAACTGCTCAACGATCCAGGGGTTCGGCGCGCCGTACTCCGCCTGCGCGACCGCCACGCCATCGACCGTGACTGCGATCGATTCGACGCCGCTGCCGTCCTTGACCACCCAGCCGCGCACCTCGAACGGCGCATCGACGCGCGCACCTGCCAGCGGCGTATCGACGTAGGCGAGCGCAGGCGTGACGCAATCGCCCTCGCCGGCCACCACATCGCCATCGAACCGCGACAGGATGAAACGCTGCGCGCCGCGATCGGCGTTGACAACGCGCGAGACCGGCAGCGCGCCCATGCGCGCGCAGACCGTCTGGTAGCGCTGCAGGAGCGCACTGAACTTGACATCGTTGGCGCCGGTGACCAGCAGGACCGGACGCCCTGCCAGCTCTGCGCGGTCATCGAGTTGCAGATGCCAGAGCTGCAGCTGCGGCGCGCGACCGTGGTGGCGGTTGAGAGGATGGTCGAGCACGCGGATGCGTGGATCGCCGAGCGCGAAGCCGAGTTCGGCGCCGATCTTGAAGTTGTCGGCGACGAGCACGGTGTCGGCCGGCATGGTCGCGAGCTCTTCACGCACCGCATCGGCCAGCGTGTCCCAGCCGGCGAAATTCGATGGATACCACTTGAGCCCCGCGCTGCGCTCGCGCACCTCCGGCGCGGAGACCGCGGCGTAGTAACCGACCACGCCGAGGAAACCGAGCGCCAGCGTCACCCACGTTGCGATACGCAGCCAGCGCGGCCACGTCATCAGCACGAAACCCACCAGCGGCAGCAGCGCGAGGTAGCCCGGCAGCGGCCAGTGGAAACTCGCACGTTCGGTGTCGGCGACGAAGCCGAGCGCGAAGAAGCCGAGCACCATTAGGCCGCCGGACAGCGCGAGAAAACGCGCCGCATCGTCCGGCGCCCGGCGCAGGCGCCAGGCTGCGATCAGCAGCGCGGCGAACAGCAACGGCGTCACCATCGCCGCCTGGATCACGATGAACTGCCAGCCGTCGGCATGCAGCGCCCAAGGGTGGCGATCGACCATCTGGAAGCGCAGGCCGGCTTCGGCGTTGTCGACGTTCCAGACCAGCAGCGGAATCCACGCAGCGGCGCCGGCTGCGATCGCGATCCAAACGCGCGGATCGCGCAGGGCTTCGCGGCCCTTGGCGATGGTGAGAAGCGCGACAATGCCGACACCGATCACCGCGATGAAGCGATAGTGGCTCAGCGCGCCGAGCGACAGACCGAGCGCGAGCAGCAGCGCGCCGCCATGGGTCACGCCGCGCAGCAGACGCACGCCGGCATCCAGACACAGCACCGTCGCCAGCGCGAGCATCGCATCGGGCAGCGCCATCACGCCCAGCGAACCGAGCAGCGGCAACAGCAATGCAGCGCAGCCCGAAAGCCACGCGGACTGCGGGTCGAATTCACGCGCGGTCAGACGCACCACCAGCCACGGCACCAGCGCCGAGATCGCGATGAAGGGCAAGCGCACCGCGAGCAATCCGTCGCCGAAGATTTCCGTCCCGATCCGGATCAGCCATGCAGTCAGTCCCGGCAGATCGGAATACGCGAACGCGGGATGCTGGCCTTCGAGCCAGTAGAACGCCTCGTCGACGAACAGCGGCAACCGCGCGGCGATGGCCAGCTTCAGCAGCACAATCGTCGTCCACAGCACGACGAACACCGTGCGCATTTCCATCCGCCGCATTGAACTCGACCTCGCTACACTCGGGGGGACCGCCGCAGGAGCACATGCATGCCCGACCCGACGACGCCCGCCATGCTAACCGACACCCAGCGTGAGGCCCTGTCGTCGTCGCTGGCCCAGGTGAACCGGCTGGTGCTCGGCAAGGAGACGGCGGTGACGATGAGCTTCGTCGCGCTGCTCGCCGATGGCCACATCTTGATCGAGGATCTGCCGGGCCTCGGCAAGACGACACTGGCGCACGCGATCGCCGCGGCCGTGGGGCTGGATTTCCAGCGCGTGCAGTTCACGTCCGATCTGTTGCCCTCGGATGTCGTCGGCGTCTCGGTCTACGAAGGCAGTGCGCGCCGTTTCGAATTCCACGGTGGCCCGGTATTCACCAACGTGCTGTTGGCCGACGAGATCAACCGCGCGCCGCCGCGCACGCAGAGCGCGCTGCTCGAGGCGATGGCCGAGCAGCAGGTCACTGTCGACGGCACCACGCATCGCCTGCCCGATCCCTTCTTCGTGATTGCCACTCAGAATCCGGTGGATCTGTCGGGCACATATCCTTTGCCCGATTCGCAGCTCGACCGCTTCCTGCTCCGGCTCACGCTTGGTTACCCGGATCGCGACGCCGAACGTGCCCTGCTGTCGGGCAGCGACCGTCGCACACTGATCGCCGAGACAGTGCCGCGACTCGGCGCGGATGATCTGCTTGCGCTGCGCCAGGCTGTTGCCGCGATCCATGCCAGTCCCGCATTGATCGATTACGTGCAGGCCTTGATGGCGCGCAGCCGCCAGCATCCGGGCGTGCGCGTGGGCCTGTCGCCACGCGCCGGTCTCGCCCTGCTGCGCGCGGCCCGCGCATTCGCCTTGCTGCAGGGCCGCGATCACGCGCTGCCCGACGACGTGCAGACCCTGTTCCCGCTGATCGCGAGCCACCGCCTGGTCGCCGAGGCCGATGCGGCCGGCGACGGACTGGCGGCGTCGATTCTGCAGGCCGTGCCGGTCGACTGATGCCCGCGTTCGCCGGCCTGCGCCGTCGTGTCGAAAGCTGGGCGCGTCCGCGTCGGCCGGAAGTGTTGCCGGCGCGCCTCGACCGCAGGCGCATCTACATCCTGCCGACGGGGTTCGGCGCCTTCGTCACCGCGCTGCTGGCGACGATGGCGATCGGCGCGCTCAACTACAACAACAATCCGGCCCTGCTGCTGTGTCTGTTGTTGGTCGGCGCGACGCTGTCCAGCCTGCTGTGGACGCAATTGCAGCTCAGCGGACTCGAGATTCGTGCGGTCCACGGCGAACCGGTCCCTGCGGGCACCCCGATGCCACTGCACGTACATGTCGAAGCGCCGCCCGGCCGCGAACGTCGCGGCCTGCGCGTGGCAATCGAAGATAGCGCGGCACTGCTCTCGCTCGGCGAATCCGGCGGTGAAGCAACCGTGGCCGTGCCGACGGTCCGGCGCGGTTGGCTGACGCCACCTCGGCTGCGCATCAGCACGACGCGCCCGCTCGGCCTGGCGCGTGCGTGGTCGTGGGTGTGGCCGAATGCGCGCTTTCTGGTCTACCCGGCACCGGAGGCATCCGGGCCGCCGTTGCCTGCAGGTGGCGGCGATGAAGCACAGGCCCGGCTCAATCCATCGGGCGAAGAACTGCATCATCTGCGCGACTGGCGCTCGGGGGATGCGCCGCGGACCATCGCGTGGAAGGCATCGGCGCGGCGCGATGCGCTCATCGTGCGCGAGTTCGAACGTCCGCAGGGCGATGACCTGACGCTGGACTGGCAGCGTCTCGGCGCGCTCGACCCGGAATCGAAGATCCGCCGGTTGGCGCGCTGGGTCGACGAGGCCGAACGCGAGGCCGTGCGCTATCGACTGCAGCTGCCCGGCCACGCGGTGATCGGTCCGGATCGCGGCGCCGCGCATCGCCATGCCTGCCTGCGCGCGCTCGCGCTGCTACCGGACGTTGGCTGATGGCGCGCGCGTCTCTCGCACTTGATACCGCCGGACGTCGCTGGTCGCTGGTCGCCGCAGCTGTCTGCGTGTCGCCGCTGCTGTTGCAGCTGCCGATGCCGCTGCCGGTGGTCATCGCCGTCGCGGGCACGATCGCAGCCGCCATGGCGTCGCGGCGCGCGGTTCCGGGCTGGCTGCGCAGCGTACTGGCCCTCGCTGTGTTCGGCTTCGTACTCGCACAGGGCGGGATGAATTTCGGACGCGATACGGGCTGCGCGCTGCTCGCCGGCATGCTGGCGATCAAGCCATCCGAACTGCGCACCGTGCGCGACGCCCGCAGCCTGCTCGGCTTCGCATTGTTCGCCCCGTTCGCGACCTTTCTGCTCGATCAGGGACCACTCTCGCTCGCGCTCGGCCTGTGCGGCGCGGTGTTGGTGCTGGCGGCGCTGGCGCGGCTCTCGGAACAGGAATCGGGACTGCCCGCGGCCGGCGTGCATCATGCGACGCGCATCGGCATCGTCGCGCGCCTGATCGCGATCGGTCTGCCGCTCGCGCTGGCAGCGTTCTGGCTGTTCCCGCGACTTGCGACGCCGCTGTGGGGCATTCCGGAACTCTCGGCCGCGCGACCTGGCCTATCGGATCAAATGTCGCCGGGCGACTGGATCGACCTGATCGCCGACGATACGCCGGCCATGCGTGTGACCTTCCGTGGCGCCGAGCCCTCGACCCGCGAGATGTACTGGCGCGGTCCGACGCTGACGCAATACGACGGCCGCACCTGGACCGCGTCACCGTGGCTGCGCAGCCTGCCGCCGGCGACGGTCGAGCACGGCACGCCGATCTGGGATTACGAGATCGCGCTGGAGCCGACCGAACGCAATCTGCTGGTCGCGCTGGAGATGCCACTCGCATTTCCCGACGGCATGCGCGCCGCGCACGAATACACGCTGACCAGTGAACGCCGACTCGATCGGGTGACCCGCTGGCAATTGCGCTCCGCGCCGCCTCGCCGCTTTGAAGCGGATCTGCCGGATTCGCTGCGCCGGCTCGCCCTGCAGTTGCCCGCAGACTTCAATCCGCGCACGCGCGCACTGGCGCAGCAGTGGCGCGCCGAGACGGCGGACGACGGCGCGCTGGTCGACCGCGCGCTCGCCTGGATCCGCAGCGATTTCGCCTACACCCTCACCACCCCGCTGCCTGGTCGGCATGCGGTCGACGAATTCCTGTTCGACTATCGCGCCGGCTTCTGCGAACACTTCAGCTCCGCGTTCGCCGTGCTGATGCGTGAGGCCGGCATTCCCACGCGTGTCGTCACCGGCTACACCGGCGGCACCCGCAACCGTTTCGGCAACTACTGGATCGTGCGGCGCATGGACGCCCACGCCTGGAACGAAGTCTGGCTTGCAGGGCGCGGCTGGGTGCGCGTCGATCCGACCGCCGCTGTGGCGCCCGAGCGCATCTACGACACGCTGGAAGACCGGCTCGGCGCCGACGCCGGTGGCGGGGCGCTGCCGATGGCCGACCTGGGCGACTGGGCGCGGCGCGCATGGAACGATTTCGTGCTCGGCTTCGACGCCACGCGCCAGCAGCGCATGCTCCAGCGCATCGGGTTCGAGAACATCGACACCGGCGGCCTCGCCGCGCTGTTCTCGCTGTGCGCGGCGCTCGCACTGGGCTGGATGCTGTGGCTGGTCGCGCGCACCGAGCGCGAGCGCGATCCACTGCTGCGCGCCTGGCATCGATTGGGCCGCCGCTATGCGCGGCTCGGCCTGGCCCGCGAACGGCACGAGCCCGCGATTGCCTGGGCCGAGCGCGTCAGGGCGGCGCGTCCACAAGAAGACGCGCTCGTCGCCCTCACCCATCGTTTCGTCGCGGCCCGCTACGCTCCATCCGCGTCCGATGCGACGCTGGTGCGGGCACTGCGCGCGCACCGTCCAGCCCGGGAGACCGCTCGATGACCGCCCTTCGCCTGTTGCCCGTTGTCGCCGGCGCTCTGCTGCTCGGCGCCTGCGCGTCCCAACCGAAACCGCTGCAGGGTGGCTACGTCGAAGCGCTTTCGCCGCACGCCGCCGTGCAGGGCGAGCACACCGGCGCGATGGTGCGCTGGGGCGGCCGCATCGTGCAGGTGGAACCGCGCACCGACGCGACCTGCTTCGAGATGATCGCCACGCGACTGACCGCGACCGGTCGCCCGTACTGGGCCAGCGACGACACCAACGGCCGCTTCATCGCATGTCGCGCCGGCTTCTACGATCCGGCGGTGTTCGAGGTGAATCGCGAAGTCACCTTCACCGGCCGCATTGCCGGCTACGACTCGCGACGGGTGGGCGAGTACGACTACCGCTTTCCGCGCGTCGACGCCGACGTGGTCTACCTGTGGCCGAAGCGGGAGCGCGTCGACGTGATCACGCGCCCGGCGCCCTGGCCGTGGTGGGGCTATTGGTGATTCTTTTCTTGTAGGAGCGCGCTCGCGCGCGATGCGCTGTGCAGGGAAGGCCCATCGCGCTCGAGCGCGCTCCTACAGGGTCACGCCGCTGTCCCAAAGCGCCCCAGCTGCGCACCCGCCAGCAGATGCAGATGGATCTGGAACACCGTCTGGCCGCCGTGTTCGTTGCAGTTCATGACGATGCGGTAGCCGTCTTCGGCGAACCCCTGTTCCTTCGCATAGCGCGCGGCCGCAATCGCCAGGCGCCCGATGATCTCGGGCGCGTCCATAGGCACGTCGTTGAGCGTGGCGAAATCCTGTTTCGGCACGAACAGCACATGCACCGGCGCCTGCGGCGCGATGTCGCGGAATGCGATGACGTCGGCGTCCTCGAAAACGATGTCGGCCGGAATCTCGCGCTGGATGATCTTGTGGAAGATGGTCGTCATGGGCGTCTGGAATCGAGAGCGAAGGTTTCGAAAAGCATACGTCACCGCTCACGGCACACGTCTTTCATCCCACCTGCGAACGCCGATCCTCAGGCGACTTCGCTGCGACTGCCGAACGCGTGCGACAGCGTGCCGCGATCCACGTACTCCAGCTCACCGCCGAGCGGCAGACCATGCGCTGGCCGACTCGGGCGCACGCCATGCTGACGCGCGATCTGCGCCAGGTAATGCGACGTGGCCTCGCCTTCGACGGTCGGGTTGGTCGCGATGATCAGTTCCTGCACGTCGCCCTCGGCCAAGCGCGCGCCGAGCAGATCGAGCCCGAGTTCGTGTGGACCGATACCGTCGAGCGGACTCAGCCGCCCCTGCAGCACGAAGTAGAAGCCGCGAAAACCGGTGGCCTGTTCAATCGCGAGCCGGTCGGCGGGCGTCTCGACCACACACAAGGTCTGCGCGTCACGCGCTGCGCTGCTGCAGGTCGGGCAGACCGGCGTCTCGCTGAAGTCACGACACCGCTGGCAATGGCCGATCTTCTCCACCGCCTCGGCCAGCGCCAATGCCAGCCGTGCGCCGCCCTCGCGCCCGCGTTCGAGCACGTGATAAGCCATGCGCTGCGCCGACTTCTGCCCGACGCCGGGCAGCACGCGCAATGCATCGATCAGTTGTTCGAGCAGGGAGGACATTCTGTTGGTGATTGGTGATTCGAAAATGCGGACTGCGCGTGCTGCCGGCTTCCACCGGTTACGAACGACCCATCAAGAATCACCGCTCCTTCAGAACGGCATCTTCATGCCGGGCGGCAGCGGCATGCCGGCCGTCGCGCCGGACATGCGGCTCTTCGATTCCTCATCGACCTTGTTCGACGCGTCGTTGAACGCGGCGGCGATCAGGTCTTCGGCCATCTCGGGATCGGACAGCACGCTGGGATCGATGCGCACCTTGCGGCACTCCTTGTTGCCGGTCAGCGTGATGGCGACCATGCCGCCGCCGGCGCTGCCCTCGACTTCGAGGCTGGCGAGTTCCTGCTGCACGCGCTGCATGTTTTCCTGCATCTTCTGCGCCTGCTGCATCAACTGGGCAATGTTTCCACGCATCACTGAAATCCTCGTTCTTCAAAAGGGCGTATCGAATCGGGCACCACTTTGGCGCCCTGCTGCGACATCAGCCGCTGCACGTCCGGATCGGACAGGAAACTGGCTTCGGCGTTCGACTGCCGCGCATCGCGCTCGCGCGCATTGCGTTCATGCAGCGTCACGGTTTCGCTGGCCGCCGCGGTCTCGAAGCGGATCTGCGGCGCGCTGCCAAGCGGGCCAGCGAGCGCTTCGCACAGCTGGTGGACCATGATCGGTGCTTTCAGGTGTTCGTCCGCCTCGGGCAGCGCGAGTCGCAGCACCGCGCCATCGAGCGCCACGAACGCAGCGCTCGCAGCGAGTTCCCGCACCGGGCCGCGCAAGGGCAGATCGGCAACGAGATCGAGCCACTGGTGCGCGTCGAGCGTGCGCATCGTTGCAGCCGGCGGCGGCGGGACGTGGGTACTGGGCGCGGCGACCGGCGGTTGATCGACTGGCGGCGCAGCGCGCACAGGCGCAGGCGCCGGACGCGCGGATGGCGTTTCAACGACCGCGCGTGGCGGCGGCGGCGCAGGCACGGCTTGCGACGATGGCGACGCAGCGCGCGGCACAGGCGCAGCCTCGGACGCCGCCTGCGCGCCCAGCGCAGCACGCGCTGCGGCAGGACCGCTCGCACGGTTGCTGCTGCCCGCAGCCGGTGCGGCGACGCCGCCTTCCGCAGGACGGAACGCCAGCATGCGCAGCACGGTCATCTCGAAACCGGCGCGCGGACTCGGCGCCAGGCCGACATCGCGGCGCCCGTTGAGTGCCATCTGGTACCAGAGCTGGACGACTTCCGGGCGCACCGCTGATGCGATCGCATCGACATCCACGCCGTCACTCTCGACGATGACTTCCGGCACCAGCTGCCGCACCTGGATGCGATGCAGCGCTTCGGACACCGCATCGAGCACCCCACCCCAGTCGGGCGAGAATTCGGCCAGCGTCGCGACTTCGGCGAGCAGCGCGGACCCGTCGCCATCGGCCAGTGCGGACAGCACGGCACCGACGCGCGTGCGATCGACACTGCCGAGCATCGTCGCGACCGCCGCGTCGCCGAGCGCACCGCCCTCGCCACCCGCGCCGGTATAGGCGATGGCCTGGTCGAGCAGCGACAGGCCATCGCGCAGACTGCCGTCGGCAGCCTTCGACAGCTGGCGGATCGCACCGGCCTCGACTGCGATGCCCTCGGCTTCGAGGATCCGCGTCATCTGGCCCTGGATCTGCTGCTCGTCGAGCCGCTTGAGGTTGAACTGCAGGCAGCGCGACAACACGGTGACCGGCAACTTCTGCGGATCGGTCGTGGCCAGCAGGAACTTCACGTGCCCCGGCGGCTCTTCCAGCGTCTTGAGCAGCGCGTTGAACGCCGACTTCGACAGCATGTGGACTTCGTCGATCAGGTAGACCTTCACCCGGCCGCGCGAAGGCATGTACTGCGCGTTGTCGATCAGTTCGCGCACATCGTCGACGCCGGTGTTGCTGGCGGCGTCGATCTCGAGCAGATCAATGTAGCGGCCGGCGTCGATCGCGCGACAGGTCTCGCATTCGCCGCAGGGATCGGACGAGGTGCCGGTCTCGCAGTTCAGGCTCTTGGCGAAGATGCGCGCAATCGTGGTCTTGCCGACGCCACGGGTGCCGGTGAACAGGAAAGCGTGATGCACGCGGCCGGTTTCCAGCGCATTGGTCAGCGCACGGACCACATGCTCCTGACCGACAAGCTCGGCGAACCGCTTCGGACGCCACTTCCGGGCGAGGACGAGATAGGACATCCCCGTATTCTGCCACGCCCCCAACGGTTCCTTGTGACCGCAGGCCCCGACGGATAGAATGGCCGGCCCGCGGCGTCCCAACGCCGTTGCGCAGCGCTCCGGTGCTCCGCGAAGGGCCAGTTCTGGAGAGGTGTCCGAGCGGTTGAAGGAGCACGCCTGGAAAGTGTGTAAGCGTCTAAACCGCGCTTCGGGGGTTCGAATCCCCCTCTCTCCGCCAGAAACGCAAACGCCCCCTCGTGGGGCGTTTTGCGTTTCTGGCGGAGAGAGGGGGTGAGAGAACCCTCGCGGGTTCGACGGATTCGCCGGGAGCGAATCCGGACAGCCGAATGGCTGGCCCCGCAGGCGCACCGCGCCGGAGGGGTGAGGCCCATGGATGGGCCGAACCTCGGATTCGCCCGGAGCGAATCCGGACAGCCGAATGGCTGGCCCCGCAGGCGCACTGCGCCGGAGGGGTGAGGCCCAGGGATGGGCCGAACAATCCGCTCGCTGCGCGACACGCTTGCCCGATCTTCGATCGAGCGAAGTCAAAATAGATCCCAGCTTGACCAGACATTCGTCTGTTGGAAGCCGCTGAGATGACGACCGAGTGTTCGTAAGTGCTGCAACTTGATGGACTTGCAGCTCAGGCGCGAAAACCCGACCGCCCCCTCCAACAACACGTTTACGCATCACAGCGTATTGCTGCACGACCGAAGGGCCCGCGCTCCCAGTCCGCATCCCGCGCACGCCCGCATCGCATCCCGCACGGAGATCCGCCATGCTGACACGCCGTCTCGGCGCCCCGATCCTGATGTCCATCGCACTGCCACTGTCCACGTTCGCCATGGCCCAGACCGCACCTTCGATGTCGCCGGACACGCCTGGGTCTACCGCACCGGCGACGGCCACGCCTGTCGAAGGCAGCTGGCGACTCGTCTCCTACGACGTCGAAGTCAAAGACGGCGGCGAGACGTTCCCGCCGATGGGCGATCACCCGACCGGCTACGTGATGTTTTCGCCTGACGGCCGCGTGTGGTTCGTGCTGACCGGCGAAGGGCGCGAACCGGGCGAGAACGCGCAGGAGAAGGCGCGCCTGCTGGAAACGGTGATCGCGTATACCGGCCGCTTCCGGATCGAGGGCGATACCTGGATCACCGCGGTCGACGTGGCCTGGAATCCGGCGTGGGTCGGCACCGAACAGCGCCGGCAGTTCAAGCGCGACGGCGATCGCCTGCAGGTGCTGACGCCGTGGCGGGTGATGCCGAACTGGGCCGACAAGGGCGAGACGCGCAGCATCATCACCTTCGAGCGCGCACGCGAGACGCGTTGAGCCTGGACTCGGCAAGCTTCGACACTGCGCAGCGATTGCGACACGCGACAGAAAGTCGCGGACAGATGCCGGAAAAGGTGATGGCCCCGCCGACTGACCTCGGCGCCCGCATCGACCGATACCGTTGCTGCCTTCCGGCCCTGGCGGGATTTTCGATCTAGCGTCGCGAGGGGCCGACGGGGCCACCATGGAGACACGCATCCGGCCTTGCGGCCGCCCCCGCCATGACGACGGGACGCGGAGTCTAGCAGGCCCGCGGCAACTCGCCTATCCGCTTCGAGGCATCACGGCGCGCCGATGCGCTCGACCTCGGGTGTGCCGGCCTGCTGGCTGAATCGGAACGCGTAGGACAGGCGCACGGCGGTGGGGGTTTCGACGACATCGTCCGCCTGGCAGGCGTCGGTGCCTTCGAACGTCGCGGGCGCCACGCACAGCAGTGCGGGCGCGTAGGTCCATTGGCCGACTGCGGCCAGCGCTGCATCGATGAATGCCGGGATTTCGATATCTGCTGGCGGCGCGCAATCTGCGTCGGTCCGCGGCGCTGCTGCGGATACCGCGCCCGTCGCGTCGATGGCCGCATCGATGCACACCACGACCGGCGCGAGACGCAGCGGCAACTGGTCCGCGGGATAGACCGGCATTGCCGCGGGCATGTCGAGATTGGGATGGATGAAACGACGGTTGCGCTGCAGGTCCATGCGCCGCGTGTCCGCCGCCGGCTCGATCAACGATGCACCCACCGCGCCCTGCGGTGGCGGATGCGGCAGTTCGACCGGCGCGATCGACGGCGCCGAGGCGCAACCTGCGAGGCCTGCTATGCAGACCAGCAAGCTGGCACCGCGGATCAAGGCGAGACCTCGTCCGGCACCAGCGCCAGCGCATCGGGCTCGCGCCCGGTCGTCCAGTATTCGAGGACGTTCCATTCGCGCGTATCGATCACTGCAATCCGGTCGGCACCGCTGATCGCCACATAAGCGCGCGGTGCGTCCGGATCCACGATTGCGCCGATCGGCAGCGGTCCATTGCCCAGCAGCGTCGTCTGCAATGCAGCGTCCGCCGGCGCCAGTGCGACCGACGCCACCGCACGGCGCGATGCGACATCGAACACCGACAGCGTCGCGGCAGTCGCGTTGGTGACCAGCGCATGGCGGCCATCGGGTGTGAACACGATGCGGATCGGGAAACCCGCACTCGGCAGCGTCGCGACGATGTCGAGCGACGCGGGGTCATGCACGGTCACGGTGTCGTCGGCGCGATTGGTGACCCACACGCGCCCGTCGGGCGCGACCGCGATCCCTTCCGCGCCGGCACCGGCCGGGCGTTCAGTGGTTGCACGCATCGTCGACAGATCCACACGCACCACGGTGCCCGCGCGGATCTTGCTGACGTACGCGAACGCGCCGTCCTTCGAGATCGCGACCATGTGGCCGGTGCCGTCGCCGACCTCTGCGACACCCGTCACCGCACCACGCGCAATGTCGACGCGCAGCAGCGAGCCGCTGCTTTCGGTCGTGACCAGCGCATCGCCATTTGCAAGCAATTGCAGTCCGTGCGGCCGCCCGTGCGTGCCCAGATCGATCGTGCGCGTGTCGCCATCGACGAGATCGATCACCGTCAGCGCGTGGTGCGCGTCTTTGTGGCCGTAGGTCGTGACGACCGCGGTACGCCCGTCATGCGAAACAGCGATTTCGTGCGGTGCAGGGCCGGTCGAATATTCCGCGAGACGCGTACCGGTTGCACGGTCGAGCGCCCAGACGGTGTCAGCGGCCTTGTTGCCGACCAGCAGTCGCGGCGCGGCGTGCGCGCCGGACGTGATCGCCAGCAGCACCGCAGCCAGCAGCAGCCGCTTCACGCATCACCTCCCCGTGGCGACTCCGGGTGCAGCCAGCCGGCATCGCCGTCGACGTAGCGCTCGTGTTTCCAGATCGGCACGCGATCCTTGATCTCGTCGATGATGTAGCGGCAGGCATCGAACGCCGCGCCGCGATGCGCGGCGGTCACGCCGACCCACACGGCCATGTCGCCGATCGCCAGGTCGCCGATGCGGTGCACGCACAGCGCCGCACACAGGTCGAACCGTTCGCGCGCCTCGGCGACGACCTTCGCGCCTTCGGCCTCGGCGAGCGCCACATAGGATTCGTAGCGCAGGCCGCGCACGGGGCGCCCGTCGTTGTGATCACGCACCCAACCTTCGAAGCTTGCAAATGCCCCTGCACGGTCGTGCTGCACGCGGCGACGCAGTGGCGCCAGATCGACCGGCGCATCTGCCAGCCAGAAGTCACGATCGTTCATTTCAGCCTCCGCTGACCGGTGGGATGAAGGCGATCTCGCTGCCGGGCAGCAGCGGATCGTCCCAGCGCGCGAATGCGCCATCGACAGCGACACGTAGGCGATCGACCGGCAACGCAAAGCCATGTCGCGCGCGCAACTCCGCATACAGGGCGCGCAGATCGGCCGCATCGGTGGCCCAGGTTTCCTCGCCCTGCCCCGCAGCATCGCGCAGACTGGCGAAATACAGCACGCGCACCTGACTCATCGCGCACCGCCCGCGATCGATCCGACATCGCGCTTGCCGCCGCGCTTGCCGACAAGCTTCGCCGGGCCCAGCACGATCGCGTGCGACAGCGCCTTGCACATGTCGTAGACCGTCAGTGCGGCAATCGTCGCGCCGGTCAGCGCTTCCATCTCCACGCCGGTGCGGTGCGTGGTCTTCACCGAGCATTCGATGCGCAACTCGCGTTCGCCCTGCCAGTCGATCGCGATGGCGATGCCGTCGATCGGCAGCGGATGGCAGAACGGAATCAGTTCGTGTGTGCGCTTGACCGCCATGGTGCCGGCGATGATCGCGGTGTCGACGATGCCGCCCTTCGCGCTCTTCAAACCGTTGGCGTGCAACTGCGCGGCGACATCCGCGGGAAAGCGCACGCGGCATTCGGCGCTGGCGACGCGCGCAGTGGTCGCTTTCGCGGACACGTCGACCATCGTCGGGCGGCCGGCGGCATCGATATGGGTCAGCGCTGCGGGCGCCTGGGGTTTCGTGCGGGCCATGCGCCTGCGTCGTGACTGCGGAACCTCAGATGGTACCGGCCCCGGTGTCAGGCGTCCCTTGATGGAAGACCATGCGCCAGCAACCATCGGCCTCCAGGCGCCACCATGAGCTGCGCAGCGAGCAGCGCACATCGCTGCCGGCATCGCGACGCACGGCATACAGCACACGCGCGACATCGGCACCGACACGTTGCACGCGCATGGGGAGCGCCTCGAACGCGACGTCGGACTCTACGGGTAGCCGTGCCAGCACTTCGGCTTTGCCGAACACCGCACCCGAGGCGCCGATCTCCAGAAAATCCTCGGCGATCAGGGTATCGAGACGCGCGCGATCGGCGCGGATCGCCGGGTCGAGCAGTGCCCGCTCCAGTGCTTCGAGATGCGTTTGAAGGGCGCCCGCGTCCACGGCTCAGCCGCCGACCAGAAACATCTCGACGTGCTTGCGCGGTGCCCGCACGCTGCCACGCAATTCGCTGTAGCGATCGGCGCGGCGTGACCACAGATCGGCCAGCTTCGACGAGAACGCGGCCTCGCCTTCGCCCAACCAACTGCGCATCGGCTGGCCGCTGCCGGAAAACAGGCAGGTGTAGAGGCTCCCGTCGGCGGAGACGCGGGCACGCTGGCAATCGCCACAGAACGGCGCGGTGACCGAACTGATGAAGCCGATTTCGCCGGCGCCATCGATGAAGGCGTGACGTTCGGCTACTTCGCCAAGGTAGTTCGCGTCCAGCGTGCGCAGTGGCCAACGGGCATCGATGCGTGCGTGCAGTTCACGCGACGGCACCACCCGCTCGCGATCCCAGCCGTTGCAGGTGCCCACGTCCATGTACTCGATGAAACGCAGCACATGGCCGCTGCCGCGGAAATGTGCGGCCATGCGTTCGACCTCGTGGTCGTTGACGCCGCGCTGTACGACGCAATTGAACTTGATCGCCGGGAAACCCGCGCGCTCGGCGGCAGCGATGCCTGCGAGCACGTCGTCGATCTCGCCGCGTCCGCCCGACAGCGTGCGGAACAGATCCGGATCGAGCGCGTCGAGACTGATCGTCAGCCGCTGCAGGCCGGCATCGCGCAAGGCCTGCGCATGGCGCGCCAGCAGCGACGCGTTTGTCGTCATCGCCAGGTCGGTGATGCCCGGCACCTTCGCCAGACGCTCAACCAGGGCCGGCAGGTTCTTGCGCAACAACGGCTCGCCGCCGGTCAGGCGCAGCTTGTGCATGCCCAGCCGCGCGAAGCCGCGCACCAGGGTCTCGATCTCGTCGAAGGACAGCCGCCCGGCCTGGTCGAAACCGTAATCGTCGGGCACGCGATCGGCCGGCATGCAGTAGCCGCAGCGGAAATTGCAGGCTTCGATCACCGACAGGCGCAGGTCGTGCAAAGGACGTCCGAGCCGGTCGAGCGGCGCCTGGGGCGGATGTGGCAAGGCGCTCATGCGGGCGAAGCCTGCGCCTGGACCGGTGGACGCAGCGCGAAACGGGCACCTGGTCGGGCGATGCGCTGTCCGCGCGCTTCGAGCGCGGCGCCATCCGCCTCGGAGGCGTAGTGGTAGAGCACGCAGCGCGCGAGAAGCGCGCGCGGGTACTCGCGCTCCAGGTCGTCGATGCCGCTGTGCGAGGGATTGCCGTGCAGGCCGCAGTCGTGGGCGACGAGTTCGTCGCGATCGGCGAAGCGCGCCAGCATCTCGGGAATCGGCCGGGTATCGCCGCTCCATACCAGGCTGCCCGGCAGACGCAGGCCGTACGCGGTTTCCGGCCAGTGGTGGCGCACCGGGAACACTTCCAGGCGCACACCGTCGTGCCAGAACGCATCACCGACCGGGATCAGCTGGACGGCATCCCAGAAGTTTGCGCCGCCTTCGGCCAGCACATTCGGGTAATCGCCCACCCGCTTGTGCAGCAGCGGCACCACCGGCGCCGGCACGTAGATCGGCAGGCGGGCGCGCCGCGCGGGATCGAAGTAGCGATCGACGAACAGACGCTCGAAGCCGGCGACGTGATCCAGATGTACATGGGTGACGAACAGCGCGCGCGGCGCTTCGCCGTAGTGATCGAGATACGCGGTCAGGCCCTCGGCGCCGCAGTCGATCGTCAGCCACGGCGCACCGTCGCGCTCGATCGTCGCCATCGGCGAGCCCAGTGACACCGCCGACGCATTCCCGACGCCCTGGAAACGCAGTGCCCAGTCCACTTCGGGCGCCATCAGGTGCCCCGGCTCCACAGCGCGTCATAGGAACGCCGCAGGCGCGCGAAGTCCCGTTCGACGTCCGCCTCCGGTCGCGCGCCGCGCAGCTTCAGCAGCGAACGCTTGAGGCGCGCCAGGTTCTGCTCGCGCCAGCGGGTTTCGGGGATCCGTAGCGCACCGCGGTCGAAGTCGATCAGCCAGCCCTTGCCGACGCCATCGAACAGGATGTTGTGGGCGTTGAGATCGGCGTGGTCGAGACCTGCGCGGTGGAAACGCGCGATCAGGCGCCCGGTCTGCTCCAGCGGCGCATCCGCGGGCGTGTCGGCCATGTGATCGGCCAGCGAACGCACGTCCGGTATCCGCTCCATCAGGATCCAGGCCCGGTAGCCCAATCCGCGCCGCAGATAGCTCGCGGCGATCGGCTGCGGCACCGGCAGATCGCGGCGCAGCAGTTCACGCAGCAGACGGAATTCCACGAAGCTGCGCACGTGCTGCGTGCCGCGCCACAGATGCTGGTTGCGGTTGAAGCGCCCGACCATGCCGCCGCGCAGGTACTGCCGCAGCACGCAGGGCCCGTGCGAGGCGTCGATGAACCAGGCGCCGCCGCGGCCGCTACCGTCGACGCGCTGCGCGCGTTCGCCCCAGGCATCGGGATCGAACCAACGTGGATCGGCTTGCCGCAGCTGCGTGCCGTCGAACAGAATGGCCCCGTACGTGCCTGCCTGTCCGCTCGCGCGATCGCCCGCCGGTATCGGCGTCAGGCTTTCGGCGGGATCGAATCTGCTCATCGAAGCGAGTCTATCAAGCCTTGACGCCCGCCCTGCCCGGTTCCGACTCCTCGACAGTGGCCTCCAGCCCGCTTGCGCCGCCACGTTCGATCTGCCTGTTGCGCTTGTCCGCGCTGGGCGATGTCACCCATGTGCTGCCGCTGATCCGCACCCTGCGCGCGGCCTGGCCGGATGTCGCCCTGACCTGGGTGATCGGCAAGGGCGAACACCGACTGCTCGAAGGGCTGGCGGGCGTGGACTTCGTGGTCTACGACAAGAAGACCGGCATCGCCGGCATGCGCGCGATGCGCCGCGAGTTGAAGGCGCGCCTGGGCCCGGCTGGACGTTTCGATGCCCTGCTGCAGATGCAGGTCGCCGCGCGCGCGAACCTGCTGTCGGCGTTCATTCCCGCGCGCGTCCGCGTGGGTTATGACGCTGCGCGCTCCAAGGATCTGCACGGGCTCTTCATCAACACGCGCATTGCCGATCGCCCCGGCATCCATGTGCTCGACGCGCTGGGCAGCTTCTGCGAACCACTCGGGCTCCGGCAGGATCGCGTCGAATGGGACGACATGCCGGTGCCGGCCGAAGCGTTCGAATGGGCGAATGCGCAGTGGCCGGACGATGGCCGCCCGGTGCTGATGATCTCGCCATGCTCCAGCCATGTGCGTCGCAACTGGTACCCGGATCGCTACGCCGCGCTCGCCGATCACGCCGCCGATGCCGGCTGGCGCATCGTGCTGTGCGGGGGGCGCAGCGATCTGGAGCGGCAGACCACCGACGCAATCCTCGCGGCGATGCGCCACGACGCGCTCGA
The DNA here is from genome assembly GCF_979256585.1 of Luteimonas sp. AC640a. Lineage (NCBI taxonomy): Bacteria > Pseudomonadati > Pseudomonadota > Gammaproteobacteria > Lysobacterales > Lysobacteraceae > Luteimonas > Luteimonas sp. AC640a. The sequence goes on along the minus strand of NZ_CEEDOV010000007.1, from coordinate 160,854 downwards.
TCTGGTCGGCAAGGACACGCTCAAGCAGTTGCCCGCCCTGCTGTCGCGTGCGCAGCTCCTGGTCACGCCGGACTCGGGCCCGATGCACATCGCCAATGCAATGGGCACGAAAGTGCTGGGCCTGCACGCGGCCAGCAATCCCGAGCGCAGCGGACCGTATTCCGACCGCCGCTTCTGCGTGGATCGCTACGACGATGCCGCCCGCAAATTCCTCGGCAAACCGGCCGCGGATCTCAAGTGGGGCACGAAGATCGAGTTCGACGACGTGATGGCGCTGGTCACCGTGGCCGACGCGATCGACGCCTTCGAACGCCGCCGCGCTGATCTGGAGCAACGCTGATGGATCCCATCGTCGCCGGCCTGCTCGCCACCCTCGTCGGCGCGGTCGTCGGCGGCGGCGTCAGCTTCCTGCTCAACCGGCAGTTGCACGCGCAGCAGCTCGAGCGTCTTCGCACCGAACACAAGACGGAATTCGCCGCCGAGGACACCGCCCGGCATTTCCTGTCGCATCGCGGTTACACAGACCGCTCGTTCGATGTGCTGCGCAAGCACCTGGGTGGCTTCGAGGACAACGAACTGCGCCGCATCCTCGTGCGCGCTGGCGCGGTGCGCACCTATCGCGACGACGGCAGCGAATGGTGGCGCCTGCTCAGCCGCATGGACGAATACATCGAACAGAAGGCGCGGCGCGCGGACATTGCGTCCGACGACCGGCCCGCTGGTTGAACCTCAGGACGCGGCCTGGCCGCTCCGGTAATCGGCGTACGACTTCTCTTCGACATAGGCCGAGCCCAGCGCCAGGTTGATCGCCTTCTTGATCCGCGCGCGCTCGTCGTTCTCGAGGTAGACGCTACGCGCGAGCTGCACGAAATCCTCGCCGAATTCGCCAGCGCGCTCCTTGACCCGCACCGCGTCCTCGATGTCCCACAGACGCTCGTTGACCGCCTTGAGGTCCGCGCGCAGCCGCAGGATGTCGTGGCCCGCGGCCGGATGCGCCATCCACGTCTGCTCCAGCGCGCTCAGTTCGGTGCGCACATTGGCGAGCTTGGCGGGATCATCCATCCGCTCGGACTTGATCTGCAGGATCGAGAGCTTGTCGAGGAGTTCGCCGAAGGACACTGGAACGGAGATTTCGGACATGGACAGCGCCGTAGAGGTGAACGGCCGGCCAGTGTAACGCCGCCCTTGTCGCCCACGCGGAGCGCCCGTATCATTGCGCCCCCGGACGCCGCGAGGCGATCGGGGACCATCTGGAGAGGTGGCAGAGCGGTTGAATGTACCTGACTCGAAATCAGGCAGGCGTTTATAGCGCCTCGGGGGTTCGAATCCCCCCCTCTCCGCCAGATTCGCAAACGCCCCGCAAGGGGCGTTTTGCGTTTCTGGCGGAGAGGGGGGAACTCGATGAGAACCCGGTTCGACGGATTCGCCGGGAGCGAATCCGGACAGCGGAACGGCTGGCCCCGCAGGCGCATCGCGCCGAAGGGGTGAGGCCCATGGATGGGCCGAACAATCCCCCGGTATACGACGCTAGTGACTGCTGACAGACGCGAGAGCCGTGCTTCACCACAACGCACAAGACACCCCGCGCAGAACTTTGCGGACTACCCGTTCGATCACCGCATATCAAAATGGATGACCAGCGTTCGCTGGGATGGCGCCGCAAGACCCAACCTGGCGCGCATCGCACCCAACGCAATGCACCACATGCACGACGCTTGCCCTATGCTCCCGAACGGGTCCACCGTCACAATACCGAATGCGCCTCTCCTTCCCGTTCCGGACGCTCCGTATCGTGTCTCGCGCCATCCGCCGGCCCGTGCTGGCCGCACCGGGGGAACCGTCGCGTTGTCAGCGACAGACACCCCAATCCGGCTTCGCCAGGGGACACGCATGATCGAGTTCGGCCACCTGACGCATGTGGGCCTGCGGCGTGACCTCAACGAGGACACCTATTACGGCGACAGCGAGCTCGGGCTGTGGCTGATCGCCGACGGTATGGGCGGTCACGAATACGGCGAAGTCGCCAGCGCGCTCGCGCGGGAGACCATCGTCCGCGAGATCCGGCAGGGCACCGCCCTGCCGCAGGCGATCCGCATCGCCGACGAGGAGATCATCCGCGCCTCACGCCGACGCAACGACAGCCTGCCGATGGGCACGACGGTCGTGGCCGCGCGCGTGACCGGCAATCGATTCGAAGTGGCGTGGGTGGGCGACAGCCGCGTGTACCTGTGGCGAGACAACAAGCTCGCGCAGCTGTCGCAGGACCACAGTTATGTGCAGGAGCTCATCGCCCAGGGCGCAATCAGCATCGACCAGGCGCGCAGCCATCCGCATCGCAATGTGGTGACCCAGGCGCTGGGCGTCACCGATCCGCAGACGCTCAACGTCGAGACCCTGTCGGGCGAGCTGAGCCCCGGCACCCAGCTGCTGCTGTGCAGCGATGGCCTGACCGAGGAGGTCGACGACCGCGCGATCTCGCGCGTGCTGGCGCATCTGGAATGCAGCGCGCAGGAATGCGTCGATGGACTGGTGGCCGCCGCGCTCGATGGCGGCGGCTCGGACAACGTCACCGTGATCCTGATCCGCCGGCACTGAGCGCCGGCGCGGGTATCAGGCCGGCTCCAGTTCCGCCGGCGCGTTCACGGGTTCCCACAGACACACACCTGAGTTCTTGCGGATCGATTCGATCCGCGCCGCATGCGCGGCGAGTTCGTCGGCCTGCACCCTCAGCACCGGCCGCGCGCCGGCAGGCTGCGAGAGCACGATGTGGCTCGTGTTGCGCTCGGGCTCGACCGCAGCGCCGAAGCCGATCTCATGCTGGCCTGCGGTGAGTGCGAGGTACACCTCTGCCAGCAACTGGGCATCGAGCAACGCGCCGTGCAACTGGCGATGCGCGTTGTCGACGCCGAGGCGACGGCACAGCGCATCGAGCGAGTTGCGCTGACCCGGGTAGCGCTGGCGCGCGAGCAGCAGCGAATCCTCCACCGTCACCCGCTGACGCAGATTTCCGTAGTCCGGGCCCAGCAGCGAGAGTTCGTTGTCGAGGAAGCCGACGTCGAAGGCCGCGTTGTGGATGATCAGCTCGGCGCCTTCGATGAACGCGAGAAAGGCGTCGGCGATGTCGGCGAACGGCGGCTTGTCGGCGAGGAACTCCAGACTCAGGCCGGTGACCTCGGCCGCGCCCTGTTCGAAGTCGCGGTCGGGCTTGATGTACTGGTGATAGGTACGACCGGTCGGGCGACGCTCGACCAGTTCCACGCAGCCGATCTCGACGACGCGGTTGCCCTTCTTCCATTCCAGGCCGGTGGTTTCGGTATCGAGGACGATCTGGCGCATGCGTATCTCTCCGTCAGGCCGCGGCAGTGCGCTGTTCGCGCGCGGCTGCACTGGCGAGCGCATCGACACGCTCGTTCTCGGGATGGCCGGAGTGGCCCTTCACCCAGCGCCAGTCGATCTGGTGGCGCTCGCAGGCGATCTGCAGCCGCTGCCACAGATCCTGGTTCTTGACGGCGCCGCCGCCGGCGGTCTTCCAGCCGCGCTTGATCCAGTTGCGCATCCATTCGGTGATGCCCTGGCGCACGTACTGGGAGTCGGTGTGCAGCACGATCTCGCAGGGCTCGCTCAACGCCTCGAGCGCGGCGATCGCGCCCATCAGTTCCATGCGGTTGTTGGTGGTCTGCGGCTCGCCGCCCGACAGTTCGCGCTCGGTGGCCTTGTAGCGCAGCAACGCGCCCCAGCCGCCGGGGCCGGGATTGCCGAGGCAGGCGCCATCGGTATAGATCTCGATCGACTTCATCGGTGTTCCGGAAAAAAATGAGGATCAGGCCGCCGGAGCGGCCAACGGCATCGGCATCGCGCGACGGCTGCGCATCGGCGTCAGCGGCAGATGCCGCTTCTGCCCGCGCAATGCGTAGGCCGCGCGCAGACCTGGGCCGTTCTGGGATTCGATAACTGCCTCGGTGCGCCAGCTCGGGCCCACGCCGTTCGACACCGCGTCCGGCGCAAGGCCGGCATCCCGCATGCGGCGACGCCAGGTCAGCGGCTCGGCACTGGCAATCCCGGTCCCGCGCCAGCGCCAGCGGTACGGCGTGAGCGGATTGAGGACCAGCAGCCACAAGTGCCCGCCGGGCGCGAGCACACGTGCGGCCTCGGCGAGCAGGCCGAGCGCGTCGCCGCGCCCACCGACCACATGCTGCAGCACGACTGCACCGAAGGCTTCGCTCGGCAGCGGCAGGGGCACGCCGCAGCGCACCGGACCATGCAGACCATCGCCCTGGAGCACCAGACACAGGCCGCGGCCTTCTATCTGTAATTCGGGCACGGTCGGGGTCAGCCACAGCCACGGGAGCCCTGGGTGCGAGCCCAGTGCGTCGGCGACGATGGTGTGCTCGCTGTCGAGAATCGCGCGGCCGGCCGGAGTCTCGAACCAGTTGCGGGCGCTGCCGGGTTGACCGGCCGGGGAGATCGCGGGCATGGTCGGCATTGTAATGGCTTCCAGCCGCCGCCGAGCCGACCCGATGCGACTGCAGCCCTTGCCCGCCTTCGAGGACAACTACATCTGGACGCTCTCCGACGCGTCCGGCCGGGCCATCGTGGTCGATCCGAGCGAAGCCGGGCCAGTGCTGGCCGCGGCCGAAGACGGGCTGACGCCCATCGCGCTGCTGCTGACCCATCACCATCCAGACCACATCGGCGGCGTGGACGCGCTGCTGGCGCGCTGGCCGGATCTGCCCGTGTTCGCGCCCGACGATCCGCGGATTCCGCAGGCGACGGTCCGGGTAGGCGATGGCGACACCGTCGAACTCGCCGACTGGCGCTTCGATGTGCTCGCGGTGCCAGGACACACCAGCAGCCATATCGCCTTCCACGGACACGGCCATCTGTTCAGCGGAGATGCCCTGTTCAGCCTCGGCTGTGGGCGCATGTTCGAAGGTACCGCGTCCCAGATGCTGACCTCACTCGATCGGCTGGCCGCCCTGCCTGCCGATACACTGGTCTGCTGTGGTCACGAATACAGCCGGTCCAACGCCGCGTTCGCGCGCGTGGTCGACCCGGACAACGCAGCGCTGCGGCGCCGTGAACAGGAGATCCTCGACATGCGCAGCGTTCCGCGCCCCACCTTGCCCGTCGCGCTCGCCAGCGAGCTCGCCTGCAACCCCTTCCTCCGCGTCGACACCGACGCCGTCCTCGCCGCAACCTCGCGTCAGGCCGGCACCGCGCTGACCGACCGGGTCGATGTCTTCGCCGCATTGCGGCGCTGGAAAGACGGCTTCCGCGCATGAGGCCGGGGCGCTTGACCCGGCTGGCCGCGGCGCTGCTTGTGCTCGCAGCGCCGGCAGCGACCAGCTTCGCGACCAACGCACCGTCCAATGAATCCGCAGCGGCGCTGGTCCCGGCAACGCTCGCCGCCTCCGGCACCTCGACGCCGGCAGTCACCCGCAATGGCCAAGAGGTCTACCGCCGCTTCCTCGATGGCCTGTCCGAGCCCGAGTGCACCGCGGATGCGACCGAGCGCTGGCGCTCGCACTTCGGCCATGTGCCGCGCCAGCTGGCCTCGCGCGGCAACGATGTGCTGCCGCTGTTCGCCTACGTGGTCGAGGAGGTGCGTGCCCAGCATCTGCCGACCGAGTTCGCCCTGATTCCTTTCGTCGAGAGCGGCTACCGGCCCGGCGCTCGCAGCGCATCCGGTCCGGCGGGCCTGTGGCAGTTCATCGCGGTGACCGCGCGCAACCACGAAATTCCGATCCGCCCCGGCTACGACGGTCGCCTGTCGCCCGCCGATTCCACCCGCGCGGCGGTGCGCTATCTGAAGACGCTGCACGGCATGTTCGCCGGCGACTGGCGTCTGGCGGTCATGGCCTACAACGCCGGCGAGTACCGCGTGTTCGGCGCCCTCAAGCGCGCAGGCCAGGAGGCCCGCAACGCCACGCCCGACACGCTGCCGATGCCGCAGATCACCCAGTCCTATGTGCGCAAGCTGCACGCGCTGTCGTGCCTGATCAAGGAAGCCGGCGAGCGCGAGACCTGGATGGCGTCGATGGATCGCGAGGTGCCGACGCTGACCGCGATTGCAGTACCGGACGGCATCCGCGATCTCGACACGCTCGCGAGTCGTCACGAAACAGATGCCGCCCGCCTCAAGCGCCTCAATCCCGCGCATGTCGATGGCCGCCTCGCGCGGATCGGTCAGCCGGTCACCCTGCTGGTGCCACAGGCCGCAGCCGCGCCGCCGGTATTCATGGCCGAAGCGCCGCCCGAAGTCGACATCCCGCCGGTTGCTGGCGAGACCAAGACCGCCGCGAGCCGCATGCACACGGTGCAGCGGGGCGAGTCGCCCTGGTCGATCGCCAAGCGCTACGGCCTGCGCACGCAGGAACTGCTGACGCGCAACGCACTCGACGCGCGCAGCGTGCTGCGTCCGGGCATGGAATTGCTGATCGACGAACGGTGACCCGGCGCGATGTGGGTCCGCGGCTTCGTCCCGCACGGCCCACCCACGAAAAAGCCCGGCGCGAGCCGGGCTTTTTCGTGGTCCGTACAAAGCGCCCTTACATGCGCGCTTCGTTGACCGTGATCTTCATTTCGCGGCGTAGGCTGCGCTGCATGATTTCCGCATCCTCGCTGCCCAACAAGCTGCCGAGCTGCTGACGCAGCATCGCCTGCTCCTGCTCGCTCGCGTCTTCGGGATTGCCCGGCTCGACCTTTGTCACCGCGAACACGACCGCGCTGCCGTCGGCCAGCATCACCTTGCCCGGCGTCGGTGCATCATCGGTCGGCGGTGCCGCGCGGAAATAGGCCTGGCTGGCAGTCGCGTCCGGCACCGGGGCGCCGCGCGGAATGCCCGGGACGTCCTGCGCCTGCAGCTGGCGTTCGCCGGCCAGCGCCTGCAGGGTTTTGCCGCCCTTGATCTCGGCCACCATCGCATCGGCAGCCTGTTCGGCCTGCTTGCGCGCACGGTCGGCACGGACCTCGGCGATCACGCGGTCACTCACTTGCGCCAGCGGCTGCGCGCGCTCGGGCGTATGGCTGGTAACGCGGATGAACACCGTCTGGTTCGGACCGATCTCGATCGGATCACTGACCGTGCCGTCCTGGGTCAACGCTTCCGAAAACGCTGCCTGCACCACCGCGTTGTTGGCCGCGATACCGCTGCCGGCGCCGCGCGCGAACGGTGCGATGGTCTGAATCTGCACGCCACCCGCTGCCGCCGCGGGTTCCAGCGACATCGGATTCTTGTTGATCTCGTCGACGACGCGACCGACCTGCTCGTTGTAGACACGCGAGCTGTCGCCTTCGCTGACTTCCTTTTCCATCTGCTCGCGCACGTCCTCGAACGCGACCGGCTTGCCGGCATCCACTTCGCGCAGCTGCAGCACGTGCCAGCCGAAGTCGGTCCGCACCGGGGCGCTGACCGCATTGGGCTGCATCGCAAACAGGGCGTCCTCGAACGCGCCCGCCATCATGCCCTTCTCGACCCAACCCAGATCACCGCCGCCGTCCTTGGAACCCGGGTCATCCGAATTCTCGCGAGCGAGCGCGGCGAAGTCGGCGCCCGGCGCCTGCGCCTTGGCGGCGATGTCGGCTGCTTTCTTCTGCGCGGCCTGCTGCGCCGCCTCGTCGGCGCCGGCCGGCACTTCGACCAGGATGTGCGAGGCCAGACGACGCTCGGCGGTCGCGAAGCGCGACTTCACCTGCTCGAAGTGGGCGCGCGCTTCGGCCTCGTCGACCGTCGCGTTCTCCGCACCGGCGTCGGCCGCGGCCTTCAGTTCGATGTATTCCAGCGCGACCTTCTCCGGCTCGCGGTAACGGCCCGCATGCGATTCGTACCAGGCCTGCTGGTCGGCCTGCGACACCTCGGCCGCGTCGACGGCCGGCGGCGGCACGACGACGAAGCTGACATCGCGACGCTCGCCGAGCAGGCGCATCAGACGCGTCGACTCGCCTTCGGTGACGAACGCGGTCTCGGCGATCGACTGCGGCACCAGTGCGCGCTGCAGATCGATGCGGATGCTTTCCTGGAAGTCGCGCGGCGTGCGCGGCGGCTGCGTGGACTGCAGCGCCATCTGGTAGCGCTGCGTATCGAATTGACCCTCGACCTGGAACGCGGGGATCGACCGGATGATCTCCTGCACCTGCGCATCGCCGACGACGATGTTGGCGCGATCGGCGGCGAGGCCGAGCACCGCACGGTCGATCAGCTGCTCGAGCACTTCACGCTTGCTCTCCATCGTCTCGAACGCGCGCGCATCGAACGCCTCGCCTTCCTGCTGACGACGCTGCTCGCGCATGTTGTCGAAGGTCTGGCGGAACTCCTCGGCGCTGACCTCGGACGAGGTCCACGCGAACTTGCGCACGAGCCACCAGTCCGGCGCGGACTGCCACCATTTCGGCGGCGCCTCGACCTTGGCGGCGTAGTCGGCATTGTTCTGGAACAGATACTGCTCCATGCCGAAGAACGCGAAGGGGACTGCGAGCATCGCCACGATGGCGATGGCGATCCAACCACTGGTCTTATCTCGAAGCGCTTGCAGCATGGGTCCGGACACTGGATGGCGAGCCGGGCAGTGTACCCGCAAGGCCGCGACCGCGCAGGCGCGGCGCCCCGCCCGCACCGCGCTGCGAGCGCTCTCGCACCCGTTCAGTCGCGATCCGGAATCCGGTCGTAATCGCCAGGGGGATCGCGTAACATGCGCGCCTGACCGGAATCCACGTCCGGACCAGCAGCGCAATGCGCGGCCGGCCGGATGCTCCAGACGTACGACACGTCGCTATCTCAAAAAGAAGAGGAATTCACTGATGGCAAACCTCACCAAGTCCGACATCATCGCTTCGGTTGCCGAGAAGTCCGGCCTGTCGCGCGCAGACGCTGGCCGTGCCGTCGACGGCCTGCTGGACACGATCACCGAGGCGCTGAAGAACGGCGACGCGGCCAACTTCGTCGGCTTCGGTTCGTTCGTCGCCCGTCCGCGCGCTGCGCGCACCGGCCTGAACCCGCAGACCAAGGAGCCGATCCAGATCGCCGCTTCGACCGTGCCTGCGTTCAAGGCTGGCAAGGCGCTGAAGGATGCAGTAAAGTAAGCGGCTCGATTGTTCCGCATGGGTGCTTAGCTCAGCGGTAGAGCGTCTCCTTTACACGGAGAGGGTCGGGGGTTCGAAACCCTCAGCACCCACCAGGAGTTTCAAAGCGCGGAGCGGTAGTTCAGTTGGTTAGAATGCTGGCCTGTCACGCCGGAGGTCGCGGGTTCGAGTCCCGTCCGCTCCGCCA